>NZ_JBICXA010000021.1:0-242379 GCF_043200035.1 Streptomyces sp. NPDC048504
CACTGTCTCCAGCACCGCAAGCTGTTCGACGAACAGACCGCCTTCCCCACCGAGCTTGCTGCCGCAGCTTGACGCGTTGGCATCGTGAGGTGTCTGCCGTTGTGCCGCGGTGCCGACAGGCTCTTCAGCAACGGCCTAACTCACGGTCCACACCTGGGCCGCTGCCGGGTGTGCGTCGTCGCAACTCCATTGCATGAGCTGGCTGCCGGTACTGCTGACCGTGTCGAGGCCCAGATTGGTGCCCACGTGCCTGAATTTCGCGCCGACCCTCTGGTCGACGATCGCGGCGGTTTCGACCCACTGTTCCGACGCCAGTCCGTCGCCGCAGTATTCGTCGGCTGCCTCTCCTGGAACGCTGGTGCCGTTGTCGGCTTCGGCGCAGTACCCACTCGCCTGATTCACCAGGTAGTAGGTGTCCACCGCACCGGTCGACACCTACGCCCAGTTCTGGGTGCTGGAACCGTTGCAGTTGGCCGCCAGCTGGAGTCTGACGTTGAGTACCCCGCCGGGCGCGTCCGCACATTGGGCGTAGGCCATGTTCTTTGATCGTGTGATAGCTGCTCGCAGCCGCTGCGGCCGTAATGCGGGCGGTATGCCCGCCGTAGAGTCCGTGGTCGGCGTGGCGGCGCTTGCCCCCGTCGCCAACGTGACCATGCCCGCGCAACTCACGAACGTCGCTGCCAGGACCGTGATCCTGTTTCGGATCCTCATCGTCGTGACTCCTCTGACTTGTCGACCGGAAATCCGATATCGCCTTGTTCGTGGACAGCGTGTTCCGCCGAAAGCACGGCGTCGCCCAGTTTTCCGCTCGGCGGACCGGCCACTGCTCAAGCGGGCTGATTCGCCACGTACGAGCTGTGCCGTGCTGCCAGACCGACGGGCCCAGGCGTTTGCGGTGCACCGGCTGAACCTCCGGCACGGGCGTTGCGTATCCATTCCGCGAGGGACAGCCCCGGTTCCCGCCACGGGACGGAAGGAAAGCACCGTGCCCACACCGCCCGCCTCCGACTCACCGGACGACCGCACCGCGCTGGAGCCCATCCTAGTGGTGCGCCCGCGCAGCACCGACGCGCTGGCCCAACTCCTCGACGAGATACGCCAGGACAAGGACTACCGCACCCACGCAACCGAGGCCGTACCCGTCCCGCACACCCCGACCGGCGGCGATACAGAGGAACTCCCGCCCGTCCCCGGCGGCATGACGGTGGATGTCCTCGTACCCGACGACGGCGTCCGGGCGCCGCGCTCCGCAGAACGCCCGCGCCTGGGGCCCGGACGGCGCCGGGCGGCCGTGGTGATCGCGGTCGCCGCCGCGGCCGTCGCCGGCTTCGGCTGCTCCCTCCTGATCCCCAGCCCTACCGAGGCCACCCCGGCCGAACCCCCGGCAAGCGCCTCGGATGCCCCGACGTCGGCCGCCCCGAGCGCCGCCGGGGCATCCGATGTCCTGACCAACCCCGGCTTCGAGTCGGGCAACGTCTCGCCGTGGAACTGCGCAGGCAACCCGGGTTCAATCGTCGCCTCGCCTGTCCACACGGGCTCCAAAGCCCTTCAGGGGAGGGTGAGTTCGAGCGACACCGCGCAGTGCGACCAGACCGTCGCGGTTCGGCCGAACACCACCTACTCACTCAGCGGCTGGGTCCGCGGCTCCTACGTCTACCTGGGCGTGAACGGCGGCACCTCCACCTGGACCAATTCCCCCTCCGCCTACCGCCCGCTGACCGTCTCGTTCACCACAGGCGCGTCCCAGACCAGCGCGACCATCTATGTGCACGGCTGGTACGCACAGGGCACGTACTACGCCGACGACATCACCCTGAAGGGGCCCGGTGGCGGCAGTCATACCTAAAGGTGTTGCACAAGGCCAGGCGACGGCCCGGAGTTCGGTACGCCTGGACTCCGTGTCTCGTGAAGCGTTCGCGAACGTTCTCGATCAAGGCCAGGTCGGGCACCGGGTTGTCGCACAGCGGGAAGGGGATGCCGAGGGCTTCGTATTTCGCGGCGCCGAGTTTGTGGAAGGGGGCAGCACGTCGACCCGCTCGACCGCGCCGAGTCCCGCCACGAACCCGGCCAGGGCGTCCACGGACTCCAGGTCGTCGGTCCAGCCGGGGACCAGGACGTACCGGATCCACATGGGGATGCCGAGGCGGTCGAGTCGGGTGGCGAAGTTGAGGGTGGGGGCGAGTTCGCCGCCGGTGAGTTTCCGGTAGGTGTTGGCGTCGAAGGACTTGATGTCCAGGAGCACCAGGTCGGTGTCGGCGAGGGGTTCGTCGGTGGCGCGGGCGCCGAGGAAACCTGAGGTGTCGAAGCCCGCGAGGGTGCCCAGGATGTAGATGACGGCGCAGGCGAGGGTGCTGTCGACGGTGGCGCGGGACGTTGCGGCCCGGCCCGCGGACTCGTCCGGCGACCACCGAGGCTGCCTCCAGGCCGATGCAGCTGAACAGCGCGATCGGCGCGGCGGCCGGGATCGCGCCCATCGCCGACTGGCCGCTGGCGGTGAACGGACCGAAGTTGTGCGGGTCGATGAACAGCAGGCCGATGGTGGCCATGAAGAGCAGCGGGATGAACTTCAGTACGGTGGTGAACACCTGGAAGGCGCCCATGTTCCGCACGCAGGTGAGGTTGATCGCCGCAGGTATTCAGAGCCCGATCAGCGCGATGCCGATCGAAATCGCCGTCTTGTGGCCGGTGTTGACGAACACCTCGACATAGCCGACCCAGGCGACCACGATCGCGGCGTTCCCCGCCCAGGCGGTGATCCACTACAACCAGGCGTTGAGGAATCCGGCGAACTCACCAAAGGCCTGGCCCGTACAGCGCGAGGGCCGAGTGCTGCCCTGGGAACCGCCCCTTCACTGCTACTCGGGGTCCTGGGCATGATGGTGCTCCTTGTGCGCGTGGCTACGGGCAATCGATCTGTGCCTGATCCTTCTCGGCGGCGGTGACCGTGGTCAGTGGCCGACCATCCCCACCCGGGGCCATTGGTCCCGGCCGTCAGGTCCCGAACGGCCCTCCGACGTGACGCGTGGAGGGGCCCCGGAATGCAGGACCGGTGTGCCGCTCACGCTGGGCCAGGCGTCAACTTCCGTACCGGTCGGGCCAGTTGTGGGCCATCAACAGGTCCCGTCGTGGCGTTGTTCGGTCGTCACGAGTCAGTCCCGAAGAGACTCCCCGGAAGCCGGAACCACCTGCGTACGGTCCCGGCACCGGGGCGGATCGGCACCGGTCCGCCGTAGCCGACGGAACACAAGGGGAGGCGCAATGGCGAATGTGGAAGTGTCGCTGAAGGAAATGACGGCCGGGATCGAGGGGGCGTTGGGGGCCGCGGTCGTCGACTACACCAGCGGGATGGCACTGGGCACGCTGGGCGGCAGCAAGACCCTGGACCTGACGGTCGCCGCCGCCGGGAACACCGATGTGATCCGGTCCAAGGTGCGCACCATGGAGCAGCTGGGCCTCAAGGGCCAGATCGAGGACATCCTGATCACGCTGGACAGCCAGTACCACCTGATCCGCCTGATCACCGGCCGCAACGGCAACGGCCTGTTCCTGTACCTCGTGCTCGACAAGGGCCGCTCGAACCTGGCCATGGCCCGCCACCAGCTCAAGCGCGTGGAGGAGGCGATCGAGATCTAGCCCGGCCTGACGTGCAGGGACCACGCCTGCCCTTGATGTGAAGACTTCTTCAACTCATCACATCAGCATGGTCACAAGGTGCGCTCGCGCAGGGCCAGGGGCGTGAAGGATCGGCTTCCGAGGGCGGCCTGTGGTGTGACGCCGCCCTCGGAAGCCGCCACGTCCCGCGAGCCGCATTCCCACCCACCCGGCAAGGAGCGAGCATCCATGCAGGTCCCCCTCTACCAGGTCAAGGCGGACTTCTTCCGCATGCTCGGGCACCCCGTACGCATCAGGGTGCTGGAACTCCTCCAGCACGGGCCGGTGTCCGTACGGGACCTGCTCGCCGACATCGAGATCGAGCCGTCCAGCCTGTCGCAGCAGCTGGCCGTCCTGCGCCGCTCCGGCATCGTCGTGTCCATGCGGGAGGGTTCCACGGTCCGCTACGCGCTCGCCGGCGGAGACGTCGCCGAACTCCTGCGCGCCGCGCGCCGTATCCTCACCGAACTCCTCACCGGCCAGAACCAGATCCTCGCCGAACTCCAGCAGGCGGACACCCCGGAGCAGCCGCTGCCCACATCTCGGTGACGTCCGCGACGCCGTTCGCGACGTCAGCGCGCGCAAGGCCACGGAAGAGGTTCCGCGAGGCCCTCAGCCGGGATGCCGAACGCCGATCGGCTTTACGAACCCGTTGCGAACCCGAAAGGTTCCACGGGACCCCGCATCCGTACTCCTGTACGTGCGGTTTCCGAACCGGACAGGAGACATGGTGCTCGTTTCACGCAAGGCGGCGGGAACGCTCTTCGTGGGTGGTGCGCTCAGCCTCACCCTCGGGTCGCTTCTCTACCCCGCCATGCTCGGAGTCCAGAAGGTCAGCGGCGCGCCCGAGCGGGTCATCGCCACCCCGGCGACCGGACCGCTGACGGAAGCCGACCGGGATTTCGTGGTCGAGGTGCGCTCCGCCGGGCTGTGGGAGTACTCCGTCGGTCAGATGGCATTGCGGAAGGGCACGACGAAAGCCGTCAGGATCGCAGGGGAGCACCTGATCGACGGGCGTGCCTCGTTGGACGCCTCCTGTCGCAGAGTTGCCGGCCGGCTGGTCATCACCCTGCCCAATCGGCCGTCGCCTCAACAGCAGGGCTTCGTGGCCACGTTGAACGCGGACAGCGGCAAGCGATTCGACGCCGACATGGCCACCCTCGTGCGTGCGGCGGACGGCCAGGTCCTCCCCACGATCGCGAGCGTCCGCACCACCACAAGGAATTCACTGGTCCGCGCTCTGGCCGACCAGGCCAACGACACGGACCTGGACGACCTCACGGTCGTCGAGAAGACCGGCCTGGTCGACTTCGCCCAGGTTCTCGTCCAGGAGACCACCGCGCCCACGCTCCCGGCCCAGGACATCACCCCGCCGCCCCCGGTCGCGACCCAGCCGCACGTCGTTCTCACTCCGCCGGCGAACAGCACGCTCTCGCCGAGTCCGTCGGCAGCGGAGCGCCGCTGAACCGGATCTCTCCGGGCGGCGGCTCCATCGCCTCACGGCGCCGGATCACGGACGGCCGACGATGGACGACGAACCTCCCCGTACAGACCTTGGGCCATCGGCCGGTGGGCAGGGACCTCCGGCCCCTGCCCCGATCTCGTACTGGACCTGCGCGCCCTGTCGTTCATCGACTGTGCCGGACTGGGTGTGCCGTGCAGGGCACGGAACCGGACGGCCGCCCGGGGCGGACGGCTCCGAATCGTCACCGGCAAGACGGGCTTCCTGCGGATCCTGCGCCACGCCCAGCTCGGCGGCGTCTGCGAGATCCACGCACGGCAGTCGAACGCCCTGGCCGCCTGGCCGGAGTCCGGCGCCGCCTCCGCCACAGCGGGCTGAACGGGCCGTCCGGGTCCGGGACGCGGTGCCGATGGGGCACCTGACAGCCCCTGTTCGGCCCAAGCGACGTCATGTTCCCGACTGACACCTTCGGCATGGCAACCACGACGAGGAGGTGCGGAACCATGGGCAGGATCAGGCCTATGAAGAAGCGGCTGCGGCAATTGCGGAGCAACCCGTTGCGCCGGCCCGACGACATCGTCGAGGCTGGATCGTCCTGGTCGTGTGGGCGATCATCGCGGTGGGCGGCGCACTCGCCGGCCTGGTGACGTTCCCCGCCGCCGACGAGGTGTTCAGCGCGCAGCGCACCGAGCGGCACTCCGTGCAGGCGGTACTCCTCACGGACACCCCGTCCCTCGCCAAGGGGGTCGGATCCCGCGACCTGGTCGAGGCGAAGGTCCGCTGCACGACCGCCGACGGCGCCCGCCGTACGGACAGCGCGCTGGTGGAGACGGGGCAGAAGGCCGGATCCAAGGTCGTGGTCTGGCTGGACTCCGCAGGCAACTCCACCATCGAACCGCCGAGTTCGAAGGAGGCGGGTCCCGCATCCGCCGTCCTGGGCCTCACCGCCGCGCACGCCCTTCGCCGGACTGGCATTCGGCACCGGAGCAGTCGCACGGTACTCCTGGGGCACGGAGTGGGACCTGGTGGGGCCGAGTTGGGTCCGCAAGATCAGCTGACGCCCGGCACGCGGCACAGTAGAACCATGCCTCTCCGGCAGCGACCCTCTCCTCCTCGGCTACCGTGCGCCGGGTACAAGGAGGAGTGAGCGATGAGCACGGACAGAGACCCGGCGGGCACGGGCGGGATGAAGCGGCGTCTGGGCCTGTCCGACGCCGTGGTGATCGGTCTGGGGTCGATGATCGGAGCCGGGATCTTCGCGGCCCTCGGCCCGGCGGCCGACGCCGCCGGTTCGGGGCTGCTGCTCGCTCTGGCCCTGGCCGCCGTCGTGGCCTACTGCAACGCGACGTCCTCGGCGCGGCTGGCCGCCCTCTATCCCCGGTCCGGCGGCACCTACGTCTACGGCCGCGAACGCCTGGGCGACTTCTGGGGCTACCTGGCCGGCTGGGCGTTCGTCGTCGGCAAGACGGCCTCCTGCGCGGCCATGGCCCTCACCGTCGGCGCCTATCTCTGGCCCGGCCAGATCCACGTGGTGGCCGTGGCCGCCGTAGTGGCGCTGACCGCGGTGAACTACACCGGGGTACAGAAGTCCGTCCTGCTCACCCGCGTCATCGTCGCGGTCGTCCTGGCCGTGCTCGCCGCCGTCATCGTCACGTCGCTGGCCTCCGCCCACGCGGACACCGCACGGCTGGACATCGGCCCGGACACCAGCGTCGCCGGGCTGCTCCAGGCCGCGGGCCTGCTCTTCTTCGCCTTCGCCGGCTACGCCCGTATCGCGACCCTCGGCGAGGAGGTCCGCGACCCCGCCCGTACGATCCCGCGCGCCATCCCGATCGCGCTCGGGATCACCCTCGCCGTCTACGCCCTCGTCGCCGTCGCCGCCCTGGCGCTGCTGGGCCCGCGCGGGCTGGCGGACGCCACCGCCCCGCTGTCGGAGGCGGTGCGCGCCGCGGGCGCCGACTGGCTGGTGCCGGTCGTCCGTGTCGGCGGCGCCGTCGCCGCGCTCGGCTCACTGCTCGCGCTGATCCTCGGGGTCTCCCGCACCACCCTCGCGATGGCCCGGGACCGGCACCTGCCGCACGCCCTGGCCGCCGTCCACCCCCGTTTCGGTGTTCCCCACCGCGCCGAACTCGCGGTCGGCACGGTGGTCACCGTCCTCGCCGCGACCACGGACGTGCGCGGCACCATCGGCTTCTCCTCCTTCGGCGTCCTGGCCTACTACGCCATCGCCAATGCCTCCGCCTGGACCCTCACGGTGGAAGAAGGCCGACCGAGCCGCCTCGTCCCCGTCACCGGCCTGGCCGGCTGCGCGACCCTCGCCTTCGCCCTGCCCACGAGCACCGTCATCTCCGGCGCCGCGGTTCTCGCCCTCGGGGCCGCCCTGTACGGCCTACGAAAGGTCACGACAGCAACGAGCGGTGGCCAATAGGCGTGGTCCCGTGACGTGCGATTCAGGCGTTCATCCTTCGTCGTAGCAGAGGCAGAAGGGGTGGCCGGCGGGGTCGAAGAGCACTCGGACGTTCGCCTGCGGCTGGGACTCCGCGAGCGTGGCGCCCAGGGCCACCGCCTCGGCGACCGCCGAGTCCAGGTCGCCCACCTGGAAGTCGAAGTGCATCATCGGGCGCTGCTCCCCGTCGGCCGGAGGCCAGACCGGGGCCCGATAGTCGTCCGCGTGCTGAAATGCGAAGAAGGGCCCTTGCGGTGAGGCGGCGACAATGGCCGTTCCCGGCTCCTCGTGTCCGATGTGCCAGCCAAGCAGTTCGGCGTAGAACCTCGCCAGGCGGCTGGGGTCCGGCGCCTCGATCGCTGTTCCCCACCACATGCCGTCAGTTCGAGATTCCATTCCCGCAGCCTGCCGTACGCCCCCCTGTTTGTCGCGCGTGAGGCGTGAGCCGACAGCGGTGGTTTCATGGCGCTCGGCCAGAGTGCCGCTGCTTGTGAACTGACGACCCCCAGGGCGCGTTGGCCGGGGGTGACCGGACGGCATAGGACGGCGGCCGGCTCCAGCAGGGCGAGTTCCGCGGGGGCCACCTTGGCCTCGGCCGTAGCGCTCCCGGGCAGTTCGGCGTTGGTGCACGACGCGGCGGAGCCCCCCCGAGGTCGATCTGCGGCGTCGGCACCCGCGGGTCCGCGGACCCTGCGGACGTCCACCGGGAGGTGACGCGCATGTGGTTCTCAGTCAGGATGCCGGTCCTGTCGGTACAGATCACCGTCGTCGAGCCGAGCGTCTCCACGGCGCTGAGGCGCTTGACGACGGCGCCGGGACTGGACACCTTGCCCGCCGACGGCACCGCCGCCCCTGTCATCGCTTTGGGGGCATCACGCCGGGTGCCGGTCCGGAAGCGCCCGGCCCGCACGGCGGCCCTCGTCCTGTCAGCCGCCGTTCTGCGTGGCCGTCTTGGAGTAGTTGTCCTGCCAGGCGGCCTTGGCGCCCGAGTCACCGATCCGGTAGACGTCCACCACGGCGCCGACCGCGACAGCGAGGGAAAGAACCACGACCACGCCCCGAACCAGTACCGAGGGCGACCACGAAGCACTCGCCATGCCTTCCTCGGCGGGTGCCGAGCGGCGGGCCGTCCACCAGACGACGGCCGAGATCACGAAGAGGCCGAGAGCCCACGGCAGCAGGCCGTCGCCGAGTTCGGCATGCTTGCGCACCAACGGGTCGCTGCCGACGTGCTGTTCCAGCCACTCCCCCGCGTGGGTGGCCACCGGCACGCTGGCCAACGTCACGAGCGCGAGTATCGGGAGCAGCAGTCCGAGCCGCCGGGCACCTGCCGGCCAGGCCGCGCACACCACGAGTGCCAGGGCGCTCAGGGGTACGAGCACGATGACGAAGTGCACGAACAGGACGTGCGCGGGCAGTCCGTTGACGACAGTGAGGCTCATGAGGGCTTTCTCCACGGGTGGTTGGCCGGACGGCGGACGCTGCGGAAGCCTCGGCACCTTTTCACAGAGACTTCTCAGTTACCTCTGAGCCTCATCCGAATCACGCTCCCCGTGCCCCCCACGGGGAGCCGCTTCACGAAGCGAGTGAGAAGCAGCTCTCCTCCTCGCTGAAGTGCGGGCGGAGAACGGCATGGAGCCACACCGGGCGTGTCGTCGCGTCAGCACGCCGAATCAGTGCACCGCTCACCTTCGAAGACCTCGGAAAGCGGGCCTGTCTCCGCCGCGGCGAGCGAGTGCGGGACGAACGACCTACGCGGTCACCCGCCCCGCACACTCGCCGCCGGAGGGGCTGGGCGGTCAGCTGCCGACGAGCATCTGCCAGGTCTGCGGTCCGACCTGGCCGTCCACACCCAGGCCGTGCGCGGACTGGAAAGCCCGGGCGGCGCTGTTGGTGCCGGAGCCGAAACTGCCGTCGACAGCAAGGCCGTAGCCGAACTTGTTCAGCTCCACCTGGGCGGCCCGGACGGCGTCGCCACTGGAGCCCGACTGGACCTGGACGATCAGCGCCGACCAGGTCTGCGGGCCGATCTCGCCGTCGACGCCGAGACCGTGCGCGGACTGGAAGCTCTTGGCCGCGGCGAGAGTGGCCGACCCGAACTGGCCATCAGCGGTGATCGAGGCACCGTGGTAGCGGAGCAGGTACTGCGCGGCCAGCACATTGTTCCCGGTGTCGCCGTCGATGACGTTCGGCCAGGGCGGCGCGACGGTGCCGCCGCCCGTGGCGCCGTTCCCGGTGCCCACGAGCATCTGCCAGGTCTGCGGTCCGACCTGGCCGTCCACACCCAGGCCGTGCGCGGACTGGAAAGCCCGGGCGGCGCTGTTGGTGCCGGAGCCGAAGCTACCGTCGACGGTGAGGCCGTAGCCGAACCGGTTCAGCTCCACCTGGGCGGCCCGGACAGCGTCACCACTGGAGCCCGACTGGACCTGGACGATCAGCGCCGACCACGTCTGCGGGCCGATCTGGCCGTCCACGCCGAGACCGTGCGCGGACTGGAAGCTCTTGGCCGCGGCGAGAGTGGCCGACCCGAACTCGCCGTCGGCGGTGATCGAGGCACCGTGGTAGCGCAGCAGGTACTGTGCCGCCTGCACGCTGGGCCCCGTCATGCCGTCGGTGATGTTCGGCCAGGACGGCAGGATGACACCGGTACCGCCGCCGCCCGTGCCGCCCCACTGGCCGAAGTCGGCGGCCATCGCCTGGTCGAGGTCCGCGTCGTGCCCGGCGACGGCGATGCCGTTCTGGACCTGTCTCAACTGCGCGCGGCTGTCCCAGTTCCCGCCGGACCACGCGTACGTCTGCCAGCCCCAGGCTATCTTCCCGTTGTCGAAGAGCTCCTGGATCACGTGGTAGCCGCCGTACGCACCGGTCCGGGACCGGCCCATCACCGAGGCGATGCCGTCGAAGTAGGAGTTGAGCGCGGAGTACATCGAGGGCTGAAGGTCGAAGTCGACGCTGAAGTAGATCGGCCGCGACGACGGCATCCCGTTGGCCAGCGCTTGCCGCTGCGCCTCGGTGGCATGCCCGGCTCCCTGGGCGTAGGGGTCGGAGGGGACGCCGCTCTGCCAGTCCTGCAGCCCGTCGGACTCCCAGTTGGAGACGATGCCCAGATCCGCGGCGGTCAGGGCCTGAGCCTCGGACTGGGTGAGGACCTTCGGGTTCGGCAGCCAGCTGAGGTAACGGCACACGAAGCCGTAGCCCGCCGCGGCCACCGAACCGGCGGTGAGCGACGCGTCGGAGTAGTCGATCCCGTAGCCGGTCGCCGAGGCCGCCTCGGAAGCCGCGGAAGACGACGGGGCGAATCCGATGCCAGCCGCGGTGGCCACCGCGGCGCCGCCGGCGAGGGTCAGCAACCTGCGTCGAGACAATTGACGGCTGTGGCCGAACAGGCTCATGACATGTTCCAATCCTTGACGTCTGGTTGCTGGTGAACAACGCGGGATCCGCTGGGCGATACGGCATGCGAGTCCTGCTGCCGGAGCCAGCTGTCCGGCGCTTGGGCGGTACCAGTCGGAAGCAGCGCTGCAGGTGATCTTTCGGTCCCGGTCCGGCCCGTGTCCACGGCGAGTCGGGATCTGGCGGGATTGCGGGACATCACCGGCGCTGACCTGCCGGGATCCGCAGCAGCGTGACGATCGAGCGGGACAGCTTCGGCGCCGCCGCCGAACAGGGCGGCTGCGTGTGTGCCGGCCCAGGTCTCGGTCGCGGTGAGCGCTGGTGCTGTGGAAGCAGCGCGAAGCCGCCCAGAGTTTTCCGGGGTCTTCACAGGTGAGTGGTGTGCTGGTTCGGCTTGCTGACGCGACGTCACGCTCGGTGCCGGTTCCAGCGGCTCGGCCCTTGACGCAAGGTGCCCGTCCACCTGCGTGATCATTTCTGTTCTCCGCGCAGAACGATCATGCGGGAGCCACGGGCCTGCTCAACGATACGACGGTGCCGCTCGGCCTCGACGGGGCGTCCATCGACCAGGTCGAGCGGCTGGCGGACGGGACGCACCGGGTCCACCTGGCCACGGCCGACGAGAGGGCCCGGGTGTTCCCCGTCCGCGGGGTGTTCGTCATCGGAGTGAAGGGCTCGGCGGTGGCCCGGCCCCGCGAACTGCCGTACGGCGAGGGCGGGTTGGAGTCGCGCCGGCACACGCACCACTGGTGGCGCCGGGAGCCCGGCCGCCCGCGCAGGTCCTGCTGACCGTCGTCCAGCTCATTACAGCCACCGAACGCGCCCGCACCCAGGTCCACACCGGCCTCGCGCAGTTGCGCCAGAACATCACCGCGAAGGGGCCCTGCCGCCGATCATCTGGGGCAGGACATGGGGCTAACGGATGCAGGACGGCGCGCGGGAGGCCCAGACCGGTTACGAGAGGGCGCTCGTCGAATCGGTGCACCACCGGGTCGCTCGCTTCATCGCCGGGATCCGGCTGGCGCACCGGAAGAAGACACGCGACGCCCCTGCAGCCGCACGGTCATGGCACCAATGGGTGCGGTCGAGTCCGCCCCGCGCCTCCTCGCCTGCCTGGAGCGACCCACCCGAGGAAAGCAACGGGCCGCGACCGCCCCGCAGTTGGCTCTCCGCCAGGTCGCGACCCGCCGCCCCATCACGAACCTGTCCCTGTCCCGCCATCCCGTCACGACCCTGGCCCTGCCCCGCCACCCCTCCGACACCAGTGACCTCGAACGGCTCCTCCTGGAACGGCCCCTGCCCGTCTCCGCCTACCAGACCTCCAAGGGCGAGGCCCGGAGAAATGGACCCGCCGACGCCATCCGCCACATCACCGCCAAGGGCGCGACATGGCGGGCACTGCCCGCCAACTTCGGCATCCCCTCACGCCCTACGCTCGGCTGCTTCGTCCGCTGGGCGAAGAACGGCGTCCTGCGCCACATCCAGCGGATGACGACCCTCGCCGGGGCCGCGCCCCGTATGCAGCTCACCTGGCAGACGGCCCGCCGCGGCCGGATCTGGACGGCCGCCGCTGGTGCCTCACCCGGCGCCGATCGGGCCGCACATCAGGTTGCCGGGTTCGGCGGGGTCGTCGCTGGTCCAGAACTGGGTCCACAGCGCGGCGAACTCAGGGCGGCTGAGGTAGCCGTCAGCGTCCTGGTCGAGCCGGTCGAAGGCACCGCCGGTCGCCACGGGCCGCCCGTGCCAGGTGTCGACGAGACGCTGGTGCTCGCCGCGCGAGATGCGCCCGTCGGCGTTCTCGTCGACCGCGTCGAAGATGGTGTCCGCCGTGGCGGTGACGGCCTCGGGGATGGTCGGCAGCAGGTCCACCATGGCGAGGAGGTCGTCCATGTCGATCCGGCCGTCCCGGTCCGTGTCCACGGTCTCCGACAGATGCTGCCACCAGCCCTTCAGTACGCCGTCCACGCGCGCGGCCAGTTCCGACCCCTCTCTCACGCGCGGCAGCCGGCCCCAGCGGTCAGCCAGGGCCACGAAGTCCGCCTCCTCCAGGTAGCCGTTGCCGTCCGCGTCGAACGCCTCAAACATGGCCTGGAGCTTGGTCCGCTGGAACTCGCTGGACATCACGTGTCTCCTCACTCGCAGTACTGAGGACATGCTGTCCGCGGCCGGCTGCCCCGCAACGGCGCTCGCGCTCACCGCGGCAGGTAAGCGGGCGCCCACGAGCCCGCCCGGTGCGCCGAGCGCCGGTTTGCCCGCACCGGACGGAGCAGCGATCCCCCCGCAACTGTCCACGCCCGCCGGTGGCCGCCGCCGATTCCGTACCCTGGCGGCATGCGCATGCGCCCCACCCTGAGCTGGACCCCCGCCGCGGCGGATCTGCTGCCGGGCACCACCGACCTGGAGCCGGTCGTCGACGCGCTGAGCGCCGGCGGTGTGCTCGTGCTCAGCGGGGCCGGCATCTCCACTGAGTCGGGCATCCCCGACTACCGGGGCGAGGGCGGGAGCCTGAGCCGGCACACCCCGATGACCTACCAGGACTTCACCGCGAGCGCGCACGCGCGGCGCCGGTACTGGGCTCGCAGCCACCTCGGCTGGCGCACCTTCGGGCGGGCCCGCCCCAACGCGGGACACCTGGCGGTGGCCGCCTTCGCCCGGGACGACCGCGTCTCGGGCGTGATCACCCAGAACGTCGACGGCCTGCACCAAGCCGCCGGCAGCAAGGGCGTCGTGGAGCTCCACGGCAGCCTGGACCGGGTCGTGTGCCTCTCCTGCCGCGCCCTCAGCCCGCGCCGCGAACTCGCCCGCCGCCTGGAGGCCGAGAACCCGGGCTTCGACCCGGTCGCCGCCGGGATCAACCCGGACGGTGACGCGGACCTCACCGACGCACAGGTCGGGGACTTCCGCGTCGTGCCGTGCGCAAGCTGCGGGGGCGTCCTCAAACCGGACGTGGTGTTCTTCGGCGAGGCGGTTCCGCCCCAGCGCGTCGAGCACTGCCGACAGCTGGTCCGCGAGTCGACCGCGTTGCTGGTCCTCGGCTCGTCGCTGACGGTGATGTCCGGGCTGCGGTTCGTCCGTCAGGCGTCGCAGGAGGGCAAGCCTGTGCTGATCGTCAACCGGGACCCCACCCGGGGCGACCCGCACGCCCGCACCCGGGTCGCGCTGCCGCTGGGAACGGCCCTGACGACCGTCGCCGACCGACTCGGCATCCCGGTCGGCGGGACGGCGGGCTGACGTCATCCGCTTCCGAAGGTGATCGGTCGGTTCGGGGCGGGTGGGCGTGAACTCCGGTCGGTGGCGCGAGAGATGGGCGTGATTCCTCCGCTCGTCCGGCTCGTGGAGTTGGCCGGTGGCGTCGATGCTCGGTCTACTGGAGGCCAGGGGGAAGAGGATCCGGGAGCAGATCGCGCGGTTGCGGGAGGAGGCCCAGCGGGTGCAGGCCGCGCTCGGTGCGTCCGAACGCCGGCTTCAGCGGTCGGTGGATGCCCGGGTGACAGTGCCCGAGGTGCCGGCCGCGCCGCCTTCGATGGTCACGGAGCCGACGGGAAGCGCGGTGCCGGGTTCGACGGTGCCCCGGCGCGAGACGGGCATAACGGCGGCAGCCCGCAAGCCGGACTGCCGGCGGATCTTGTCGGTGTTGGAATCCGAAGCGGGCCGGGTGGGCATGCGCTACCGGCAACTGGCCGTCGCCCTGGGACTGGAGGCTGTCCCGGCGAAGGCCGAGGGACTGCGGTCGAAGGCGAAACGCCTGGTGGAGCGAGGGCGGACACTCCAGTACTCCAGGTACGGCCGGGAGCGTCCACCACGCTCGCGGTGGCGGCCATCTGAAGCCGGCCGGTCGGCGTTCCTATCGGTCGGCGTCCGGCCGACGACCGCTCATGAGCACGGTCATCGACCACAGCGCCACGGTCTGTTCCTGTCCCCGCGGCCTCGACGCGGCCTCGATCAGGCCCCACGGAGCCAGGCAACCGCAGCCCGGGAGGGCCTCGCCGGCTCGCGAACAGGACTCGTACCCGCCCGCGGCGGATTCCCCTTCCGATGCGCGGGGGCTCCGCCGGGGCAAGGTCCGGGGCTGGCCGAGAGCCACGTCCGCCCGGCCCAATCTCGGAACGCGACGGGGAGCCGGGACAGCCTCCCCGGGATGGCCCGTACGACACCGGCATGGGCCGTACGACCCGGACGCGGAAGACGTTCGACTTCGCCGCGTCAGCGGGGCGGAACGCGGATCCCCCCACGACCGGGCGGCCCGTTCCGGTGTTGCCGTTGCCTATCGGGTTCACGCGTACGGCGCGCACCCGCGCCCCCGGCCGGCCTGACCGGCCTTACACCGAGAACTCGCGTATCACCGTGTTCCGGAACACCGCGCTGCCGCCGATCGTGAACAGGGCGAGCCGGGTGTCCAGCAGGTACGGGAACACCTGGCTGGTGTGCACGTAGCGGCCGTCGTCGACGAACATCTCCACCGACGTGCGGTCCACGAGGATGCGCAGCTTCACCGTGCCGACGGACGGGTCGAACGGTGTGTGGCTCTCCTGCCACTTGCCGGACGTGTCGGCGTTCATCGTGTTGCGTCGGTTGAGGAAGGCGTAGTCGGCGTAGATCCCGGCGTCGATGTGCCGACCACCGCTCGGCGAGCGCCTCAACTGGAGGCCCGCGCCGGTGAGTTGGGACCAGGTGAGCTCGGTCGTGACCTCGTAGGAGATACCAGTGTAGTCGAGCACCTTCGTGCCGTCCACGGTCACGTCGCCCAGGTTCACCGTGCGGGAGACATGCGCGTCGAGGCCGGCAACGGGCTGGGAGGCGAGGTAGTAGGTACCGTCGGACGCCTTCTTCAGGGTGACCTCGCGGACGATGGAGTCGGTGCCGTTGAAGCCGTCACAGTCGATGGTGGGGGTGGTGTCGGCGTAGTCCCAGGTGTTCACCCAGCCGATCGCGTACCGGGCGGCCGCGTCCACCGCGCCGCTCGCGTCCCGCTTCTCGAAGGTGACGCCGGCGTACCAGTCCCAACCGTGGTCGAGCCACTGCGGGTCACTCGTGTCAGCGGTGAACGCGCTGCCGTCGAAGGAACCCGTCCAGTAGGCGTACGTGTTGGGCAGCCCCGAGCTCTTCCCGTTGGCGCTCGCGCCGAGCACCCATTTCACGGTGCCGTCCCCGGCGGTGATGCGGAACAGGTCGGGGCACTCCAGGACGCCGATGCCGTCGTGGACGAAACCGTTCACGTACGTCCAGGACTTGAGGTCGTCGGAGTGGTAGAAGCCGATCTTGTCGTTCTCGGCGAGGGCCATCACCCAGCGGCCCCGGTCCTCGTCGCGGATCACCTTGGGGTCGCGGAAGTCGGCGACGCCGGGGTTGGGCAGGACGGGATCGGTCCCGTAGTTGGTGAAGGTGAGACCGCCGTCGGTCGAGTAGTACAGGAACTGCTCCTGGTGGTCGGTGCCGCCGCCGGGGGACATCGTGACGATGACGACCACCGCGCCCGCGCCGAATCCGGCCGTGTTGCCGGTGTCGACCACCACCGAACCCGACCAGAGATCGCCGTTGACCGTGGTGTCCTTCGGCACGGCGACCCCGCGGTCGGTGAAGGAGACCAGGTCCTTGGTGGTGGCCAGGCGCCACGCGGTGCCGACGACTCCGGTGAAGTAGTCGGCGTTGTAGAGGTAGTAGTAGTGGTACTCGCCGTCGATCCAGACGGGCCGCTGCGGGTCGTTCTTCCACTGGTCGGGGACCGTGAAGTGGTAGGCGGCACGGTAACTCGCCCCGCTCGCCGCGGACTTGGCGGCACCCTTGGCCTTGGGCTTCGGGGCGGCCGTGGCCGTTCCGGTGGGCAGCAGCGCGGCGGCGGTGCCCGCCGCCGATCCCGCGAACAGTGATCTCCTGGAAAGTCCCGACGTTCCGGGCATGACGCATCGTTCCTCTCGTGACGGCCCATGAGGGCCCGTGGCGGCTCGTCACACACGCGAGTGCGGCTCACAGTGCGGAGGGCGTGAAAAATCGGCTCCTGCGAACGAGGACTGTAGACCTAACTCGTTAAAGGTCAAGCGTTCCCGACCCTTGACAGTCCCGCCGCCCGCTTCCCATCATCTGGGTCATCACCCCTGAACTAACACGAGTTAGGCCCGTTCGATGACTGACTCGCACCTCCCCCGCCGCACACTGCTGCGGTACGGCGCGTACGGGGCCGGAGCAGCCGCTCTGGCCGGTACCGCCGCGAGCTGGGACCGGCTCACGGGAGCCGACATCCCCGGCCGTGACGACGGCTCCCTCGTCGTCGCCACCCTCGGCTCCGCCTTCGACCCGGCCACCGTCGACGCCCTCACCAAGGGCTTCCACCGGCTCCACCCGGACATCCCGCTGCGCGTGAACGCGGTGCAGGCCGTCGACTGGTCGGACTTCTTCGCGAAGATCCTCACCCAGATCGCCGCGGGCACCGCTCCCGACCTGGTGTACGTGGCCACCGAGGGCGTGCAGTTGTTCGCCCAGCGGCTCGGCGTGGCCCTGGACCGCTGGGTGCGGCGGGACGCGGCGGAGCTGCGTGAGTACTTCGCCGACGTCCACCCCTCGCTGGTCGAGTCGATGATGTACGAGGGCAACCTCTACCAGCTGCCCATGGAGTTCAACGCCGCCGACATGTACCTCAACAAGCAGGTGCTGAAGCGGGCGGGCGCGGAGTTCCCTGCGGCCGACTGGAGCCGCGACGACTTCACCGCGCTGCTGCGGCAGTTGAAGCGTCGCGGCGGCGCGCACTTCACGCCGTACTTCTGGACCAACCGGCTGTGGGGCGGCGTAGTGCCCTGGCTCTTCGCGAACGGCACGAACCTGCTGAAGGAGTCGAAGGCGCCCGGCGGCTCCTGGCTGTGGGACACCTTCTACCCGGCCGCCGACCGGCAGGGGCGCGGCGGGGGCTTCCGCTGGACGACCCCGCAGGCCACCGCCGGCCGGGTCGAGGAGGCGTACGACTATCTCGCCTCCCTCGTCCAGGAGGACCTGTGCACCCGGCCCGAGGGCGGCAACGGCAGCAACCTGGTCGGCGTGTTCTCCACCGGCCACGTCGGCGTCACACCGGCGGGCGGCTTCTGGGCGGGCGGCCTGCAGCTGGCCGGTATGCGAGCCGCCGACTACGACGTGCAGTACTTCCCGCGCTGGCGCACCCAGCGCCACCAGTTCGGCGCGGCGGGCTACGCGCTGCTGCGCACCTCGAAGAAGCAGGAAGCCGCCTGGGAGTTCATCAAGTACGCGGCCCGCAGGGACACCATGACCCGGCTGTTCAAGAGCAACCAGACCACCCCGGCCCGGCGTTCGATGCTGACCGCCGCCCGCTACGCCGCGAGCGGCCCGGCGCACTGGCAGGTCTTCTACGACACCCTCGACCGGTTTCCCGACACCGGCCCGATCCCCGCGCCGCCGCAGGTCGCCGAGGTGACCGACGTCCTGCTCAAGTACACCGGCACCGCGCTGGCCACGCCGCGTGCGGTGGGTCCCGCCCTGCGCCGGATGCAGGGCGACCTGGAGCAGGCCATGGAGCGTGAGGTATGACGAACATCCAGGTCCCGAACTCCCAGGTCCCGGCCGTACGTTCGCGGCCCGCCACGCCACCCGCCGCCGTGCGGCCGTCCGTCCGCGACCGCGGCGCCCGGCTGGTGGCCGCGCTGTTCCTGGCGCCCACGGTCGTCGGCATCGTCGTCTTCACGGTCGTGCCGATCATCGGGTCCGTCGTGCTGAGCCTGTTCCAGTGGAACGTGATCGACCCGCCCCACTTCGTCGGCGGCGCCAACTACCGCACGACCTTCACGGATTCGACCGTCCTGGTCTCCTTCCGCAACACGCTCCTCTTCATGGTCCTCGCGGTCGCGCTGCAACTGCTGATCGCGCTGTCGCTGGCGCTCGCCCTGAACGGGCGGATGCCGGTGTGGCTGCGGTCGGTGTTCCGTTCGGCGTTCTTCTTCCCCCTGGTGCTGTCCGCCGCGTCCATCTCGGTGGTGATGAAGTACCTGTTCAACCAGGACTTCGGGGTGGTGAACTGGCTGATCGGTCTGGTCGGCATCGCGCCCGTGCCCTGGCTGACCTCGGAGCACGCGGCGATGGCCACGGTGGTCCTGGTCTATGTCTGGCAGCAATTCGGTTTCTCGTTCCTGCTGTTCGTCGGCGGTCTGAACAACATCCCCAAGGAGATCCACGAGGCCGCCGCCCTCGACGGCGCGACCGGCCTGCGCAAGCACCTCGGCATCACGCTGCCGCTGCTGTCACCGACGCTGCTCGTCGCGACGGTGGTGGGCATCATCAACGCCCTGCAGGTCTTCGAACAGCCCTACGTCCTCACCGACGGCGGACCCGGCGACGCCACCCGCACCGTGGTGATGGTGATCTACGAGCGGGCCTTCGAGCAGCTCGACTTCGGCGAGGCGTCCGCGGTCGGCGTGCTGCTCTTCGTACTGATCATGGCGGTCACCGCCCTCCAGTTCCGGCTCAGCCGGCGTTTCGTCCACTACCAGTGAGCCGGTGAGCCGCATGAGCGCTATGAGCCAAGCAACCCCGACCCTGAAAGCAACCCCGACTCTGAGCCGCGTACGTTATTCACTCGCCCCCTGGGCCCGGATCGCCGCACTGGCCGTGTGCGCCCTGCTGACGCTGGGCCCGGTCATCTGGACCGTCGCCACCTCGCTGCGCACCCCGGCCCAGTCCTTCGACCTGCCCCCGCAGATCATCCCGACACACCCGACGACCGCGGCCTACCACGGGGTCTTCCAGCAGATCGACGTGTGGCTGCTCGCCCTGAACTCCACGCTGGTGACGGCACTGATCGCTGTCGGCCAGATGATCACGGCGGGCCTGGCCGGATACGCCTTCGCGCGCCTGGAGTTCCGGTTCAAGAAGCCGCTCTTCGGCCTGGTCCTGGCGACCATGATGGTGCCGTTGCAGGTCACCATCGTGCCGGTGTTCCTGGTGCTGAAGACGATGGGCCTCACCGACACGCTCCTCGGCCTGATCATCCCGGCCTTCCCGACCGCCTTCGGCACGTTCCTGATGCGCCAGTACTTCCTCGGTATGCCGAAGGATCTGGGCGAGGCGGCCATGCTGGACGGCGCGGGGACCTGGCGGATCTTCCGCTCGGTGTACGCGCCGCTGGCCACTCCCGGCCTGGCGATCGTCGGCGTGCTGGCCTTCAACTACCACTGGAACGAGTTCTTCCGCCCGCTGATCCTGGAGACCTCCAGCCAGAACTACACACTTCCGCTGGGTCTGGTCTCCCTTCAGGGCAACCTCGGCACCGGGTCCATCTCGGTGGTCCTGGCCGGGGTCGTGCTCTCGATGCTCCCCGCCGTCGCCGTGTTCGCCGTCGGCCAGCGCCCTCTCCGCGAGGGCATCACCTCCGCAGGAGTCAACCGTTGAGCAATGACCCCAACGCGCCGCGTTTCAGGGTCCGTCCGCCCGTCGGCTGGATCAACGACCCCAATGGGCCGTTCCGTTGGCGGGACCGCTACCACCTCTTCTACCAGCACAACCCCGACGCACCGGTGCACGCGAACGTCCACTGGGGCCATGCCTCCAGCGCCGACCTCGCGCACTGGGAGCACCACCCGATCGCGCTCGCCCCGACGCCCGGCGGCCCCGACGAGGCCGGCTGCTGGTCGGGCTGCGTGACCGACGACGCCGGCACACCGACCGCCGTGTACACGGGAGTTGACCACGCCCACGCCGGACTCGGCACCATCTGCCTGGCGCGGGCGGCGGACCCGGACGACGAGCTGCTGACCGAGTGGAAGCCGCTGCCGACGCCGGTGGTGGCAGGACCGCCACCGGGACTCGACGTGGTGATGTTCCGCGACCCGTTCGTCTTCCGTCACGCGGACAGGCGCTGGGCCCTCGTCGGGGCCGGGCACGCCGACGGCACGCCGTCGGTCCTCCTCTACGACTGCGACGACCTGGCCGACTGGCGGTTCGCCGGTGTGCTGCTGGACGGCAGGGACCCGGTGGCCGCGGGCGTGTTCGGCGACAAGTCGGTGGGCTGGGAGTGCCCGCACCTGTACCGGACAGCGGGCGGCGATCACGTACTCCTGGTGTCCCTGTGGGACGGGGATCCCTGCTCCACGGGATATCTGACGGGCCGTCTGCAAGCCAATGTCCAGGGTGAGTTGAGGTTTGTTCCGCGCGCCGGCGGCCGACTCGACCAGGGGCGGGACTTCTACGCTCCCGCCGTCCTCCAGGAGCCGGACCGCGCACTGCTGTGGGGCTGGTCGTGGGAGTCCCGCCCGCAAGAGGAGGCGCAACGGGCCGGATGGGCGGGCGTACTCACCGCGCCACGGGTCGTCGACGTCCACCCCGACGGTTCACTACGGGTGAGTCCGGCCCCGGAGCTCGAACTGCTGCGCCCGGCCGAGCCGTTCGTCACCGCGCCTGGCCGGGTTCCGCTTCCAGACGCCTACGACCTGACGGTCACCGCACGCGAACCGACCACGGTGAGCCTGCTCCGGGACGCGGCGGGCCGGGAGCTCACCATCCGGGCGGACCCTGCCTCGGGGACCGTCGTCCTCGACCGCGGCGCCTGGCCCCGGACCGGCAGGGAAGGCTCCGCCCCGATCACCGTGCACGTCCCGAAGGCGCCGGAACTCACGCTCCGGCTGCTCGTCGACGGCTCGCTCCTCGAACTCTTCGTCGCGGACCGGGCCATGGTCACCGAGCGCGTCTACCGGCACCCCGACGACATCGCGGAGCTACTCGTCGACGGGCCGGGTGCACGGGTCACCGGGTGGGCGCCGGACCCCGGGAGACGCGGTTGACCGTGGGCCGGGGCAGGCGCGGGCCGGGTGCACGGGTACGGGATGGGTGTCGAACCCACGGAGGCGCGGCTGGCCATGGGCCAGGGCAAGCGCGGGCCAGGTGCGCGGGTCACGGGGTCAGTGCCAGACCCAAGGAGCGCGGCTGACCACGGGGCAGGTCACGCCCGGGTCGGGTGCACGGGTCACCGGGACGGCGCTGGACCCACGGAAGCCCGACTGACCACAGGACACGCCAGCCGCCTGACGGTCGCCGACGGCGTACGGCCGGCTTCGATGGCGTCCAGGAGCAGCCGGGCCGCCGCCTCGCCCATCGCCCGGTGTGGCAGCGCGATGGAGGTGAGCGGCGGGGTGAGGAACGCGGCCATGTGCTCCTGGTCGTCGTAACCGACCACCGACAGATCGGCGGGGACGTCGATCCCGAGCCGGGTCGCGGCGTGCAGGACGCCCGCCGCGACCCGGTCGTTGTAGCACAGGACGCCCGTGGGGCGAAGGCCCGGCTCGACCCCGTCGAGCAGGCGCAGCGCCCCCGCGTGTCCCGCGGAGATCTCCCCGCCGCCGCGCACGATCCACTCCGCGGGCACGGTGACGCCCTCGGCGCGCAGCGCGTCCCGGAAGCCGCGGGTACGTTCCACCGAGGCGATGTCGTCCAGACCACCGATCACGGCGAGCCGGCGGTGGCCAGCGGCGAGCAGCAGCCGGGCTGCGGTACGGCCACCGGCGCGCTCGGCGGGGACCACGGCGGGCAGGGAGTCGTCCTCGGGCAGGCAGTTGGCCAGCACGGAGTGGGTGCGGTGCAGGCCCTCGGGGACGCGGACCCGGCGCAGGGACATGGCCGCGTAGATGATGCCGTCCACGCGCCGGTCGAGCAGTTCCGCGACGGCCGCGTCCTCCTTGGCCGGGTCACCGCCGGAGTCGACGGTGAGGACGAGATGGTCCCTGTCCCAGGCGGTCTCCATGGCTCCGCGCAGCAGCCGGCCGGCGAACGGCGAGGACGCGATCTCGTCGGTGACCAGCCCGATCACGGCCGTACGGCGACGGCGCAGCCCGCGGGCCACCGGGTCGGGGCGGTAGCCCAGCTGGGCCGCGGCCTGCCGGATGCGTTCCTGGGTGGCGGGCGAGAGGTTGCCCTCGGCTCGGCCGTTGAACACGAAGGACACCGCGGTGTGCGACACGCCGGCGATCCGGGCGACGTCCCGTGACGTCGGGCGCCCGGTGCCCGTGTTCCTGCTCTCCTCGGCACCGCCCACGCCGTCCGCCGTCCTCGCCCAGCCCGTCCCTGTCGATCACCGTCCACCCTATCCGCGGGGAGCGCCACGGCACACAGGAGATCCTCAGAGCGCCGCAGCGCGGGCGTCCTACGTGCTCAGACTCACTGAGCCGGCTGAGCCGACGCACACCGCGTGCACGCCGGCGCAGGCGATGCGCGACAAAGCTCGACCGCTCGACCTCAGTTAGATGACCACGACCCTCTCCTTCCTCAGCTCTCAACGGGTGTAGCAGCTGGTCGACGAGTCCGCTCGGCCCCGGGCACCAGCGCCTCTTCCGGCAGGCCGGACGGCGCCGGACTACCGAAGAGTTCCTCGAAGGAGGCAGGTGCGTTCTCCCCGTCCGCCTCCAGGGCAGATCCGTCGGTGTGCGGCGTCATCTCAGGAACCATCACTCCCCTGGCACCTGCTGCCTTCTTGGCCGCCTTGAAGGCAGGGCCCAGCGTGGTCTGTCGGACCGGCTTTCCGTGATGACTCACCGTCAGGAGATCGTCGCGCTCTTCGGGAAGAGGGCGCCCACCACGCCGCTCGCGCACGCGCAGACCGCCGGCGGACGGCGGTGTGGTCCGCCGAGCCGTATGCGTGCGGTACCCGTGCTCGCGTACTCCAGGATCACCACGCCGGGTGTGGCCGTCGTGCCGACCCTGGCGTCGCTCATGCGGTCGAGGCTGATGATGCGCCCGTATCCGCGGAACGAGTCGATGATCGCCCGACGTCCGGTCGGATCCGCGCGGGCCGGACAGGCATCCGCGGAGTCGATCCCTCTCGCCGACGATTCGGCCGACGCAGCGGTGACCCTGCTGACCGTGCACCACTCGACCGACCTGAAACCTGCATCGGGGCACCGCTCCGGGTCACTCATCGGCGCGTCGTGATCTTCACCTGGGATCAGGTCGCCCTCCGCAGGTTCTGGCTGGTGGAGGAGTACGTGGCGGAGATGGCCGTGTTCGACGAGACGCGGGCCGTCGCGGTCGACCGGCCGGCCGCGCTGCTGGGAGGCGTCCGCATCGAGACGGGCCCGGTCCCGCACGACTGCACCGATGGATTCGAAGCCGATTTCTGGCGGCGACCCGAGGCATACCTCGATCCGCGGGTTCGGGCCGGCGCCGGCGGCCCCAGACCGGCGAGGAGGTCCTCCGCCCGGGCCTGACCTGCCTGCCCGACGAGCTGTCTTCCGTCCGGTCGCACGAACGCCATACCGATCTGCTCAACCGCGAAACACTCGATGCCGACTACCGGCTCTTCGTGGCCGACCGCCGGCGGCCCCACAGCTGAGCCCCATGGGGACGCGTGAAGTCTCGACCGACAGTCCGACCGAGCCTGTTTGAAGCCTCAGTCCTGAGGCGTCCGCAGTTGTCGAAACGTCCTGACAAACCGATTGACATCCCTCGGGGCCGGTCCCATAGTTACGAGCTACTAGAGCGCGCTAATGACGCGCTCTAGTAGACCTACCGCAAGCAGTCCCACCCATGACCGCTGCCACGACGCACCACCCCACCCACGCAAGGCATCGGTGGTCACCAACCCGCCTCGCCTGGGAACGAACACGTCTTCACCCCCGTCGCCAGGGATCTCCCCGACACACGCCGACGCCGGGCCGCACTCCGCCGGCCGGCCTCGGCCCGCGATCCGCTTCCCCCGGCACGAACCCCTACGAGTACGAACCCCAACAAGCACAGTGAGGTGCAAGGGACATGCACGGACACCGCAGAGCCGCCACCCTGACCGCCACCGTCCTGGTCGGCGCCCTGTTCGCCGCGGGCTGCTCCAGCAGCTCCGGCGGCAAGAAGTCCACGGAAGAAGGGGGCGCCGCCTCCGCGGGCAAGGCCACCACCCCTCGGATGACCGTGGCGATGGTCACCCATGCCGCCCCGGGCGACACGTTCTGGGACCTGGTCCGCAAGGGCGCCCAGGCCGCCGCCGCCAAGGACAACGTCAGGCTCGTCTACTCCAGCGACCCCAGCGCCGGCAACCAGGCCAACCTCGTGCAGAACGCGATCGACCAGAAGGTCGACGGCATCGCGCTCACCGCGGCCAAGCCGGACGCCATGAAGGACGTGGTGGCCAAGGCGAAGTCGGCCGGCATCCCCGTGGTCGGCTTCAACTCCGGTGTGAGCGACTGGAAGAAGCTCGGCATGCTGGAGTACTTCGGCCAGGACGAGAACATCGCCGGCCAGGCATTCGGCCAGCGACTCAACAAACTCGGCGCCAAACACGCCCTCTGCGTCGTCCAGGAACAAGGCCAGGTCGCCCTGGAAGCCCGCTGCGCCGGCTTGAAGAAGGGCTTCAGCGGCAAGACCGACATCCTCTACGTTAACGGCACCGACATGCCGTCCGTGAAGTCGACGATCACCGCGAAACTCAGCCAGGACTCCTCGATCGATCAGGTCGTCACCCTGGGCGCCCCGATCGCGCTGACGGCGATCCAGTCGTTGTCCGACTCCGGCAGCAAGGCCAAGGTCGCGACCTTCGACCTCAACCAGCAACTGGTGAAGGCCGTCCAGAACGGGTCCGTTGAGTTCGCCGTCGACCAACAGCCGTATCTGCAGGGCTACTTGGCGGTCGACTCGCTGTGGCTCTACAAGACCAACGGCAACTTCAGCGGCGGCGGCACCGCGCCTGTGCTGACCGGCCCGGCCTTCATCACCAAGGACAACGTGGACGCAGTGGCCAAGTTCGCCGCGAACGGGACGCGGTGACCGCTCCGCCCCGCTCGCCCCGGAACCGTACGTCCGTCTTTCAGGCCGGCGGTTCCGAGGCCGGTCCGCTACTCCCCCGGACCACCAGCTTCGGGTCCAACACCGCTTCCCTGGGCTCCAGTTCGGGCTTCTCCAGCCGCTCCACCGCGAAGCGCACCGCGTACTCCGCCATGAGCCCCGCGTCCTGACGGACGGTCGTCAGGCCCATCGGCATCAAGTGGGAGAGATGGCTGTCGTCGTAGCCGACGACGGACAGATCGCGCGGCACCTCGACGCCCGCCCTGGTCAGGGTCATCAACAGGCCCATCGCACAACGGTCGTTGCCGGCGAGGACCGCGGTCGGCAGGGGCTGCCCTCGGTCCCGTTCGGCGAGGAGGGTGTGGCCGGTCTCGATGCCCGACCGCTCGGTGTGGTCACCGGGGACGACGCGCACCTCGGACTCCAGCCCGTGGCGGCGCATCGCCGCCCGGTAGGCGCGGCGCCGGTCGGCCGAGCCGGGGCCGCTGCCACCGTCGATGTGCACGATACGGCGGTGGCCCAACTCGACGAGGTGGTCCATGGCCTGTCGTACGCCCTTGCCCTCGGCGGAGTGCACGAAGTCCACGTGGGCGTGCGGCACCCGGCGGCTGACGGAGACGGCGACCGTACGGCGCCCGAGTTCGTCGAGGAAGGAGGGCTCCGCGAAAGAGCCGAGCAGGATCAACGCCTCGCAGCGGTGGCTGAGCAGCGCCTCCACGGCCTTCTCCTCGCTGCGGCTCGGCGTGGCGCCGGACAGCAGAACCTCGTAGCCGAGGCGTTCGGCCTCGGGGTAGATGCCCTCGATGAGATCCGTGTGGAAGGGCTGCTGCACGGCGAACATCACGCCGAGCGTGCGGCTGTGGCCACGGGCGAGCAGCCTGGCCGCGCTGTCGGGGCGGTAGCCGATCTCGTCGGCTACCCGCAGGACCCGTTGCCGGGTCTCCTCGCTGGCCCCCGGCTGGTTGCGGAAGATGATCGAGACGAGCGCCCTGGAGACACCGGCCTTCTCGGCGACATCCGCCATCGTGGGCCGCTGCTTGCCCGATGCATCCACCTGTGAACCCACCCTTCGACGTGGCCCACCTTAGCCAGCGATCTCGAAATCTCCCGGCAACAGGCTATTGACATGACATTTGGACCAGGGTCATCGTACTCGTACTAGAGCGCGCTAGTAGAGCGCGACAGCAAATACCGCGAAACTCCCGATCTCGGGGTGAAGGGACATGTCATGGCAACGGCGCCAGGCCCGCTCCGCACCATCGCCGGCAACCTCTGCCTGGGCTCCGCCCCCGATTCCTGGGGCATCTGGTTCCCCGAGGACGAGCAGCAGGTGCCGTACACCCGCTTCCTCGACGAACTGGCCACGGCCGGTTACGAATGGCTGGAGCTCGGCCCCTACGGCTATCTCCCCACCGACCCGCAGCGGCTGAAGGAGGAGCTGGACGCCCGCGGGCTCCAGGTCTCCGGCGGCACCGCCTTCGGCGCGCTGCACCGGCCGGAGGTGTGGGACGAGATGCTCGCCCATGTCCGGCAGGTGGCCGCGCTGACCTCGGCCGCCGGCGCGCACCACCTCGTCCTCATCCCGCCGATGTACCGGGACGAGAAGACCGGCGCGTTCACCGAGTCGCCCGAGCTGACCGCCGCCCAGTGGGCCGGGTTCGGCCGTGCCGCCGACCGGCTCGGCAGGCTGTTGCTCGACGAGTACGACGTACGGCTCGTCCTCCATCCGCACGCGGACAGCCACATCCAGACCCAGCCGGAGATCGAGCGGCTGCTCAACGAGTCGGACTCCCGGTACACCAACCTCTGCCTGGACACCGGGCACGTGGCCTACGGCGGTGGCGACAACCTCGACCTGATCCGCCGCTTCGGCGAGCGCGTGGGCTACGTCCACATCAAGCAGATGGATCCCGGGGTGCTCGCCCAAGTCGCCGCGGAGGACCTGTCGTTCGGGGAGGCGGTCAAGCGCGGGGTGTGCGTGTCACCCCCGGCCGGTGTGCCGAACCCGGCCGACGTGGTGGCCGAACTCGCCCGGCTCGACGCCGAGTTGTTCGTCATCGTCGAGCAGGACCTGTACCCGTGCGCTCCCGAGGTGCCCTTGCCCATCGCGGTCAGCACGCGCGAGCACCTGGCCGGTTGCGGGCTGACGGGTACCCGCCGCCCGCACCTCGACCGATAGGAGGCAACGGCTATGGACGTCAGGGACGACACGACCACAGCCCCGGCCACCACGTTCGCGGACGACGCCCCTCCGGCGGTGTCGCGGCGGCTGCGGCTCATCACCGTCATCGCCACCTTCGGCGGACTGCTCTTCGGCTACGACACCGGCGTCATCAACGGCGCCCTGCCCTACATGACCGACGACCTGGGCCTGACCCCCTTCACCGAGGGCATGGTCACCAGCTCGCTGCTGCTCGGCGCGGCGGTGGGCGCGGTCACCGGCGGCCGGTTCTCGGACGCGCGCGGACGCCGCCGTACGATCCTCGTCCTCGCCGTGGTGTTCTTCGTCGGCGCACTCGGCTGCACGCTCGCGCCGAACACCGCCGTCATGGTGGTGGCCCGCTTCGTGCTCGGCCTCGCGGTCGGCGGCGCCTCGGTGACCGTGCCGGTCTACCTCGCCGAGATCTCGCCCGCCGAGCGGCGCGGGGCACTCGTCACCCGTAACGAACTCATGATCGTCAGCGGGCAGTTGCTGGCCTTCACCTCCAACGCGGTCATCGCGCGGGTGGGCGGTGAGTCCGGCGGAGTCTGGCGCTACATGCTCGTGCTCGCCACGATCCCGGCCGTCGTGCTCTGGTTCGGCATGCTGGTCATGCCGGAGAGCCCCCGCTGGCTGGCCTCCAAGACCCGCTTCACCGAAGCCCTCGACGTACTCAAGCAGGTCCGGTCCCAACAACGGGCCGAGGCCGAACTCGCCGAAGTCTCCGCGCTCGCCGTCAAGGAGGACCAGGCGAAGCTCGGCGGCTGGCAGGACATGAAGTCCACGCCGTGGCTGCGCAAGCTCATGTTCATCGGCTTCGGCATCGCGATCGTGCAGCAGATCACCGGCGTCAACACCATCATGTACTACGGCACCCAGATCCTCACCGACGCCGGCTTCACCGCCGACAGCGCCCTGACCGCGAACATCGCCAACGGCGTCATCTCGGTGCTCGCCACCTTCGTCGGCATCTGGCTGCTGGGCCGCGTCAACCGCCGCCCGATGCTGATGACCGGTCAGATCGGCACGACAGCAGCCCTGTTGCTCATCGGGGTCTTCTCCTTGGCGCTGCCGTCGGGTGACGGCCGGGCGTTCGCCGTGCTCGCCATGACGGTCACCTTCCTCGCCTTCCAGCAGGGGGCGATCTCGCCGGTGACCTGGCTGATGCTGTCGGAGATCTTCCCGATGCGGATGCGCGGCTTCGGGATGGGTGTCGCGGCCGTGGTGCTGTGGCTGACCAACTTCGCGATCGGGCTGGTCTTCCCGTCCCTGGTCTCCGCCATCGGAGTCTCCAACACCTTCTTCCTCTTCGTGGTGGCGGGCGTCTTCTCGTTCACCTTCGTCAGGCTCTACGTCCCCGAGACCAAGGGCCGCACCCTCGAAACCCTCGAAGCCGAACTCCGGGCGCGCTTCTCCTGACCTCGTCTGCATAAGGAATGACCATGACCGTACGTGTAGGAGTCATCGGCGCCGGCTGGATCGGCAAGGAACACATCCAACGCCTCACCCACACCGTCACTGGCGCCCGCGTCACCGCGGTCACCGACATCGACGCCGCCCGTGCCGAGGAGGCCGCGGCGCCGGTCGGTGCCCGGGTGCTGCCGGACGGCGCCGCCGTGATCGCGGCGGACGATGTCGACGCGGTCCTCGTGACGTCCTGGGGCCCGACCCACGCCGAGCACGTGCTGACCGCGATAGCCGCCGGGAAGCCCGTGTTCTGCGAGAAGCCGCTGGCCACGACCGCCGAGGACTGCCTGCGGATCATCGAGGCCGAGACGGCACACGGCCGCCGCCTGGTCCAGGTCGGCTTCATGCGCCGATACGACGCCGGATACCGGCAGTTGAAGCAGATCATCGACGACGGCCGCATCGGCGAGCCGCTGATCGTGCACTGCGCCCACCGCAACCCGACCGTGCCCGAGTCGTACACGTCCGACATGGCCGCTCTGGACACGGCGGTGCACGAGGTGGACGTACTGCGCTGGCTGCTCGACGACGAGATCGTCTCCACCCAGGTCGTCGTGCCGCGCTCCACCAGCAAGCGGTTCCCCCACCTCAAGGACCCGCAGATCATGCTCTTCGAAACCGCCAAGGGCATCCGCATCGACCTGGAGGTCTTCGTCAACTGCCAGTACGGCTACGACATCCAGTGCGAAGCGGTCGGCGAGGAAGGGCTCGTCCGGCTGCCCGACCCGGCCGCCGTCAGCTTGCGCACCGCCGGACAGCACAGCACGGAGGTGCTCACCGACTGGGTGGGCCGCTTCGCGGACGCCTTCAACACGGAGTTCCGCGAGTGGATCGCGGGGATCGCCGCCGGCAACGAACCCACCGGCCCCTCGGCCTGGGACGGCTACGCGGCCACCGTCATCACCAGCGCGACCGTCGAGGCCCTGGAGTCGGGCCACGTCGTCGCCACCGACCTCAAGCCCCGACCCGCCTTCTACGGAGGTGCCGCGTGAAGATCGCCCTCGACCCCTACATGTTCCGCGCCCTGCCCATCGACGACATGGTGCGCACGGTCGCCGAACTCGGCTACGACTACATCGAGTTGTCGCCCCGCGACGACTTCATGCCGTTCTTCCTGCACCCGCGTGCGGACGACGACCGCGTGGCGGAGCTGAAGAACTCCCTGCGCACGCACGGCGTCCAGCTGTCCTCCGTGCTCCCGCTGTACAAATGGTCCTCCCCGGACGAGACGGAGCGACAGACCGCCGTCCGCTACTGGAAGCGGATGATCGAGATCACCGCCGACCTCGAATGTCCCCTGATGAACTCGGAGTTCAACGGCCGCCCCGAGCGCGCCGCCGAGAGCGAAGCCGCCTTCTGGCGCTCGCTGGAGGAACTGCTCCCGGTCTTCGAGCGGGAAGGCATCGCCCTCAACCTGGAGGCCCACCCCGACGACTTCTGCGAGGAGAACACCCCCGCCGTCGACCTCGTCCGCGCCATCAACAAGCCCTGGGTGAACTACCTTTACTGCGCCCCGCACTCCTTCCACCTCTCGGGCTCCGACCCGACGGCGGACATCGCCGCGATGATGCGCTACGCCGGCGACAAGCTCCAGCACGTGCACATCGCCGACTCCTTCAACCACAAGGGGTCCAGCGGTCTGCGCTACATCCTCAACCCGCCCGGCACCACGGCCCGCATCCACCAGCACCTCGACATCGACCAGGGCGAAGTCGACTGGAACGCCTTCTTCGGCACCCTGCGCGAACTCGACTTCGACGGAGTCGCCACCGCCTGCGTCTTCGCCTGGGAGGAACGCGCCCGCGAATCCTCGGCGTTCATGCTCGACCGCATCACCAAGGAACTCACCGTGTGAACGACCACCCCATCAAGCCGACTTGAGATGCGCTCCGGGTGTCCGGGGGCCGGGTGGGCTCGGTGACATCGCTCATCGAGCCCCACCGCACCGTTCCCCCAATGCGTCACTTCAGTTGGTGTGATCGTGCGGCACCCTGGGGTGGTGACTGCTGTGCTTGTCCAACGGTTGGCGCCGGACGACCTGTGGGAGTTGTTCCAGCGGGTGGTCCCGCCGGCACCGGAGCGCCCACAGGACGGCCTGCCCGGCGTCACCGCCTTCCGCGGCAATAGGGATCGGAAATCCACCTCATCGTCGACCGCCACGGTCTGCCGTAGTCGATCGGAAATCTCCGCCGCGAACCTCCACGACCGCCACGCCCTCGTGCCGCTGGTCCGCGGCATCCCAACGCCTGGGCAAACACCGCAGAGCCGTGGAACCGGCCGTGTCCCGACTGTCCGGCTGCCGACGTCTGCAACGCCGCTACGAGCGAAAGGCCGAGCACTTTCTCGCCTTCACCGCCATTGCCGCGCCCTCATATGTCAACGGAGACGCACCGACAGAAATGACGTCTTGGTACGGGCGCCAGCAGTGTCCAGCAGGCAGCTGCCAGCCCCTGCCAAGATTCCCGATCGTGGCGACGTCCTGCCCCAGCAACGCGCCGACGCCGTGCAAGTCGTGCCGGCCGACGTACTCCCGCCAACCGTCACCTTCGAAACCGGGGGGTTCGGCGATCGCAAACCGATCGCGTCGAACACAACGAGGCACTGACCGTGTCCGCTCCGCCTTGGCGGGCGTGCGCATTTCTGCGGACTCCCGGGTCCTCCCAGTGAGAAGGGGGAAGCCCCCAGACACACGGATCGATTCCGACCACGCAGAAAAACCTGGTCAGAGCCCCACCGGAGGGCAAGTCCAGCCCTGCGAAAAGTAATGCCCAGTATGTACAAGGGAAAATCCAGTTCATCAGTCCGCAAATCGATCACTGGATCGGTGTAATCGGCACCTACGCCGTACCGCTCGGCGATCTAGCGTCGGAGTGCACGGGGCCGCACGGACCAGAAAGGCATCCAGACACTCATGCCCATCCCGCATACCGACGTCATGCCCGAAGCCGAGTTCGACACCCTGACCGTTTCCCGCGGCGGCGGGCTCCCGCCGGCCGTCGACCTCCTCCAGCCCGTCGACGAGTTGCCCGAGTTCGCGTCGGAGCCCGACCTGGTCTGCCGCCGGGTACGCGACGAGCTGATGCTCGACGGCAACGCGCGTCTGAACCTCGCCACCTTCGTGACGACCTGGATGGAGCCGCAGGCAAGGGAGTTGATGGCGGAGACCGCCGAGAAGAACCTCGCCGACCGCGCCGAGTACCCGCAGATCACCGCGATGGAAGAGCGCTGCGTACGGATGCTCGCCCGGCTCTGGCACGCGCCGCACGCGGAGCAGGTCCGCGGCTGCTCGACCACCGGCTCCAGCGAGGCCGCGATGCTCGGCGGGCTCGCGCTCAAGCGCCGCTGGCAGGAACGCCGCCGCGCCCAGGGCAAGGACACCGCGCGCCCGAACATCGTGATGGGCGCGAACGTCCAGGTGTGCTGGAAGAAGTTCGCCAACTACTTCGAGGTGGAGCCGCGTTACGTCCCGATGGAGCCGGGCCGCTACCACCTCACGGCCGACACGCTGACCGCCTACTGCGACGACAACACCATCGGCGTCGTGACGATCCTCGGGTCCACGTTCGACGGTTCCTACGAGCCCGTCGCGGACATCTGCGTGGCCCTGGACGGCTACCAGGCCGCCACCGGCACCGACATCCCCGTGCATGTCGACGGCGCGTCCGGCGCGATGGTCGCCCCGTTCCTCGACCCGGGCCTCATGTGGGACTTCCAGCTCGAACGCGTCGCCTCCATCAACACCTCGGGACACAAGTACGGCCACGTCTTCCCGGGGCTCGGCTGGGCGTTGTGGCGCAACGCGGAAGCCCTCCCCGACGACCTGGTGTTCGAGGTCGACTACCTCGGCGGCAGCTCCCCCAGCTTCACCCTCAACTTCTCCCGCCCGGGCGCGCATGTCGTCGCGCAGTACTACAGCTTCCTCCGCTACGGCGTGGAAGGGCTGCGCAATCTGGCGGCGCAGAGCCGCTCCACGGCCCGCGCACTCGCCACGCGCATCGAGACCATCGCGCCGTACGAGTTGATCACGGACGGCTCCGAACTCCCGGCGTTCGCCTTCCGGTTGACGCCCGGCACGCAGGGCTTCACGGTGTTCGACGTCTCCCACGCGATGCGCGCCCGCGGCTGGCACCTGCCCGCCTACAGCTTCCCCGCGCCCTGCCAGGACGTCTCCGTCCTACGTCTCGTGGTGCGCACCGGGTTCACCGCCGAACTCGCGGGCATGTTCATCGCCGACCTGACCGAGGTCACCAGGAACCTCCACGAGACCCGCCCGACGCTCACGCCACCGCACCAGCCGCTCGTCACCGCCTGACGACACACCCCCGCTCTCCCCTGCACCTCCGTGACGGCCAACTCACCTTTCCCGGCGCCGAATTGAGCGTCGGACGGTACGCGGTCCGCAGCGACACCCGTCAGTGGGTGTGGCGGCGGACCGCGTCCAGCAGTTGGTCGATGTCGTCGGCACTGTGCGAGAAGGCTGTGACGAAGCGGACGATGCCCGGCTCCCAGCGGTCGTGGTAGAAGGCGTAGCCCTCGGCGAGGAGTCCTTCGGTGACCTGCTGAGGCAGACGGCAGAAGAGGATGTTGGCCTGCGGGACGGCCAACAGGCCTGCCCCGGCGATGGACTTGAGGCCGTCGCCGAGGCGGGTGGCCATCGCGTTGGCCTGGCGGGCGTTGCGCAGCCAGAGATCGTCGGTGAGATACGCGTCGATCTGGGCCGTGTTGAAGCGCATCTTGGAGGCGAGTTGCCCGGCGCGCTTGGCGCGGAAGGCCAGTTCACCGGCGAGCGTGGGGTCGAAGGAGACGATGGCGTCGGCGGTCATCGCACCGTTCTTGGTGGCGCCGAAGGACAGTACGTCGATGCCCGCCTTCCACGTCATCTCGGCCGGGGTGGCGCCGAGTTGGACCAGGGCATTGGCGAAGCGCGCCCCGTCCATGTGGAAGCGCAGCCCCGCGTCCTCGGCGATGGCGGAGAGTTCGCGGATCTCCTCCAGGGTGTAGACGCTGCCGCTCTCGGTGGCCTGGCTGATGCTCACGGCGGACGGCTGCACGCTGTGCACGTCACCGGCCCGGCGACGCACCGCCGTCCGCAGCGCCTCGGGGTCGATCTTGCTGTCGGCGCCCGGGACACCGACGAGTTTGGCCCCGTTGGTGAAGAACTCCGGCGCGCCGCATTCGTCGGTGTTGATGTGGCTGTCCGGGTGGGAGAGCACGCTCCCCCACGGCGGGGTGAGAGCCGCCAGGCTCAGGCCGTTGGCCGCGGACCCGGTGGAGACGGGGAAGACATCGACGTCCCGCTCGAAGATCTCGCCGAGCCTGCGGCGGGCGCTGTCGGTGAAGGGGTCGTTGCCGTAGGGCAGAACCTGCCCGGCGGCCGCGTCGGCGACGGCGCGGGCTATCTGCGGGGACGCTCCGGCCATGTTGTCGCTGATGAAGGCACGACTGGAGGGAGTGGTGGCGATGGCGGAGGTGCTCATGAGCGGGGGTTCCTCGGTCTCAAATACGGCTCAGATCCCGGCTGTTGACGGTGTCTCAGGTGCTGATGGGAGAGGCGAAGACGACGGTGATGTCGACCTCCTCGGCGCCGGTCCGGTAGAAGTGCGGGGCGTCTCCGGCGAAGGCGAGCATGTCGCCGGGGCCCAGGTCCTGCGGGGCGTCGACGGGGCCGGCGGTGACGTGTCCGGTGGCGATGAGCAGGTGCTCGATGGTGCCGGTGGCGTGCGGTACGCCGGCCAGCTCCGTCTCCGGCGGGATGCGCAGCCGCCAGATCTCCAGGCTGTTGCCGCTGCTGATCCGGCGTAGCAACTCCCTTGAGACCTCGCCGGGTTCGATGTCCGTGCCCGGCCGGAAGACCGGCCCGGTGTCGGCGTCGCGCGCCAGCAGGTCGGCGATCGGGATGCGCAGGGCGATCGCGATCGCGTCCAGGGTGTCGATCGTGGGATTGCCGTTCCCGGCCTCCAACTGCGACAGGGTGGCCTTGCTCAGCCCGGCCCGCCTGGCCATCTCGGCGGCGCTCATCCCGCGCTGCTGACGGCGCAGCCGGATCTTCGCGCCGACCGCGGCCGCGGTACTGCTCACCGGCCGACGGCCGGACGGCGGGGGTGTCATCAACGGCTCCGGTGGGTCGCGGTGTAGGACACGCGGATACGGCCCTTCTTGACCTTCAGCGTCGGCAGGACCACGGTGGCCAGGTCCCCGAGGCTGCGCACATGCGTGCCGCCGCACGGCGCGGAGTGCGGCGCGTCGATATGCACCACGCGCCGCCCATCGGGGAGATACCGCGCGGAGACCGGCAGATCGTCGGCGACCGCGGCCGCCACCGCGGCGCGCAGCAAGGAGGTCACTTCCTCCCGCCCGTCCGGGTCGGCCAGCCGTACGTCCGCGTGCGGCGCCCGGAACTCGATCCGAGCCTGACCGGGAAAGTGAATACTCCCGGCCATCTCCCACCCCTGCATCCGCCCGACCGCCTCGACGAGGTGCCCGGCCGTGTGCAGCGCCGCATGCAGCATCCGTTCCCGCAGATCGATCCGGGCCCGCACCGACTCCCCCACGGCGAGGTCCGGAAGACCCCCGCCCTCAGCCGCCGTAGCCACGACCAGCCCCGACTCCCGTTCCCGGACCGGCACGACCTCCGCATCCCCCAACCACCCGCGGTCGGCGGGCTGTCCCCCGCCCTGCGGATGAAAGAGACAGTGCTCCACGGCCGCCCAGGGCGCCCCGTCCCTCTCGCCGACCGCGATCACCCGCGTGTCGACCTGCTCCAGGTACGTGTCGTCGAGGTAGGCGCTGATCTGTGCGCCGACCCGAGAAGCCGCAATCGAATGAACCATGCGTTCACTATACCGAACTCCGCGAGAGGCGTCGAACGCATCGTTCACTTTAATCAACGATTCCACGCACCCATCGAAGCCGGACCCGCCCCCCAGGGACCCGCCCCCACTCGCACGGAGGCCAGAAACCGACGAATGCGAGAACACCCGGACCACAGGAACCGCTCCGGCAAGCGACGCATCAGGAATCACGCCAATGTCGGTATCCGAGGCATCACATCCAACAGGCGCACCAACACCCCCACGCGCCTCACCCGCCCACCGTCGTCCTCAAAAAGTCCCCCTCGCCCCGCCGGTCGCCCGACCCGGCGGGGCGAAGCGCATCCCTCGTTTGCGAAACAGAACAGCTCGAACCGCACACAGGACGCGAACTCCAGGTGGGTTACGATCGATTGGTACGTAGGCACTCTTGAGTGCGTTGCAGTCCTGACGGGAGAACCAGGTGGCCACCAAGGCGAAGCAGGCGCGTCAGATCGAGCCCGGCACGTACGAGGCGTACATGCACGACTGCCCGGCGGTGGCCCTGCTCTCCACGATCAGCAACCGGTGGGTCAGCCTGACGATGTGCACCCTCGGGTCCTTCGGCGAGCCGATGCGTTACAGCCACATCAGCCGCGAGATCCCGGGCGTGAGCCAGAAGATGCTCACCCAGACGCTGCGCATGCTCGAACGCGACGGCATGGTGGACCGGACGGTCACGCCGACCGTGCCGGTACGCGTCGACTACGAGTTGACCCCGCTCGGGCAGGGCCTCTACGGCCTGCTGTCCCAGGTGCGCGACTGGGCCGCCGAGAAGACCGACGAGGTCGACGAGGCGCGAGGACGCTACGACGCCCGGCAGACCGACCAGTGACGACGGGCGGCGGACACCAGCCCCTCCCACCTGACGGGCTGTAACGCACTTTAAAGTGCCTACTTACTAGTCGATCGTAACCCGCCTAGCGTTTGTGGCGTTCGGATACGCAAACGGATTGGCGGACATCATGCGCGCTGCAGTCGTCAGGAAGACCGGTGGACCCGAGGCCGTCGAGGTCCTGGAGGTTCCCCTCCCGGAACCGGGCCCCTTCGAGATCCGCGTCAAGGTCGCGGCCGCCGCGCTCAATCCCGCCGACGCCGCCGTGTGGGGCGGGTTCTTCGGGCCGTTGGACGAGGTCGAATACACCGGTCTCGGGCTGGACGCCGCCGGGACGATCGACGCGGTCGGTACGGGAGTCCTCCTCAAGGTCGGAACGCCGGTCATCGTGTTCCACTCCCCCGTACAGCGCCCCACCAAGGCCCAGGCCGAGTACCTGGTGACCGACCTCAACTCCATCGCCCCCTCCCCTGAGGGCATGGACCTGACGCTCGCGGCGACGATCCCCCTCAACGCGATGACCGCCTCGATGGCCCTGGACCACCTCCCGCTGCGCCCTCGCGACACTCTGCTCATCACGGGCGCCGCCGGGGCCGTGGGCGGCTACGCCGTCGAGTTGGCACGGATGCGGGGTGTGCGGATCGCCGCGCAGGGGCGGCCCGAGGACGAGGAGTTCCTCCGCGAGCGCGGCGCCACCTGGTTCGTGTCCCGCGAGGAGGAACTGAGCGAGGCGGTACGCCGGTTCGTGCCGGAAGGCGTGGACGGCGTGCTCGACGCGGCGGCGCTGGGCGCACCCGCGCTGGCGGCCGTCCGCGACGGCGGCATCTTCGTGAGCGTGCGGGTCGACGTGCTGCCGACGCCGGAGCGGGGTGTGGTCGTACGCCACACCGCCGCCGGCCCCGAACCCACCCGTCTCGCCCACCTCTCCGCCCTCGCCGAGGTCGGCGTCCTCACGCCACGCGTGGCGCGGACCTACCCCCTGTCCCAGGCGCCCGAAGCCCACGCCCAGCTCGCCCGGGGCGGCCGGCGCGGCCGGATCGTACTGGTGCCGTAGACCCCGGGACCACCCTGCGGCGACGGCTTCCTCCGCGGAAGCGGAGGAAGCCTCTCCGTGTCTATTGTCAGCCCGAATCCGCAGATGTCCCCTGGCGCGGTAGAGATCGAAAGCCGACACTCTTCGGCCCGCGATGGCAGACCGACTTCGCTGGTGTTCGACCTGCGTCGGCACGTCGCCGAATCAGGTTTGTCGTCGCCAGTGTCGAATACCGCGTCGCACCCGACGGTGGCACCTACGTGGACTCCGTCCACGATGCGCGGGCCGCCCTCACCTATCTGCGGCAGCATGCGGACGATTTCGGTATCGACCCGCGTGCGGTTGCCCTCTGGGGAGAGTCGGCCGGTGGTCATGTGGCGGACCTGACCGGCGTCAACAATGACCTGCCCGAGTTCGCGGGAGACCCGGGTTCTTCCTCAACAGGGACCGTTCAAGCGGTGGTTGACGCCTTCGGCACCTCCCTGATCTCGGCGATCGCCGACGACTTCGACGAGCCGGCGCGACTCCACTACCAGCGCACGGCCACGCATTTCTCCGCCTATGTCGGCAAGGCGGGCGCACCGTTCTCGGAGATTCCCGAGGCGGTCGGTGCCGCGGATCCCGCGACCTATGTGGCTGCTTCGGCGCCGCCGTTCCTCCTCCTCCACGGCAGCGACGACATGCTCGTCTCCTCCTCCCAGACGCAGCACGTGCACAAGGCTCTTCTCAGTGCCGGCGTGGAAAGCACCCGCTATGTAGTGGCCGGGGCCAATCACAGCGATTTCGGAGTCCTCGCGGATTCGGATGCCGCCCTCGCCTGGTCGTCCGCGACCGTCATGGACGTCATCACCGCATTCCTGCACCGCCATCTCGACGGCGCCGACCTGCCGAAGTGAGCGAGCTCTCCGCCCCTGGGACCACCGGGTGAGTCGCTCAGTGGGCCTGCTCGTTTCCCGTGAACATGTCGAGCAGGCTCTGCGGCGCGTTGTCGCCGAAGAGAGCCTCATTCAGGTCGGCGCCATCGGCTGCGGCCGCGGCGCTGCGTTGGAAGAGGGGCTGTTCGTATGCGGTGAGGGCGGCTTCGGGGTTGTCGGGGTGGGAGGCGAGGGCCTTGCCGAGTTCGGCGCCGTCGTACATGGCCAGGTTGGCGCCTTCTCCGTTCGGGGCCGAGAGGTGGGCGGCGTCGCCGAGCAGGGTTACGCCGGGCACACGGTCCCACCGGTGCTCGGCGAGGAGCGCGTAGAGGGGCCGTAGGACCAGCGGGGTGTCGCTGTCGGTGATCAGGGCGGTGAGCTCCGGGGCCCAGCCGTGGAACTCCCGCACGATCCGCTGGGCTGCCGTGGCGGAATCGGTGAAGTCGATGTCGGCGAACCAGTTCTGCGGCCTGGACAGCGCCACGTAGGTGTGGAGGGTGCCGCCGCTCTCACGGTGGGCCTGGATGCCCTTGCCCGGTGCGAGCGCGAACAAGGACCCGCCGCCGACCGCCTTCGCGGCGGCGGGGTGACGGGCGTCGGCGTCGTACAGGTAGGTCTCGACGTACGACTTGCCGGTGTATTCGGGTGCCGCGCCGGACAGCAGCGGTCGGACCCGTGACCATGCGCCGTCCGCGCCGACCAGGAGGCTCGTGGTGATGGTGGTGCCGTCGGCGAAGGTCACCTCGTGGCGGCCCTCGCCGAGGGCGCGGACGCCGCTGACCTTGTGCCCCCACCGGACGGTGCCGGGCGGGAGCGAGTCGAGCAGGATCCGTCGCAGTTCGCCGCGCAGCACCTCGGGGCGTCCGCGCGTGCTGTCGTCGTCGAAGAGGACGGTCCCGTCCGGGGCGAGGACCCGTGTCGCCTCACGGCCCTCCAGCACGAGGCCGCGAAACTCCTCGGTCAGGCCTGCCGCGTCGAGGGCCGGCTGGCCGTTGTCCTCGTGGATGTCGAGCATCCCGCCCTGCGGACGTGCGGTCGGGGCGGGCTCCGCCTCGTAGACGGTGGCGGGGATGCCGTGGACGTGCAGGACGCGGGCGAGAGTGAGGCCGCCGAGTCCGGCGCCGATGATCGTGACGTGCGTGCTCATGGTGTCTCCTCAGGAATGCGGGTCGCCCGGTTGGCTCCGGCCGACCTCCCTGGAATGCCGTTCCATTGTTGGAACAGCGCTCCAGACATGTCAAGATGGCCGCATGGCAACGCGGACTGGCAGGTCGAAGCGGCGTACCGAGGCGCTCTCCCGCGAGCGCATCGTCGAGGCCGCCGTCGAGCTGCTCGACTCCGTCGGCGAGAACGGGCTGACGTTCCGGACGCTGACCGAGCGACTGGCCACCGGGCCCGGGGCGATCTACTGGCACGTGGCGAACAAGGACGAGCTGCTCGGCGCCGCCACCGACGCCGTCGTCGCCGCGGCCCTGGCCGTCGAGCCCGCCGGGCCCCCGGACACGCCGCAGGACGGGATCCGCGCCGTCGCGCTCGGCCTGTTCGGCGCGATCGAGGAACACCCGTGGCTCGCCACCCAGCTCGCAACGCAGATCGCCCACAGCCCCTGGGGGCCGGTGGCGCCGCGGCTCTTCGAGAACATCGGCCGGCGGATCCGCGCGCTGGGCGTGCCCGAGGCCGGCTGGTTCACGGCGACCTCGGCGTTGATGCACTACATCCTCGGCGCCGCCGGGCAGAACGCCGCGAACACCGCGAGCGCGGGCACTCTCGGGCCCGACACGGACCGCGCCCAGTTCCTGGACGCCGTGTCGACGGCCTGGGAAGAACTCGACCCCGACGACTACCCGTTCACCCGGGCTGTCGCGAACCAGGTGCGCGGGCACGACGACCGCGAGCAGTTCCTCGCCGGGATCGACCTCGTCCTCGCGGGCATCACCGCCCTCCACCCGACCGACAGCTAGGGCTGCCGACGGTCTCGGCCAGCACGGCCCAGGGCAGGATCGTCACGTCGCTCGTCGCATGACCGAGGGCCCCACTTGACAGGCCCGGCCTCATCACCGGCGCCCAACACACCGTCCTCGGCGACGAGTTGCCACAGTACGACACCGTGGCGACCGCATCCCGCCCGGGCACCGCCCGCCGAACTGTCACCCTGAAAAGAGTCCATGTTCATCCGGTTGTCCCCGAACCCCACCGGCACCCCTGCCTATCGTGCGCCGGAACAAAGCGTTCCGCCCCCGAACCAGAATGCCCGGAGCAACCACCATGCCCGTCCGGACCCTCGGCCGTTCCCTCGCCGCCCCGCCTCAGCCCACGCGACTCCCCAGGTCCACCCGGAGCGCCGCCGTGCTGCTGTGCGCCGCCACCCTCACCATGGCCGCCTCCGCCTGCTCCTCATCCTCCTCCTCGTCCGCGTCGGTCGGCGGAGCCGCCGCCCATCACCTCACCGCCTACGTCAGCGGTGACACGAACATCCAGAAGCTGTGGGAAGACATCGTTGTCCCCGCCTTCCAGAAGGCCAACCCCGGTTACCAGGTCAAGGTCGTCTTCTCCGCGCACGGCACCGCCGACGCGACCACGCTCGCCAAGCTCCAGGCACCCGCTCGCGGCGAGGTCGTACGGGTGAGTGTCGGGCAGGCCCTGTCGTACGCGGTCGCCCCTGCCATACGGGCAGAGGAAGCGGCATCGGAAGCGGAGGCGGCGTGAGTACGCGGCGGGCGTTGGCCGTGGCGCACCGGGGTGATCCTTGGGCCGCGGTGGAGAACACCCTGGAAGCCGTGCGGCTGGCGGCGGGCGCGGGGGCCGACGCGATCGAGGTGGATCTGCGGTGCACGGCGGACGGTGTCGTCGTACTGCATCATGACGACGACCTGCGCCGTCTGTGGGGACGTCCGGAGTCGGTCGCGGCCCTGAAGTTGGCCGAGTTGCGGGAGTTCGCGCCGGCGGTGCCGACCCTGCGGGAGGCGCTGGAAGCCGCCGGCGGGGTGCCGCTGCTGCTGGACACCGGGAATCCGGTGGTCGCCGAGGCGGCGCACGCAGAGCTCGGTCGGCTAGGAGCGGTGGCCATGTTCTGTGGCGCCGCGGAGGCGATGGCGGCGGTGCGGGCGCGCGACGAGCGGATCACGCTGTTCCTCAGCTGGTACGGCGAACTTCCGCCGTCCGAGGACGTGTTGGGGGCCGTACGTCCGCAGTATTTCAATCCGGAACACCGGTTCCTGAGCGAGGAGTCGGTGGCCTACTGGCATGCGCGGGATGTGCTGGTGAGTTGCTGGACGGTGGACGACGCGGACCGGCGCGGCGAACTGCTCGCCTGGGGTGTGGACGCGATCATTGGAAACGACCTGAACGGGGTGGTGAAGAGCTGTGCCGAACGGACATGACCTGGACGGTGCTCTGCGGTTGGCCGTCGAGTTGGCCGGGTGGGCGACGGAGGCGATCCGTGGCGGGAACCGGGGAGGTGCGGGGCCGGTACGGGAGAAGGCGAGCCCGGCCGACATCGTCACCGACACGGACGAGGCGGTGGAACGGCACGTACGGGCGGTGCTGCGGCGGGAGTTCCCCGACTGGGGCATCGACGGCGAGGAGTACGGCGCGGAGGGCGGCACATCGGACGACGCACCGCACTGGGTGATCGACCCGGTGGACGGAACGACCAACTACGCCCACGGACTTGGCTGGTGCTCCTTCTCCCTGGGCCTCGCGGAGCCGGACGGCTCCCCGTTGCTGGGACTGGTGGCGGACCCGTGGCGCGGCGAGGTCTTCACGGCGGTGCGGGGCAAGGGCGCGCACCTGAACGGAACTCCGATCCACGCGGCGGACCACACCACGCTCACGGGCCATGCGTTCCTCACGGAGTGGGCGGCCCACGCACATTGGCCCGGCCTCGACGCGCTGCTCGCGCAACTGGCCGACCGGCACTGCACGGCCCGCGTCATGGGTTCGACCGCGCTGTCGCTGGTCCAGGTCGCGGCGGGCCGGGCGACGGCCGCCGCGATCGGCGAGTTCCACCCGGTGGACGGCCTGCCCGCCCTGCTCATCGCTACCGAGGCGGGCGCGGTGGCCGTGCCGCAACTCCCCTCGTACGGCGAGCCGTTGCTGCTCGTGGCGCCGCAAGCGGCGGCGGAGGCCGGGGAGTTGTGGCGTTCGACGGTCGGGGCACAGCGACCCTGACGGCGTCCACGGAGTCGGTTGCCGTCGGTGTCTCTACGGCAGGGGCATCACCTTGCGGTAGGTGACCACCGCGGCCGCCGCGACCGTCACGTGCATCAGGAGCAGCGCCCCGACGCCGGTCGCGCCGCCGTCGCCGTAGAGCAGGAAATCAGGGACGAAGGACATCACGACGAGGGTGGGCACGAGCCGGCGCACCAGCGCCTGGGGGTCCTTCGACACCTTGCGCACGATGGCCCAGCCGATGGTGCCCGCGACCATGCCGACCGCCGTCAGGAAGATGTACGACGGTGCCTTCAGGGGCTGGAAGTCGTCGGGGGCGCCGGCGGCCAGGGCGAGTTGGGCGATGACGGTGTCCGCCGCGGAGGCCACCACGATCGCGGCGAGCACACCTCCCGCGACGACGAGCGGGCCGCGGCGGACGGCGACGGCATCGGAGACAAGTGACATGACAACTCCAGGGAGGAATATTTCGGGCAGAACCCAAAGAGCCCCGAGATCCCCGAGACGGATCGTTTGAACTCTCAATCGAGAGTCTGACCGACTCCGTTTGAAACTTCAAGCGCACCTGAAGAGCGCCCGTCACGGCGCCGCCGACTGCGCGCCCGGGGTTCACGGGTGCCGGATCTCCGTCGGCGGCCAGGCCGGGGCGGTGTAGGGACGCCGGAAGGCGTGGCGTCCCGAGCCGATCTCGAACGCGGCGCTGCCGTCCGGCAGTTGAACCTCGGCGTGCGTGTTCGCGGGGACCAGTGCCTCTACGACGATGACGTCTCCCTCGACGCGCCAGCCCGCCTCGGCCCTGCCGTACGGGGTGTCGTGGGCCGCCTTCGCCCAGGTCAGACCGCCGCCCGGGACCGGGGCGATGCGCAGCCGCCGCCAGCCGGGTTCGGCGGTGGCGAGACCCGCGACCGTGCGGTGCAGCCAGTCGGCGACGGCGCCGAGGGCGTAGTGGTTGAAGGACGTCATCTCGCCGGGGTTGACGGTGCCGTCGGGCAGCATCGAGTCCCAGCGCTCCCAGATGGTCGTGGCGCCCATGGTCACCGGGTAGAGCCAGGACGGGCAGTCCTTCTCCAGGAGCATGCGGTAGGCGAGTTGGGGCTCGCCCGCCGCGCACAGGGCGTCGCAGATCAGGGGCGTGCCCGTGAATCCGGTGGCGATACGGAAGGACGCGCGGCGCACAATCTGCGCCAACCGCTGGGCGGAGCCCCGCCGTTGACGTTCCGTCGGCAGGAGCGAGAAGGCGATCGCCAGGGCGTACGCGGTCTGGGTGTCCGAGGACAGTCGGCCGTCCGGCGTGACGAACTGGTCGGCGAAGCGTTCGCGTACGGCCTGGGCGTGCGCACGGAAACGAGCGGCGTCGTCCTCCTTGCCGTCCAAGTGACCGTTGTCGTCGAGGAGTTGGGCGGTCTCGGCGAGGACCTCCGCGGAGCGGACGACGTACGCGTTGGCGACTAGGTCGCCGTCGGTCCGCGCCTCTCCCGGACGGTCCGGCGGGGCCTGCGGGTCGAGCCAGTCACCGAGTTGGAAGTCCTGGCGCCACAGTCCGTCGCCCTCTGCGGTGAGCCGGATCGTGGCCTCGCCCCAGGCCCGCATGCTCGGGTACTGGGTGCGCAGCACCTCCAGGTCCCCGAATCGCTGGTACAGGGTCCACGGGAGGAGGACCGCGACATCGGCCCACACGGCCTGGGCACCCGCGTCCTGGAAGGCGGCCGGCAGCACATCGGGGACGACGAGGGGCGGCACTCCGTCCGGTCGCGCCAACTGCTCCGCGGACAGGTCGCGCAGCCAGCCGGTCAGCATGCCGGAGCAGTCGTGGAGGAAGGACGCGGTGGGCGCGAAGACCTGGATGTCGCCGGTCCAGCCCATGCGTTCGTCGCGCTGCGGGCAGTCGGTGGGGATGTCGAGGAAGTTGCCGCGCATGCCCTGCACGACGTTCTCGTGCAACCGGTTCACGAGGGGGTCGGAGCACTCGAACCAGCCGGTCCGGGCCATGTCCGTGTGGAGTACGACCGCTTCGACGTCGGCGGGGTCGAGCGGTCCGGGCCAGTTCCCGATCTCTGCGTATCTGAAGCCGTGGAAGGTGAAGTGGGGTTCGTAGGTCTCCATCCCCTCGCCCTCTCCGCGCAGGACGTACGTGTCCGTGGCGGCGGCGAACCGCAAGGGGCGGGTGCTCAGTTCGCCGTGCTCCAGCACCTCCGCATGGCGCAGGGTGACCTCGTGGCCGGCCGTGCCCTTGACTCGGATACGCAGTCGGCCGACCAGGTTCTGGCCGAAGTCCAGGACGGCCTTTCCCGACGGTGTCGTGATGACCTCGACCGGGGCGACGGTCTGGGTGCGTCGCACGGGCGGACCCGTCGGTGCCACCAACTCCGCGCGTGGATGCGGCAGTTGGCGGACGTCGGTCCAGCCGGAGACCTCGTGTCCCGGCGTGGACCAGCCCTGCCGCTCCCGCCGTGCGTCGTAGGCCTCGCCGTCGTAGATCTCCGAACGCAGCACGGGGCCGGTCGTCGTACGCCAGTTTTCGTCGGTGCGGACGGTCTGGGTCGTGCCGTCGGCGTACGCGATCTCCAACTGGGCGAGGAGCGCGCGGTGTTCACCGTAGATGTCGCGGCGGCCGCCGTGGAAGCCGAGGCGTCCGGTGTACCAACCCTCGCCGAGCAGGGCCCCGATGGCGTTCTCACCGGTTCGCAGCAACGGCGTCACGTCGAACGTCTGGTAGCGGAGCCGGTGTTGATACGAGGTCCAGCCGGGGGCCATGACCTGATCGCCCACAGGCTCGCCGTTGATCTCGGCCGCGTAGACGCCGTACGCGGTGATGTACAGCCGGGCGGAGGCAATGGGCCCGGCGAGGGTGAAGTCGCGGCGGAGCAGTGCTGCGGGGAGCGGTTCCTCGGTGGGGGCGTCGAGGTCCGGAGTGATGGGGCGGGCTGTCCAATCGGTCGGCTCCAGGAGTCCGGTCTCGGCGTACGCGTGCCCCGACCAGGGCGATGGCGCGCCCTCTCCCTCACCCCAGACGCGCACACGTACACCGACGCGTTCCCGGGAGCTGAGATGCGGCCCCGGCCAGGGGACGAGGACGGAGTGGGCGGACTCCACGCGTCCGGTGTCGGCGACGAGCGTGCCATCGGCGGCGGTGATCTCGACTTGGTGGGCAGCCTGGTGCCAGTCCCCGGTGTCGGTGACCGTGCGCCAGCTGAGGCGGGGAGCGGATTCGCCGATGCCCAGGGGTACGCGGTGGTGCTCGAAGGTGGGCGGTGTGACATGCACGGGGATCAACTCCGGCTCGGGTCATGGCAGATGTACACCCTGGGCGCACCGCCCTCGTCGGGTACGGGTGCTACGGCGGTGGCGCGCACGCCCTCGCGGACGGTCTCGCCGGTGCGGGGGTCGATCACCCGGTAAGGGAGCGGGACGTTCTCCGGGTCGGTGATGAACAGTGGGCCGCCCTCCTCGGCGTAGCAGAGGTACAGCACGCCTGGGACGGACAGGCCCCGGGGTGCCAGGGCGGAGCGCCAGTCGGGCCGCATGTCCGTCAGGGGAAGGCCGTCGAGGATGCGGGAGATCAGCCCGACGTGGCGCGAGCCCTCGAAGTGCAGTGCCTCGCGCCAGCCGGCGTCCTCGGCGAGGAAGAACTCCTCGTGGCCGGGTTCGTCGGCGTGCAGGCGCCACTGCCACAGGCCGGCCGCGCCGTAGACCACGCCCATCGTGCCGCCGGCGCAGAGGTTGCTCCATGCCTCGTGTCCCTGCCACCAGCCCGCGGCGAGGCCGGGGCGGCCGGTGTTCTCGTATGTCGGCTCGGCGTTGGCGACCGCCTTGGCGGGGGTGTTGCGCCACATGTCGGCGACCCGTTCCTGGACGTGCCCGCCCATGTGGCCGGTCTGGCACCACTGGAAGTGCAGCCAACTCTCGCTCTGGTGGGCGGAGTTGTCGGCGTGCGGCCGGTAGTGGATGCCGCAGGGCTGGCCGTAGGCGTCCCAGCGGCCGACCTCCGCGCCGCCCGCCTCGATCTGCGGTTCGTGGCCCTCGCCGTCGGCGCCGACCAGGTAGACGGCGGGACCGGCGCCGTAACGGGCAACGAGATAGCGGCAGTAGCGCGCGTATTCCCGCGGTGGCACCACCGGCCCCGCCACCCGCAGGCCCTTCCAGCCGAACCCGTGGAAGAGCGGCTGGAGAACGGGGACGATTCCGTGCTCGCGGAGGATTCCCAACAGCCGGTCCAAGTACTGGAAGTACGCCGGGTTCAGGACGCTGATGTGTCCGGTGGGCAGGTCCTCGAAGCCGACGTCGAACCCCTCGTCCATGGTGCGGTCACGCGGTCCGCGCGCGTCCATGTCGGGCTGGACGCTCATGAGCAGGGCCGCGTTGAAGCCCTTGGCCCGCCGGTCGGCGGCGTACTCCGCGACCTGCTCCTCGGTGGCCCGCCAGGGCAGGGCCCAGGCGGTGTCGCCGACCAGCAGCGCGGGCGTCCCGTCGGCGTGCACCAGGCTGCGTCCGCCGGGCGACATCCGCCAAAAGCCGTGCTGGTGAAGGGAGTTGGCGTCATCCGCGGCGGGGCCTACGACGAGTGTTCCGCCCTGCCCGGACAGTCCTTCGTCGGCGACGGAACTGCCGCTGCGCCAGGTCCAGCGGCCGTGCGTCTCCGGGGAGGCGAACCGGACCTTCCAGACCCGGCCGCCGTCCCAGAAGGCGGGGCGGCGCAGGACGGTGCCGGATTCGTGGGTGAACTCGGCCCATACGTCGATGTCGGTGTACGGATTGGCGTGGTCGCGGACCCCGGACAGGGTGAACTCGGTCTGCCGCCAGGGCGCGACCACCGGGTCCGCTTCCGGCCGTGTGTCACTCATGAGGTGCCGACGGCGATGTCAGCGGCAAGCGGCAGGATCGTCGACGACGGTCCCGCTTCCAGGGTGAAAGTCCCCAACTCGACCGCCCAGCCGCCCACTTCGGTGTCCCAGTGCTCGAAGGCCCGCGCGTCCACGGTGACCGTCGCGACGGTCTCGTCGCCGGGTGCCGCCTCCACCACGGCGAACCCGGCGAGCCAGCGGAGCGGGCGCTCGACGGCACCGCCCGGGCGGCCGGCGTAGACCTGCACGACCTCCTTGCCGTGCCGGGTGCCGCTGTTGCGTATGCGTACTTCTACGGTGAGATCGGCGCCGGACGGCACCTCGCTGGGGGCGTCGATGGAGACGTAGTCCCAGGTGGTGTAGCCGAGTCCGTGGCCGAAGGCGTAGCGGGGCGGCTGGGAGCCGGTGCGGCCGTCGCCCCGGTAGCCGATGAACAGCCCCTCGTCGTAGGCGAGTACGCCGTCGATCGGCTCGGTGGCGGGCAGTCCCTGCTCGGTGGCGGGCCAGACGGTCGGCAGCCGGCCGCCCGGCTCCGCGACGCCCAGCAGGACGTCGGCGAGCGCGTTGCCGAACTCCTGGCCGGGGAACCAGGCGAGCAGCACCGCCGCCACCTCCTCGGACCACGGAAGCAGCACCGGGGCACCGGAGTTGACCACCACGACGGTACGGGGATTGGCCTCGGCGACCCGGCGGACCAGTTCGTCCTGCCGGCCGGGCAGCGCCAGGCTGTCGCGGTCGAAGCCCTCGCTCTCCACCTCTTCCGTGGTGCCGACCACGACCACGGCGACGTCGGCCTCGCGGGCGAGTGCCACGGCCCGCTCGATCTCCTCGTCGTCGCTGCCGTGCGGCGGCTGGAGGTTGAGCTGGAACATGGTGACCGCGTCACCGAGGGCCTCGTCCGACGAGTCGACGTCGTGGGTGACCATGCCGTGAGTGGCTATGTCATGGGTGGCCATGTCGTGGGTGAGGACGACCTCGGTCTCCTCGCCCTCCGCGAGGTCGACGGTGTGGAGGCGTTGCGGCGGAGTCATCAGCCCCTCCACCAGGTCGGCGCCCGGCGGGAGTTGGAGGCGTACGTCGAACACCTCGGCCCCCGCGACGGACAACCGGAAGCTCCCGATGCCCGAACCGCCGATCGCGTACCGGCCCGCGTCGGTGGCGCGGATCACGGCGCGTACCTCCACCCGGGCGACCTGACCGGTGGGCACACCGGGGCCGTAGGACCCCATCCAGGTGTAGGCGCCCCCGGCGCGGCGCTCGGAGCCGAGCAGCGTTCCGTCCTCGGAGAGGAAGTTCACCTCGACGCCCTCACCGGAGCCGTCGGGGTGGCGGAGGTAGGCGAGTGCCGCCGCGGGTACGCGGGTTTGCGGGGTGACGCCGACGCCGTGGGTGACCTCGACGTCATCACCGAGGGCGGCTCGGATGCCGTCGAGCGGGGAGACGGTGTAGGGCGGGAAGACGGTGGCGCTGCCTCCGCCGAGGGTTCGGGCCACTGCGGCGTTGGGGCCGAGGACGGCGACCCGGTTCAACCCGGCGCGAACCAGCGGGAGTTGGGCGTTCTCGTTGCGGGCCAGTACGAATCCGGCGGCGGCGGTCTCGCGCAGGCGGGCCGCCACGGACTCGGCGTCGTGGTGGGGCGGGCGGGCGGTGGCGGGTATGTCGCTCAGCGCGCCGACCCGGGCGGCGAGGCGCAGCAGTCGTAGCACCTTGTCGTCGACGAGCGCCTCGTCGACCTTGCCCTTGCGTACGGCGGCGACCAGTGCGTCGCCCCACGGGCCGAGAGGGCCGGGCATCACCAGGTCGAGCGCGGCACGTGCGGACGGTTCCGTGGTGCGGGCCGCGAACCAGTCCGACATCACCAGGCCGTCGAAGTCCCATTCGTCGTGCAGTACTTGGCGCAGCAGCGGGCTCTCGGTCATCGGGTGTCCGTTGACGCCGTTGTAGGCGGCCATGACCGCCCAGACCCGGCCCTCGCCGACGATCCGCTCGAACGGCGTCAAGTACAGCTCGCGCAGGGCGCGTTCGCCGATCCGCGCGTCGAGCGTCATGCGCTGGGTCTCCGAGTCGTTGCCGACGAAGTGCTTCACGGTGGCCGCGACACCGCCGCCCTGGACGCCTCGGACGTAGGCGACACCGATGCGGGCGGTGAGCAGCGGGTCCTCGCTGAAGCACTCGAAGTGCCGTCCGCCGTAGGGAGTTCGGTGCAGGTTCACGGTGGGGGCGAGGAGAACGTCGACACCCTTGGCGCGTGCCTCGTGGGCGAGGAGCCCGCCGAGCCGTTCGATGAGCGGTTCGTCCCAGGTGGCGGCCAGTGCGGTGGGCGAGGGCACGTTGGCGGAGGGGCTGCGTTCGTCCCACAGCTCGCCGCGGACTCCGGCGGGTCCGTCCGAGACGACCAACCGGCGTAGGCCGACGGCGGGTTCGGGGTGGAGGGACCAGAAGTCGGCGCCGGCCAGCAGCCTCACCTTCTGCTCCAGGGTGAGCGCGCCGAGGCGGCTGGCGAGCTCGGCTTCGTCGGTGACAGAGGGGGCGTCGGTGGTGGGCTGCCGGGTCACGGCGTCCTCCTCGGTGAAGGTGAGAGTGAAGGTGCAGGTGAAGTGGGGGCGCCGTCGCGTTCGATGAGCAACCGGACGTCCCAGGGGCCGAGTTCGAGCGCGGTTCCGGCGGCGAGGGGCTCACCTGTGAGCAGGTCGTGGACGTCCCCGGGCAAGCGGTAACCGACCGGTTCCCAGGCCCAGTTGTGGACGAAGCGCAGGACGGCGCCGTCGGCGGTGGTGGCCGACGTACAGGTGACGGACGCGGGCCGGTCCTCGCGCCAGGCGTCGGAGGGGAGTGAGACTCCGGCGATCCAGTCCGCGAGGCTGTGGGAAAGTTCACGGTCCGGGACTGTGCCGACGTAGGTCACGCGGCCGTCGCCGTACTCGTGCGTGGCGACGGCGGCGAACTGACCCAGGTGCGGATGGTCGTACCCGGCGAGGACGGTGGCGCCCTCCGCGATCAATCCATCGGCCCAGGCGGTGGCCTTCCCATGCAGAGCGGGGCCGTTCATGTCCCCCTGGGTGATCGTGACCGGCGTCAGCACATTGGTGAACTCCTGGTAGCGCACGCCCGCCGCGGGCCGCAGCACTCCGGGCATGACCGTGTGCCGGGCGACAGCCTCCTCGTCCGCGTAACCGGTGCGCGGGGTGAGGACGAGATGGCCTCCGGCTTCGGCGTACCCGCGCAGCAGGTCGAGTGTCGCGTCGTCCGCGATGTACAGCGCCGGGACGACCAGTACCGGCCATCGGTCCACCAACTCCTCCGGACTGGAGGGAAGTTGCTCCGGGGAAACGATGTCGACGGACAATCCGGCGTCGAACAGCCCCCGGTAGAACGCGGCGACGATCCGGTCGTAGGACTGCGGATCACCGAACCAGGCAGGGGTGTTGCCCCTCAGCGGTGCCATGAACTCCATGGCCCAGCGGCTGTCGGCGGACAGCAGCATCGCCACGTCGCTGCGGGGCCGCAGGCCCTCGATCGCGCTGCCGGCTTGTCTGAACTCCCCTGCGATTGCAGACAGTTCGTCGTACGTCCGGCCGGGTTCCAGGCTGTGGCCGAGGATGCCGCCCCAGTAGGTCTCGGCGCCGTAGTGCAGGGAGTGCCAGTGCCAGTACTCGATCATCCTGGCGCCGCGCGCGACCATGCTCCACACGGCCTGGCGGGCCTGGCCGCGGAAGAGGGGGAAGTTGTCGGCGGAGCCGCCGATCGAGGTGGCGTTGGTCTCCATGACGAGGAAGGGTTCCTGGCGGATGCCGCGCGCCATGTCGTTCTGGAGGTAGAGCCAGGCAGGCCCTGACCAGGCGACGAAGAACGGATACAGGCCGCCCTCCGGCTCGTCGGGACCCGGAAGGGCCAGCCCGTCCTGGGTGGCGTAGTAGATGTTCGCCCCGGCGACGTCGAGGGGCCGGCCGATCGTCGAGATGTCCAGGCCCTGCTGGCCGAGGGCGACGCAGGTGGTGACGAACTGGTGCTCCGGTACTAGGCCGCGGACCAACTCGGCGTGCCAGGTGATGTATTCCTGCGTCAACTGCGACTGATAGCGGCGCCAGGCGAGGTCGTACGACGGCGTGGAGTTGCCGTCGGGGGTCCACAGATCCGCCCAGTCCTGCAGGCGGTGGGACCAATAGGTCAGCCCCCAGCGGCGGTTGAGGGTCTCGACGTCGCCGTAGCGTTCGCGGAGGTGGTCGAGGAAGCCCTGGAACACCGAGTCGTTGTGGAAGAGGCGTAGCCCGGGTTCGTTGTCGACCTGCCAGCCGATCACCGCCGGGTGGTCGGCGTAGCGCCCCACGATCTTGCGGACCAGCCGCTCGGCGAGATGCCGGAAGGCGGGATGCGAATAGTCCGCGTCCTGCCGCATGCCGTACGGGATGGGCTGCCCGGTGCCCGAACGGGCCGCCGTTTCCGGGTACTTGCGGCGCAGCCATGGCGGGACGGCGTAGGTCGGGGTGCCCACGATCGCCTTGATGCCCCTGTCTTGGGCGGCGTCGAGCACCGGTTGCAGCCAGTCGAGTTGGAACTGGCCCTCGCGGGGTTCCCAGGTCGACCAGACCGACTCGCCGACCCGGATGACGCTGAACCCGGCCTCGGCCATGAGATCGAGGTCCTGCGCGAGCCGCTCGTACGGCTGGTACTCGGTGTAGTACGCGGCTCCGAAGAGCATGCGTGGGGAGGAAGTGCCCATACGGTGCTGGTGACTTTCTCTCAGGGGCCGGTCGGCTGTTGTGGACGGGCGAAGGCGTCAGTCCTCGCCCCGGTACCTGAACTCGTCGAAGGCGACGGCCCCTTCGGTGGCGTACATGCCGACGACTCGGCCCGTGAAGGACGCGGCGGTCTCCGCGGAGACGTAGCGGCCGTCGAGCACGGCGAGTTCGACCGGTCCGGCATCGGCGTCGGTTTCGACGGACAGCCGGACCATGTCCGGGCCCAGTGCATCCAGGCCCATGCCCCTCACCGGCTCGGTCTCGATCCGTACGGTCACCGGTCCGGGCCCCGTGGAAAGCGGCTGCTCCCAGGTCTGGCAGAGCCCGCCCACCCGAGCGCGGGCACGGGCGATACCGGCGCCCGCCTCGATGTCGTAGTGATGGCGTTCGTCGATCCGCAGGCTCAGGCCGCCGACTCCCCCGGTGCTGTCCACCCGGACCGAGAAGGCGGCCGCCTGGTGCTGCTGGCGGCGGCCGACGAACCGTGGCCGCGGGTCGTCCATGGTGGAACCGTCGGCATGTACGACGAGGTGGCCCGGTCGTTCGGTGAGTGAGGACCAGTCGGCGGCCGGTGTCCGTACGGACAGCCACTCCGGGCCGAGTTGGGCGCCGGTGAAGTCGTCGTGGTGCTCAACTGGTGCGGTGGGCGGGGTCAGTTCGACCGGCTGCACCACCGGCCAGCCGTCAACCCATTCCAGCGAGGTGCTGAATGTCTCCCGGCCCATGGGTGAGAAGGCCCTCGTCAGACCGCCGGGCCGCATCCCCAGCAGGAACAGTGCCCAGCCGCCGTCGGGAGTGCGTACGAGGTCGGCGTGACCGGTGTTCTGGACCGGGCGGGCGGTGCTGCGGGCGCTGAGTACAGGGTTGGCCGGGCAGCCTTCGAAGGGGCCGTCGGGACGGGTGCCGCGGGCGATGCTCACGGAGTGCCCGCGTTCGGTGCCGCCCTCGGCGATCAGGAGGTACCAGGTGCCGTCGATCTCGTAGAGGTGCGGCGCTTCAGGGAACATCAGGCCGGTGCCCGACCACAACGACCGGGGTTCTTCGAGGGCTTGGCCCGTTTCCAGGTCCATGCGGACCTGTTGGATGCCGAGGTGCTCGCCGGCGTGGTCGCCGTCGAGTTGGAGACCCGAGTACGTGATGTGGCAAGTGCCGTCGCTGTCCCAGGCCAGGTCCGGGTCAATGCCGTTCATGCCCTGCATGACGATGCCGTCGGACCACGGCCCCTCGGCACGTTCGGCGCTGAAGATGAGACTCCCGCGCCCCATCGCGTCGGTGACCACCAGCCAGAAGCGGCCGTCGTGGAAGCGGATGGTGGGCGCCCACGCGCCGCCGAGCGTGGGGACCTTCTCGACCGCCAACTGACCGGGCCTGGTGACCACGTTGCCGATCTGCTCCCACCGCACCAAGTCGCGGCTGTGGAACAGCGGTACGCCGGGGAGGTACTCGAAGCTGGAACACGCGAGGTAGTAGTCGCCGCCGACGCGGGTGATGCTGGGGTCCGGGTGGAAGCCGGGGAGGGAGGGGTTGGGCAGGGTCATGCTCGGTCTCCCGACGTGGAAGCGACAGCGGAAGCGTTCCGGGCGACGCCCTCGGAGGTGTCTGCGGAGGCGTCGGTCGCCATGGCCGCCGCCAGCCGTCGGCGCTCGGCCCGGCGTTCCGCCTGCCGCTGTGGGTCCGGCACGGGTGCGGCGAGCAACAGGCGCTGGGTATAGGGGTGTTGGGGTGCGGTGGTGACGGTCGCCGCATCGCCGGTCTCGATGATTTCTCCGCCCCGCATGACGGCCACCCGGTGGCTGATGTGCCGGACGACGGACAGGTCGTGGGTGACGAAGAGGTAGGCGACGCCGGTGCGTTCCTGGATCTCGACGAACAGGTCCAGTACCCGGGCCTGCGTCGACAGGTCCAGCGCGCTGACCGGTTCGTCGCAGACGATGACCCGCGGGTCCCGCGACAACGCCCGTGCGATGGCGATGCGTTGGCGCTGCCCGCCGGAGAACTCCCGCGGCAGCCGCTCCCCCGCGTCGGCGGGCAGCCGTACGTGGTCGAGGAGGTCCCGCACCCGCTTCTCGGCCTCCGTCCGAGCAGTTCCCGCGACGCGCAGCGGTTCGCTGAGGATGTCGTTCACCGTCATCGCCGGGTTGAGGGAGGTGTACGGATCCTGGAACACCACCTGGATGTCACTGCTCAGCGCCCGGCGTTCCTTCGCACCCAGGCCGGAGATGACCTTGCCGTCGTAGCGGACGGTGCCGGAGGCGATCGGGGCCAGCCCGAGGACGGCCCGGCCCAGTGTCGTCTTGCCCGAACCCGACTCGCCGACCAGTCCGAGGGTCTCGCCCGCGCCGATGGTGATCGACACGCCCTTCAGCACCCGGAACGGCGGCTTGCGCCAGCCTTTCGCCGGGTACTCCACGACCAACTCGTCGGCGACCAGCAGAGGTTCGGCCGGGAGTGCCTTGTTCGGTGTCCCGTTCACGGTCGCGGTCATGCCGGACCCTCCTGACGTCCGGTGTTCGTGACCCCTGGGGCGCTCGCCGACATGGTGCGGCTCAGCGCGGACCGCGGCTCGGCGTCCTCCAATGTGGACGACAGGAGCATGCGGGTGTACGGATGCCGCGGAGCGGCGAACAACTCCGCCACGGGTGCGGACTCCACGACGGTGCCGGTCTGCATCACCGTCACGTGGTCGCAGATGTCGGCCACCACGCCGAAGTCGTGGGTCACCAGGATCATGCCCATGTTCCGTTCGCGCTGAAGGGACCGCATCAGGTCGAGCACCTCGGCCTGCACGGTCACGTCGAGGGCGGTGGTCGGCTCGTCGGCGATCAGGAGGTCCGGTTCGCAGGAGACGGCGCCGGCGATGAGGACGCGCTGCGCCATGCCGCCGGAGATCTGGTGCGGATATGAGCGGAAGACCCGTTCGGGGTCGGAGATGCCGACCCGTTCCAGCAGGCCGAGCGTCTTCGTCTTCGCCTCGGCCGCCGACAGCCCGAGGTGTCGGCGTACCGGCTCGACGAGTTGGGCGCCGATCCGGAAGGAGGGGTCGAGGTTGGACATGGGTTCCTGCGGGACGTAGGCGATCCGGTGGCCGCGGTAGCGGTTCATCGCGGCGCGGCCGAGCCGGCCCAGTTCCGTTCCGTCGAACTCCAGCCGGGCGGTGGCGACTTGGGCCTCCCGGGGCAGCAACCCGAGCACGGCGAAGGCGGTTTGGCTCTTGCCCGAGCCCGACTCCCCCACCAGGCCGAGGACTTCGCCCCGGCGCACTGTCAGGGAGACACCGTCGACGACGGTCTTCTCGCCCTGGGCCGTCGGATAGGAGACCGTCAGGCCTTCGAGGACGAGCAGGGCGCCGTCCGTGTCACCCTCCTCAGCCGTGACGGGCGGTGTCTTCTTCTCCGCGACCGGCTTACGGGCCGTAGCGCCACGCGACTTCTTCCGTCCGCCGGTCGCGCTCCCGTCGAGCGCGTCCCGCAGGGCGTTGCCCAGCAGGCCGAACGCGGCGACGGTCACCGCGAGCGCCACTCCGGGCCAGACCATCAACTCCGGCTTGGTGTAGATGTTCCCGAAGGCGTCGTTGAGCATGGAGCCCCAGCTCGCCTGGGTCGCCGAGCCCAGGCCGAGGAATTCGAGCCCGGACTGGATGACGATGCCGAGGCCGAGCATCTGGGCGGACTGGATGATGGTCGGCGCCTGCACGACGGGCAGGATGTGCCGGCGCATGATCCGGGCGTCCGTCAGGCCGGACACCCGTGCCGCGTCGACGTACAGCTCCTCGCGTACGGAGATCACCGAGGCGCGGATCAGCCGGAAGACGCCCGGTGACATCAGTACGCCGAACACCGCCATGGCGAGGTAGGTGTTCTGGCCCACCGCGGACATCACGACGAGCAGCACGATGATCGCCGGTACGGCCATCAGCAGGTTGGACACCCAACTGCTCACCGCGTCGAACCACTTGCGGTAGTACCCGGCCACCAGACCGGCGGGCACGCCGATCACCACGGCGACGGCCACCGCGAGCAGGGCGCCGAGCAGGCTGGTGCGGCCGCCGTAGAGGAGTCGGGCCAGGACGTCGCGGCCGACGCCGTCGCCGCCCAGCGGGTGTTTGCCGCTGATCGGGGCGAGGCTGTCGGTCAGTGAGGTGTGGGCCGGGTCCTGGCTGGTGAGGAGCGGTGCGAACAGGCTGGCCAGGGAGATGACGGCGAGGAGCACCAGGCAGGTCATGGCCACCGGGTTGCGCAGGAGCCGGCGCAGGAGTCCGGCCCGGCCCTGCGCGGCGACAGCGGGGGCCACCGCTTCTTCGGACTGGGGAAGCGTCATCCGACACGCACCTTCGGGTTGAGCCAGCCGTATGCGAGGTCCATCAGGATGTTGACCACCACGACGAGGGCGACCATGACCACGACGACGCCCATGACCACCGGGGTGTCCCCCTGGGAGCCGGCGCTCGTCGCCTGGCTGCCGATCCCGTTGAGGCCGAAGACCTTCTCGACGACCACCGCGCCGCCGACCAGGCCTATGAACTGCAGGGCCAGCACGGTCAGCGCGGCCGGAGCGGCATTGCGCAGGGCGTGCCGGAACAGCAGGCTGCGCTCGCTGATGCCTCGGCTGCGGAGGGTGCGTACGTAGTCCGCGCGCAGGACGTCGACCATGGAGCCGCGCACCTGTTGGGCGGTGGCGGCGATCGCTCCGACGGAGAGCGACAGCGCGGGGAGGGTGATCGACCGGAGCCACCCGCCCGCCGAGTCCGCCAGCGGCACGTATCCGGTCGCCGGCAGCCAGCCCAGGTCGACGCCGATCACGACGGCGAACACCAGGGCGACCAGGAAGCTGGGTACGGCGAACCCCAACACCGCGAGTAGCTGCACCAGTTGGTCCAATGCACCCCGGCGGACCGCGGCGGCGACGCCCAGCACGGTGCTCAGTACGGCCGACACCAGGAGCGCGGCCAGCACGATCGACAGGGTGACCGGCAGTTTGTTCTCCAGTGAGCTCGTCACGGACTCGCCGCTGAACCACGAGCTGCCGAGGTTGCCGTGCACCGCGTCCGCGAGCCAGTGGCCGTAGCGGACCACGAAGGGCTGGTCGAGCCCGAGTTCGGCGGACTTGGCGGTCACCTGCTGCCGGGTGGCGGTCTGCCCGACGATCTGGCGGACCGGGTCGGAGCCGGTGAGGCCCATCAGCGCGAAGGTGCTGGTCGCGATGACCAGGACCAGGACCAGCCCGGCGGCGATGCGCCGGACCAAGAAAACGATCATCTGTCTCTCCACCTTGCCTCTCCCTGACCGGAGTTCATCGGCGGCCGGGCGGGTGCGGTGCCACCACGCGATGTCACCGCTCCCGGCCGGTCCGACGTCCGGTCAGCCAGCGGGCTTGAAGTTGTAGATCGGCGGGACGGCGGCGAACGCCTGCGGGGTGAAGGTGACGCCCTTGGTCGTCGCGTAGGTGGCCTCCACGGAGTCCCAGGGCGCGTTCCACGCCTGGTCGACGAGGTAGGTGTTGAGCTGCTTGAACAGCGCGTCCTGGGTGGCACCGGTCGCCGACTGCGCCTTGGTGACGAGGTCGGTGACCTTCGGGTCCGAGCTGTGCAGCGGGTTCCACAGCGCGCTCTTTCCCACCTCGATCTGGATGGTGTCCCAGGGGCGGAAGGAGGCCAACGTCATGTACGACAGCGGGTACTTGCCCGCGAGGAGGGCGCTGATGAACTGGGTGACGGGGATCTTGTCGACCTTGACCTTGATCCCGATGTCCTCCAACTGCTGGACCATGGCGGCCTGTTGGTCCGGGAAGACCGACGACACGTCCGGGACGGTGACCGAGAAGCCGTGCGGATAGCCGGCCTCGGCCAGCAACTGCTTCGCCTTCGCCGGGTCGTAGGAGTACGTGGAGTCGAGCGAGCTGTCGAAGGCCGAGCCGGCCGGGTTGAAGATCTGGGTCGTCGCCTTGCCCAGCCCCTGCTTCGCCGTCTTGACGATCGTGGAACGGTCGAAGGCGTAGTTCAGGGCCCGGCGGACCCGGACGTCGCCGAGCGCCTTGACGATCTTCCCTTCGCGGTCCCAGATGTAGACGCCCTCGACGTCACCGGAGGTGAACTTGGTGACGTTCAGCCCGCTGCTCTTGGCCGGCGCGACGTTCTTGGCGCTGGCCAGCAGCGCGCCGTTGACCTGCCCCGAGCGCAGCGCGTTGAGCACGGCGGTCGGGTCGGTGAGCGGCTTGAGGACGATCTTGTCGAAGGGGAAGGCGGCCTTGTTCCAGTAGCCCTGGTTGCGCACGAAGGTGTACGTACTGCCGTCCGTGGTCGCGGACTTGTCGAGGGTGTACGGCCCCGAGCCCACCGGGGTCGTCTTGATCGTGCCCGCGGCTATGGCCTGGGGGCTGGCCATCATCCCGGCCACGTTGCCGAGGTTCGGCACCAACGACGGGTCGGGGGCGGAGAGTTTGATAGCGACCGTGGTGGCGTCGACGACGTCGACGCCGGTGATGCCCTTGAGCTGGCCGGCGGCCTCGCTGGTGCCCTTCTCGGTGTGCAGCAGGTTGGTCTTGACCGCCGTCGCGTCCAGGACGGTCCCGTCGGTGAACTTGACGCCGGTCCGCAGGGTCATCGTGAGGACCGTGCGGGCCGCGTTGTACGACCACTTGGTCGCCAGGTTGGGCTTGACGTCGGCCGTCGGGGACAGCCGGAGCAGCGAGTCGTATACGGGCTGGTAGTACTGCGTGTTGTTGCCGAGACCGGCGTCGGCCAGATCCCATGGCTGGGCCGCGACCAGGGGGGCCAGGGTGAGGGTGCCGCCGGTGGCCGCCTTGCCCGAACCGGTTCCCGATCCCGAGCCGCACGCGGCCGCGGACAACATCAGGACAGCCGATACGGCGGTCAGCGCGATTCTTCGCATGGGTGCTCCGCTGGTGAGTGGTTGACCGGACGGCATCGCGCGGCGAGCCGCCCTCAAGGGCCTCGGAGGGAGTGGGAAACCAGGTCCTGACGCGGCCTGGACCGTTCTTGGCGGTCAGCCGTTCCTGGCGGAAGTGGGCTATATGTCCACCGTTTTTCGGTGGGTCCGAAATCAGCCACTGATACGTACAAGTGAAACGTATGCGTAACGTAGCCCCGCACTTGGTGGACCACAAGGGTCGTGCAACAGCTTTTTGGAAAGGGGGGAATCCGGACGAGGCATGCCGGAAACCGGGCTACCCGGAGTCAGCCGAGGACGCCCTGGTCGGACCGGTCAGGGTCAGGCGGACTCGCGGACGACCAGCGTCAGCGGCGTCACCTGCGGTACCGATGGCTGGGATTGGCCGGTCACGCCGTTGACGATCATGCGGGCGAGGCGGCCCACGGCGACATCGAGGTTGTTGTCGATCGTCGTCAGCGGCGGTACCGCGAACGGGGCCAGCTTGTCGTTGTCGACGCCGATCACGGCCAGGTCGCCGGGGGCGGCGAGGCCGACCCGGCGCATCCCCGCGAGGAGGGCGAAGGCTGTCTCGTCGTTGTAGGCGCACACCCCCGTGACGGCGGGCACGGCCGCGTGCCACTGCTCGGCCGCGGCGGCTGCCGCCGAGATGTCGAGGGGCACGTCCAGCACGACCGGCGGTTCGAGACCGCGCTCCTTGCAGGCGGTACGGGCGCCGTCGAGCCGCAGGTCCAGGAAGTCCCGGAGCCGGGGGTCCCCGGGAGCGGCGTATCCGATGCGCGTGTGTCCCGTCGCCGCGAGCCGCTCGACCTGCATGCTGCCGATCAGGGTCTGGGGAACGGTCAGGACACCGGGGGCGACCGCGGGGCCCATCCCGGCGCTGACCACGTGGATGCCGGCCGCCCGCATGCTGGCAACGTCGTCGGCGCCGACGTCGAAGGTCGTCATCACGGCCGCCGGCATGAGCTCGCGCCACAGCGATTTGAGGGGGGCGTGCCGCTCGCGCCGGGTGACGAGGTTCAGACCGTGCCGTTCCAGTTCGTCGCCGAGCAGTTCGACCAGGGCGGTCAGGGTGCCGCCGACGGGAACGTCCGGAAGGAACAGCAGCACGAGATCGCTGCGGCCCAGGCGCAGGGCGCGGGCGGCGGCCGACGGTTCGTAGCCCAGCTTCGCCACCGCGTCGAGCACTTTGCGGCGGGTCTGGTCGGAGATCTTCTGGTGCGACACGTCGTTCAGCACATAACTGACCGTGGTCTGCGAGACCCCCGCCTCCTTGGCGACGTCCGTCGCCGTCACGCGGCCGGTCCTGCGCGCCATGGGAGTCTCCTGGGGAAGGTCTCGGGCAGTCCTGATTGCGGGGCGTCGACTGAGCGGCGAACTCTACTGAATCGTAACAGTGAGCATGCGGGATGTCCGATACCCCGGACAGCACGGACCGTGAGAATCCGGTGCACCCCCGGGCGACGTCGGCCTCACATGCTGTTGTCGATGCTCCAGGCCCACGTCTTCCCCGTGGCGATGCGCTTGAGGAGCGTGTTGAAGTCGGCCTTGACGGCTTCCGGGGTCTTCTCCGGCGGGAACAGGGGCCTGACGGTCTGGTGATTCAGGGGCAGGTCCTGGGAGAGGCGGGCCTTGTAGTCCTTGGTGACGACGGTGCCGTACGGCTGGACGTTCCGCGGCAGTTGACCGTCGGGGGCGTAGTAGAAGAAGGCGTCTCCCCAGGCGAGTTCGGGAAACTCGCCGCCCGGTTCCGGTACGAGCACGAGGGTACCGGTGAAGTCTCGTACGGTCGCGATGATCTGTTCCATACTCATGGTTCAAGCATGACCTTCAAGTGCCTGTGTGGGGTTGGGCGATGAGTGAGTCGGCGAGTGATCCGCGGCAAGCACCGCTCAGGACCGTCGATGTCGCGCGGGGGTCGGGGTACTCGGTGCAACAGGTGCGGGACCTGGAACGGCTGGGCGTCATCCCTCCGGCGGCTCGGTCGAGCAACGGCTACCGTTCCTACGCACCGCTGCACGTCCACGCCCTTCGCGCTTATCGAGGCCTCGCGGGTGCGGTCGGACCCGTGGTAGCACGGCAGTTGCTCACCGAGCTGCGCACGCGGACGATCACGGAGGCGGCCTCGGCGATCAACGAGGTCCATGTGCGGCTCGCGCGGGAACGCGAGGAGGCCGTGCGCGCCCGACAGGCGCTGCGCGCGATCCAAACCGAGGCGGACACACCGGAGTTCGAACAGGACGCCGAGCAGGAGAGCGACGCGATGACGATCACCGAACTCTCCAGAGCACTCGGCGTCCGCCCGTCGACCCTGCGCTTCTGGGAACAGGAAGGACTCGTCACCCCCGAGCGGGTGACCTCCCGCCAGGCCCGCCGCTACGACCTCTCCGCCATCAGGACGGCCCGCGTCGTCGCGGCCCTCCGCAGCACCGGTTACGGCATTCCGGCGGTGCGCGAGATCGTGGGCTCCCTGCATCGACTCGACGGCGCGGAAGAGGCCCAGCGCGTCCTCGCCGCACGTCTCGACCAGATCGCGCTACGGACCGTGGGACTGCTCCGGGCGGGGACGGACCTGGCAGCCGTCGTCACCGATCCTCGCCGCGCCCGAACCTGACGTGGGCGAAGAGTCCGAGGACGTTCCCGAAGGCTCGGATCGCGTGCCAGATCACACCGGCCTCGGGGGATCTTGCCGTATCCGCGAACTCCCTCGGTTCATCGCCACCCACGCATCCAACGGTTCCCGCCCCAGGACACCCCTCACCGAATTCCCGCACCGCCTTGGTCAGTTCACCGTCAAGGACCTTGACAGGGGATTGGTCTAGTCCAAATATGGTCGCTGTTCGTCCCGGTCAGGGACGGCTTCTCTCCTCTCAGCATGGGAGCGTCAATGAGACGACCTGGGCCTCTCCGCGCGTCGCTGTCCTGCGCGGCCGTAACCGCCCTGTCCGCGGGGTTTGTCGGTCTCGGTGGAGGTGATGCGAGTGCGACGCACCGCGTGCAGCCCATGCCGGACCATGTGGCGGCGCCGTACTTCGAGGCGTGGACCGGTGAGAGTCCGGCGGCGCTGGCCGCCGCGTCCGGGAACAAGTACCTGACGATGGCCTTCCTGCAGACCGAGGCGGCCGGTTCGTGCACGGCGTACTGGAACGGTCTGCCCGCCCAGCCGATCTCCAAGTCGACCTTCGGCAAGGACATCGCCACGATCCAGGCGCGCGGCGGCAACGTCATCCCGTCCTTCGGCGGCTACAGCGCCGACACCACCAACACCGAACTGGCCGACAGCTGCACCGATGTCGACGCCATCGCGAAGGTCTACGAGAGCCTGGTCACGACCTACGGCGTGAGCCGCATCGACCTCGACATCGAGGCCGACTCCATCAACAACACGGCCGGTATCGACCGCCGCAACAAGGCGATCGCCAAGGTGCAGCGCTGGGCCGAACGCACGGGCCGCAGCGTGGAGTTCTCCTACACGCTGCCGACGACCACCACGGGCCTCGCGCCCAACGGCGTGGCCCTGCTGCAGAACGCGGTCGACAACGGCGCGCGCGTGGACGTCGTCAACATCATGACGTTCGACTACTACGACGGTGCCGCCCACGACATGGCGGAGGACACCAGGACCGCCGCGACCGGCCTGCACTCCCAACTCGCCGCGCTCTACCCGAAGAAGAACCCGGCGAAGCTGTGGAAGACGATCGGCGTCACCGAAATGCCCGGCATCGACGACTTCGGCCCGGCGGAGACCTTCACCACGCAGAACGCGGTCACGGTGAAGAAGTGGGCCGTCGCCCGGGGCATCAACACGCTCTCGTTCTGGGCCCTTCAGCGCGACAACGGCAGTTGCGTGGGCACTGGGGGAGCCAACAACTGCTCCGGGATCGCCCAGGACACCTGGTACTTCAGCCACACCTTCGCGTCGTTCACGCGCGGCTTCGGCACCCACCACTAGCGGCTGGGCGTACTGCGTGTCGCCGCCTCCCCCGAGGCGGCGTCGCGTCAGTCCCGCATCATCTCGCGCACCAGCGGCGCGACCTTCGTGCCGTAGAGCTCTATGTTGGTCATCAGGGTGTCGTGGGGCATTCCGGTGATGCCGTACTTCAGGTTGAAGCGGGTCGCGTCGAGGGTCTTGAGGGTGTCCGTGATCTTGCGGGCCACGGTCTCGGGCGATCCGACGTGCAGGGCGCCGCCGGGGCCGACGTCCCGCATGAGGCTCTCGCGGGTCGGGGTGCGGAAGCCGCGCTCCCGCGCCACGCTCGCGATCAGCTGCTGGAAGGCCGGCACGAATTCCTCCACCGCCTGCTCGTCGGTGGCGGCGACATGGCCGGGCGCGTGCACGCCGATGGGCCGCGCGGGGTGGCCGAACTCCGCCAGCGCCCGCCGGAACAGCTGGGAGAACGGGGCGAAGCGGGCCACGTCGCCGCCGATGATCGCCAGCATCAGGGAGAACCCGTACTGGGCGGTGCGGATGACCGACTGGGGGCTGCCGCCGACGCCGATCCAGGTGGGGATCGAGCCCGTCTCGCTGTGCGGGTAGACGGAGATGCCGTCGAGGGCGGCACGGGTGGTGCCGGACCAGGTGACGGGCTTCTCCTTGAGCAGTTCGGCGAAGAGGGCGACCTTCTCCTCGAACAGCTCCTCGTAGTCGTTCAGGTCGTAGCCGAAGAGCGGGAACGACTCGGTGCTCGACCCTCTGCCGAGGATGACCTCGGCGCGGCCCGCGGAGACGCCGTCGAGGGTGGCGTAGCGCTGGAAGACACGGACGGGGTCGTCCGAACTGATCACGGTCACGGCCGAGTTGAGGCGGATGTGCTCGGTGCGCGCGGCGATGGCCGCGAGGACGACGTCGGCTGCCGACAGGGGCATCGACTCGGTGTGGTGCTCGCCGATGCCGAAGTGGTCGACGCCGACCCGGTCGGCGAGGACGCCTTCCTCGACGAGGCGGCGGATGGCCTGGCCGTGGGTCAGCGGGGTGCCCTCGGCGTCGTGCGTGACGTCACCGAAGGTGTCCAGGCCGAGCGTGATGTCGAAGGGGGTGGTCGGGGTGGTCATCTCAAGCTCCTTGGGTCTGCTCGGTGGGTCAGGTGGCGATACGGCGCATCACGCCGAGGAGCCGGGTCAGGTCGTCGGCGTCGACGTGGTCGAGGACGTGGCGCCGGACGCTGGAGAGGTGGGCGGGCCATGCCTCCTGGAGGCGGGCGAGGCCCTGGTCGGTGAGGACGGCGTTCCAGCCGCGGGCGTCCTCGGCGCACCGCTCCCGTCCGACCAGCCCCTGTGTCTCCAGGCGGGTGACGATGCGGGTCATGCCGCTCAGCGAGAGGTTGCAGACGGACGCCAGCTCGCTCATGCGCATGCGCCGGTCCGTGGCCTCGGACAGGTGCATGAGGGTCGTGTACTCGGTCAGCGGCAGGCGCTGCTCGCGCATCATGTCGGCGTCGACGGCCCGGGGCAGCACGAGCATCACCCGCGCGAGTTCGCGCACCAGCTCCTCCTCGTGCGGGCTCATGGGGCGCAGCGGCTGCTCGGGCGTGGTCATGCCACCAGTTTACTTGATTGACGAAACAAGCAAGCGGGCCGACGAGTGCACCCGCCTCTGACCTCGCGTCCTCACCGGACGGGCGGCTCGTCCCCCGTGGTGGTCGCATGGCCGTGATAGCGCAGCAGGAGCATCGCGGCGTCGTCGTGGAGCGGTCCGGCCGTGTGCCGGACCAGGTCCTCGCGCAGGGAGTCCAGGGCGCTCTGCGCGTCGGGTTCCTTCAGCAGGTGCGCCCGCTCGCCCAGCGGATAGAAGGTGCCGTGGTCGTTGCGGGCCTCGGTGACGCCGTCGGTGTACAGCAGCAGTTGCTCGCCCGGCGCGAAGCGCACGGAGAACGGCTTCGGGCTCTCGCTGCCCTGGGCGCCGCCCAGGCCGAGCGGCGGGGCGTAGGAGGGCGGGACCGGGAAGTCGGCCGTGCCGTTGCGCCGTACGACCATCGGGGGCGGGTGGCCGTAGTTGAGGAAGAGCACCTCGTGGTCCGTGCCGATCTCGGCGAGGACGGCGGTCACGAACTTCTCGTCGGACAGCACCCGGGAGACGCTGCGTTCCAGGCGTTCGCCGAGCCCGACCAGGTCGGGTTCGTCGTGCGCGGCCTCGCGGAACGCGCCGAGCACCACGGCGGCCGTCTCGACGGCGGCGAGCCCCTTGCCCTGCACGTCACCGACGATGACGCGCACGCCGTGCGGGGAGGCGACCACTTCGTACAGGTCGCCGCCGATGCGTGCTTCCGCGACGGCCGAGGTGTACGACACCGCCGCCTGGAGGGGTCCTGCGGTCAGGGGCACGGGTCGTAGAAGAACTCGTTGCGCGACCTCCGCGATGGAGCGCACGCTGGCGAGTTCGGCCTCGCGGCGGCCGCGCATCACGGCGGCGGCGATGCCCGCGCCGGTCACACCCACCACCGACACCATCGCCAGGAAGCCCCGGCGTTCCTGGAACAGGCCGTCGTAGAGACCGAGTCCGACGCACAGGGCGAGCGCGGCCGCGCCGAACCACGCGGTACGGCGCCAGCCGCCGACCAGTCCGGCGAAGGCCGGGCCGAGGGAGGCCAGCGGGAGGAAGCCGAGGCCCGGACCCGTGACGAGGTCTCCGACCGCGACCACCGCCATCACCGCGGCGGGCAGCCAGGTCAGCACGGAGAGACTGCGCTGCGGCTTCGCTGCGGCCATGGTCGACTCCAAGGGCGTCGCGGCTTTCGGGGGCCGCCTTCCGCGGGGACCCCTCCCCCACCTTTGGACATCGCAAGGCTGCCAGGCAATCCCCCCGGCGTGCCCGGCGCTTTACCCAATTGAGTCCGAGAGCGGACATTTCCTGATCGACGACAACCAACTGGCGCCGCCTGGTTGCCGATCACGGACTCAGGGCAAGTGAAGTGTGTAGGACCGGCCGCGCAAGATCTGCGGCGGCCCCGGTGCGGTGGCGCCGCGGGGATACCGGGTTGTCCTAGGAGGGGAAGTGATTCGCCATGCGTACGCATCGGCGTACCCATAGGCGTTCCGTACGCGTGGAGTACCTGCTGCCCGACAAGGCCGCGTCGGCGGGCCAGGCACGGAAGCTGACCTCGGAGTTCCTCGCGCGGTCGCGCCATCAGCTGGCACGGGTGGACGCGGAGCAGATCGACGACGCGACGCTGATCGTGTCCGAACTCGTCGCCAACGCGACCGAGCACGGCCTCGGCGAGTGCCGGCTGCGCCTCCAACTGTCCGACGAGCGCGTCACGGTCGAGGTCTACGACGACAATCCGGCCCCGCCGCGCGTGCGGCCGATGACGGTCGAGGGTGAGAGCGGACGTGGCCTGGCCATGGTCCGCTGCCTGGCCCACCGGCTCGACGTCACCCCGCTCACCGGGGGCGGCAAGCGGGTGCGGGCGATCCTGGCGATCTGACCCGGCCTCGCGCCGAGTCGCTCAGCCGACGACCAGCGGCGGTACGACGGGCACCTCCGGCGCGGCGTCGATGTCTGCCTGCGTCATCCGGAACTCGGCGGGGTACGCCTCGCGCCGGGTGCGGCGGTCGGGTTCGGTGGTGCGCCACATGTAGAGGCAGCGGACGCATTGGAGTACGTCCCACACGCCGGGGACCGGCGAGGCGGTCACGGTGTCGACCGTGTCGTGGGCGCAGCGGGGGCAGATCATGCGGGTGACTCCTGACGTCGGTGCGCTGAGCGTTCAGCGGGCTTCAGTGGGCTTCAGCGGGCGGCGATGAGGGCGCGCAGCCGGTCGGCCCACGCGGACGTCTCGGGCAGGTCCCGTACCGGGGTGTCGAAGTGGCCCCGGTTGTCCGGTGCGACCGGGGTCGTCGCGTCGATGATCATCTTGCTGGTGATTCCCGGGGTGTTGGCGGCCGGCGCCAGTGCCATGACCGACAGGTTGGGGACGATGACCACGTCGTCCTGGGGGTTCACCTTCGCGGACATCGCCCACATCACCTGGGGCAGGTCGAAGGGGTCGACGTCCTCGTCCACGACGATGACCTGCGTGACGTAGCCGAGGCCGTGGGGTGTGGTCATCGCGCGCATGCCAACCGCCTTGGCGAAACCGCCGTAGCGCTTCTTCGTCGAGACGATCACCGCGAGGCCGTGGGTGTACATGGCGTTGACGGCCTGCACCTCGGGGAACTCGGCGCGGAGTTGCTTGAGGAGGGGGACGCAGGTGTTGGGGCCGACGAGGTAGTCGACCTCGGTCCACGGCATGCCGAGGTAGAGGGACTCGAAGACCGGGTCCGTGCGGTAGGAGACGCGGTCGACACGGATCGTCGGCATGCGTCGGCCGCCGGAGTAGTGGCCGGTGAACTCGCCGAAGGGGCCCTCGATTTGGCGCTTACGGCTCTCAACCACGCCTTCGATGACGACCTCTGAACCCCAGGGGACGTCGAAGCCGGTGAGCGGGGCGGTGGCGATGGGGGCGGGGGCTCCGCGCAGGGCGCCGGCCATCTCGTACTCGGACTGGTCGTAGCCCATCGGCATGCCGGCGACGATCGTGATGACCGGGTCGTTGCCGAGGGTGATCGCGATGGGCAGGTCCTCACCCGACTCCTCGGCGGCTTGGAGGTGTTGGGCCACGTCGTGCATGGGGACCGGCTGGAAGGCGAGGCGGTCGCAGCCGATGACCTCGATGCGGTACGTGCCGACGTTCTGCTTGCCGAAGTGGTCCGGGTCGCGCGGGTCGCGGGAGACCACGGCGGCCTTGTCGAGGTAGAAACCGCCGTCGCCGTCATTGAGCCGGAACAGCGGGAGGACCTTGAACAGGTCGATGTCGGCGCCCTGTTGGGCGTTCTCCCGCCAGGGCGCGTCCTCGCGGCGCTCCGGTACGACCGGGAAGGCGTCCCAGCGGCGGGCGAACTCCTCGACCTGCTCACGCACGGAGGTGTCCGGGGGCAGTCCGAGGGCGAGGGCGTGGTTGCGCCAGGAGCCGTGGACGTTCATCGCGATCCGGGCGTCCGTGAAGCCCTTGACGTTGTCGAAGTAGAGAGCGGGGGCGCCTTCGCCGATGCGTCCGGCCGCGTTGGCGGCGGCGGCCAAGTCCGGTTCGGGGAAGACCTGTTCGGTGATCCGCAGCAGCTGGTTCTCCTTGTCGAGGGTGTCCAGGAAGCTGCGGAGGTCGTCGTAGGGCATGGGGGCTCCGTACGTGAAGAGGCGTGTGGTGCAGGCGTGTTGGGCGCCTGGGATGTCTCGGGTGGCGTCTCAGGCGGCGGGTTGGATGCGGGCGTCGCGCGCGGGTCGCATGCCCTCCCAGCGCTTGGCGGCGGGGGCGGGCAGGTCGAGCTGGTCGAGGACGCGGGACGTGATGTGGGTGACGATGTCGTCGACCGTGGCGGGGTGGTTGTAGAAGGCGGGCATCGGCGGCACGATCCGGACGCCCTTGCGCGCGAGGTCGAGCATGTTCTCCAGGTGGATCTCGCTCAGGGGCGTCTCGCGCGGTACGAGGACCAGCGGGCGGCGTTCCTTGAGGATCACGTCGGCGGCCCGTCCGATCAGTCCGTCGGCGTAGCCGGTGCGGATGCCGGCCAGGGTCTTCATGGAGCAGGGCACGATCACCATGCCGTCGGTGCGGAACGACCCGGAGGCGATGGTGGCCCCCTGGTCCTCGGGGCTGTGGACCACGTCGGCCAGCTCGGCGACCTCACGGGCGGTGCGTCCCGTCTCCAGCTCGACGGTGGTCCGGGCCCAGCGGCTGAGGACGAGATGGGTCTCCACCTCGGGCAGCTCGGCGAGCTGCTCCAGCAGCCGGACACCGAGGACGGCGCCGGTCGCTCCGGTCATCCCCACGATCAGTCGCACGTCGTCAGCTCCTTGCCCGATCCGGTCTCTGCTCTTTCGACCGTAGGAGCGGTTCGGTGCCCGACAAGGGTAGGCTCGGGACTCGCTATGGGAAAAAGCGGTCAGCCTGACATCACGGACGTGCCGTACCGCCCGTCGCTCGGTGTGCCCATCGGCATGGACGTCGTGGGCTTCACGGAGCTGCTGGCGCGCGGCGAGCGTCGCGGCATCGACCTGTCGGCGCCGCAGCGGCCGGACTTCCACCACCTGATCCATGTCACCGAGGGCACACTGCGCCACCGGGTGGACTTCACGGACTGCACGGTCGAGGAGGGCGGCTGGCTGTGGGTGAGCTCGGGGCAGGTGCACCAGTACGTCCCCGCCGACCTGACGACGGCCCACGGCACGATCGTCATCTGGCAGCCCGGCTTCGTCCCAGCCGATCCCCCCTTCGACCAGTCGCCCCTGCTCCCGTCGGGCCCGCACGCGCGAGCCGCCCGCCTGACGCTCCGTCACCTCACGCACGAATACGCCGACTTGGCCTCACTCCCCCTCGACGCCCACCTCCAGACGCTCCGCATGCTCCTCTCCGTCCTGCTGCTCCGCCTCTCGCACGTGCGCCCGGACCCGGTGTCGTCCGCCCCGGCCGACGACACGTTCCGCCGTTACAGTGCCGCGCTGGAACGCGACTTCCGCACCAGCCACCAAGTCGCCGACTACGCGGCCGCCTTGGGCTACAGCCCGCGCACCCTCACCCGGGCGACCCTCGCGGCGACCGGCACGACCGCCAAGCAGTACCTCGACGCCCGCGTCCTCCTGGAGGCCAAGCGCCTCCTCGTCCACACCGACGCGACGGCGGCGGACGTCTCCCGCACGCTCGGCTTCGGCGAGCCGACCGACTTCGCGAAGTTCTTCCGCAAGCGGGAGGGTCGTACGCCGCTGGAGTTCCGGGCGGTGGCACGCGGGCAGAGATGAGTCACCCGAGCAACTGGAGGTGGGCATGCGGGAGTTCCAGCCTGGTGAGACCGCCGTACGGCGTGATGTGTTCCGGCGGAAGGTGTGGAGCGCCCATGCGTTACGGGTCGTCGAGGACACCGCCGAGGCGCTGGTTCTGGGGTGCCGGCCGGGCGCGGAGTCGTTGGCCCCGACGACCTGGATCGAATCGCTCCTCACCGGCGACGAGACCGCCCGACTGCGCGCCCTGCGGAACCTGGCCGACGGCAACTGGCATCTCGGCCACTGGACTTGGCGGGACACAGCCCATCTCCAATGGGTGCCGCCCGACAGATGGTTCAGCGTCAACGCGTTCTTCGAGGCCACGGGAGACGGCCGACTCACGCACTGGTACGTCAACTTCCAGCATCCGATGCGCCGCACACCCATCGGCTTCGACACCTTCGACCTGCTGCTGGACCTTGTGGTCGCGCCCGACCTGTCGCGGTGGGACTGGAAGGACGAGGACGAGTACGCGCACGGGCGGCGGCTGGGAGTGGTGAGCGAGGCCGATCACCGGGCGGTGGAGAAGGCTCGCGAGGAGGCGGTCGCGATGATCGAGGGGGGTGACGGACCGTTCGCCGCGGAACGGGGGGTGGGGAAGTGGCGCTACGAACCTCACTGGCCCGACCCTCAACTGCCCACCGGTGTCCTGGACTTGGGCTAGTCGGTACCGCCCAGGTCTCCTGACGGGCCGATACGCACCGGCAGTTCGCTCAGACCCCTAAGCAGCGTGCTCGTTCGCCAGGTCAGTGTCGCGGGGTCGGTGGCGAGGGCGAGGTCCGGGCAGTGGTGCAGGAGGAGGCGTACGGCGATGGCAGCCTCCGTGCGAGCGAGGGGTGCTCCCAGACAGTGGTGGAGGCCATGGCCGAAGGCGAGGTGCCCGGGCCCTTGGCGCTGCAGGTGGAAGCGGTCGGGTTCGGGGAAGTGGAGGGGATCACGGGAGGCCGCGGCCAGGGAGATCTGTACCGCGTCCCCGGCCGGTATGCGGGTGCCGGCGAGCTCCAGGGACTCGGCCGCGAAACGGAACGCGGTGGCGTGCACGGGCGAGTAGTGGCGCAGCGCCTCCTCCACGGCGGCACCGGCCAAGTCCGGTTCGGAACGCAGGAGTTCAAACTGATCGGGGTGGGTGAGCAGGGCGTGGACGGTCGCGGAGATCAGATTGACGGTCGTCTCGTGCCCGGCGACGAGCAGGAGGAAGGCCATCCCGAGGAGTTCCTCGGAGGTGAGGGCCGACTCGGCGGCGGGTTCACGGGCCGCGTCGACCAGATCACCGAGCAGGTCGGCCTGTTGCGTGCCGCGCTTCTGGTGGATCAACTCGGCCAGGTAACCGCCCAGAGCGGCGGCGGCCGAGGCACCCGACTCGGGCGAGGCGGGCATGACGAGCTCGTCAGACCAGGCGTGGAACACCGTACGGTCGGCGACGGGCACCCCGAACAGATCGCAGATCACCGTGACGGGCAGCGGCAGGGAGTACCGGCTCACCAGGTCCGCCGTCCCGCGCGCCGGCAGCTCGGAGAGCAGATCGACGGCGATCTCCACGATGCGCGGCCGGAGGGCGGCGATCCGCGCGGGCGTGAACTGACCCGCGACCAGCCGCCGTAGGCGCGTGTGGTCCGGCGGATCGGTCTGCAGCATGTTCCGGCCGAGGGCGTGGCCGCCGTCGTCCTGCCAGGTCGAGGAGTACCGGATGTCGTTGCGCAGGCGCGGGTCGGTCAGCGCGGCACGGGCCGCGTCCCGCGTGACGACCAGCCAGGCCTCCCCGCTGCCCGGCACCAGAACCCGGTGCACGGGCCCGCGCTCGCGCAGGGCCGCGTAGACGAGGTGAGGATCGGCGGCCAGGTCGAGGCCGTCGGGGGTCAGGTCCTGCAGCGTGGGTGCCGTCACGGCACTCCTTTCGATGGTCACCGGGGACGTGCGGGCGTGATCGGTCGGTACGGCACGTGCCACAGCCCGCGCGACGACCGGCCCGCCGGAACGCAGGGCCTTGCCGTCACCCGCCGTCGCGCCACACGGCGTGCACCGCGTGCGCGAGTGCCGTCGCCTGGGCGTGGCCGGCCCGGGCGGCCGCTGGGCGACGAGCGTCGGCGGTAAGGTCGCGGCCCATTGCGTGTCGGGCCGCGCGATCGGGGGTCAGGAGGGTGATCTCGGCTCCCTGGGCGGCGAGTTGGGCCGCCTGCTGCTGGGCGCTGGGGTGCGGGCCGACGGCGGTCGGGATCGGTGCGACGGCCAGGATGTGGTGATGGTCGGCGGCCAGGTGGAGATTGGCGGTCGTGCGGCTGCCGCCGTCGATCCAGCGGCGGCCCGCGGCCGTGACGGGCGGCGAGACGAGGGGGACGGCGCAGCTCGCGGCGACCGCTTCGAGGAGGGGGACTTTCGAGTCGGCGTCGAATGTCTCCAGGGCCCCGGTCGTGGCGTCGACCGCAGCGATCCGCAGGGCGCGGTCGGGCCAGTCCCGGGCGCCGCGCAGCAACGTGCCGACCGCGTCGAGGAGTTCGGACTCGGGTCCGGTGCGTGCGCCGAGGGCGGCACGGCCGAGCCGTTCTACGGAGCGCTGCGGATCGCGGGATCCCAGCGCCGCCCACAGGAAGCGCATCGTCTGGACCGTGGTGACCCTCAGCTCCACCTTGTCGGCGCGGGTCACCTGACGTTCGTACGACTCCTGCGGCGCCTCGCCGGTCGCGAGCCGGGCGCCGAAGATCGCGCCCGCGGAGGTGCCGATGATCACGTCGGCTCGGTCGAGGTCGACACCGGCCTCCGCGAGACCCGCGAGCACCCCGGTCATCCACGCCCCGCCGACGGGCCCACCACCGCCCAGGACCAGTGCCCTGCCATGCATGACGCCACCCCCTCGTCGCCAAAGTGGGGACTGCTCCCCACTTGATGGATCGACGATAGCATCACTACCGGGGAGCACTCCCCACCAGCTCGGAGGACGATGATGACGGGCCCGAACGACGCGACGGCACCTGCGCGACGCCGCGATGCGCGGCGCAATCGGGAGTTGCTGATCGAGGCCGCTCACGCCGTCTTCACCGAGCAGGGGCTGCACGCGCCGATCGACGTGATCGCCCGCCGCGCAGGCATCGGCAACGCCACGCTGTACCGGCACTTCCCCACCCGCGCCGCGTTGGTGGACGCGGTCTTCCGCGACCTGCTCACCGACACGATGACCGTGGGCGAGCAGGCGCGTGCCGCCGAGGACGCGTGGGCCGGTCTGACCGGTTACCTGGAGACCGTCTTCGCCGGTCTGGCCGCCGACCGCGGCACCAACGACCTCATGACCACCCACCTCGACGGCGTCGAATCGCTCCAGGCCGTGCACGCCCACAACCGGCACACCGTGGAACTGCTGCTGAGCCGCGGCCGCGACCAGGGCACGATCCGTGCGGATGTCACCCCGGAGGACGTCCTGTTCGCCCTCGCCGCCCTGGGCCGCACCGTCCCGTCCCTCACGGCGGCCGCCGGCCCCGACGCCTGGCGCCGCCCCCTCGCACTCCTTCTCGACGGCCTGCGCGCCACCCCCGCTACAACCCCGCTCCCCTCCCCCGCCCTCACCGCGACCCAGCTCAACGACACGCTGCAGGGCCTCGGACCGCGCAACTGAGCTGATCTCGGCGCGAGTTCGGCGGTGGAGACCGGTCTACGGCCGCGTGCCGCCCGCAGTTGGACCCTGCCCCCGAACAGGACCGGCGCCCCACAACCGACCAACTCACCCCGAAGGCCGCTGCCCACAGGGGAGTTGACACCCAGACAGCACGCTGCCCGGCGCAGAAGACCGATCCGTCGGTCCTCCAGCGCCGGGCAGCACACCCCGTACGTTCAGCCCACCGAGGTCAGGACTCGACCCCCGCGTCCTCCAACGCGCCGACCTGCTCGGCCTTCTCCTCGGTCGGCACGGCTGCCCGTACCGACGGGATCGCCGCCGCGACCAGCGCCGCCAGCAGGGCGACGCCGCCGCCGATGATGAGGCCCGTGCGGAAGCCGCCCTCGGAGGTGAAGGTGTAGCCGCCCGCCGTGGTGGTCATCTGGGCGAGGACCACGCCGATCACCGCGGCGCCGATCGAGGTGCCGAGGGAGCGCATCAGAGTGTTGAAGCCGTTCGCCGCGGCGGTCTCGGAGAGCGGGACCGAGCTCATGATGAGGGCGGGCATCGCGCCGTAGGCGAGGCCGACGCCGCTGTTGATGACGATGCAGACGAGCATCAGACCCCAGGCGGAGCTCATCAGGCCCATCGACAGGGCGTAGCCGACGGTGATGACCAGGACGCCGCTGATCAGGGTGAACTTCGGGCCGCGGGCGTTGGTGAGCTTTCCGCCGAGCGGGGAGACGATCATCATCATGATGCCGCCGGGCGCCATCCACAGGCCGGACGCGAGCAGCGACTGGCCCAGGCCGTAGCCGGTGGCCTCGGGGAACTGGAGCAGCTGCGGGACGACCAGCATGCTGGAGTACATGCCGACGCCGACGAAGACCGAGGCGATGTTGGTGATCAGGACCCGGGGCCGGGCCGTCGTACGGAGGTCGATCAGCGGGTCGGCCGTGCGCAGCTCCCACACGCCCCAGGCCAGGAAGGCCACGATCGCGACGGCGAACAGGCCCAGCACGGTGGCCGAACCCCAGCCCCAGTCGGCACCCTTGGAGATGCCGAGGAGCAGGCAGACGAGGCCGACGGCGAGGCCGAGGGCGCCGGGTGCGTCGAAGCGCTGGCCCTTCGCGGCGGCCGGTACGTCCGGGATCAGGAACCAGATCAGCGTGGCGACGACCGCGGCGAGAGCGGCCGAACCCCAGAACAGGGCACGCCAGTCGGCGTACTGCGCGATGGCCGCGGCGATCGGAAGGCCGAGCCCGCCGCCGATGCCCATGGAGGCGCTGACCAGCGCGATGGAGGGGCTCAGTCGCTCCTGCGGGACCACGTCCCGCAGGAGGGCGATGCCGAGGGGGACCATGCCCATGCCCATGCCCTGCAGACCGCGTCCGACGATCATCGGGACGACGGAGGAGGAGAGCGCGCAGACCACCGAGCCCACGATCAGCGGGACGGAGCAGGCGAGCAGCATGCGGCGCTTGCCCAGCAGGTCACCGAGGCGGCCGACGACCGGCACACAGACCGCGGCCACCAGCAGCGTGGCGGTGATCACCCACGCGGCGTTCGAGGACGAGGTGTGCAGCATCTCCGGCAGATCGGCGATGAGCGGCGTGACCAGCGTCTGCATGATCGCCGCGGTGGTGCCGGCGAAGGCCAGCGTGGCGATCACGCCGCCTGCGCGGGCTGAAGGCTGGGGGGCGTCCATGACGGGACTCCTCGGCATGTCTGTTCAGTCGGGACGTGAAGGAATGTGCATCGTACACATCGTATGTATCAGCCATGTGATGGGGATGATGCATACCGTCGTGCGAGGATGGGCCGGTTCGCCCCGGAGCGCAGGACATGGCGGCGGCATCGGCAGGAAGCAGGAGGCAGCGGACCGATGGACAGGCGCACGCGCGAGGTCGAGTACGAGCAGATGCTTCTCAGTCGGCACGGGTTGCTCGCGCAGAAGGGCGGGCGCCGCAAGGACGGTGTACTGGAGCGCAGCGCCTACATCCTGTTGAGCCGGATCCGCGTCCAAGGACCCATGTCCATCGGGGAGTTGAGCGACGCCTTCGGTCTCGACACGTCCACCCTCAACCGGCAGACGGCGGCCGCCATGCGGTCCGGTCTGGTGGAGCGCATCCCCGATCCGCAGGGCGGCATGGCCCGCAAGTTCCGCATCACGGACCTGGGCGCGCGGATGCTCGACGAGGAGCGCGAGGGTCTCGTCCGGTCCCTGGACCAGATCATGGACGACTGGTCGGACGAGGACATCGACGCCTTCGCGGCTTTTCTACGACGCTTCAACACCGACATCGAGCGGATCGGCGGGCGTCCCTGGCCACGGCCGTGAGCCCCGCCCCGTGACAACTCACGGGGCGGGGCGGTCAGTTCACGCCGGACGTGTCTGTGTCAGGAGGAGCGGCGGGCGCGGCCGGCCGCGTAGACCCCGCCGGCGCCCAGGGCGATGACCAGGGCAGCGCCGCCCGCTATGAGGCCGACCGGTGCGCTGGAACCGGTCTCCGCCAGCGGCTGGTTGCCACCGTTCGGCGTCGCCTTCGGTGTGGGCGAGGGCGACGACTTCAGCGGCGGGACGTGCGCGGAGGTGGGAGGCGTCGTCGACGGCTTGGGGCTGGCCGGCGGGGTCGACTCCTCGGCGGGAGGCGTGCTGCCGGCCGGGGTCGACGGCGTCACGGGCGGCGCCGAGGCGGGCTGCGTCGGCGTCGGGGTGGGCGAGTCCGGAGTGCTCGGGGTGCACTCCTTGTCGCCACCGTTCCAGGCCGCGATGAGGTGGTACGGCGTCATGATGTTGTCCGGCTCGTACGGCAGGGGGCCGTGGCCCTCGCCCGTGCCGCCGTCGTAGGTGACGTCGTCGCCGTACAGGTCGATCTGGCCGTAGCAGTCAGGTGACTTGACCTTCAGCTGCTGCCAGGTCTTCTGGGCGTCGCTCGCGCCGGCGACGTCCTTGGCGGTGAGGTAGACCGTGGCCTTGTCGACCATGGTCTGGTGGCCGGAGTTGTACCAGTTGGGGCCCTCGGCGGTGTACTCGGCGAGGGAGACGGGGTACTTGCAGCTGTCCCCGACGCTCTGGTCGGGAGCCAGCCGGACCTCGACGGTGCCGGGGACGGTGTCCCACTGGAGGAACCCGCCCTGCGAGGTCCAGTCCGCGCCTACAACGTTTCCATCGGCACCGACGATGCGGTACTGCACGGTGGCGGACTGGCACGCGTCGGCGTCGGTGGCGCTCGCCGGGCCGGCCGCGAGCACGGGCGCGGCGGCCGCGACGAACGCGGTGGCGGCGAGGGCGGACAGTGATCTGAGGTGTTGCGAACGTGACAAAGTGAGCCTCGACGATGGGTTAAAGGTGTGGGAGGTGGCAGAACGCGAACGGCGGGCACACGAAAGTCAACGATCGATGGCATGCGCTACCGGACCGCTCGCATCGCCTCGCTCAGCGTAGGCACAGCGAAGCAAGCTGAATTCTTGCCACCTTTCACAACTCCCGTCAATCCTTCACCAGTTGGCCACAGGTCAAGATCAGGGCATCACCGCGAGCAGATGCCAGCGGAGGCCCTCCAACTCGACGTAGAGACCGGGGTCGGCCAGTTCGTCGCCGTCCCGGTCGAAGGTCAAGTCGCCGAGCAGTTCGGTGAGTTGGCGGGACCCGCCGCGCAGGTCGGTCCACGGGAGGCGGACCCGGCCCTGGGCCGGGTGTTCGGAGAGGTTGACGACGACGAGGTGGCGGCTGGAATCCGTCGTCCAGGACCAGGCGATCAGGTTCTCGTGAGTGGGGTTGTCGGGCCAGCCCGTGCAGTCGAGCAGCTGCCACTCCCCTCCTGTGCGCATGCCGGAGGAGGCGACGGCGGCGAGCAACTGGTGGTGGAACGCGAGGAGTTCCTTGTCGACGGGCTCCTCCGGCCGGCGGGAGAGGAAGACCGGCGGGCGTACCCGTCGCCCCTCGAACTGGCCCTCGTGCCAGAGCGTCGCGCCCGGCAGGGTCGCGATGGTGACGGCCGCCGCCCGTTCCCGCTCGGGCGACAGGGTGGCGGCGGCCCGGGGTTCGTCGTGGTTCTCCAGGAAGCGGACCAGGCCGCGCTGGTAGCGGACGTCGGCCCACAGATGACCGTGTACGGAATCGGCACCCTCGTGCAGCAGCCTGTCGTAGAGGCGTTTGTCGTAGCAGTGGTCGAACCCCTGTTGCTGCAGGGCCCATTCGAGGTCCCAGTACGCCTCGGCGACGAAGAGGAAGTCGGGGTGGCGCTCGCGGACCTTCGGGATCGTGTACGGCCAGAAGTCCTCGGCCGGTGCCGTGCCGGCCCGTTCGCCCCAGGTCTTCGCGAAGACGTCGGTCATCAGCAGCATGGCCATGTCGCAGCGCACACCGTCGGCCTGGTCGGCGATCGAGGCCAGGGTGTCGACCGCCGCCGTGCGCAACTCGTCGCTGAAGGCGTTGAGTTGGACGACGTCCGGCCAGGGCGCGAAGTACGGGTCGCGGCCACGGGCGAAGACCTTGCCGCCCGCTTCCAGGAAGGCGGCGGGGTCGCGGGACAGGTCGTCCTGGGTGCCCTGGACGAGGCAGCCGGGGCGTTCGGTCAGCCAGGGGTGGTCGGGGGCCACGTGGTTGGGGACGTAGTCGAGGATCAACCGGACGCCACGGGCGGCCAGTTGGGCGCGGGCCGCCGCCAGCCCCTCCGGGCCGCCGAGGGACGCGTCGACGACGTAGTTCCGGACGCAGTACGGCGATCCGGCCACGTCCTCCGGGCGGAGGTCGGGCAAGGCCTCCCGGAACGACGCCTGGAGCGAGGTGTCGCGCAGCGCGATCTCCAGTCCGGCCGGGCTGCGTTCCCACACGCCCATGAGCCAGACGGCGTCGACGCCCGGGAGGGCGACCTCGTCCCAGGCGGGCGCGGGCACCTCGCCGAGGGTGACGGTGCGGCCGTAGCGGCTGCTCAACTCCCCCAGCCAGATCAGGGTGTTGATCTCGTAGATCACCGGATGCTCGGGCCAGGCGGTCATGACAGGGGCTCCTCTCGGTCGCCGGTCGGGCGGAGGCTCTCGCGGCCCCGGGCCGACCACTCCTGGTCGCCCAGGGTGTGGAAGAGGGTGGCGGTGACCGCGGACAGGCCGGTCCAGCCGGTCTGGTGGGAGGCGCCGAGGCCGGCGCCGTTGTCGCCGTGGAAGTACTCGTAGAAGAGGATCAGGTCCTTCCAGTGCGGGTCCTTGGCGAACTTGGCCTGGGCGCCGTGCACCGGACGGTGTCCGTCGGCGTCGCTGAGGAAGGTGGCGGTGAGCCGGTCGGAGATCTCGCGGGCGACCTCGTAGAGCGTGAGCCGGCGGCCCGATCCCGTGGGGCACTCGACGGTGAACTCGGCGCCGTGGAAGGCGTGCAGGTTGAGGAGGGCACGGATCAGGAGCAGGTTGACCGGGAACCACACGGGGCCGCGCCAGTTGGAGTTGCCGCCGAACATCCCGGAGTCGGACTCGGCGGGCAGATAGCCGACGCCGTACGTCTCCCCGTGCACCTCGAAGGTGTACGGCTGCTCGGCGTGGTGGCGGGACAGCGAGCGGATGCCGTGCGGGCCGAGGAACTCGCCCTCGTCGAGCATCCGGGACAGGATGCGCCGCAGCCGGTCCTCGCCGAACAGGGCGAACAGATACCGGCCGTCGGCGTTCGGCCCCATCGCCTCGTGCGAAGAGATCGTGGCCTCCACGGCCGGATGGCGCTCTATGAACTCCAGTGCTCCGGCGACCAGTTCGGGGAAGCGCCGGTCCGCCCAGCCGCCGACCAGGCTGGTGGCCGCGAGGGGGATCAGTCCGACGAGCGAACGGACCTTGAGCCGGGTCGCCGTGCCGTCGGGCAGCCGCAGCACGTCGTAGAAGAAGCCGTCCTCCTCGTCCCACAGGCTCGCGTTGTCGGCGCCGATGCGGTTCATGGCGACGGCGATCCACGCGAAGTGCTCGAACAGGGACTGCGCCTGCTCGATGTAGACGGGGTTGTCGACGGCCAGCTCTATGGCGATCTCAAGGAGGTTCTGGCAGTACAGCGCCATCCATGCCGTGCCGTCCGCCTGGTCGAGGTGGCCGCCGGTGGGGAGCGGGGCGCTGCGGTCGAAGACGCCGATGTTGTCGAGGCCGAGGAAGCCGCCCTGGAAGACGTTGTTGCCGTCGGTGTCCTTGCGGTTGAGCCACCAGCTGAAGTTCTTCATCAGCTTGTGGAAGGCGTTCTCCAGGAAGGCGCGGTCGGCCTTGCCGGTGCGGTGTTTCTCCAACTCGTAGAGGAACAGGGTCGCCCAGGCGTGCACGGGCGGGTTGACGTCCCCGAAGTTCCATTCGTAGGCCGGGATCTGGCCGTTGGGGTGGAGGTAGAGGCGGCGCAGCAGCAGGTCCAACTGGCCCTTGGCGAAGGTGAGATCGACCATCGACAGGGCGACGGTGTGGAAGGCGAGGTCCCAGGCCGCGAACCACGGGTACTCCCAGGTGTCCGGCATCGACATGATCTCGTCGTTGACCATGTGGTACCAGTTGCTGTTCCGCACCCGGGGGTCGGAGGCGAGCGGGTCGACGCCGTGCTCGGAGAGCCAGCGCTCGACGTCGAGGTAGTAGTACTGCTTGCTCCACAGCATCCCGGCCAACGCCTGCCGCACCAGCCGCCGTTCGTCGGCCGACGAGTCGGCGGAGGTGATGCCGTCGTAGAACTCGTCCGCCTCCGCGCGCCGTTGGGTCATGACGGTGTCGAAGTCGCCGGTCCAGTCGGGCAGTTCGGTGGCGGTGAGGCGCAGGCGGACGGTGGCGCTCTGGCCGCCCGGGATGGTCAGTACATGGTGGACGGCGGCCTTGGTGCCGGTCCGGTCGGGGTTGACGGCTCCGGCCTCGCCGCCGACGACATACCGGTCGATGCCGTCCTTGACGTACGGGGAGGAGTTCGAACTGCCGAAGATCTTCTCGTTGTTGGTGTCGTTCTCGGTGAACAGGGTCTCCGCGTCCGCGTCGCAGTACAGCCGGCGCGGGCCCAGCTCCTCGTGATCGGCGCGGAGTCGGCCGCCGGACTCCTGCTGGATGGACGGTACGGCGGTGCCGCCGGCCCAGGACCAGGTGTGCCGGAACCACAGGGTCGGCAGCAGGTGCAGAGGTGCCTCGTCCGGGCCGCGGTTGTGCGCGGTGATCTCGATCAGCAGGTCCTCGGGGCCCGCCTTGGCGTACTCGACGAACACGTCGAAGTAGCGGTCCTCGTCGAAGATGCCGGTGTCGAGAAGTTCGTACTCGAAGTCGCCTCGCCCCCGTGCCTGGTTGGTGGCCTTGAGGTCCTCGTACGGGAACTCCGACTGCGGGTATTTGTAGAGGTACTTCATGTACGAGTGCGTGGGCGTGCTGTCGAGGTAGAAGTAGTACTCCTTGACGTCCTCGCCGTGGTTTCCCTCGGAGTTGGTGAGGCCGAACATCCGCTCCTTGAGGATCGGGTCGCGGCCGTTCCACAGCGCGAGCGCGAAGCACAGCCGCTGCTTGTCGTCGCTGACGCCCGCGATGCCGTCCTCGCCCCAGCGGTAGGCGCGCGAGCGTGCCTGGTCGTGGGTGAAGTACGACCAGGCGTCACCGCTGTGGCTGTAGTCCTCCCGGACGGTCCCCCACTGGCGCTCGCTCAGATAGGGACCCCAACGGCGCCAGGGCACCCCGGAATCGTCGGCCTCGGCCAGCCGTCGCCGCTCGGCATCCGGCGTGTCACCGCTCGTCCCCATCGTGTGTCCTCCTCGTGGCCCGGCACCTTCCCCAAGACTCCGGTGTCCGGCGCGTGACGGCAACGGATACAGGCCCGGCCATGCGGATGGCCCCCTCTCGTTCATCTCCGGGTCCGGACGGAGCGCTGATCCCCGGTTCGGGTGGAGCGCGCGAGGACCACGGCGACGGCCAGCAGCAATGCCGCCGTCGCCGCGACCGGCGCCACCAGGAACGCCCCGGCGCTGCCGTGGCTGTCGGCCAGGAACCCGGCCAGCGCCTGCCCGGTCGCGGTGCCGAGCGGGCCGCCCGCACACAGGATGGTCAGGGCGACGGTCGCCCGGTCGGCGGGTGCGAGGCGTTCGGTGAGGGCGTAGAGGCTGATCAGGTACGGAGCCACTGTCACCCCGGCGACGGCCATCGCGGCGGGAAGCGCGTGTCCCCTCTCCCCGGCCAGCAGGGTGAGCGCGCCCAGCAGCAGCGTCGCGGCGAAGGTCACGTACCGCTGACGGAGGGTGAAGCGCGCGGGGAGCCAGGCGCAGGCGGCTCCTGCCAGGGCGCTGCCGATGCCGAAGACGGCGTAGAGGAGTCCGGCGCTGCCCGGGTGCCCGCTCTCATTCGAGTACGCGGTGACACCGGTCTGTACGGCGCCGAATATCGTGCCCATCGCGGCCATCGCGAGGAACATCGCGGCAAGTGGCAGGCGCCGCAGGGGAGTTCGTGCCGTGTGCGTGCTCTGCCGGTGTTCGGTGCTCCCCTGGGTCAGGGACAGGGCGAAGGGCAGGGTGGCCAGGACGAGGAGGGCGATGGCGGCCAGGGTCGGCGCTGTCGGGCCGAGGGCGGTGAGCAGTCCGACGAGCGCGGGTCCGGCGACGAAACTGATCTCGTCGGCGGTCGCCTCGTACGAGAAGGCGGTCGGTATGAGGTCGGGCCGGGCGCGGGCGTGCAGCAGACGTGACCAGTGGACGCGTACCAGGGGGCCGACCGGGGGTTGGGTGAGTCCGGACAGGGCCGCGGCTGTCAGCATGCTCGCGCGGCCGGTGTGGCTCGCCGCGACGAGGGCGGTCAGGGCAGCGGCGTTGGCGAGTGCGGTGACCGTCCCGATGAGGCGGTGGCCGTGCCGGTCGGCCAGGGTTCCGGCGATGGGGGCGCCGAGCGCGTTGGCGATGCCCTGGACCGCCGCGGCGAGTCCGGCGAAGGCGTAGCTGCCGGAGGCGGACCGGACGAGGACGAGCGTCGCGAGCGACGAGGTGGCATAGGGAAGGCGGGCCAGAAAGCCCAGTGGGAAGAATGCCGCGCCGGGCACACGCAGCAGGGATCGGTACGCCATCGGCGTCTCCAATGAGCACGTCGGAGAGACGCGCTACCCCGGCCTCCGACGCGTTGACGATCCCTGTACTGCCGTGCAGCCTAGCGAGCGAACGGGCCCGTCACCAGACCGTTTCAGTCCCTTGCGTGATCACCGAAGGCGGTGACTGACAGGAAGCGGACGGGGAGTTCGACCAGTTCCTGGGGGCCGTGCGCGCCCTCGCCGTCGAGTTGGAGGGCGTCGCCGGGGCGCATCGTGTAGGCCGCCTCTCCATGGCCGTAGACCATGACGCCTTCGAGCATGAACAGCAGCTCGGTGCCGGGGTGTTGGAAGAGGGGGAAGACCTCGCTGGACTCGGTGAGGGTGACCAGGACGGCTTCCATGCGTTTGTGGGGGCCGCGCAGGGCGCCGAGGAGTTCGTAGAGGTGGCTGACCCGGCTGCCGCGGCGGATGATCTGGGCGCCGTGACCGGCGGGGACGTAGACGGCCTCGCGCTCGGTGTCGACGCCGCGGAAGAGGGCCGTGACCGGCACGTTCAGGCCGGTGGCGAGGCGGCCGAGAGTGGTGAGGCTGCAGGACGTGTTCGCGTTCTCGATCTTGGAGAGCATCGCTTTCGAGATGCCGACCCGGGCCGCCATCTCCGCCACCGACAGACCGGCCGCGATCCGGTAGCGGCGCACCTGGCGGGCGATCGCGGTCTCCAAGTCCACTGGCCCGTCGGCCTGTTCGGGGGTGATCTCCCGGTCGGGCAGCGCGGTTGCCCGGTCGTCTTGGTCGGTGCCCATGTCGGTCATTCTGCCTGATGGGCGTGTGTCTGCCGGGAGTTGCGTGTCCGGGGGCTCCGGCCGAGCGCGAAGCGTGGGTGGGGCTCGGTACGGCCCAGGGCGAGGTCGGCGGCCATCCTGCCGATGAGTGGCGTGAACTTGGCGCCGTGGCCCGAGCACGGGGAGACGACGACGAACGGGCCGGTCCGGTCGAGCACGAAGTCCTCGTCGGGGGTGGTGGTGTAGAGGCAGCTGGCCTCGGCGACAGGGGTGGGGTCGAGTCCCGGCAAGGTGCGTGCCACCCACGCGGTGACCTTGTCGCGGGAGGCGGGGTCGATGGTGCCGGTGCGGGTGTCGGCGGTGGTGGGGGCGCCCTCGTCGTGCTGGGCGACCTTGAACGCCGGTAGTGGTCCGCCGTCGCTGCCGGACGGGAGGCCGTAGAGGCTCAGCTCGTCCTTGTGGACGAAGACGGGCCAGGTGGTCGCCCCCGGGTCACGGCGGCGGAAGTGGAAGACCTGCTGCTGGGTCACCCGGAGGGGCGGGAGGGGTGTCAATATGCCCAGCGGGGCGGCGAGTCGGGGCAGCCAGGCGCCGGACGCGATCGCGACCGTGTCTGCGACGACAGTGGGGCCTTCCGAACTCAGGGCAACGCGGCCGTCGTTGCGGGTCTCCGCGCCGGTGACGCGCACGCCGGTGAGGACGCGGGCGCCCAGCTCGGCGGCCCGGTGTACGGCGGCGGCAACCGTCGCGTCGGCGTCGACCGTCCCCGCGTCCGGATGGTGGAGCACGGGACCGCCGAAGCGGAACTGCGGCCAGCGCTCCGTCGCTTCGGCCGCGGTCAGCAGTTCGTGCGGTACGGCGGCTGCCGCCAGGATGTCCGCGATGCCCTCCGGGTCGCGGCTCGCGCCGAAGTCCAATCCCCCGGTGAGGCGCAGCAGTTGGGTGCCTGTGTCGCGCTCCAGCTCCTGCCAGAGTTCGCGGGCCTCGCCGGTCAGGCGGACGTAGAGGGGGTCGGCGTAGGCGCGGCGGTAGATGCGGGAACTGCCGTGGGAGCTGCCGTACTTGTGGCCGATGTCGTACGCCTCGATGAGCGTGACCTCGTGACCCTGCCGGGCGAGTTGCCAGGCCGTGGCCGCGCCCATCAGGCCTGCTCCTACGACGGCGATCACAGGGCGGCTCGGGAGGTGCCGGGGATCCAGTCGGTGCCGGCGAGGGGGACGCGGGCCATGGCGGCCGACTCGATGGTGAGGGCGACCAGGTCCTCGGGTTCCAGGTGGTGGAGGTGGGCCTTGCCGCAGGCGCGGGCGAGGGTCTGGGCCTCCATGGTGAGGACGCGGAGGTAGTTGGCGAGCCGGCGGCCGCCTTCGACCGGGTCGAGACGGGCGGCGAGTTCCTCGTCCTGGGTGGAGATGCCGGCCGGGTCGCGGCCGTCCTGGAAGTCGTCGAAGTAGCCTGCCGCTGAACCGAGTTGACGGTACTCGGCGTCGTGGCGGGGATGGTTGTCGCCGAGGGCGATCAGGGCGGCGGTGCCGATGGCGACCGCGTCCGCGCCGAGCGCGATGGCCTTGGCGACGTCGGCGCCGGTGCGGATGCCGCCGGAGACGATGAGTTGGACCTCGCGATGGACGCCGAGTTCCCGAAGTGCCTGAACCGCCTGGGGAATCGCGGCGAGAGTGGGGATGCCGACGTGTTCGATGAACACCTCCTGGGTGGCGGCGGTGCCGCCCTGCATGCCGTCGACGACCACGACGTCGGCGCCGGCGTGGACGGCGAGCTTCACGTCGTAATAGGTGCGTGTCGCGCCGACCTTGACGTAGATCGGCTTCTCCCAGTCGGTGATCTCGCGGAGTTCGCCGATCTTGATGGTGAGGTCGTCGGGGCCGGTCCAGTCGGGGTGACGGCAGGCGCTGCGCTGGTCCACGCCGACCGGAAGGGTGCGCATCCCGGCCACGCGGTCGGTGATCTTCTGGCCGAGCAGCATGCCTCCGCCGCCGGGCTTGGCGCCCTGGCCGAGGACCACTTCAATGGCGTCGGCCTTGCGGAGGTCGTCGGGGTTCATGCCGTAGCGGGACGGCAGGTACTGGTGGACGAGGTGCTTGGACTGGCCGCGTTCCTCCGGGGTCATGCCGCCGTCGCCGGTGGTGGTGGAGGTGCCGGCCGCGCTCGCCCCGCGCCCGAGCGCCTCCTTGGCGTTCGCGGACAGCGCGCCGAAGCTCATGCCGGCGATGGTGACCGGGATGTCCAGGTGCAGTGGGTACTTGGCGTTGCGCGCGCCGAGGACGACGTCCGTGTCACAGCGCTCGCGGTAACCCTCAAGCGGGTAGCGGGACATGCTGGCGCCGAGGAAGAGCAGGTCGTCGAAGTGCGGGAGGGGTCGCTTCGCGCCCCAGCCCCGGATGTCGTAGACGCCGGTCGCGGCGGCCCGTTGGATGGCGTGGATGGTGGCGCGGTCGAAGGTGGCCGACTCGCGCAGGCCGCGGGATGCGAAGTCCATGAAAGGTGCAACTCCCTCAGTACGCCGTCGAGTTGTCGATCGTGAAGTGGTACAGCTGCCGGGCCGAGCCGTAGCGGCGGAAGTCGGCGGGGTCCTCGTCGAACTCCGCCGCCTTCAGCAACTCGGCCAGTTCCACGAGGTGTTCGTCCCGCATCTCCTTCTCCACGCAGTCGGCACCGAGGGTCTTGACCGTGCCCTTGACGTAGATGCGGGCCTCGTAGAGGGAGTCGCCGAGGGCGTCACCCGCGTCGCCGCAGACCACGAGTCGTCCCGCCTGCCCCATGAACGCGCTCATGTGGCCGACGTTCCCGCCGACGACGATGTCCACGCCCTTCATCGAAATACCGCACCGGGCTGCCGCGTTGCCCTCGATCACCACCAGCCCGCCGTGTGCGGTGGCCCCGGCGGACTGGGAGGCGTCGCCGCGCACCCGGACCGTGCCGGACATCATGTTCTCGGCGACACCGACTCCGGCGTTGCCGTGCACGGTGACCGTGGCGCGCTGGTTCATGCCCGCGCAGTAGTAGCCGACGTGGCCCTCGATGTCGACGGTCACCTCGTCCTTGAGACCGCAGGCGACGCTGTGGGCGCCTCGGGGGTTCAACACCCGCCAGGCCGGTGCCGGTTGGGGGGCGTGGAGTGCCTGGTTGAGATCGCGGACGGTGGAGGCCGCGAGGTCGGCGATCTCCACCCCGGTCAGCGCTGCCATACGTACACCTCTTCCGGCTCGGGTTCGAAGATGCGGGCGTTCTCGATGCCCGGCAGGACGTCCAGGGCCCGGTACTCGGAGGCCATCGCCACCCAGGCGTCGGTCTCGGCGACCAGCGCGGGCTTGCAGGCGATGGCGTCGCGGACGACCGCGAAGGAGTCGGTGGTGGAGACGAGCAATGTGTAGAAGCCGTCGAAGCGTTCGCACAGCAGCCGCAGTGCCTTCTCCAGGTCGGCGCCCCGTTCGAGGTGGTGGGCGACGAAGCGGGCGCCGACCTCGGAGTCGTTCTCACTGTCGAACTCCACGCCCTGGGACCGGAGTTCACGTCGGATGGTGGCGTGGTTGGCGAACGACCCGTTGTGGACCAGGCATTGGCCGGGGCCGACGGAGAAGGGGTGCGCGCCTTCGGGGGTGACGGCCGATTCCGTGGCCATCCGGGTGTGACCGACGCCCTGGTAGCCGGTCACTCCGGCGAGCCCGAACGACTCGGCCAACTGGACCGGATTTCCGGTGCCCTTGAGTACGGCGAAGCCCTCCCCCGAGCCGATGACGGTGGCTTGCGGCAGCGCGGTGGCGATGATGGCGAGCAACTCGGGAACCGGCGAGTCCGCGTGAACGACCGTCGTGGCGTCGGCGGAGACAACCACCGTGTCCGGCAAGGCCGTTGACGCCTCCTTCGGGGTGACTCCCAGCAGCGAGACGACGGCGCGCCCGGGCGGTGACAGGCGCGGGTCGCCGTAGACCGCTACGCCCGCCGAGTCCGGGCCGCGTTCGACGACTTGGCCCAGCATGGCGGTGAGCAGTTCGCCGAGCCGGGGTTCGAGGGAGGGCTCACGCAGATGGAGCCCGACGATTCCGCACATGCGGCTCTCTTCCGATGAGGAGCGATGAAGAGGGAGGGGGAGGAACGGGCGGGTCAGAAAGCGGTGAGGTAGCGGTCCAGCTCCCAGGCGCCGACCGTGCCGTGCCAGTCGAAGAACTCCTGGCGTTTGACCTCGCCGAAATACTCGCTGACGCCCGGGCCCGCCGCGTCGAGAGCCCCGCCGATCACCGGGTCGGCGGCCAGTGCCTCCACGGCGTGCAGCAGGGTCGGCGGCAGTTCGGGGCGGGCCGCGGTGGCCGCCGTGTCTCCGGGTTCGCCGGGGTCGAGTGCGCGCTCGATGCCGTCGAGTCCGGCGGCCAGGGCCGCGGCCGCCGCGAGGTAGGGGTTGGCGGAGCCGTCGCCGCCGCGCAGTTCGATGCGGTTGCCGTCGGGGACGCGGACGAAGTGGGTGCGGTCGTTGCCGCCGTAACCGGCCTTGCGGGGTGACCACGTCGCGCCCGAGCGGGTCGAGACCGCGCCGGTGCGCTTGTACGAGTTGACGGTGGGCGCGATGACGGCCTGGAGGGCGCGGGCGTGGTCGAGGATGCCGCCGACGAAGGAGTAGGCGAGCGGGGACAGGCCGAGGCCTCGGGTGTCGGAGGCGTCGGGGAAGGCGGGTTCGCTCCCCCGCCAGAGCGACAGGTGCATGTGCATCCCGGAGCCGGTGCGGTCGGTGAACGGCTTCGGCATGAACGTGGCTGTCATGCCCCGCTGTTCGGCCAGCACCGACACCAAGTACCGCATGGTGATGACCCGGTCGGCGGTGGTGAGGGCGTCGGCGTAGGCGAAGTTCTGCTCGAACTGGCCGTTTCCGTCCTCGTGGTCGTTGGCGTAGTTGCCCCAGCCGAGGGAGTTCATCGCCTTGGAGACGGCGGTGAGGTGGTCGTACATCCGGGTCAACCCTCGTGCGTCGTAACAGGGTTGGGCGGCGGTGTCACGGCTGTCGGCGACGGAGAGCGTGCCGTGTTCGTCGCGGTTGACGAGGAAGTACTCGATCTCCGCCCCGACCGCGAGGGACAAGCCGAGCTCGGCGGCACGGGCCAGTACGGCGCGCAGGATGACGCGGGGTGCGTACGGCCAGGGCTTGCCCTCGACGTGCGGGTCGCAGTGGACGAGGGCGAGTCCGGGGCGTACGAAGGGCAGCGGGGTGTACGAGGTGACGTCGGGCAGCGCGATGACGTCCGGGTCGCTGGGCCGCTGGCCCAGGGCGCCTGCCGCGTAGCCCGCGAATCCGACGCCGTCGGACTGGAGTTCCTCGACCGCCTCCACCGGGACGAGTTTGGCGCAGGGCTTGCCCGCGAGGTCGACGAAGACGGCGAGGACGAACTCGACGCCGTCGGCGCGGACTTGGGCGGCGAGGTCGGATTCGGGAGTGGGCTCGGTCGTCGGTGCCGGCTCGGTGGTCGTGGGCGGTGCGGCTGCGGTGTCCATCGCCATGGGAGGCTCCCAGCATCCGGGGTTTCCTGATGTGAATCTCGATTTCTCCCGAGGAAACCGTGCGGGCATTACCGAGCCGTTTCCCGCACGGAAGCAGCCTGTTGCCAACTGCCGGGCGGGTCGCCCGTGTTGCAGGGCCGATCTCCGATGACGAATATGGCGTTCTCAATTATCGAGAGGTAGCCTCTCATCCGATCGCCACGTCTCAGCACGTCTCAGCACATCTCGCCGGGGAGGCCGTCATGGCAGGCACGATGCAGGGCAAGGTCGCCGTGATCAGCGGAGGTTCGACCGGCGTGGGGCGGGCCGTCGGGGCGCTGCTCGCCGAGAACGGCGCGCAGGTGGTGCTGCTCGCCCGGCGTGCCGACCGGCTGGAGACGGCCGCGCGGGAGATGGCGGGGTCGGTGCTGACGATCCCGACCGACGTCAGCAGCGGCGACAGCGTCCGCGCGGCGTTCGCTCAGATCGAGGAACGGTTCGGACGGGTGGACATCCTGGTGAACAGCGCCGGCGTCGCCCGCATCCGCGCCATCGAGGACACCGCCGACGAGGACATCCACAGCTGCATCGGCACCAACCTCCTGGGCCCGATCCACACGACCCGCTCAGCGGTGCCGCTGCTGCGGGCGGCGGGAGGTGGTGACATTCTCAACATCTCCTCCGAGATCACGCTGGACCACATGCCGCTGATGGCGATGTACGCGGCGAGCAAGCACGGCCTGAACGGCTTCACCGCCGCCATGCACAAGGAGCTGCGCGGCGACGGAATCCGGGTCGCCCTGGTGATCCTGGGCTCGATCTCCGACAGCGCCTTCATCGAGAACTTCCCCGGCGAGGACCGGCAGCGCGCCGCACCCGTGTGGGAGGCCGACGGCTATCTGACCAGGGTGGGAGCCATGAAACCGCTCCCCTCGGCCACCGTCGCCCGGGTCATGCTCCAGCTCCTCAGCACGCCACCCGAGGTCGTACAGGACGTGGTGCACATCCGCCCGGCGGGCTGAAAACCCCCGCCCAGTCCACATACCGGCCGAACCTCAGCCACGGGCACCCCATAAGCCGGCCTTATGAGGTCATAGACCGGACCCGCATACCGACTTAGGCATGCCTTAGTTTAGGCTTCCCGTCGAGTCGCTTGTTTTCGCTCGAAGGGAACCTGATCATGCCGCGCCCCCTGCGGGTAGCCATCGTCGGAGCCGGCCCCGCCGGGATCTACGCCGCCGACGCCCTGCTCAAGTCCGAGGTGGCCGCCGAACCCGGCGTGTCCATCGACCTCTTCGAGCGGATGCCCGCGCCCTTCGGCCTGATCCGGTACGGCGTCGCCCCCGACCACCCGCGCATCAAGGGCATCATCACCGCCCTGCACCAGGTCCTCGACAAGCCGCAGATCCGCCTCTTCGGCAACATCGACTACCCGACCGACATCAGCCTGGACGACCTGCGCAGCTTCTACGACGCGGTGGTCTTCTCCACCGGCGCGACGGCCGACCGCGAGATGTCCATACCGGGCATCGAGCTCGACGGTTCCTACGGCGCCGCCGACTTCGTCTCCTGGTACGACGGCCACCCGGACGTCCCGCGCACCTGGCCGCTGGAGGCCGAGAAAGTCGCCGTCCTCGGTGTCGGCAACGTGGCCCTCGACGTGGCCCGCATCCTCGCCAAGACCGGCGACGAGCTGCTGCCGACCGAGATCCCGCCGAACGTCCACGAGGGCCTCAAGGCCAACAAGGCACTCGAAGTCCACGTCTTCGGCCGCCGCGGCCCGGCGCAGGCGAAGTTCTCCCCGATGGAGCTGCGGGAGCTGGACCACTCGCCGAACATCGAGGTCATCGTCGACCCCGAGGACATCGACTACGACGAGGGTTCGATCGCCACGCGGCGTGGCAACAAGCAGGCCGACATGGTCGCCAAGACGCTGGAGAACTGGGCGATCCGCGATGTCGGCGACCGCCCGCACAAGCTGTTCCTGCACTTCTTCGAGTCCCCGTCCGAGATCCTCGGCGAGGACGGCAAGGTCGTCGGCCTGCGCACCGAGCGCACCGCGCTGGACGGCACCGGCAACGTCAAGGGCACCGGCGAGTTCAAGGACTGGGACGTCACCGCGATCTACCGCGCGGTCGGCTACCTCTCCGACAAACTCCCCAAGCTCCCCTGGGACATCGAGTCGGGCACGGTCCCCGACGAGGGTGGCCGGGTCATCCAGGAGACCGGCGAGCACCTCCAGTCGACGTACGTCACCGGCTGGATCCGGCGCGGTCCGGTCGGCCTGATCGGCCACACCAAGGGCGACGCGAACGAGACGGTGGCCAACCTGCTCGACGACCACGCCAACGGCCGTCTGCACACGCCTGTTTCGCCCGAGCCGGAGGCCGTGGAGGCGTTCTTCGCCGAGCGCGAGGTCCGCTTCACCACGTGGGACGGCTGGTACCGACTCGACGCCGCCGAGAAGGCGTTGGGAGAGCCGCAGGGCCGCGAGCGCGTGAAGATCGTCGAGCGTGAGGACATGCTCAGGGCGAGCGGCGCGTAAGCCTCACCCCCGCCTACGCGTAAGTCTCACTCCCGCGCAGCTGAGACCGAGGGGCCCGGCGGCCGAACCGCCGGGCCCCTCGCGCACGTCAGCGCGCCGCCCTCCCGTACCGCGCGAACACGGTGTGGCCCGTCTTCTCGATCTGCTGGCACTCCAGGTGGAGGGGCGGACCGCCCGCCGGGAAGAGCCGTTCGCCGGTGCCGAGGACCGTGGGGAAGGTGATCAGCCGGTACTCGTCGACCAGGTCCTCGGCCATCAGCGTACGGACGACGGGCAGGCTGCCGATGACGATCACGTCCCGCTCCTCGCGCTTCACGGCGTCGACGAGGTCGCCGTCGAGGACGCTCGAATTCGTCCACGCCGACACATCGGTGAGGGTGCGGGACGCGACCAGCTTCGCCCCGGCGTTCATGCGCGCGGAGAACTCGTCGTCGCGGGCCGGCCACAGCCGCGAGAACGCCTGCCAGGTGCTGCGGCCGAGCAGCATGACCCCGTCGTCGAGGGTGCTGCCCAGCCGGAACTTGTCGCCGCCGATCGCCTCGCGGCCGTAGCGGAACATCCAGCCGCCGTGCGGGGTGCCGTCGGACCCGTCGGGGTCGGAGACGATCCCGTCCAGGGTGGTGAACTGGATGACGATGACGCTCATGATGGGTGTCCTTTCGGTCGGTGCTCACCGGTACATACCGGCGGCACCGGCCGAACTCATCGTGGTCGGCGCGGTCGGTTCGCGGACAGCCGTTGTGGCAGGTCGAAGGCTTTCAGCGACTGCGGATCGGCGAACACGACGTTGTGGGTGACGCGTCCGCCGGCGACGGTGAACACCTGAAGGCTGTGCAGGCGGTGCCTGCCAGCAGGGTCCTGTGCGTACGCGGCCAGTGCGGGTTGCCCGTTGGCGACCAGGCGCCTCAACGCCCAGTCCGTGCCCCGGAGTTCGAAGACCCTGCGCATGAACGCGCCGTAGTGCTCGGTGCCGCGGAACCAGAGCGGGACCGGCGGCATCTCCAGGACCACGGCGTCGGCCAACAGCCGTACGAGGGCGGGGACATCGGCCGCCTCGAACGCCCGCAGGTAGCGGTCGACGACCTCGCGTGCCCCGGGGTCGTCCGGTTCGGTGATCGCGTCGTCGTCGCCGACGTCCGTGAGGGCGGCGCGGGCGCGCTGGAGCGTGCTGTTGACGGCCGGGACGGTGGTGTCGAGCTGGTCGGCGACCTCGGCCGCGCTGAACTGCAGCACCTCGCGCAGCACGAGCACGGCCCGCTGCCGCGCGGGCAGCCGTTGCAGGGCGACGACGAGGGCGAGCCGCATGTCGGCGCGGGCCTCCATGTCGTAGCGCGCGTCGGGGAAGGGCTGCAGCCAGGGGATGTCGGTCGCAGGCGTGAGCGGTGTTCCGGGGTCCTCGCCCGGTGCGCCGAGGCCGGACGGCAGGGGGCGGCGCGCGCGTCCTTCGAGCGCGGTGAGGCAGACGTTGGTGGCGATGCGGTAAAGCCAGGTGCGGACGGAGGCGCGTGCGGGGTCGTACCGGTCGCGGGCCTTCCACGCGCGCAGCATCGTCTCCTGCACCAGGTCCTCGGCCTCGTGGAACGAGCCCAGCATCCGATAGCAGTACGCCACCAGTTCGCCCCGGTACGGTTCGAAGTCCACCCGCCCATCATGGCGTACGGGCCTGCTAACGTCCCCCGGTGTTCTCCCTCCTCGAACCCCCGTTCCTCAGCCGTCTGCGCGATGCGCGCCGGATACTCGTCGCCGGCGCGGGCGGCGGCTTCGACGTCTACGCCGGGCTGCCGCTGGCCCTCGCGCTGCGTTCGGCCGGCAAGGAGGTGCACCTCGCGAACCTGTCCTTCGCCGATCTGTACGGCCTCGACCAGGACGTGTGGGTGGACCGCGACGTGGCCGCCGTACGCCCGGACACGGAGGCCCGCGGCGACTACTTCCCGGAGCGGTCCCTCGCGCGGTGGCTCGACCTGCACGACATGCCGTCGACCGTGTACGCGTTCCCCCTGACCGGTGTGGGACCGCTGCGGGACGCGTACCGCACGCTCATCGCGCATCTCGGCGGCGTCGACGCCGTCGTGCTGGTGGACGGCGGCACCGACATCCTGATGCGGGGCGACGAACACGGGCTGGGCACCCCGGAGGAGGACATGGCCAGCCTCGCGGCGGTGAACGGGCTCGACGAGGTGCCGGTACGGCTGGTGGCGTGCCTCGGGTTCGGTGTGGACGCGTATCACGGGGTCAACCACTCGCTGGTGCTGGAGAACCTGGCCGCGCTGGATCGTGAGGGCGCGTATCTCGGCGCGTTCTCGCTCCCGCGTGAGAGCCGCGAGGGGCAGCTGTATCTCGATGCGGTGGCGCACGCCCAGGAGTCCACTCCGGACCATCCGAGCATCGTCAACGGTTCCGTGGCGGCAGCCGTGCGCGGGGACTTCGGTGACGTCCGTTTCACCGAACGCACGCGCGGCGGCGAGCTGTTCATCAATCCGCTGATGGCGCTGTACTTCTGCGTGGACGCACCCGGGCTCGCACGCCGCAACCTCTACCTCGACCGGTTGGAACGGACCGCGCTCATCCGCCAAGTGAGTTCGCTCATCGAGGAGTTCCGCGACGAACTGCCCCAGCAGCGCCCACCGCGCGCCTATCCCCACTGACCGAACCGAGCAGCAGACGCCCGCTCGCGCCCGCGAGGAGCAGTCCGGTCAGCATGCAGACGAGGCCGAGGGCCGGTCCGGACGACCAGTTCACGCTCGATGCGCGGAAGGCAAGTACGACTTCTGCGGCGATCGCCGTGCGGGAAGTGCCCGGAGGACAGGGCGAGTTCGGTCGAGGTCGTCCTCGGCCAGGGCGCCGAGGACACCGACGCCCAGCGTCAGGGCCCACACGCCGAGGGCCTGGGCGTCGACCCGGTTCACGGTCCAGGGGACGAAGTCGGCCCAGAAGCCGGGGCGAGTCAACAGCCCCGCGCCGATACTAACCAGGCCGAACCGAGCACGGCGTCATGGGCGGCCCCGCCCAACCGGCGTGGGCAGACGGGGCGTTGGGGCCGAGTCCGCGAGCGCGGTCCGCTTCAGCAGCTCACGTCCGTACATCACGCGCAGGCTCACGACAGTCGTCGCGGCGAAGGCGAGCATGCCGCAGCCGATGGCGACACCGGCGGACAGGGCCGTCAACCGGTCGAGACCGAGGGCGCGTTGGAAGACCGGGGCCGCGCCGATCGACAGCACCGGGGCCAGGCTCAGGGCCGTCAGGTGCAGTCGCCATTCCTCCCGGGCCCAGGGCCGGCCCTGGCGTCCGGCGCGGCGGGCGTTGACGGCCATCACGGCGTAACTGACCGCGTAGGGAAGGAGATAGGCCCACAGCAGTCGCCGTCCGGTCGCGCCGAAGTCGAGGTACGAGCGCGCGATCCACAACAGGGCGGCCGCACCGGCGAGTTGTGCGACGGCGAGCACGGGCGGCGGTGCCCAGGAACCCGACACGCCCTCCACCGTCGTACGGCGGTCCCGTGCCCGCGAGGCGATCAGCGCGCCGAACACGACCACCGAGCCCAGGTGCGTGATCGCGACCTGGTTGATCTGTTCCATGGTCAGGCCGGACAACAGCCGGGGCAGGAAGCCCCATTCGAGGCGCAGCAGCGGTGCGGTGAGGAGGAATCCGTAGCAGAGGAGCATCCAGCGCTGATGCAGGTCGGGGAGTCCACCGACCGCGGTGAGGATGCCGAAGGTGACGCTCAGGACGGTGCCGACGAGGAGGGTGGCAAGCACGATCCAGAACGCCGGGCCGCTGAACGCGTCCGTGGGGGCCGTGCGCGCCAGGTAGATCCCGGCGCCCGCCATCGAGACGTACACCGTGACCGCGAAGACCACGCCCAGCGTGCGGTGGAGGCGGGTGCGTCGGCGGGCGGCGGTGAGGAGTTGGGCGGGGGCGAGGAGCATCAGGGCGCCGCCGAGGACCGAGTGCACGATCATCGGGACGAGACTGTGCCGGTAGGGCGCGATACGGCCGGCGAGGGCGTCGGTGACGTAGCGCGGGGAGACGACACGGCCCATCACCCACTCGCCGAGAGCGGGAGCGCCGGGGCGGGCGTACGGCCACAGTTCGGTCATCGCGATCGGCGCGTAGGCCAGGCACACGACCGTGACCGCGATCATCGTGGCGCGGCGCCAGGTGCTGTTCGTCGGACGGCGCACGGCGGCCCCCCTGCCGGCTCAGAGCCTCGGCCCGGCCCTCGATAGTCTCGTCTGGACTATCGAGACGGTAGAGGCGGCCGCCGTCGGGGTCAACGGTCCTGCGCGCGTTCGTCGCGGTGCCGCACCCACTGCCAGAAGTCGACCATCATCCGCTCGTACCGGATGCCGAACTCCAGCGCCTCGCGCTGTCCCGGGGTCAGCAACCCGCCCACGCCGTCGGCGAGTTCCTCGTATCCCCGCAGGGTCTTCTCGTGCTCGCCGAGCTGGACCGGGGCGAGGATGTCGGGCCGGCCCCCGAACCACAGTTTCAAGATGCCGCGCTCCCTGGCCTCGACCGGCACGAACTCCGGGTCGTCCAGCCAGCCCCGGAGGACGGACCGGCCCTGGCCGGTGAGGGTCAGCACCCGGCGGTTACGGCCGCTTTCCTGCCGTACCTGGGACAGCAGCCCCGCCTCCAGCAGCCGGTCGCACTGGGCGTACACCTGCGCGTGCGGCACCGACCAGAACGGCGCGACCGTACGCGCGGCCTCCGTCTTCACGTCGTACGGGCTCGCCTCGCCGAGTCTGTCGATGATGCCGAGGACGAGGTAGGAGGAGGTGGTCAGCCGCGCGTCAGACATGCGTCGACCGTATCGCGGTGTCGAACGAATACTTGGGGTCCGCAAATGATGTGAACTGCCCCACGACGGGTAGTTCTTAACTCAGCTAGCCCTTAACTCAGCGCCTCTTCCGCGTGAACACCTCCACTCAAAGGAACTGTGGTCTTGGCTCTCGCGTACCCTGACGCCCCGTCAGCCCGTCGACCCGGGCGTACCTGGACTATTCGCATCACAGGTCATCGCGACCGTACCGCCTCGGTCAGCTGCTCCTCCGGGTGCGGCATGCCCGCCCGGTCGCGCGACATCGCGGCCCTGCGCCGCTTCGCCGAAGCCCATGCGGCGGCCCATGTCAGAGCGGCGACCGTACGCCCCGACGCGGCCTGCGGCTGCCGTCGTCAGCGGTGCGCGGCGCACGAGGGGACCCGGGTCGACTGCTCGGGCTCGGTGCTGCTCGTGCTGCGCCACGATCCCGCGGTCGGCCAGGTGTGGACCCTGGCCGAGGTCTGCGCGGCCTGCGCCTCGCTGATGACGCACACCCGCGTCGTCGGCAAGCCGCTGCCGCGCACCCGGCCGCCGCGCGAGGAGACGGTCGTACCCCTGCGGGCGCCGTCCCCGACGAGCGCCCGTTCGGTACCGGCCGGCTTCAGCGCGCCCCCGCCCGAACCGGGCGTCCCGTCCCGGCCGGGCGCCGCGGACAGGCGTCGGGGCCGGTGAGATCAGGTGGCACACGGACGGGACCCACCCCGAGCGGATGGTGGGCGGGTCCCGTCCGCCCCACCATTCTGCGGACAGGTCCACGTCAGAGGCACGCGTGAAACCCGGCCGCCCGGAGTGAACCGATCACACCCCGCGCGTACGCTCACGCGGTATCCCAAAAAATCGGGCATACGAGACTCTACGATCCATGCTCGACCCCCCGCTTGACCCGCCAAGATCTCCGACGGTGATACTGGTGGGTCAGCACCGCCCCCGCCCGCAGATTGGCCTATGTCGAACTCCTCCACAGCTCCGCCCACGATCCCCCACACGGTGTGGCTGGCTCGCGGCCGCCACGTCGGGTCCGCCGACGCCGCGGACGTCGTACGGCGACAGCTGCAACGGCTCAAGGACCGCGAGGTCATCGACGACCACCTGGAACCCGACGAGGACCAGCACGAGGATCCGCGCGAGCAGGTCTTCGAGGCGCGGTGGCGGGTGGAGGGGACGGTGACCGTGCGGGCGCGGCTGACATTCCCGCCCGCTCCGGAACCGGGTTCGTCCTCTGGCACCCCCGTTACGACGGAGGGGCAGGAGTGGGTCCTGGTCGCGGAGGCCGAGCGGGTCTGGGATCCCCGGTGGCCTTCCCCCGCGACCATGTTCTGGCCCGAGGACCCCGAGAGCGCCGACGCCGGCTGGGACCGTGTGACAGTTCCCGGGCTGCGCTTCGGGCAGGTCAATCCGCTGCCTTCCGACGAGAAGGAGCTGCGGCGCCTGTTCCGGAGCTGCGCGCAGGACGGCTGGAACATCCACGTCGTCGTGCACGAGGCCATGACCCCGGACGCGCACGGCCGGCTGCCCCTGGCCCGGCTGCTGCCCGCGAGCTTGCGGCACCGCGTGGTGGAGCACCGGGCCACACCGGATCAACTACGGTCCGTCAACTGGGCGTTGCTGCGCGAGTTCGACTTCCAGGTGCCGCGCGGCGGTGCCGTGGTGCTGCCGACCAGCCCGGTGGCTCCCTCCTACGACGTGCGCGAGTTCTCGGTGCGCAGCGTCTTCCTCGACGGCTCCGAGCCCACCGAACTCGTGGACGTCCTCTGCCGCTACGCCGCCTCCGCGCGCCCCCTGCCGGACGGCGGCCAGGAGGCCGTCACCGCGCTGCGCGAGCAGTGGAAGCTGATGACGATGGAGGAGGAACTGGCCCGCGAGCGCAGGCTCGTGGCCATGTACGCCGAGGCCCTCGAAGCGATGACGAAGTCCCGCGACCTGTACCGGGAGTCCGCGGACCGGGCCAACGAGGCGCTGGCCGCGCTGCGCGATTCGGCCGGAGCCTCCGTGCCCGGGGCGACGTCCCAGCCGGGCGGGTCCCCGTTCCAGCGGACGTTCGGCCGGCTGAGGGACGCGACGAAGGCACTGCGCCCCGCACCGCCGACCGACAGCGAGCAGGCCGATCCGCCGAGTGACGGTGGCCGCTCGGCCGAGGAGCCGTAGGCAGTCTGTCTCGGGGCCAGGGCAAACGTCGTCACGCAGATGACGTCCTGGCCCCTCGGTCACGCCGAAGGCCTACGCAGCGCAACACCGATGGTGAGAATCGACCACCAGTGGTGATCACCGCCCACGCGCCCCCTGCGCCCGCCGCCCTAGCTTGGCGGTATGCCGATGCAACCCTGGTTCCGCGATGCCAAGCTGGGCATCTTCGTCCACTACGGGATCTACGCCGTCGACGGTGTGCCGGAGTCCTGGTCCTTCTACTCGGGCCAGGTCCCGCACGACCAGTACATGCGGCAGCTCGACGGGTTCACCGCCGCACGCTACGAACCGCGGGCCTGGGCACGGCTGTTCGCGCGGGCGGGTGCCAAGTACGCGGTGCTGACCGCCCGTCACCACGACGGCGTGGCCCTGTGGGACTCGGCCCACGGTGACCTGGACGTGGTCCGCCGCACCCCGGCCGGCCGCGATCTGATCGGGCCGTACGCGGACGCGCTGCGCGAGGAGGGGCTCAACGTCGGCCTGTACTACTCCCATTCCGACTGGAACCACCCCGACTACGCCAGCACGGTGCACCCCCAGGCGCCCGACGAGGAGATCCGCACCAACCCCTACGCCTCCGCACGGCCCGGTCACGAGGACCCGGCCGCCTGGGCGCGCTACCTCGCCTACCGCGACGGCCAGGTCGGCGAGTTGGTCGACCGCTTCCGGCCCGACCTGCTGTGGTTCGACGGCGAGTGGGAGCGCAGCGAAGAACAGTGGGGCATGCGGGAGTTGGCGGAGCTGATCCTCGCCGGGAACCCCGACACCGTCCTCAACGCCCGCATGCTCAGCCACGGCGACTACGCGACGCCCGAGCAGGGGGTGCCGTTGCAAGCGCCGGACGGGCCTTGGGAGTTGTGTCTGACGGTCAACGACTCGTGGGGTTTCCAGCAGGGGGACGAGCACCACAAGTCGGTGCGGCAGCTGGTGCGTTACTTCACGGAGACGATCGGGATGGGCGGCAATCTGCTGCTCGACGTGGGCCCGAGGGAGGACGGGACGATAACGCCCGTGCAGACGGAGCGACTTGAGGGGCTCGGAGCGTGGATCGCCCGGCACTCCGAGGCGGTGTACGGCACGGTCGCCGGTCTGCCCGCCGGGCACCACTACGGCCCCAGCACCCTCTCCGCCGACCGCCGCACGCTGTATCTGGTGTGCTTCGATCCGCCGCGCGAGTCGGTGTCGGTGCGCGGCCTGCGTACGCCCGTCAAGCGCGTCACGGTCCTCGGCACCGGCGCCGAACTCGGCCACGACGTCATCGGCGGGCTCGGTGACGTGCCCGGTGTGACGTGGATCGACGCCCCGGACGTGGCAGACGTGGACAAGTCGGCGACGGTCCTGGCGGTCGAGCTGGACGGGGAGTTGGACGTGTACCGGGGAGCGGGGAGGGACTGAGCGCATGCGGTGCCGCTAAGAGTTCGCGACGGCGCCCGGCCTGCGGCCTGTTGGGTCCGCCACGCCCCTCACCGACGCCCACCCGGACCGAATCGCGCGGGGACCTCGTGACACCGGCCCGCCCACCCAGCCTTCAGGTGCCGCCCACCCGTGCCCGAACTGCCCTGGGTGACGCTCCCAGTTCGCGTCGGCATGCCTTGTTGAAGGCCTGCAGATCTCCGATGCCGACGGCGGCCGCGATCGCCGGGATGGACAGGGTCGACTCCCGGAGCAGGTGCCGGGCGCGTTCCATGCGGCGGTGCCGGAGGTGGGCGACGACCGTGGTGCCGGTCTCGGCGCGGAACAGGCGGATGAGGTGGTTGTGCGAGACGCCGGCCGCGTGCGCCACGTCGGGGACGGTCAGCTGGGCCGCCAGGTTCGACTCGATGTGGGCCACCGCGAGGGCGAATGCCGGGTGGGGACCGGCGGTTCCGCCCGCAGCCGGGGTCGCCAGGTCCGCCACGCGCCACAGGACGGTCCACAACTCGGCTGCCGCGCGGGCGGAGTTGCGCGGTGCCGCCGCGACGGCCCGCTGCATCAGGTCGGTCAGCACGGGCGTCTGCGTACCGGCGTCCTGCATCACGGGCACGGTCAACCGCTCTCCGGCCGACGGGAGTTCCAGGTGGGCGAAGAGATGCTCGGACCGGCCCCGGTAGTGGAACCGCACCAGCGCGCCGGGCGGGACCAGGCTCACATGGCCGGGCCTGATCTCGTGCGCCACGCCGTCGACGGTCAACTCCGCCTCGTAGCCGTACAGATGGAGCTGCCAGAGGTCCGGAAGCCGGAACACGTCGCGCGGGCTCACCGTGCCGTGCACGCCGACGCCGAGGCTGGCCACGCGCGGTGGGGCGTCGAGGCCGATCCGCACGTGGGTTCCGGTGCCGTTGGTCGCGCTCACGGTGAAAACGTACCAGCGCCTGACAAGGGGTCAACGGCTGTCAAGGCTCTTCGAAGCGTTCGGGTGTGATGTTCCCCTCGTCGGCCATACCGGGGCCGTAACCGGGCATCCGGATAGGGCACATACCGTGCGGCCGGACCTGGAAAAGGGGCGCCAGTGGACTCGACCACAACCGTGATCGTCATCGTCGCGGTGCTCGCGGTGGTGCTGCTCGCCGTGGCCGTCGGAGTGCTGGTGCGGCTCGTCCGCATGCGGCGCTCCATGCGGCGCGCAGGGCTTCCGACCGGCCCCAAATGGGTTTTCTGGGGTGCCGTCCTCTACTTCGTACTGCCGACCGATCTGATGCCCGATCCTGTGTATCTGGACGACATCGCCGTACTTCTCCTCGCTCTTCGCACGATGCGCAACTCCCTCGGCGAGCAGGAGAAGGGGCTGCCGGGCGAGCTCGACTGACCCCGGCGTGCGCGGCACTTTCCTTACTTTGACTACGCAGAGTAAGGAAACCATTCACTCGTTCGATTCGTATAAGTCTCTGGAAGCAGACGGAAGTCAGCGGGCCAAGCGACCTCGCAGGGTGGCCACCGCTTGCACGAGGCAGTACCGACGAGGGAGAGACGATGCAACCGTTCGCGCTCAACTACGCTCGCCCGGCAGCACAGTTGGAGCTCACCGCTCCGTACAGCTACGACTCCGGACTGCAGTTGAACGTGCTCGCCGACGGACGGGTCGCCGCCCATGATCTCGCTCTGCTGAGAGAACTGGGGACCACCACGTCCACCGCGGGATCGAAGACTCACTTCGACGACTGAACACGGAACGACGAAAATGACCGTCCTGGTCCTTACCTGCGAAGAGGACGTCACGGCGGACATGGTGGTGGTCCACCTGCACGCGTCCGGCGTCCCCGTGGTCCGGATCGATCCCGCCGACCTCACCGGCGGGGTCGCGCTGTCCGGCGAGTACGTGCACGGAGCCTTCCGTGGTCATCTGTCCGCCGGGGGGCGGCTGGTGAGCGTGAGCGGACTGCGGTCCATCTGGGTGCGCCGACCGGGCACCCCGGCGACCCGCGCACCCCAGCCCTCCGCATGGCTGACCGAGGAGGCCTCCCAGGCGCTCTACGGCATGCTCCGCGGCTCCGGCGCCCGCTGGATGAACCACCCCGACGCGTCCCGCCGGGCCCGGCACAAGCCCTGGCAGCTGCGGCTCGCGCAGCGCAGCGGGCTGCCCGTGCCGGCCACCCTGATCACCACGTTCCCGCAGGCCGCCCGCGAGTTCTCGCAGCGCTTCCCGGACCTGGTGGTCAAGCCGGTCTCCGGCGCCCATCCGCAGGATCCGCCGCGAGCCGTGCCGACGAGCCGGGTCGCGCCGGACACCGACTTCGCCGCCGTCGCGTTCGGCCCGACGCTGCTGCAACGCCGGGTCGCCAAGCGCGCGGACATCCGGCTCACCGTCGTCGGCGACCGGATGCTGGCCGCCCGTACGGCGACGGCCCCGGACGCCGACCCCACCGAGGTCGACGTCCGTTTCGCCGCCTCCGCGCAGCCCTGGTGCCCTGTCGAGGTCCCGCCGCGCATCGCGGATGCCGTCCTGACGTACATGCGCGATGCCGAACTGGCTTACGGCGCCTTCGACTTCGCCGAGGACGGCGACGGGACCTGGTGGTTCCTCGAGTGCAACCAGTCGGGCCAGTTCGGCTTCGTCGAGGCGGAGACCGGCCAGCCGATCGCCCGGACGATCGCGGAGTGGCTGGCCCTGCCCGCCGCCTCGGAACGGGAGGGCCTCGTCAACGGGTCGGACAGCGCGGTCGGTTGAGCAGTAACGGTTCACCTGAGGCGGAAGGGGTGAGCGCCCCGGGTCAGGAGTGGCGCTCTGCCCCGTATGTCCCCAGCAGGCTGCACACCGCGTCCTCCTCGACCGCGCGCACCTTGGCCAGCAGTTCCGGGTTCCCCGCCTGGTTCACCTGAGTTGTCAATGAGAAAGTGAGCGAGCGCCTGCCGTCGGGGGTCGCCGCGATCAACTGTGTGTAACCGAGGGTGTTCCCGGTATGTCCGAGAACGACCCCGCACCGGGTGTCGTAGCGGAAGAGGGCGAGTCCGACGCTGTTGCGGCCGGGACCGGCCGGTTCGGAGGCCCCGGGGATCCAGTGCCGCTGTTCCCGCACGACCGCCTTCGAGGTGAGGGCCCCGGCGGCGTAGCCGCTGATGAACGCGGTCAGGTCGCGGGGCGAGGAGGTGATCCCGCCCGAGGCCCACACACCCGACATGCCGACCGCCTCGCTGACGTCCTCCGGGCCGGACGGTCCGCCGACGACGTATCCGTGCATGTACGGCTCCGGCATCTCGTACCCCTGCGGCAGGCTCGTGTCGTGCAGCCCCAGCGGCCTGTAGACGTCGTGGCGCAGCAGGTCCTCGTAGCGCGTGCTGGTAGCCGCCTCCGCCATCAGCGCCACGGCGATGTTGTCGGAGTTGGAGTAGCGGTACTGCGAGCCCGGTGTGAAGCGCAGCGGTTCGCCCGCCACGAAGTCGAGCAGGCGCCGCGAGTCGAAGTGCCGGTGCGGGTCGGCCTGGATGAGGCTGCGGAAGCGGGGGCTCTCGCTGAAGTCCGGGAGTCCGCTGGTGTGTTGGAGCAGCTGGCGCAGGGTCACCTTCCGCCAGGCCCGGGGCTGGTGGGGCAGCCGGGTGCCGAGCGTGTCGTCGAGGGCGAGCCGGTGCTGTCGTACGAGATGCAGGGCCACCGCCCCGCTGAACGCCTTGCTGGTGCTCGCGGTCCGGGTGTGGTCGCTCGGTTCGAGCGGGCGGCCGGTGGTGATGTCGGCGGTGCCTGCGTGCAGGACGCGCCGGCGGTCGCCGTCGCGCAGGACGACGATCACGCCGGGCGGGCCGTCGGGGGCGGCGACCAGTGCGTCGAGGCCGCGCTGGAGGGACTGGTCGTCGGCCGCGGCGGGCGACGCGGGCACGAGGGCGCCCACACAGGTGGCGACCAGGAGGGAGACGAGGCGGAGCGGCAGGGGCATGGAGTGTCCTGGGGGCTGTGGGGTCGGGGCACGACCAGAATCCGGGGGTCCGTCGGCATCCGCGCGGGCACGTGCTCCATACGGCCCCCTCCCCCTGTTCACGTCCCGCGGTGTTGCCCCGCGGGGCTTGCTGTGCCGTAATCGGAATGATCCGCGGTTCGGATCTTGGCGGTGGCCGTGCCGCACCGGAAGGAGCGGCTGGGATGGACGCTTACGGTGCCGGGGACGGTGTCTCGGCCGCCCCGGGCGGGCTGCTGGACCTGTTGCGGGTCGCGGCGGTGGTCCTGGACGCGGGCGGGTACATCACGCTGTGGAGCCCCCGAGGCGGAGCAGTTGCTCGGCTACTCCCCCGAGGAGGCGCTCACCCAGCGCGCGGACCGGCTGCTGGTGTCGCCCGACGACCGGGCCAGAGCGCGTGAGCTGTTCGCCCAGGTGGCCTCGGGCGCCCGCTGGTCGGGGGTCTTCCCGATGGTGCACCGGGACGGCACGGAGCGGCCCGTCGAGTTCCGCACGATGCGGCTGCGCGACAGCCACGGTCAGGCGCATCTGCTGGGGCTGGCGGCGGACGCCACGACAGTGCGGGGTGTGGAGCGGGACCTGGCCCTGTCCCACAGCCTGGTGCGGCAGACGCCGGTGGGTATCGCGGTGTTCGACACCGATCTGCGGTGGGTCGGGGTCAACCCGGCCCTGGAGCGCATCAACGGCGTGCCGGAGGAGGAGGTCGTCGGGCGCCGGGTGGGCGAGGTGCTGCCCGGTCTGGACGTCGCGGCCATCGAGTCGCGCATGCGGCATGTGCTGATCACCGGCAAGCCGCTGCTCGACCAGCAGACCGTGGGCCGCACGGCGGCCGACGTCGTGGACCGGGCGTACTCGGAGTCGTACCACCGCATCGAGGACGCGCAGGGCCGGGTGCTCGGGCTGGCGATGGCCGTCCTGGACGTGACCGAGCGGGAGCAGGCGGCGGCCGAGGTCGCGCAGGCGCGCCAGCATCTGTCGGTCGTGGCGGAGGCCGGGGTGCGGATCGGGACGACGCTGGACCTCCAGCAGACCGCCCGGGAACTGGCCGACGTCGCGGTCCCGCATGTGGCCGACCTGGCCGCCGTCGACGTACTGGAATCGGTCGTCACGGACGGCACGATCACCCCGGTGACCGAGGACGCGCAGGTCGAGTTCCGCGCGCTGGCCGTCGCCGCCGGATACCTGACCGACGCCATCCACGCGGCGGACCCGGTGGGCGAGTTGGCCACCTACGGCCCCAACCGCATCATCACCCGGTGTGTCCGCGAGGCCGGCCCGATCCTCGTCGAGCGGGTCGACCCGCCGATGATGCGCCGCATCGCCCGGGACGGGCGCGCCGCGCAGACGCTGCGCACGGCGGGCGTCCACTCGTACCTGGCCGTCCCGTTGATGGCCCGCGGCGAGGTGCTGGGCACGCTGAGCCTCTACCGCACGGTCAACGAGCGCCCCTTCGACGAACAGGACCGCGTCCTCGCCACGGAACTCGCCGCGCGCGCCGCGATCTGCATCGACAACGCCCGCCTCTACGGCCGTGAGCGCACCACCGCGCTGACCCTCCAGCGCAGCCTGCTGCCACCGGCCCCGGCCCGGCAGGAGGGCCTCGACATCGCGGCCCGCTACCTCCCGGCGCTGAGCGAGGTCGGCGGCGACTGGTACGACGTGCTGCCACTGGGGCCGGGCCGCACCGGTCTCGTCGTGGGCGACGTGATGGGCAAGGGCGTCCAAGCCGCCGCCATCATGGGCCAGTTGAGCACCGCGACCCGCGCACTGGCCCGGCTCGACCTCCCGCCCGCCGAGTTGCTGCACCACCTCGACGACCTCACCGGTTCCCTCGGTGACGCGATCGCCACCTGCGCGTACGGCGTCGTCGACCTCGGGCGCGGCACCTGCGAACTGTCCAGCGCCGGGCATCTGCCACCCGTCCTCATCCACCCCGACGGCACCGCGGAACTCCTCGACATCCCCGGCGGAGTACCGCTCGGCGTCGGCGGCGTGGAGTTCGGAACCGCCGAAGTCGACTTCACCACCGGCGCGTTGCTCGCCCTCTACTCCGACGGTCTGGTGGAGAACCGCGGCGAGTCCATCGACGTCGGACTGCACACGCTGACCCGCCTGTTGCAGAGTTCCCGCCGCCCGCTGGAGCAGACGAGCGACATGCTCCTCAACGCGCTGCGCCCGGAGCCCGACGACGACGTGGCGCTCCTCCTGGTCCGCGTCACCGGCTGACCGGTCAGGCGCCGGTGGTCGAGCCCGGCCGGATGATCATGAGGACGGTGACGGTCGCCCACAGCAGGTTGAAGATGCCGGTGAACATGGCGAGTTGAACGGTCCCGGACCGCTCCACGGGCCGCTGTGCGCCGAGTTGCTCCAGGAGTTCGTCCTGACGGGGCAGCACGAACGCGATCAGGATGCCGGCCGCCACCGCGGTGAGGGTGATGGAGGCGATGAGCCAGCCGCTGCCCAGAACACCCATCGCGGAAGCGGTCGCGAAGCCGAAGAGGGGCACCGCCAGCCCGACCGCGCCGTAGACACGGCAGATGCGGTGCAGCAGCCGTACGGTCGTCACGCCCGCGTCGGGTCCGTCCGGGCCCGGGAGAGCGCGGCGGGCCGCGGGTGGGAACATGCTGGCGGCGACGGTGACGGGGCCGACCGCGACGATGGCGGCCAGGACGTGCAGAGCGAGAAGGATCTTGGTCACCGGCCCAGGTTAGGGACGTCCGGTGCGGGAGCACAGGGGCTGAAACGACAGCTTCCAACGGATTCCCGCCAACACCTCTCACCTGGCAGCTGTGCCAAAAGGCCATGCGGGATGCCTGGCGGGAATCCGTCTATCGTGGTGTTCATGCACACCGTCGCAATCCTTGTTCTCGATCATGTGGTGCCGTTCGACATGGCGACACCGATGGAGGTGTTCGGCCGTACCCGGCTGCCGGACGGCCGGAACGCCTACCGGGTGCGGGTGTGCGGCGAGACGCCGGAGGTGCGGACGGACGGGTTCGCGCTGCGGGTCGACCACGGGCTCGAAGCGCTGGCGGACGCCGACACCATCATCGTGCCGGGCCGCTCGGAGCAGGCCGCGCCGCCCTCCGCCCGGGTGCTGGCGGCACTACGGGAGGCGGCAGCTGCGGGTACCCGGATCGTGTCCATCTGCGTGGGTGCCTTCGTGCTGGCCGAGGCCGGGCTGCTGGACAGGCTGCGCGCGACCACGCACTGGGTCGCCGCCGACGCGTTGGCCCGGTCCTATCCTCTGGTCGAGGTGCGGCCGGACGTGCTGTACGTCGACAACGGGCAGATCCTCACCTCGGCCGGGGCCGCCGCCGGGCTCGACCTGTGTCTGCACCTCATCCGGCGGGACTACGGCTCCGCGGTCGCCGCGGACGCGGCCCGGCTGTCGGTCATGCCGCTCGAACGCGAGGGCGGGCAGGCGCAGTTCATCGTCCACCGGCATCCGCCGGTCCCGCAGGGCTCGACCCTCGAACCGCTTCTCCAGTGGATCGAGGACAACCTCTCCCACGAGGTCACCCTGGGCGCGCTGGCTTCGCGATCGGGCATGAGCGAGCGGACGTTCAGCCGCCGTTTCCGCGAACAGACGGGCAGCACACCGCTCCAATGGCTGCTGCGGGCCCGCGTACGGCGTGCCCAATATCTGCTGGAGAACAGCGACCACACCGTCGAACGCATCGCCCAGCAGGCCGGGTTCGGCTCCCCCACCGCGTTCCGCGAACGCTTCCGCCGGGTGGTCGGTACCAGTCCGCAGGCGTACCGCTCGGCGTTCCACGGCAGGCCGGTCCCCGAAGTGGCGTCCTCCTGACGGATCTACGCCACGGCGCGGCCGTCCGCGACCGCGCTCCCCGGGGAGCTGCGCGCCGCCGCCAACAGGGCGTCCGCCTTGACGATGGCTTCCCGGATGCCGGTGGTGCCCATCATCACGCAGAGGGTGTGGACGACGTCGTTCAACTCGTCGGCCGCCTGCGGTCGGTGGCGCTCCGCCTGGGAGATGCGCAGCACCGCGTACCGGGTGAGCAGTTTTCTGACGGCCTTCGGGTCCGGCACCGGCACGGAGCACCTCTCTCTCGCTTTTCGCTCCGTGTGCCCAGCCTGCGCCGGTCCAACCCATGGGCCGCGAGATCCGGTCAGGCGACCTGCCCGCTGTGCAGCGCCGTGTACGCGCCGCCCCGGCGCAGGAGTTCGTCGTGCGTGCCGACCTCCAGGATCTCCCCGTCGCCCATCACGACGATCCGGTCGGCGCCCCGGACGGTGGACAGCCGGTGGGCCACCACGAACGTCGTACGGCCGCGCAACAGCCGGGCGAGGGCCTGCTGGACGAGGGCTTCCGAGCGGGTGTCCAGAGCCGAGGTCGCCTCGTCCAGGACGAGCACCCTGGGGTCGCGGATCAACGCCCGTGCGATGGCGAGGCGTTGACGCTGACCGCCGGACAGCCGGGCCCCGCGCTCACCGACCAGGGTCTCCAGGCCCTGCGGCAACTTGTCCACGAACTCAAGGGCGTTGGCGTCCCGCAGCGCCGCGCGCACCGAATCCTCGTCGGCGTCGTCCATGCCGTAGGCCACGTTGTCGTGGATCGTGCCGTCGAAGAGGATCGACTCCTGCGGGACGACCGAGACGAAGCGGCGGTAGGTGCGCAGGTCGAGGGTGTTCATGTCGGTGCCGTCGAGGAGCAGTTGGCCGGCGGTGGGGCGGATGAAGCCGATGACGAGGTTGAGCACGGTGGACTTTCCGGCGCCGGACGCGCCGACGAGGGCGACGGTCTCGCCGGGTGCGACGGTGAGGGTGAAGTCGTGGACGGCGGGCCGGAGTTGGTCGTTGTCGTAGGTGTGGCCGACATGCTGGAAGGTGACGGCTCCGCGTACCTCGGTGACCTCCGCCTTGCCCTCGTTGTCCTCCAACTCGGGTGCCTGGAGCACCTCGCCGACCGAACGGACCGATTCCAGGCCCTTGGTGATGACCGGGGCCAGGGTCGTGAGGGAGGTGGTGGAGTTGGTGAGGGTGGTCAGGAAGGCGCTCAGCATGACGACGTCGCCAGCGGTGACGCCCCAGACGCCGTAGTACGACACCAGGGCCGCGCCGGCGAGGACCAGGACGCCGACGACGTTGAGGACGACCCAGGCCAGCGAGCCGAAGCGGCCGTTGAGGAGGTCGAGGCGGTTTCCGGAGGTGAGGAGCCGGCGCAGGGTGCCGTCCATGCGGCGCAGGGCCTTGCCCTCCAGGCCATGGGCGCGGGTGACCGGGATGAGGCGGGTCATCTCCGTCACGCGTGAGGACAGGGTCTCCACCTCGTGGCGGAAGTGCTCGTTGTGGGTGCGCAGGCGTGCCCGCAGCCGGGACACGAGGAAGGCGGCGACCGGTACGACGACGATGAAGACGGGCACGAACTCCGGTGTGCGGAAGGCGATGATGACCAGACCGCCGGTGAGCACGGTGATCGCGCCGAGCCCGGTCTCCGCGGTCTGCTGGACCATCTGCTCGACGGTCTCCACGTCCCGCACGACCTTGGCCTGGAGGACTCCGGCGCTGACCCGGGAGTGGTAGCCGATGGAGAGCTGCTGCATGCGGGTGCACAGCGCCGAGCGCAGGTCGGTGCCCATGCGGCGGACGCTGCCGTAGAGGAGGCGGACGTAGAGCACGTGCAGGGGGTAGTTGATCAGCAGGATGAACAGGATGATGCCGGTGCTCGTCCAGAGCCTGCTGACCGGCTGGTGCTGGACGACGGTGTCGATGATGGACGCGGTGATCAGCGGGAGCAGCCAGATGGGGCTGTGTTTGACCGTGAACACGACGACGGCCAGGGCCAGTTGTCTTCGGTCGGCGCGGAAGAGGTAGGCGAGGGTGCGGATCGGGTGTTCGTCGCGGTAGCGGTGGTCGAGCGGTTTCTCCGTGGACGATGCCATCGGTGGTGGTCCTCCCCCTGTGACCGGCCGGCCCTCTGTGAACCCGGTAGCGGGCAAGCGCTTTCTGCCCACGCCCGCCACTCCTACACCTCAGACATCAGGGTCTTCTCAAACGGCGTCCAGCTCCGCGATCTCCTCGGCGGAGAGGGAGAGTTCGGGCGCGGCGGCCGAGTCGCGGATCGTCTCGGGGCGGCTGGCGCCCGGGATCGGTACGACTACCGGGGACTTGGCGAGCATCCAGGCCAGGCAGACGCGCTGCGGGCTTACGCCGTGCTTCTCGGCGATGCGGGCGAACGGCGCGTAGGCGGAGCCGAGTTCACCGGCGCGGGCGATGCCGCCGAGGGGGCTCCAGGGGAGGAACGCGATGCCGAGTTCGTCGCAGAGGTCCAGCTCCGGTTCGCTGGAGCGGAACGCCGGGGAGAACTGGTTCTGCACGGAGACCAGTCGGCCGTCGAGGATCTCGTTCGCCAGCCGGATCTGCTCCGGGTCGGCGTTGGAGATGCCGGCCAGGCGGATCTTGCCCTCGTCGAGCAAGTCCCGTACCGCGCCGACCGATTCAGCGTACGGGACCCTCGGGTCGGGGCGGTGGAACTGGTAGAGCCCGATGGCCTCCACGCCGAGCCGGCGCAGGGACGCCTCGCAGGCCTCCTTCAGGTACGCGGGGCTGCCGTTCAGGGTCCAACTGCCGTCCCCGGGGCGGAGATGGCCGCCCTTGGTGGCGACGAGGACGTCCGCACCCCGGTCGTGGGACGCGAGCGCCTTGGCGATCAGGGTCTCGTTGTGCCCGACATCGTCGGCGTGCAGGTGGTAGGCGTCCGCGGTGTCGATCAGGGTCACGCCCGCGTCGAGTGCGGCGTGGATGGTCGCGAGGGAGCGTGCCTCGTCCGGCCGTCCTTCGATCGACATGGGCATACCACCCAGGCCGATCGCACTGACCTCGACGTCACCGATGCGGCGGGTGTCCATGCTGGTGCTCCTCTTCCGGTCTTCCGGCTGTCGCGCAGAACCGTGCCGTCCGGCACCGCCGGAGCCGGAGCCGGGTCTCGGACCGGGTTCACGACGGGCAGGACGCATCGTCCAGCCTCTCCGGCCCGGGTCCGCAGGTCCAATAGAAGAAATCGAACGGATCCAGCAGCGGGACTGCTCAATCGGGATCGCTCAGTCGGGATGGGTCGACTCGGGACCGGTCGGTTCGGGACCGCTCAACGAGCGGCGACCCTGGCGATGAACGCCGTGAGGTTGGTGACGGTCCGCTGGATCCTCTCCTCCAGGGTGAGCGACTCGGGCAGCCGCGCGCCGACACCCGCGTCCTTCTTGCCGCGCACGTACAGCGGGCAGGCGAGGTCGCTGCATATGTAGGCGCCCACGGAGTTGCCCTGCTGCCCGGCCCTGCCCGCCTTCGCGGCGGTCATCAGCGTGACGCCTCCGGTGTGGGTGGTCAGGCACATCGAGCACATGCTGCGCCGCGTCTGCCAGGAGGCGGCGCCGGGAGAGCGCAGGGCGACCGCCGTCGGGCGGCCGTCCACCTCGATCGCGAGGTAGGCGCGGTCCGGGGCCTGGGGGTCCCGCCAGCCGAGGAAGTCCAGGTCGTCCCACGGCCGTTCGGCCAGGTCGCGGGGCACGGACAGGCGCTTGGCCGCGCCCTTGGTGCAGTTCACGAAGGCGGCGCGGATCTCCCGCTCGGTCAGTGGTCTCATGAACGGCACGCTAGTTTGCCTAAAACCTTTAGGCAAATACATAATGGCTATCGCCGAATGGGAGGAAGGTTATGGCCAGAGCAGGACTGACGCCGGAGCGGCTGACCCTGGCGGGGGCGGAGCTGGCCGACGAGGTCGGCTTCGACCAGGTGACCGTCTCGGCGCTCGCCCGACGGTTTGACGTCAAGGTCGCCAGCTTGTACTCGCACCTGAAGAACTCCCAGGAACTGAAGACGAGGATCGCCCTGTTCGCGCTGGAGGAACTCGCCGACCGCGTCTCCGACGCGGTGGCCGGGCGGGCCGGCAAGGACGCCCTGACCGCCTTCGCGGACGCCTACCGCGACTACGCCCGGGAACACCCCGGCCGGTACGCGGCGGCGCGGCTCCGGCTCGACCCCGAGACGGCGGCCGCCAGCGCCGGGGTGCGGCACTCGCAGATGACACGGGCGATCCTGCGCGGCTACGACCTGGCGGAGCCGGACCAGACGCACGCGGTCCGGATGCTGGGCGGCGTCTTCCACGGCTACGTCAGCCTGGAGCTGGCCGGGGGCTTCGACCACAGCGCGCCGGACGCGCGGGAGTCCTGGGCCTGGATCGTGGACTCGCTCGACGCGCTGCTGCGGAACCGGGCCGCGCCCCACAACTGACCGTCCCGGAAACCCGATCGACAGGCTGAGGCGATGAGCACCGAGCACGACACGATCACCACCCCGTCACGACCGACATGCTGCGCGGCTTCCTCGACGTGGAGACGACCGCGCACGGTCTGCTGCCGCATCGGCTGCCCGCGCGGGCGCGCCGCCAGATCCCCGACGACCAACTCGCCGTGGCCGAGGCGCAGCCCTCCGGTGTACGGCTGGTCTTCCGCACCCGGGCCACCACGATCGAGCTGGACACGCTGCCCACCAAGCGCGTCTACCGGGGGTTCCCGGCCCCGGCGGACGGTGTGTACGACCTGCTGGTCGACGGCCGCCCCACCGCCCAGGCCACGGTGTCCGGCGGTAACGTGCGCACGATCACCGACATGGTGACCCAGTCCTCCGAGTTCACGGAGGGGCAGCCCGGCACCGCCCGGTTCGCCGGTCTGCCGACGGGTGACAAGGACATCGAGATCTGGCTCCCGCACACGGAGACCGCCGAGCTGATCGCCCTGCGCACCGACGCCCCCGTCGAGAAGGCGCCGGACAAGGGGCGCAAGGTGTGGCTGCACCACGGCAGTTCGATCAGCCACGGCTCGAACGCCACGCGTCCGACGGCGATCTGGCCGGCTCTGGCTGCCGCCGAAGGTGGAGTGGAGCTCGTCAACCTCGGGTTCAGCGGCAACGCGCTGCTCGACCCGTTCACCGCCCGCGCGATGCGGGACACCTCGGCGGACCTGATCAGCGTCAAGATCGGCATCAACATCGTCAACGCCGACGCGATGCGCCTGCGCGCCTTCACCCCGGCGGTCCACGGCTTCCTCGACACCATCCGCGAGGGGCATCCGACCACTCCGCTGCTGGTCGTCTCCGCCATCCTCTGCCCGGTCCAGGAGGACACTCCCGGCCCCCTCATGCCCGACTTCGACGGCGGCACCCTGCGTTTCAGGGCGACGGGCGACCCGGCTGAACGCGCTCTCGGGCGCCTGACACTCACCGTCATCCGCGAGGCGCTCGCCCGCGTCGTCGAGCAGCGAGCGGCCGACGACCCGAACCTGCACTACCTCGACGGCCGTTCCCTCTACGGCGAGGAGGATTACGCCGAACTGCCGCTCCCCGACGAGGTCCATCCCGATCCGGCGGGACATCGGCGTATCGCGGAGAACTTCGGGCGGTTGGTGTTCGGCGAGGGCGGCGCTTTCGCGACCGGGACCTGTTGAGGCTTTCGGACACCGGCTGAGCGGCCTCACGGTTGCGCCGTGGCCCAACTGGGCGCTCCCGAGCCCGACTTGGACCTGTTCAGAACGTCCCGTCGTCGCGCGTGTAGTTGGGGCTGAGATTCACCAGGCGGCGACGGCTGGGCTCGGTTCGCGGCCCGCGCGGACCGCGAACGACAGAGCGAGCGAGGGGACGGGACCGGACACCGGCTTGACGACCACCCCGGCCGTACCCACCGGCTCGTAACGGGGCACGACGGCGGCGCCACCGATGGCTCGCACATACGACGCGGCCGAGGCGATGTCCGTGATCTCGACGGACACGCGACGCGTGATGCCGAGTTCACCGAAGGCCCGGTCCATGCCGGCGCGCGACCCGAAGCCCCTTGCCCCCGAGACGAAGTTCTCGTGGGCGAGGTCCTTCAGCGCGATGCGGTCCCGCTGCGCCAGCGGATGTCCGGACGGCAGGATCACCACGTACGGGATCGTCGCGAACTGCCGTAGGTCGAGGCCGTGCGCCTCGGAGGCGGGCAGCGCCACGACACCGACGTCGAGGCGGCCGCGTCGCACGTCCTCGGCGATCCCGCCCGCTCCGGATCCGGAGACCTGGATCCGTATGTCCACCAGGGGGTGGCGCTGGCGGAAGGCCCCACCAGGCGCGGCGGGTCGAGAGCCGTGATGCGGGTCATCGTGCCGACGCGCAGGCTGCCCCGCAGGGTTCTCGACGCCTCGCCGACCACTTCCCTCGCGCGCTCGGCGGCCGCGACGACCGACTTGGCTTCCGGCACCCTGCCCACCATGGCCGTGATCGGCATCGGCCGCATCAGCCGCCCCATGGTGGTGCGCCTGCGCCGGGCAGGGCACAGCGTGACCGTGACCAACCGGACCCGGGCCCGCGCCCTCGACGGCGCGGCGGACACGGGTGCCCGCGTGGTCGGCACCCCGCGCGAGGCGGCCTCCGCCGCCGACATCGTCCTCGTCTGCCTGACCGACGACGCGGCGGTGGACGCGGTCCACCACGGGCCCGACGGCATCCTCGCCGGGCTGCGCCCGGGAACAACCGTCCTGGAGACCAGCACCGTCGCCCCGGGGACCGTCAGGACCCTCGCACCTCTGGTTCTCGAACGCGGCGCCACTCTCCTCGACACGCCGGTGTCCGGTTCCGTCGAACTCGCCACACGCGGCGAACTCACCTTCCTGGTCGGCGGCCCCGAAGAAGCACTCGCCCGGGTGCGCCCCGTCATGGACGTCCTGGCCACCCGTGTCCTCCACTTCGGGGAATCAGGCAGTGGCAGCGTCATGAAGCTCGCGATCAACTCACTCCTGCTGTCCATGGCAACAGCCTTGTCCGAAGCGCTGGTTCTCGCGGAACGCGCCGGCGTCGACCGGGTCGCTGCCTACGACGCTTTCACCCAGAGCGCGGCCGCGGCCCCCTTCGTGCTCTACAACCGCGACAACTTCGTACGACCGCACGAAGCGGCCATCCACATGACACTGTCCCTGGTCGCCAAGGACCTGACACTGATAGACGCCCTGGCGTCATCCGTGGGAGCACCCATGGCCCAACTGGAGGCGAACCGCAAGCTCGTCGACCAGGCGATGGCCGCGGGACTGGAAGACCGCGACGGCGTCTCCGTCCTTGCCGAACTCCTGCGGCACAACGCCACGGCTCAAGCACGGCAGCGGCCGGGACAGCCGCATCGTAGCCATTGACGAGCAGGCGCCGGGTGGCAGGAAGGGCTTGCGCACCCGCCCTGTCCATGTGGCACGCTCACCGGCGACCGGCCGGTCGGATCGAGCCCGGTCTCGTCACCAGGTTCGACCGTGGAAAGGCACCGCTATGCGTATCGGACTGCTCGGCACCGGCCCTTGGGCGCAGATGGCTCACGCCCCCGCCCTCAGTGGGCACGACGCGTGGGACTTCGCGGGCGTGTGGGGGCGTCGTCCCAACGCCGCCAAGGAGCTGGCCGACCAGCACGGCGTCCCGGCCTACGACGATGTCGACGCCCTGCTCGCGGACGTGGACGCCGTCGCCGTGGCGCTGCCGCCGTCGATCCAGGCCGAGTTGGCGGTGCGGGCCGCGCGGGCGGGACGGCATCTGCTGCTGGACAAGCCCCTCGCGTCGACGGTGGAGCAGGGGCGGGCCGTGGTCGACGCGGTGCGGGAGGCCGGGGTCGCGTCGGTCGTGTTCTTCACCACCCGCTTCCAGCCGGAGACCGCGGCCTGGATCACCGAACAGGCCGCGGCGGAGGGCTGGTTCACGGCTCGGGCCGAATGGCTCGGCTCGGTGTTCACCAGCGACAGCCCGTTCGCTGCCTCGCCCTGGCGGCAGGAGAAGGGCGCGCTGTGGGACGTGGGCCCGCACGCCCTGTCCGTCTTGCTGCCGGTCCTCGGTGACGCACGGCGAGTGGCCGCCGCCGTACGAGGTCCCGGCGACACCGTCGTGCTGGTTCTGGACCACGTCGGCGGTGCGTCCAGCACGCTGACGCTGAGTCTCACCGCGCCGACCGCCGCGGCGGGAGCCACGGTCGAGCTGCGCGGCACGGCCGGGGTGACCAGCCTCCCGGACAGCTCGGGCGATGCGGTGTCCGCCCTGGTGCGGGCCGCCGACGCGCTGAGCGAGGCCGTACGCACGGGGCAGCCGCACTCGTGCGACGCGGTTTTCGGGCTGCGGGTCACCGAGATCCTGGCCGAGGCCGAGGCGATGGTGGACAGCGAGCCTGCCTGATCACTCACTCTGGTCAGTCGACTGGTCACTCCCCGCCGGGCGGCTCCTCGTCCTCGTCGAACGGCTCGTCGCTCCACCGGAACCAGGCCCGTTCCCCTTCGATGTGCAGCAGGAACTCGGGCACGGGACCGTCCGGCGAGGTCAGCGTCACCTGTCTGCTGATCTCGTCGTAGGCCTCCTCCCACCGGATCCAGTGCCCGTCGTCGTCCGCTTGCGAAAGGGCCAGTTCCCGCGCGAACAACTCCGCTACGTCACCGAACGCCGGATCGGCGGTGAACTTGCCCGCCAGCCAAGGGAAGTCTGCGTCGTCGATCAGGATCTCCCCGACCGACTCCTCGCCCCTGCGCACCTGCCAGACCTCGCCGACGAACCCCATGCCCGCCTCCATCCCGCCGTGGATCGACCTGCCGTCAGCATGGCATCCGGCACTGACAGTCGGCCCGGAACTGATGACAGCCCGGGCCGACCGCCCTATGGCCTCATGTGTCTGCGTGTCTGCGTGTCTATGAATCGACGCGCCTACCCGGCGAAATTGAAGCTGGCCCGCTCCCGGGCGATCGGATAGCCGACCTCGGCGAAGTGCGCGGCCATCGGGAAGTTGCCCTGGTCCGTGGCCGCGGCGATGAACTCCGCGTCCCGCTCGACGAGGTAGTGGGTGCACTCGGCGAGCAGGTCGCGGGCGTAGCCGTGGCCGCGCTGTTCCGGTACGACTCCGATGAAGCCGACGCACGGGCCCGACGGGTTGTGGGCCGGGATGTGAATGCCCGCGAGATCTCCCTCCGGGGTGCGTGCGATCTGCCACCACTCGCGCGGGGACGGGCACCAGCGGAAGAAGTCGAGCTCCTCCTGTGCGGCCTTCTCAACTCCCCCTTGCCGGATGGCCCGTTGGGCGTGGGCGTCGAGGGTGACGGAGTGGATGCGGCGCAGTGCGTCGAAGAACACGGCGTCGTCCGGTTCGGGGGCGAAGACGAGGCGGCCTGGGCGTTCGGGCAGGCCGCACTCCGGGGTCCACCGGTAGATGAACCGCTCGACCAGGAGGTCGTAACCGGCCGCGCGCAGAGCGGTGGAGCGTGCCTCGGCGGCGGCGCGGATCTCGGGGTTGTCGCGCCAGCCGGCGGGGAGGCTCAGTTCCACGTCGACGCGCCAGGGTGCGCTGCGCAGGAGTTCGGCGCCTGCCTCCTCCTCGCCCTCGATCAGGTCGAAGCAGTCGACGGCGAGGGGTTCGGTGTCGTTCGGGCCTCCCCACCAGGCGGCGCGTGCGACGACTGTGCCGTCGCGCAGTGCCACGCGCTGCCAGTCGGGCCGCCAGGTCGTCAGGCGGTGTGCGGCTCGGGCGCCGAGGGAGTCGGGAAGGGTGTCGAAAAGATGGGCGTCGCTCTCGTCGAGCGCGCGAATGACCAGATCGGTCATGGGTTTCCTCCGGGAGGGGTACTGCGTGGAGCGCTCCCGGTCAGGTCACATGTGGCACACCGGATCGACGGGGAGGGAGCGCTGGGGTGTTGTGAACCTCATGGCACTCGCCTCCTTCCGCTGGTCTCAGGGCGTGCACGCACACGTTAGGGGGGTGATCTCCCGCCCGTCCACCGTATTTCCGGGTCGGCCCGGCGGAGCGTGACTCCGCCGGGCCGGTGTGGGTCACTTCGGGAGTTGTCCCGGGTCGGTCGCCCAGCTCGTGTTCGGGTCGGTGCTGAGCCGGAAGTCCAGCCTGCCGCCCTTGAGCGTCAGGCCCGCGCCGGTCCACGCGCGCGTGAGGGTGCGGCCGTCGAGGCGTACGGCGTCGACGTACTGGTGGGTGTCGTCGGCGTCGGGGGCGGTGATGACGATGTCCGTGCGGCCGGGCCGGTCGACGACCGCCTTCGGGAAGAGCGGTGCGCCGAGCAGCAGGTCGGCGCTGCCCGGGGTGCGCGGATAGATGCCGAGGGCGGAGAGGACGTACCAGGCGGACATGGTGCCCAGGTCGTCGTTGCCGGGCAGACCCTTGGGGCCGGTGCCGTAGGCCGTGTCGAGGATCTGACGGACCGTCGCCTGGGTCTTCCAGGGCTGTCCCAGGGAGTTGTAGAGCCAGGGGGCGTGGATGTCGGGTTCGTTGGTCGGGTCGTAGCGCAGTGCGTCGCCGCCCCGGACCGACCAGGCGCCGTCGGCGGTGTGGAAGAAGCCGTCGAGCCGGGTGGCCGCCGTCTCACGGCCGCCCATCGCCTCGGCCAGTCCCTGTACGTCCTGCGGGACCATCCAGACGTACGCGGCGGCCGAGCCCTGCGCGAAGCCGAGATCGCTCGCCGGGTTGAACGGTCCCACCCAGGAGCCGTCGAGGTTGCGGGCCTGGATGTAGCCGGTGGCGGGGTTGAAGACGTTGCGCCAGTAGGCGCCGCGGTCGGTGAAGGTCTTCGCCTCGGCGTCGCGGCCCAGCAGTTTCGCCCACTGGCCGAGGGCGGAGTCGGCTACGGCGTCCTCCAGGGTCTCGGCGGCGCCGCCCCAGCAGTGGCAGGCGTTCTGGGCGGCGTAGTGGGAGGTCATGTACTGGGCGAGGTTGGGGCGTTGGCCCACGCACTGGCCGGGGCAGCCGGCGTCCGAGAGTTCGTCCGGGTTGGGGACGGTGGCCTGGTGGACGAGGGAGTCGAAGGCGCCCTCGTAGTCGAAGTTGCGGACGCCCATGGCGTAGAAGGTGGCCAGGGTCGCGGCGGTCGGGTCGCCCGTCATGACGTGGGTGGCGCCGCTGATGTGCACCCAGCGGTCCCAGATTCCGCCGTTCTGTTTCGAGAAGTTGTAGAGCGACTGGGCGAAGTCGCCCGCGACGGTGGGCTTGAGGAGGGCGAGCAGCTGAATCTGGGCGCGGTACTGGTCCCAGCCGGAGAAGTTGCTGTACTGCGCCCGCTGTCCGCGCGCCAACCGGTGCACGGCTTGGTCCATGCCCCAGTAGCGGCCGTTCTCGTCGCTGATCAGGTTGGGCTGCATGAGGGCGTGATAGAGCGCCGTGTAGAAGGTCTGGCGGCGTGCGGGGGTGCCGCCGTCGACGCGTACGGTGCTCAGTTCGCGGTCCCAGGCGCGGGCGCCGACTTCGGCGACGTCGGCCACGCGCGCGTGGGGGGCGATCTCCTGGCGCAGGTTGGACTCGGCTCCCCCGAGGCTGACGTAGGAGATGCCGATCCGCATGCGGACATCGTTGTCAGAAGCGGTGTCGAAGCCGACCCAGCCGCCGGAACCGCGTCCCGCGCGGTCGGCGCCGGTGGCGTATCCCTCGCCTCCGGAAGCGGACGTCGAACCGGGCGACACGGTGCTGTCGTGCCAGGTGCCGACGGAGGAGAAGGCGCGGTCGAAGGAGGCACTGAAGTAGAGCTTGTAGTAGCTCTTGCGGTTGTTGACGCCGCCGTTGGCGCGGCGCCCGCAGAAGGCTCCCGTGTACACCCAGCCGGTCACCTTCTGGTGGGCGGTGTCGATGTCGACGTGTGCGTCCTGGCTTCCGTTGAGGGAGTTGGAGACGCGGAAGAGCAGGCTCGCCGGGCGGTCGGCGGGGAAGGTGAAGTCGGCGACTCCGGCGCGCTTGCTGACGGCGAGGTCGGCGGTGGCCCCGGAGGCGAGGCCGAGGGTGTAGCGGCCGGGGGTGGCCTTCTCGTCGGCGTGCGAGAAGTTCGACGCGTACACGGCGTCCTTGGTGTCCGCCGAGGGGGACGAGGTGACGTCGCCGACGAACGGCATGATCGGTACGTCGCCCGCCGCGCCTGGGTTGCAGCCGGCGCCGTTGACATGGGTGAGGCTCAGGCCGCGGATGCGGGTGGCGCCGTACTCGTACCCGTTGGCGGCTCCCGTGCTGGTCTGGTCGCCGGTGGTGCTGGTCGGGGACCAGGCGATCATGCCGTACGGGAGGGTGGCGCCGGGGTAGGTGTTGCCGCCGTTGCTGGAGCCGATCAGCGGGTCCACGAGCGAGGACGGCCGGACGGACGGGGCGGTCGCCGCGACGGCGGGGAGCGGCGCGGACGCGGCGAGCGCGGACGTGACCGCCACGGCCGCGACTCTGACACCGAACCGTCTTGCCGTGCCGAGGAGTTGGTGACGCATGCGTCAAGTCGCCTTTCGAGGAAGGGACATGGAGTGGAGAGGGGAAAGACAGGGGGCGTCGCGAGGCTAGGAGGCCCTGCGATGGGAGGGAAGAGGCGCCCGGATACGGGTGATGAAGCACGGGTGAACGCTTCGTCGGGCGCTTAAGTGATCCTTAAGTGGGGGTTAAGTCACCCATCTCACCTCGTCTGTGCAGGTCAGCGAGGTGACGACTTCGACAGAACCGTTGGCCCAGCCCGTGGTCGTGCGTAACATCGGGGCCCGGCGGCGGTGCCGACGCACGCTGTGAGAGCGCTCTCAAAGCGTCGGCACCGTCCGCTCCGAACAGCCCGACTCGCCCGGAGGTCCCCCCACATGACTCCCCGTCACCAGCGCACGCTCGGCCGCCGCAAGCTCCTCTTCGCCCTCGGTGGCGCGGCGGTGGCCGCTCCCGCCGTCGCCGCGCTCGCACCGCACGCCCTCGCGGACACCAAGTCCATGGAGACCAGCGCCGATCAGGCGGGCGGCCTCCCGCTGACGCTGGTCAACAACAGCGGTTCGTTCGACAACGCGAACGTGCACGTCTACGTAGTAGGGAACGTGGACGGCAAGCAGGTGCGGGTCACCCCCGACGGGACGATCGCGCCGATCGCGCTCTCGGACAACGGCGCCGACGGCTTCACCGACTACGCGATCAGCCTCGACTCCGGCGCGGAGACGACGATTTCGCTCCCGTACCTGTCGGGTCGCATCTATGTGTCGCTCGGCGCGAAGCTCAAGTTCAAGGCCGTGGCGGACGGCAACGGCAACCCGGCGTTGCAGTACCCGGCCGGCTGGGTGACCTCCGACCCCAACTACGGGGTGCTGCACGACTGCGCCGAGTTCACGCACAACGCGTCCGGGATGTTCTGCAACACGACGATGGTCGACATGTTCAGCGTGCCCCTGAGCATCCGGCTGACCGGCGCGCAGGACCAGACGACGGGCACCCTGCGCGACGGCGGCCGGGCCTCGGTGTTCGACGCCGTACGGAAGGTCGAGGCGTTCGCCCCGCTGATCGTGAGCGACACGCGGGTGATCGCGCCGGGGCACGGGCTGGACGCGGGCCTGTTCGCCGCGGACTACTTCGCGCCGTACATCGACGAGGTGTGGAGCACGTACACCGGCAAGGACCTGACCGTCACCACGAACGCGGGCGCCTTCACCGGGCGGGTGCGCGCCGGCCAGTTCACCTTCACCGGACCGGCCTCGGTCTCGTTCGCGAAGCCGTCGACCCGGGACGTGCTGTTCTGCGACGGCAACCTGGCCGCCCCGAACGACGGCACCACGGGCCCGGTCGCGGCTGTGCTCGGCGCCGGTTTCAACCGCTCGACGCTCCTGTCGAACCCCGCCCAGCCGACCACCGACGCGTCGAGCTTCTACGCCACGGACCTCACGAACCATTATGCGAAGGCGATCCACACGGCGACCGCCGACGGCAAGGCGTACGGCTTCGCCTTCGACGACGTGGCGGACTTCGCGTCGTACGTCCAGGACACGGCGCCGACGGGGATACGGCTGACGCTCACACCGTTCTAGCTCCAGCCGCTCGGCGTGCGGGGCCGGTCCCGCCGTAGGAGCGTGGTGGTGTGGGAAAGGTGCGCGTTCCGTCGTTCCGCCGGGTCCGGGAGCCGGCCCGGCGGGGGTGGCTTCGGGGCGCGCCGGCGCCGGGGTGGGTGCGGGTGCTGCCGTGGGCGCTGGTGGTGGGTGTGGGCGTGGCGACGCTGGTCAGCCCGCACTCGCTCGACATCGGCTTTCTGCTGGGCGCCATTCCGCCGCTGGCCGGGCTGTCGTACGGGCCTCTCGCGACCGCGTTGATGGGCGGCGCCACGGTCTCCCTGCTGACCGTGCCGGCGTTCCATCTCAACGATCCCGGTGAGACCGATCTGCTGACCGTCCTGTTCGTCGCCGTGCTGAGCGTGTTCGTGTCCTTCGTGCGCAGTCGCCGTGATGCCCAGCTGGACCTGGAGCGGACGGTCGCCGAGGCGGCGCAGCGGGCCGTCGTGCCGCCGCTGCCGGAGCGGGTGGGGCCGGTGGGCTGCGCGGGGCTGTACCGGGCGGCGCAGCGCGGGACGTTGGTCGGCGGGGACTTCTTCGACGTGCGGGACGGGCCGTACGGCGTGCGGGCGGTCATGGGCGATGTGCAGGGGCACGGGCTGTCGGCCGTCGCTACGGTGGCCTCGCTGCTGGGCGCGTTCCGGGAGGCGGTGCTCGATCTGCCGGACCTGGAGGCGGTCGCGGCGCGGCTGGACCGGCGGCTGGTGGTGGACTCGGCGCGGTCGGCGCACGCGGAGCTGTTCGCCACGGCGGTGCTGCTGGAGTTCACGGCGGACGCGGACGCGGTGCGGATCGTGGCCTGCGGGCATCCCTCTCCCGTGCTGCTGCGCGCGGGCCGGGTCACGGAGATCGGCGTCGAGGCGTGGACGCCGCTCGGCCTCGGGCTGTCCGACGCCGGTCCGCTGAACGGGGTGACCGTCCAACTGCGGCCCGAGGACCGGCTGTTCCTCGCCTCCGACGGGGTGTGGGAGGCGCGGGACACGGGCGGTTCCTTCTACCCCTTCGCCGAGCGGTTGCTCCAACTCGCCGACGACGACCCGGCCTTGATGGCGGAGCGGGTGTGGTCCGACCTGCTGCGGCACTCCCCGGAGATCCGGGACGATGTGACGATGCTTGTGCTCACGCCCCGGGCTCCGTACGGGAGTTGAGGCTCACGGCTGCTGCTCGTGGTCGCCCTCCGCGTCGATGTGCGGCAGGATCCGGTCCAGGAAACGGGGTGTCCACCAGGCGTGCCGCCCGAGCAAGGTCATCACCGCCGGAACCATGAGCAGCCGTACGACAGTCGCGTCGATCAGCACGCTGACCGCCAGGCCGAGGCCGAGCATCTTGACCACGATGTTGTCGCTGACGACGAAGGCCGCGAAGACACTGACCATGATCAGTGCGGCGCAGGTGATGACGCGCGCGGTGATCTCCAGGGCGTGGGCGACCGACGCCTCGGCGTCGCCGGTGCGCAGCCAGGCCTCGTGGACGCGGGAGAGCAGGAAGATCTCGTAGTCCATGCTCAGGCCGAAGATGATCGCGAACATCATCATCGGGACGTAGCTCTCGATGGGGACCTTGCCGGAGACGCCCAGCGCGGGGCCGCCCCAGCCCCACTGGAAGACGGCGACGACGACGCCGTAGGAGGCCGCGATGGAGAGGACGTTGAGGACGGCGGCCTTGAGCGCGACGAGGAGGCCGCGGAACACGGCGAGGATGATCAGGAAGGCCAGCGCGACCACCACGCCGATGATCAGGGGCAGCCGGCTCGACACGATGTCGCGGAAGTCGACCTGGGCCGCGGTGGTGCCGGTGACGTAGCCCTTGGCGGAGGTGCCGGAGACCGCGTCCGGGAGGGTGTCGTGGACGAGCCGGTTGGTGAGGCCGGTGGTGTCGGCGCTCTGCGGGGACTGCTTGGAGTACACGGTGCCGACGAGGACGTCACCGTCCTTGGTGGTCGTCAGCGGGGTGACCTTGGCTGCGCCCCGCACCCCGTCGAGGGTCTTCTGGGCCTGGCTGGAGAGGTCCGAGCGCTGGGAGGACGGGACGCCCGTCTGGTCGATGACGATGGTCAGCGGGCCGTTGGAACCGGGGCCGAAGGCGTCGGTCATCAGGTCGAAGGCGCGGCGGTCGGTGAACGAGGTGGGGTCGGCGCCGTCGCCGATGTGGCCCAGCTGGAGGGAGAACACCGGGATCGCGAGGACGACGACGGCCGCGACACCCGCCGCGAGGAACGTCCACGGCCGGTGTTCCACGCGCTGCGCGTACCGGTGCCAGGTGCCCGTGGGTTCGGTGCCCGGCGCGGCGTCGGTCTCGGCGACCGGGCGGCGCACCCGGTAGCGGTCGATCCGCTTGCCGAGGAGCCCGAGCAGGGCGGGCACGAGGGTGAGCGCACCGATGACCGCGGAGACGACCGTCACGGCGGCCGCGAGCCCGAGTTTCCCGATGAAGGGCACGCCGGACACGAACAGTCCGGCGAGCGCGATGATCACGGTGCAGCCCGAGACGAGTACCGCCCGGCCACTGGTAGCCGAGGCCTGTCCGGCGGCGCGCACCGGATCGGAGCCGTTCATGAGGTTCTGCCGGTGACGGGTGATCAGGAACAGGGCGTAGTCGATGCCGACACCGATGCCGATCATCGTCGCGAGGGTCGGTGACACCGTCGCGAAGGTGAACGCCGCCGCCAGCAGCCCCAGGCACGCGAGCCCCCCGATCACGCTGATCAGCGCGGTGACGAGGGGCATCGCGGCGGCGACCACACTTCCGAAGCCGATGAGCAGGACGACGATCGCCACGGCGAACCCGATGAGTTCGCTGACCCGGTCGTCGGCGGCGGGCCGGGCCAGTTCACCGAGCGGTCCGCCGTACTCGACCTGGGCGCCGGCGGCGCGCAGCGGCTTCACCGACGTGTCCACGCCGTGGAGGTAACCGTCGCCGAGGGTCGACGGCTGCACGTCGAAGCGGATGGTGATGTACGCGGTCTTCGCGTCGGAGGAGAGGGGGCCGACGTTCGGGCCGGAGGACGTCGGAGTCTGCGTTCCGGGCTGTGGCAGCGGGTTCTGCACCGACAGGACGTGCGGGAGTTTCTGCAGGTCGCCGACGGTCTCGGACATCTGCGAGTTCAAGGAGGTGAGCTGCTTGTCCTTGTCGTGCAGGACGATCTGGCTGCTGTAGCCCCCGGCCGCCGGATCGTGTTCCTTGAGGACCTGCAGTCCGTGCTGGGACTGTACGCCGGACAGCGAGAAGTCGTCCGAATAGTCGCCCCCGAAGGACCTGTTGAGGACCTGGAGCGCGGCGAGCGCGACGAGCCAGGCGACGATGACGATCACGAAGTGCCGGGCACACCACTCCCCCAGCCGCCGCAGCACCCCCTTGGCAGCCGTCCGGCCGTCCCCTGCGCTGGATTCCGTGGGCGCCATGGCCTCGGCCTTTTCCGCCGGGTGACACTTCCGACATCCCCATTAGACGCCCGCGGGATCACTCCGGCATCTCGGACATATCGATGTTCCGGGCGGGGTCAGCCGACGTCCCAGAGGAACCGGTGCGTGTGGATGCCGAAGTACGGGAACGACTGGACGCTCCGCACCCCTTCGATCGGCCGCACCACGTCGTTGACGAAGTCGAGCAGGTCCCGCGGCCCCGGGGTGACCACCTCGGCGAACAGATCGAAGCCGCCGGAGGTGAGCACGGAGTACACCACCTCGTCGCACAGGGCGAGTTGGTCCGCGACCGCGCGCGGGTCACCGTCCACCTCGATGCCGAGCATGGCCATGGCCTGGCCGCCCATGGCCATCGGGTCGGTCACCCCGACGACCTGAACCGCCTTGGAATCCAACAGGCGTTGGAGCCGCTGGCGGGCGGCCGACGCGGACAGGCCGACCTTCGGTCCGAGGTCGGCGTACGCGATACGTCCGTCGGTCTGCAGCTCGCGCAGGATGGCCCGGTCGATGTCGTCCACGTGCTTGCCTCCAACTCCCTCTGTCAGTGCGCCAGTTCGGCGAGCGCGTCGGCGAAGACCCGGGTGTGGGTGTCCACGTCCTGCTCGGTGGTGGCGGGGCACATCAGCGCCATGCTGTGGAACGGGGTGAGCAGAATCCCCCGGTTGGCGAGGTAGAGGTGGAGGAAGTCCTCCAGCTCCGGGTCTCCGGCGCCCTCGGACTCGGTGCCGGTGCTCGGGGCCGGGGAGGCGAAGCGGTACTCGCTGCGGGCGCCGAGGCGGCTCACCGTCCAGGGCAGCGCGTGGGCGTCGATGCCCTCCTGCACACCGGCCGCGAAGCGTTCGGACAGCTTGGCCATGTGGGCGAACGCCTCGTCGGTCAGGACGTGTTCGAGCGTGGCGCGCATCGCGGCGACGGAGAGCGCGTTGCCCGCGAGGGTGCCGCCGACGCCGCCCATGTCGACCAGGTCCAGGTCGGCGCGGCCGAGCAACCGGTCGGCGAGTTCGACGGAGAGGCCGTAGGCACCGGCCGGGATGCCGCCGCCGATCGCCTTGCCGATGGTGAGCAGATCGGGTTCGAGGCCCCAGGCCGCGGTGCAGCCGCCAGGCCCGGCGGAGAACGTGTGGGTCTCGTCGTTGATGAGCAACGTGCCGTATTTCCTGGTCAGTTCACGTACGGCGGCCAGGTAGCCGGGCTCGGGCAGCACGATGCCGATGTTGGTGAGCGCGGGTTCCATGAGGACGGCGGCGACGTCACCGTGCGCCAACTCCCGTTCCAGCCGGGCCGGATCGTTGAACTCGGCGACGCGGCTGGTGAGCGTGACGTCGCAGGGGGCACCGACGTTGCCGGGGCGGGCGGTGCCGTGGCCGTCCGGTCCGACGACGATGAGCGACTCGTCGACGCTGCCGTGGTAGCTGTAGCTGTTCACCAGGATCTTGGGGCGGTCGGTGACGGCGCGGGCGAGCCGGATCGCCCAGCGGTTGGCGTCCGTGGCGGTCAGCGCGAAGCTCCAGCGGGCGAGCCCGAAGCGGCGGGTGAGTTCGGCGCCGACCCACTCGGCGTCCTCCGTGGGCAGCATCGCCGTGGCGCCGCCCTGTTCGGCGAACCGCCGTTGCACCGCCTCCGCGACGACGACGGGCGAGTGGCCGGCCATCGCTCCGGTGTCGCCGAGGCTGAAGTCGATGTACTCGTGACCGTCGATGTCGGTGACGCGGGCGCCCCTGGCGGTGTCGAGGTAGCGGGGGAAGGCTCCGGCCGTCTTGTTCATCCAGGTCATCGGCACCCGCCCGAAGAGATGCTCGGCCCGCGCGTAGGCGGCCTTCGAGCGCGGGTTGAGCCGCTCGGCGTCGGCGCTCTCGCGGGCGAGGAGGTCCTGCAGGCGGGTGCGGTCCATGGGTACCTCGGTGGCGTCGGCGACGGAATGTCCGGACCATATGACTGAAAGAGGCGAGCAGGCAAGGTGTGGCTGCGGAATCGATTGCGGCAACGATCGATTCGCGCGCACGCCTCGGCGTGGAGAGCGGCCCGGCTGCGGCCACGGTCGAGGTGATCGCGAAGTGCGCGGAGGTCACGCCGCGCGCCTTCAGCGGGCGCGGCACGGGCAAGGAAAACGCGGCCCTCGCATGCGTCCGGGGCGACCGCGCCAACGCCCGGCCGCCGAGCCACCCCCGCTCGCCTACGAGCGCTCGCGCGCCGCGAAGATCAACGGGTGCCCGGTGATCCCGCTGGACGGCCGACGTCCGCCGGGAAGTGCAGCAAGTCCCGCCCGATCGCCTGGAGTTCCGGTACGCCCGTCAGGCGCATCGTCTCGACGAGTTCCGCCGTCAGTTCCCCGATCAGGCGGGTCACGCCCGCCGCGCCGGCCAGGGACAGCGCCCACAGGGCGGGGCGGCCGACGAACACCGCGCGGGCCCCGAGGGCGAGCGCGGCGAAGACGTGGGTGCCTCGGCGCAGGCCGCCGTCCACGTAGACCTCGGCGCCCGTTCCGGCGACGGCGTCGACGACCGCCGGCAGCGCCCAGGCGGTCGGGATCAGCGCGTCGAGCTGGCGGCCGCCGTGGTTGGAGACGATCAGCCCGGCGGCGCCCGCGTCCACGAAGGCGCGCGCGTCGTCGCCGCGCAGGACGCCCTTGACGACGACGGGGACCCCGGTCAGGTCGCGCAGCCAGTCGATGACGTCCGGCGTGAGGTCGGGGGCATGCTCGGCGGCCTGCCGGTCGGGGGTGCCGGTGACGTTGCCGTACAGGTCCTCCGGGCCCACGAAGTCGGCGACATGTGCGCCGGGTCTGCCGTGCGAGCCGATGACGGGGGTGTCGGCGGTCAGTACGACCGCCCGGGCGCCGGCCGCCACGGCTCGCCGGAGTGTCTCCTCGGTCAGGACCGGTCGCGGGCCACGTACACCTGCACCCACCACGGCGCGCCCGAGGGTTCGAGGGCCGAGAACGGGACCGCGGTGTTCGAGGTCACTGCGAGCAGCGACCCGGCACCGGCCGCGCCGAGCGCGGTGGCCGCCTCGCCGTCGGGATGGGCGCGGCGCTGCAAGGTGCTCGGGGCGATGAGGACCGGCGTGTCGACTGCCGTGCCCAGTACGGTCGTTGAGGTCTCGCACCGGGACACGTCCCGCAGGATGTGCGGTCGCAGCCGGAATCCGTCCCAGGCGGGGGCGGCTTCGGCAACGCTGAGGCCCTGGCTCGCGCCTCTGCGGAAGTAGGCGTGGATCTCCGGCGGAAGGACGCCGGCCGCCTGTTCCTCGATGCCGTCCAGCCAGCGCGCCACGCCTGTCACACCGCTCCCCCTTCGTGCGTGATGCACCGACCTTGGCTACTCAACTCTCTTTCCCCACAGGCTATTTCAGACACTTGCCACAGAAGCGAACAGAGGCCGGTCAGTTTCGAAGGGATCTCCTGTTACACCGTGCGAGAGCGGTCGATGACGGTGTGTACTGTGCTCCGGGCACCCCGCCTGAGGGACCCGGACTAAGCCTCAAGGGCTCCGACTCAGCCCTGCCCGACTTCGCTTGGACTCGATTCGATGACCGAATTACCGGACCTGGTGGCCGGTGCGCTCGCCGCCGGCACGCTGTCCGCGCTGGCGCTCGGTGCCGGCTGCTGCGGTCGCGGCGTCAACGTGCCCTGCAGCGTGCGGAGATCACCGAGCTGCGGGACCGACTGGACGGTGTCCAGGCGGCGTTGGCGGCCGAGGTAGAGCATCTCGCGGTGCAGCGGATTCCGGCCGCCGCCCGGCACCTCACGCATCCGCGGGTCGTCGTGCCGGGGCCCGGGCAGCCGCAGTTCATCGGCTCGCCTCTCGGGATCGCCCTCGAAAGCGTGCTGAGCGCGGTGCGTTCGGAGCTCGCCGCGCAGCGCACCCGCATCGACGCCGCCGCGCAGGCCGGGATGCGCGGGGCCACCCGTGAGATCCAGGCCGCGCTGTACCGCTTGCAGGACGCCCTGCGTTCGCTCCAACAGCGGTACGACGACCCCGAGTTGGCGCAGACCCTGTTCATGCTGGACCACGAGAACGAGCAGTCGCTGCGCCGGGCGCAGGTCGCGGCCGTGGTGTGCGGTGCGTGGGTCGGGCTCGCGCGTGAGGAGTCGCACCTCGTCGAGGCGGTCACCGGCGGCCAGGCACGGCTCGCCGGGTACCACCGGGTGCGGGTGCACAACCATCTCGAAGCCGGTACCGCGCTCGTCTCGCACGCCGTCGAACCGGTCGCGATCATCGTCGCCGAGCTCCTCGACAACGCGCTGCGGCACTCCGCCCCGGACACCGAGGTCGTGGTCAACCTGGAGCACGTGCACCACGGCGCCTGCGTCACCGTCGACGACGCGGGTCTCGGCATGACCCAGGACGAACGCGACCACGCCGGGCGGATGGTGGCCGGTACCGACCCGATCCTGCTCACCGACCTGGGCGACCCGCCGCGCATGGGCTTCGCCGCGATCGGCCGCCTGACCCGGCAGTTCGACCTGAGCGTCGACGTGTCCTCACCCTCCCCGTACGGCGGCGTCCGCGCGGTCCTGCGCATCGACAGCCATCTCCTCAGCCGTATCGACCCCGAGCGGCAGCCACCCGCGGCCGGCGCCCCGCGCTCGACCCGCCGGGCCCCCGAACCCACCCGCACGCCCGCCCCCGCACCGGCCCACTCCTACGGCTCCGAGCGCGACGAACGGGCCGTAGCCGACGCGTCCGGGCATCAGGCCGTGCCCGATGCGGGCGGCCTGCCGCGACGCCGTCGCCGTACCCCGGCCGCCGCACCGGCAGGACCGGCCGCGCCCGGGACACACCGATCCGAGCGCCGCCCGGAGCAGGCCGCCGCCGCACTCGGCGCCCTCCAGTCCGGCACCGCCGCCGCGCGCGCCGCGACGGACGACGCCGAAACCGCCGTAGGTGAGCGGGCCGCGGCACCCGAAGCAGTGACAGCGCACGAGACACATCAGACCGACTACGAAGGGGGAGCGGCTAGATGATCAGCCGCGATGGGGGCGACACGGCCTGGGCGCTCGATCCGATCCTGGAGGTGCCGCACGTGGTGGCGGCGGTGCTGTTGACCCGGGACGGGCTGGTGCGGGGGTACACCGACGCGCTGTCCCAGGCCTCGGGCGAGCGGGTCGCCGCGATCACCAGCACCGTGCAGGGGGCGTGCCGTACCGCCGCGGCGGCCTTCGCCGACCGGGAACGGGCCGAGATACGGCAGGTGGTCATCGAGTCGGACCACGGCTATGTGCTCATCGTCCCCACGGATCACGGGACGTGTGTGGCGGCCTACGGCGACACCGAGGTGCGGCTGGATCTGCTGGCGCACCGGGTGCACTCGCAGGTGGCGCGGCTGGGTGAGAAGGCGATGGCCGCCGCTCCGCGGGGAGTTGACGGCGGCGCGCCGGCATGACGGGCCGCCGCGGCGGCCGTCCTCTCGTTCCCGCGTATCTGTCGACCGGCGGTGTGGCCCGGCCCAGCCGCCCGCATCTGGAACGGCTGACGGTGCTCAGCGGCAGCGGCGAGCCCGCCCCGGCCGACCTGCCCGCGGCTCAACTCGCCCTGCTGGACGCCCTGTACGGCGGCTCGCTGACGGTGCTGGAGGCGGCGGCCCTGCTGGAGCTGCCGGTGTCCGCGGTGCGGGTCCTGGCCGCCGGTCTTCTCGACCGGAGCCTGGTGCTCGCCCGTGCCCCGATCCCGCCCGCCGAACGCTTCGACCCCGACCTGCTGAAGAGAGTCGCAGATGGCCTACGCGCCCTCAAGCACCACTAGCGGCAGCACGACCAGCGGCATCCATCTGCCGGACACCGCCCGCGAGTTGGTCAAGATCCTGATCGCGGGTCCCTTCGGGGTGGGCAAGACGACGCTCATCGACTCCGTGTCGGAGATCCGGCCGCTGCACACCGAGGAGCGGCTCAGCGAGGCGTCCGTCCCCGTGGACGATCTCGCCGGGGTGCGGGAGAAGTCGACGACGACCGTCGCCATCGACTTCGGGCGGATCAGCCTCCCGGGCGGGATCGTGCTGTACCTGTTCGGCACGCCCGGCCAGGAGCGGTTCCGGGCACTGTGGGAGGACATCGCGTACGGCGCGCTCGGGGCGCTCGTCCTGGTCGACAGCCGGCGCGTCGACGCCTCCTTCGACGTGCTCGGCCTGGTCGAGGAGAGCGGGCTGCCGTACGCCGTCGCCCTCAACACCTTCCCGGACGCGCCCCGGCACCACACCGAGCAACAGCTGCGCGCCGCCCTCGACTTGGAGCCCGGCACACCGCTGGTGACCTGTGACGCGCGGGACGCGGACTCGTCCCTCGACGCGCTGCTCGCCCTGGTCCAGCACCTGATCGACCGCGACCCTCCGGAGCACCGGTGACCACTACTTCCCCCGTCGGCCCCGCCCGTCCCGTCCGGCTGTGGGAGGACGGCTTCGCGGTGGATCCCTACGGCTACTACGCCGCCCTGCGCGCACAGGGTCCGGTCGGCTGGGCCGAACTCGCCCCGGGTGTACCGGCGTTCGTCGTCACCGAGCGGCGGGCCGCGCTGGAGCTGCTGCGCGACACCGACACGTTCTCGCACGATCCCCGGCCGTGGGAGACGACGGTCGCCGAGGACTCGCCGGTCCTCGGGATGATGCGCTGGCGGCCCAACTCCCTGTTCGCGGACGGCACCGCGCACGTCCGCTACCGTGCCTCGCTCATCGACACCTTCGAGCGCGTCGAGCCACACAACCTGCGGGCCCGGGTGCACCGGGCGGTGCATGTGCTGGTCAGCCGGATCGGCCCGCGCGGACAGGCCGATCTGGTGGGCGAGTTCGCCAGGCCACTCATGGCGCTGGTGTTCAACAGCCTCTTCGGGCTGCCCGACAGCCAGAGCGAGCGGCTGGACCGGGCGCTGGGCAAGATGATGGAGGGCGGCGCCCAAGCGGCCGAGGGCGAGGCGGAGTTCGGCGGCTACGTCCTCGAACTCATCGCCGCCAAGGCAAAGGCGCGCGGCGACGACCTCCCGAGCTGGCTCCTCGACCATCCGGCCGGGCTCACCCCGGAGGAGGTCACCTGGCAGGTGTTCCTCACCTTGGGCGCGGGGCACGAGCCGACCGCGAACCTGGTGTCCAACGCCCTGTCCCGCATCCTCGGCACCTCGGTCTACTACTCCACCCTGACCAGTGGCGCCCGACCGGTCATGGACGCCGTGGTGGAGGTCCTGCACCACGAGACCCCGCTCGCCAACTACGGCATCCACTACGCCCGTTCACCCGTGACGTTCCACGGCGCGTGGATCCGGCCCGCGATCCCGGTCGTCGTCTCGTACGGCGCGCTCGCGCACTTCGCCGAGCAGGAGGCCGTCACCGGCCGGCATCCCAAGGACGCCTCGCACCTGTCGTGGTCGGCGGGTCCGCACGCCTGCCCGGTCAAGCAGCACACGCTGCTCATCGCGACGGAGGCGATCGAGCGGCTCACCCTGTGGCTGCCGGACCTCGAACCCGTCGTACCGCGCGCGGAGTTGACCTGGCGCCCCGGCCCCTTCCACCGCTCGCTCACGTCGCTGCCCGTGCGGTTCAGCCCCCGCTCCCCCGACCAGCCAGGAGACCTGTCGTGACCGTGTCCGACCGCATCGCCCTCGACCCGTTCGGCGCCGACATGGCCGCCGAGAGCGCCAAGTTGCGTGCCCTCGGCCCGATCGTGCCCGTCGAACTGCCTGGCGGCATCCCCGCCTGGGCCCCCACCGGCTACGACACCCTGAAGGAACTGATCCTCGACCCGCAGGTCAGCAAGGACCCCCGGCTGCACTGGAACCTGTGGTCGGAGATCGGCGAACACCCGTCCTGGGGCTGGGTGTTGGGCTGGGTCGGCGTCATCAACATGCTCTCCACCTACGGCACCGACCACGCCCGCCTGCGCAAACTCGTCGCGCCCAGCTTCACGCACCGGCGTACCGAGGCGATGCGCGCCCGGGTCGAGACGATCACCGCGGAACTGCTCGACGCGATGGCGGCCGACGACGCCGAGGTGGTCGACATCAGGGCCGCGCTCGCGCACCCCCTGCCGATGCGCATCATCTGCGAACTGTTCGGTGTGCCCGACGAGTTGGTCGACGACACCGGGCGGCTGATCGCGGCCATCATGGACACCTCGGACCCGTCTCCGGAGCACGCGGCGTCCGTGCAGCGGCAGATCGGCACGGTGCTGCCCGCACTGATCGCCCACCGCAGCGAGCACCCCGGCGACGACCTCACCACCGAACTGATCCGGGTGCGCGACGAGGACGGCGACCGGCTCAGCGACGAGGAACTGCTGTACACCCTGCTGCTGGTGATCGGCGCGGGTTTCGAGACGACGGTCAACCTCATAGGAAACGCGATCGTCGCGCTGCTCAAGCGCCCCGAGCAGCTGGCGGACGTGCGCGCCGGGAAGATCGGCTGGGACGCCGTCGTCGACGAGACCCTGCGCGTCCACCCGTCCATCGCCTCGCTGCCGCTGCGGTTCGCGGTGAGTGACCTCACCGTCGGCGAGGTCACCGTCCCGGCCGGGGACGCCATCATCACCACGTTCGCCGCCGCCGGGCTCGACCCCGCGCACTACGGCCCCGACGCGGACGTCTTCGACGCGGCCCGGGGAGCCGACGACCACCTGTCGTTCGGCATCGGCATGCACCGCTGCATCGGGGCACCGCTCGCCCGTGTGGAGGCGCTGACCGCGCTGCCCGCGTTCTTCGCCCGCTTCCCTGACGCCCGGCTCGCCGTGGCGGCGGACGAGCTGCGCCAGGTGCCGTCCTTCATCGCCTTCGGCTGGCAGGAGGTGCCGGTACGGCTGCACGGCTGAGCCACGCGAAAGCGTGGAACCGCCCCGCCGCGGCCACGGGGGATGGGCCGCGGGCGGAGCCGGTCCTGCCCGGGTTCGGGGGAGAGACCCGGGCGCTCTCGTCGGCTTCCCCTGATTCCCCGGGGTACACCTCCGCCGGACCGGCCGGCCGCAGCGGGCCCGCGCGGCGACCCGCGCGGGCACGGCATAAGCTCGGCGGGTGGCCAAGTACTTCGACGTGCATCCGGACAATCCGCAGCCCCGCACCATCTCCCAGGTCGCGGACAGTGTGCGCACGGGTGCGCTGATCGCGTACCCGACCGACTCCTGCTACGCGCTGGGCTGCCAGCTGGGCAACCGTGACGGCATGGAGCGGATCAAGACGATCCGGCATCTGAACGACCGGCACCATTTCACGCTGGTGTGCCAGAACTTCGCCCAGCTGGGCCAGTTCGTACACATCGACAACGACGTGTTCCGCGCCATCAAGGCGTCCACGCCCGGGAGTTACACGTTCATCCTGCCGGCGACGAAGGAGGTGCCGCGCCAGTTGCTGCACGCGAAGAAGAAGACCGTGGGCGTGCGCATCCCCGACCACGTCGTCACCCAGGCGCTGCTGGCCGAGCTGGGCGAGCCGCTGCTGTCCAGCACCCTGCTCCTGCCCGACGAGGAGGAGCCGATGACCCAGGGCTGGGAGATCAAGGACCGGCTCGACCATGTGGTGGACGCGGTGGTCGACTCCGGGGACTGCGGTACGGAACCGACGACCGTCATCGACTTCTCGAACGGCGAGGCCGAGATCGTCCGCAAGGGCGCGGGCGACGTCTCCCGCTTCGAGTGATCCCGGTTCCGCTTCGACCGACCCCGGCGGAGGGGTCGTAGGCGGGCGTGCCACGATGATCGGAACACGCCGCGCCGGGCCGGCAGGCGGTCCGGCGCCGATCCGCACGGAGGCACCCCGCCATGACCGCTGCACAGGGCACAGCCGTGGACATCCCGACCGAGGACGGCATCGCCGACGCCTATCTGGCGCACCCCGGCGACGGGCTTCCCCGTCCGGCCGTGCTGCTCTACCAGGACGCCTTCGGGCTGCGTCCCCATCTGAAGTCGATGGCGGACAGGCTCGCCGAGGCCGGTTACACGGTCCTGGTGCCGAACGTGTTCTACCGGCAGGGTCGCGCGCCCGTGGTCGAGCTGCCCGAGTTCATCGATCACGACGGGCGTCCCGAGATCTTCGAGAAGGTCGGCCCGTTGATCATGGGGTTCGCCCGGAATCCCGAACTGATCGAGCGGGACGCCGGCGCGTATCTGCGCTGGCTGGCCGAGTCCCCGCTGGTCGCCGACGGGCCGGTCGCGATCACCGGGTACTGCATGGGCGCCCGCCTCGCGCTGTACACCGCCGGTGCCCACCCGGACCGGGTGGCGGCCGCCGCCGGCTTCCACGGCGGCCGGCTGGCCACCGACGACCCGGGCAGCCCGCACCTGGCCGCCGAACACATCACCGCCGAGCTGTACTTCGGCCACGCCGACCAGGACCCCTCGCTGCCCGAGGACCAGATCAAGCGGTTCGAGGACGCGCTCACCGCGGCGGGCGTCCGGCACCGCTGCGAGGTCTACCCGGGTGCGCGGCACGGCTACACGCAGGCCGACACCTCGGCGTACGACGCGGAGGCCGACGAGCGGCACTGGGTCGCGCTGCTCGACCTGCTGGACCGTACGTTCTGATCGGCAGACCGCTTTCACTGATTCAATCCAGGTGCCCACGGCGCGAGTTGCCGTGGGCACCTTTCGTTCAACTCATTGACATGCCCGCGCCTCGGCGCGACTCTGAGAGCGCTCTCACACAGGTACGGACCAATTTTTCGTACACCCCCCACACGGAGGTGAGTAGTGCTCGCCAGACTCATGCGTCGACTGGGTGCCGCGACCGCGGTGGCCACGATGATCGCGCTGGCCACACCGGTGACGGCGGACGCCGCGGTGCCCGCCACGATCCCACTGAAGATCACCAACAACTCGGGCCGCGGCGACGCGGTCTACATCTACGACCTGGGCACCAACCTGGCCACCGGCCAGCAGGGTTGGGCCGACGCCAACGGCACGTTCCACGCCTGGCCGGCCGGGGGCAACCCGCCCACCCCGGCGCCGGACGCGTCGATCGCGGGCCCGGCTGCCGGGCAGTCCACGACCATCCGGATCCCCAAGTTCTCCGGCCGCATCTACTTCTCGTACGGCCAGAAGCTGGTGTTCAAGCTGACGACCGGCGGTCTGGTGCAGCCGGCCGTGCAGAACCCGACGGACCCGAACCGCAACATCCTCTTCAACTGGTCCGAGTACACGCTGAACGACTCCGGGCTGTGGATCAACAGCACCCAGGTGGACATGTTCTCCGTGCCGTACGCGGTCGGGGTGCAGCGGTCGAACGGGAGCACGGCCTCCACCGGGCATCTCAAGTCGGGTGGCTACACCGGGTTCTTCAACGCGCTGCGCGGGCAGCCGGGCGGCTGGGCCAACCTGATCCAGACGCGCTCCGACGGCACGGTTCTGCGAGCGCTCTCACCGACGTACGGGATCGAGACGGGCGCCCTGCCGAGCACCGTGATGGACGACTACATCAACCGCGTCTGGACGAAGTACTCGTCGTCGACGCTGACCGTGACGCCGTTCGCCGACCAGCCGAACACCAAGTACTACGGCCGGGTGTCGGGCAACGTCATGAACTTCACCAACAGCTCCGGGGCGGTCGTCACGACCTTCCAGAAGCCGGACGCGGCCAGCATCTTCGGCTGCTCCAAGTACCTCGACGCCCCCAACGACCTGGTGCGCGGCCCGATCTCACGCACGCTGTGCGCGGGCTTCAACCGCTCCACGCTCCTGGTCAACCCCAACCAGCCGGACACCACCACGGCGAACTTCTACCTGGACACGGTGACCAACCACTACGCGCGCAAGATCCACGCGCAGATGGCCGACGGCAAGGCGTACGCGTTCGCGTTCGACGACGTCGGCGCCCAGGAGTCCCTGGTGAACGACGGGAACCCGCAGCAGGCCTATCTGACGCTGGACCCGCTGAGCTGAGAAAGACCGGACACCCCGCACGCCTGGGGGCGCGTGCGGGGTGCCGGACTCACGGATCGGTCAGCTGGTCGTGACGGCGGTGTCGTCGATGACGAAGCTGGTCTGGAGCGAGGAGTCCTCGACTCCGCTGAACTTCAGGGCGACCGTGGTGCCCGCGAAGGCCGACAGGCTGAAGGACTTCGCGACGTACCCGCTGGCCGCGTTGAGGTTGGAGTACGTGGCCAGGGTGGTCGATCCGGCGGTGACCGTCAGCTTGTCGTAAGCGGTGCTGGTGGTGGTCTCCGCCGTGTCGATGTGGATGTAGAAGGTGAACGTCGTCCCCGTGCAGCCGCTCGGGATCGTCACCGACTGGGACAGCGTGTCGGTGTGGGTCGAGCCGTAGCCGTCGAGCCAGGCCTTGTACGAACCGGTGCGGGCGGCCTCGCCGGTGTCGGTGGTGATGACACCGCTGGTCGCGGTCCAGGTGGTGGCGCCCGACTCGAAGCCCGCGTTGCCCAGGAGCTGGGTCGAGGTGCAACTACCGCCCCCGCCGCTGGAACTCACGGTCCAGGTGAAGGCCGCGGTACCGGTCGCCCCGGTACTGTCGGTGACGGTCACGGTGGTGCTGTACGTGCCCGCGGTCGTCGGGGTGCCGGTGATGGCGCCCGTGGAGCTGCTGATCGACAGGCCGGTCGGCAGTCCGGTCGCGGCGTACGTCAGGGTGCCGCTGTTGGTGCTGCTGGCCGAGACCTGCAGGCTCACCGCGGTGCCGACGGTCGAGGACTGGCTGCCCGGGTTGGTCACCGTGACACCGCTGGTGGGCACGGTGATGTGGCTGCCGACGTTGATGCCGGCGAAGGCGTTGCCGACTCCCGCGTACTGCGCGGACGTCGTGCCGTACAGGGCCCCGGCGGCACTGAGCGCGGCGGTGCGAGCAGCGGCGTAGTTGGTGCTGGACGTCATGTACGTCGTCAGGGCCTTGTACCAGATCTGCAGGGCGGCGGCCCGGCCGATACCGGCGACGGCGACACCGTCGGAGGTGGTGCTGGTGTAGGTGGTGCCGTTGATGACCTTGGTGCCGCTGCCCTCGGAGAGCAGGTAGAACATGTGGTTCGCCGGGCCCGAGGAGTAGTGGACGTCCAGGTTGCCGACGCCGGAGTACCAACTGTCCGCGGAGCCGCCGTCCTTGCTCGGCTTGTCCATGTAACGCAGCGGCGTGCCGTCGCCGTTGATGTCGATCTTCTCGCCGATGAGGTAGTCGCCGACGTCGCTGCTGTTGTTGGCGTAGAACTCGACGCCGGTGCCGAAGATGTCGGAGGTCGCCTCGTTCAACCCGCCTGATTCACCGGTGTAGTTGAGCCCGGCGGTGTTGGAGGTGACGCCGTGGCTCATCTCGTGCCCCGCCACGTCCAGCGAGGTCAGCGCGTGGGTGCTGCTGGTGCCGTCGCCGTACGTCATGCAGAAGCAGCTGTCGTCCCAGAAGGCGTTGACGTACGCCGTGCTGTAGTGGACGCGCGAGTAGGCGGCGACGCCGTCGTTCTTGATGCCGCTGCGGCCGAACGTGTTCTTGTAGAAGTCCCAGGTCGTCTGGGCGCCGTAGGCCGCGTCCGCGCCGGCGGTCTGGGTGTTGGAGCCCGCGCCGGTGCCCCACACGTCGTCCGCGTCCGTCATCAGGGTGCCGGTCCCGGACGTGGCGTTGTTGAGGCTGTACGTCTTGTGGCCGCCGCGCGTGGTGTCGTACAGCTGGTACGTCGAACCCGACAGCGTGGTGCTCAGCGAGACCGTGCCGCTGTACTGGGTGTTGCCGGTGCCGGTCTCGATGCCCTCGAAGCGGGAGAGCTCCTTGCCGGTGGTGGCGTCGGTGATGACGTGCAGCTTGCTGGGGGTGCCGTCGTCCTGGAAGCCGCTGATCACCGTCTCCCAGGCGAGCTTCGGGGTGCCGGTGCCGGCCCAGATGACCTTGCGGGCGCTGTCGGTGCTGGGCGCCTTGGCGTCGAGGGCCTTCGCGGTCGTCAGGGCCTTGGTCTCGGCAGTCGACTTGGCTACGGACGCGGTGGTCGAGGGGACCGTGAGGGTGTGCTTGTTGTTGAAGGTCGCGCTCACCGTGCCGGTCGCCTCGGTGGCGGGCGGGGTGTGCACGACGAGGTCGCCGCCGAGGACGGGGAGACCGGCGTAGGTGCGCTCGTAGCGGGTGTGGACGGTGCCGTCGTTGTCCTTGACGACGTCCTTGACGACCAGCTTCTCCTTGGCACCGAGGCCGAGGGTGCGGGCGGTCGTCGTGCTGTTCGCGGTGGCGCTCTTCACCAGGGCGGTGCGCTGGGCCGGGGTGAGCTTCGCCTCCAGGCTGCCGGTGAGCAGCGGACTCGGGTGGGGGGAGGCGGGCTTCGCGGTCGCCGGCACCGACTGGACGCCGACGGCCAGGAAGGCGGCGGTGGAGACCAGGGCTCCTACCGCCATCCGCTTGCGGGGGATGCGTCTCACTCTTAACTCCTACTGCGACGACCGCGGACGCGGCCGGTGACAGGCCGGGCAGCCGGGTCTGCTGTCCGGGAAGAGCCGAGCTGTGCGGGACTGGCTGAACTTTGACCAATCCGTGGAGGATCCATGGGGGTGGCTGGGTGGAGGATGACAGTCTTGACCCGTCCATGTCATCCAGGTCAGGAGCACTCAAGGGTTTTCCCTCTGTCAGGGATTTCGCTACAAGTTCCGAAATTATTCGTGACGGCTGAGCCACGCCGCCGAAACAGACCCTTCCTAACGTCGCAGTCAGCCACAGAGGTCCCATCAGCCGCATGACGGCCGTCGGACCGATAACGCTGCTTTCCCCGAAAATCCCGGAACCCGAATACGCCGGTGCTCCGGAATTCCCTTCACTGTCCTCAGCGCCCCATGAGACAGGAGCCCAGAGTGTCCGATCCCTCCCGCCGCGGCGTCCTCAGACTGTCCGCCGGCACCGCTCTGCTCGGCACCCTCGCCCTCGCGGGCTGTGGGCGCGGCGACACCGCGACCGCCACCGCGAAGGCCACGGCCAAGTCGATCGACGACAAGCCGGCCACCGGCACCGTCAACGTCTGGGCCGCCCAGGGCGACGCCGATGTCCTCGACAAGGTGATCAAGCCCTTCAAGGCCGCGAACCCCGACGTCACCGTGAAGTTCACGCTGATACCGAACTCCGAGTACTACACGAAGCTCCAGGCGGCGATCGCGGCGGGCAAGGGCCCCGATGTGGCCCAGTTCTTCCCCGAGTCGCAGGCGCAGTTCCTCGACCCGTCGATCCTCCGGCCCGTACCGGACGGGCTCGTCGACTCCGGCGCCTTCTTCACGAGCCTGTGGGACGCGGGTCTGGTCAAGGACGTGGCCTACACGGTGCCTTGGTACGCGTACACGTACGCCCTCGTCTACCGCGCCGACCTCGCCAAGAAGGCGGGCGTCGAGGCGCCGACCACCTGGGCCGAAATGGTGCCGTTCTTCAAGGCGCTGAAACGCGCCGGAGCAGTGCACGGGCTCGGGGCGGACAACGGCTGGGACATCTTCAACGGCCAGGACGTCGCGATGTACGCCTGGCAGGCGGGCGGCAACCTCCTCTCGTCCAGCGGCAGTTGGACCCTCGACACCCCGGCGATGGTCGACGCCCTCAAGTACAACGCGTCGTTCTTCACCTCGGGTTCGGCCGACACCGCGACGCCCACCTTCCTCGACGCGCAGCCGTACTTCGTGTCGGGCAGGACCGCCACGATGATCACCGGTCCATGGGTGCTCGGGCAGCTCGACACCGCCGCGAAGAAGACCGGCTGGACGGCGGCGAATGTCGCCACGGCACCCCTGCCGGCCGGTGCCTCGGGCAGCGTCTCCTTCTCCGCCGGGGGGACGTGGGGCGTCCTCGCGGACAGCGGGAACACGGACGCGTCGTGGAAGTTCGTCCGCCACGTCTCGAAGCCGAGCACGCAGGTCGCCCAGTACTCTGCGTACGGCTCACTGCCCGCGGTGATCTCCGCCTGGGACGCTCCGGCCGTCAAGAAACAGCCGCTCCTGGACGCCTTCCTCACCCAGCTGAAGAACACCAAGGCCTTTCCGCAGGTGGGTACTTGGCAGCAGGTCGCCACCCGGCTGGGCAAGGAGATGGAGACCGTGGCGAAGGGCACGCAGACCGCGGAGAAGGCCGCCGCGAGCGTCCAGGCGTACGCCAAGAGCCTCGGCACGGGCGCGGAGTGAGCCGCGGATGACCACCACGCTCGTCCCGGGAACGCGGCGCCGGGCACGCAACTCCCGTCGTACGGCGGTCGCTTGGCTGTTTCTCGCGCCGTTCGGCGTCGTGTTCCTGCTCTACACCGCGATCCCCACGGTGGCCGCGCTCGGCTTCAGCCTGACCGATCTGCGCGGCTCGGACCTGCGGCATCCGCTCGCGGTCGACTTCACCGGCCTGGACAACTACCTGCGTCTGTTCCAGGATCCGGCCTTCCTGCGGGACATCCTGAACACCGGCGTCTTCGTCGCCGTCGGTGTGCCGCTGACGATGGCGATCGGCTTCGCGCTGGCCGTCGCGCTGAACTCCGGGATCCGGCGGCTGCGCGGGGTGTTCCGTACGGTCTTCTTCGCGCCGGTCGTCACCAACGTCGTCGCGGTCGCCCTGATCTGGCAGTACGCCTTCAACGCGGGCGGCACCGTCAACAAGGCGCTGGGCTACGTCGGTCTCGCCGGGCCGAACTGGCTGGACGACCCGCATCTCGCCATGCCCGTGGTGATCCTGCTCGGCGTCTGGCGGAACTTCGGCACCGCGATGGTCCTGTTCCTCGCCGGGCTGCAGGCCGTACCGGAGGACGTGTACGAGGCCGCCGCGCTCGACGGGGCGGGCCGCTGGCGGCAGTTGAGGCACATCACCCTGCCGCTGCTGCTCCCGACCACCCTCATGGTGTCGGTGCTGCTGACCGTCTTCTACCTCCAGGTCTTCGACGAGCCCTATCTCCTCACGGACGGCGGCCCGTTGGGGTCCACCGAGTCCGTGTCGCTGTACACCTACCACCAGTTCGGCTCCGGCCAGCTGGGCATGTCCTCGGCCGCGTCCTTCGTGATGCTGCTGCTCGTCCTGCTGGTGAGTGTCGTCCAGTTCCGACTGCTGAGGCCCCGCACATGACCGCCGTAGCCGCGTCGTTGAACGACGCCGACGCCGACCTGACCGCCGCCGCCGCCGACGCCCCAATCGCCCTGCGCACACGGCTCGTTGGCCGCCCCCTGCTGTACGGCGCGTTGGTCCTGTGCGCGCTGCTCACGCTGCTGCCCTTCTTCTGGGTGGTCAGCGGTTCGCTGCGCGGTCTCGACGAGATCCGCTCCGACCCGGGCGCGTGGCTGCCGCAGCACGTCACGCTCGACAACTTCGTGCGACTGTTCCGGACCGAGGGCTTCGGGCGCTTCCTCACCAACAGTGTCCTGGTCGCCCTCATGGTGGTGATCGGCAACATCGTGGCGGCGTCGGCGGCCGGATACGCCCTGGCCAAGCTGGAGTTCGCGGGCAAGCGGCTCGCGTTCGGCGCGGTGATGGCGGCGATGATGGTGCCGTTCACGACGGTGTTCGTCACCCAGTTCGTGATCACCGTCGACATGGGCCTCGCCGACACCCTGACGGGGATCGCGCTGCCCGGCGTGGCGCTCCCGCTGTCGGTGTTCATCATGCGGCAGTACGCGCAGTCGGTCCCGGACGAACTACTGGAGGCGGCGCGCATCGACGGGGCGGGCGAGTTCCGGATCTTCTTCCGGATCTTCCTGCCGCTGGCCGGTCCGGCGGTCGCGACGATCACGATCATGTCGTTCCTGAACTCGTGGAACAACTTCATCTGGCCGCTCATCGTCGCCCAGAGCACGGCGAGTTACACCCTTCCGGTCGGCCTCGCCGCCACCAGCCAGGCGGCCCAGCACGTCACCGACTACGGCCTGGTCCTCGCCGGCGCCATCGTCGTGATGCTGCCGGTCCTCGTGCTCTTCCTGTTCCTGCAGCGGTACTTCGTGCAGGGGATCGCCGGATCGGGGATGCGGTGACACAGGTGACCGAGACCTGTGGGTTCGCGCCCGTCGCACGGGGCAGGTCCGAGGAGGCGGAGGGATGTTGATGTCGGGGATGAACCAGAGCGCCGTGCGGCGCGTCAACACCTCGGTCGTCCTGCGCGCGCTCGCGGTGTCCGCGGGGCCCACGACACTGACCGCGCTCGCCGAACGGGCCGGGCTGTCCCGCCGTACCATCGAACTGATCCTGGACTCGCTCGTCGAGGCGGGCTGGGTGGCCGAGTTGGAGCGGATACCGGTCAGCGGCAGCGCCGGGCGACCGGCCCGACGGTACGAACTGCGCGCTGAGCACGCCCTGTTGGCGGCCGTCTACATCAACACCGCTGATGCATCGGCCGTGATCGCCGACGCACGCGGCCGTATCGTCGGCCGGGCACACCGCCCGCTGCGCGCCTACCAGGACCCTCAGGTCACGCTCGACGACGCGGCGGCCCTGGTACGGGAGGCGCTCGACGACGCGGGCGGATCACCGGACCGGCTCCGCGCCGGTGCGGTGGCGTCCGGTGGCGCCATCGACGACGAGGGTGTCGTACGACGTCTGGTGCACACCACGCGCTGGGAAGGTGTGCATCTGCCCAAGGAGCTCGAACAGCGCGTCCGGATGCCCTGGTTCGCGGACAACGACTCCAACCTCGGTGCGCTGGCGGAGCGTTGGCGGGGTGTGGCCGGTGACCACGACAACATGGTGTGGGCGATCCTCGGCAACCGGACCGGTCTCGGCATCCTGATCCGAGGGGCCGTGCACCGCGGTCTGGACGGCGCGGCGGGCGAGATCGTCGAGGCGCGGTCGATCCCGACCGGCACGATCGCCGACCGCCCCGTGGCCTGGCTGAGTTCACCGGAGGCGGCCCAACGGAAGGTGGCTCTGCAACGCTTCGACGCGGCCCGCGCCGGTGACACGGAAGCCCTCGCCGAGGTCGACGAGTTCGTCGAGAACATCACCTCGATCCTGACCACCCTGTCGTGGACGGTCGCGCCCTCGCTCATCGTGCTGGGCGGCGGACTGCAGGACGCGGCGGACGTGCTGCTCCCCCGGGTGCGCGAGGCGATGCGCGCCGCCCGTACCCCCGCGATCGAACTGCGCGCCACCGGACTGGGCCGCGACGCCGCGCTGATCGGCGCCGTGAAGCTGGCGCTCGACCGCATGGACACCGAGTTGTTCGGCCCGCTCGTCCTCAGTCCCTAACTCCCCCCCACGGCAAACGACTTTGGAGTCTCCCTGTGACCGACACCCCGCACACCGACGTCCTCATCGTGGGCAGCGGCATCATGGGTTCCGTGGTGGCCCGGCTGCTGCGGGAGAGCGATCCGAGGCTGGGCATCACGATGGTCGACGGCGGCAGCGCGATCGGCGAGGCGCCGGGACTGCATCTGCACGACGTGGCCGACCCGGCCGTCTGGTCGCGGTACAACGAGCGGGTCGACTCCGGTATCCAGGGCATGTACACCGGCGCCGAGGTGGTGCGCGAGGTCGCGGACAGCCTCGCCCGCCTGCCGCCCGGGATGTTCCACGCGCTGGCCTTCGGCGAGGACGCCGAGGCGATGCCCGCGACGGCACTCGCGTGGAACGCGGGCGGCATGGGTGTCCACTGGACCGCCGCGACCCCGTGGCCGGCCGGACCCGAGGTCTTCGACTTCGGCGACCCGGCCCGCTGGGCGGCCGACCTGGACACCGCGCGGCGCCTGCTCGCCGTCTCCCCCTCCCCCATCGGCCCGACCGCGGTCGGCCGGACCGTCCTCGACGTCCTGCGCCGCCGCTACGACGACACCGCACCCGACGACCGGCGCCCGCAGCCGATGCCCATGGCCGTCACGGCGACGGACTCGGGCCCCATGCCGCGTACCGCGCCGGGGACGATCTTCCCGGCGATCGCGACGGGCGGTGACCCGGCGTTCACCCTGCTCACGGGGACCCTTGCGACCCGGCTGCTCGTCTCGGACGGCCGGGCCACCGGCGCCCTGCTGCGCCGCGTCGCCGACGGCACGGAGTCCGCACTCCACGCGGACACCGTGATCGTGTGCGCCGACGCGCTGCGCACCCCGCAACTGCTGTTCGCCTCGGGCATCCGCCCCGAGGCGCTGGGCCGTTACCTCAACGAGCACGCGTTCATCACCGCCCAAGTCCTCCTGGACCTCGACCGGTTCGGCATCGCCCTGGACGATCTGCCGCTCCCCCGCCCCGGCGAGTTCAGCACGGACTCGCTGTGGCTGCCGCAGAACGGGGCGGCCCAGCCGTTCCACGGCCAGATCATGAACCGGACGTACGTCGACGAGCACGGCCGCCCCCTCGCACACGCCGTGGGGCTGTCGCTGCTCGTCCCGGTCGAGTCGCGCCCCGAACACCGACTGGTCTTCTCGGAGTCGGAGACGGACCTCGCCGGACTCCCCCGTATCGGCGTCGAGTTCGCCTACACGGACACCGACCGCGCGCTGATCGACCGGGGACTCGCCGAAGTCCGTTCACTGGCCGAGGAGTTCGGCCCCTTCGACCCCGCGACCGAACTCGCCCTGCTCCCGCCCGGCTCGTCCCTGCACCTGACCGGCACCGTCCGCTCGGGCACCGCCGACGACGGTACCAGCGTGTGCGACCCGGACGGCCGGGTGTGGGGCTTCGACAACCTGTACGTCGCCGGTACCGGCGTGATCCCCACGCCGATGGCCGCCAACGTGACGCTGACCGGCGCGGTGACGGCCGTACGGGCCGCCCGTGCCGTCACCACCCGCACCGCACCGCTCGCCGCGCGCTGAGAGGAAGCCCGAACGTGAAGGAAGCCCGATCGTGATCGACATCGTGAAGGAATACCGCGTGGCCCTGCCGGCGTGGATCGACGACGAGCTGGCCGACGTGCCCGCCGTCGTCCCCGGCCGCGAGGACCGGATGCGCCTCGTGCACCGGCTCGCGGACCGCAACTGGCGGGAGGGCAACGGCGGTCCGTTCGCGGCGCTCGTCGCCGAGCGCGACACCGGCCGGATCGTCTCCGTGGGCGTGAACGTCGTTCTCGCCTCCGGAGTCTCCAGCGCACACGCCGAGGTCATGGCCCTCGGCCTGGCCCAAGTGGCCACCGGGGGCTGGGACTTGGGCGCTTCCGGCCTCCCGACGCACGAGCTGGTCGTCAACTGGCGCCCCTGCGTCCAGTGTTACGGCGCCACCCTGTGGTCCGGGGTGCGCGGTCTGGTGGTCGCGGGCGAGGGCCCGGAGCTGGAGGAGATCACCACGTTCGACGAGGGCCCGCTCGGCGCGGACTGGGCCGGGCAGTTCGAGGCGCGGGGCATCGACGTCGTAGGGGACGTTCTCCGGGACGAGGCGCTGGCCGTGTTCCGGAACTACCGCAAGGCCGTCGACGAGGCGGACGGTGTCGTCGTCTACAACGCGCGCGGAGGTGCCGAGTGACCCCGCGTTTCGCGACGGACATCGTCACCTTCTACCACCCGGACTTCTGGGATCTCCCTTCCGCGGACGCCGTACGCGCATGGGCGCTGGCGCACCCCGAGCGCTTCTGGGCGCGGGTGATGGACGCGCTGGACGAGGCCGGCGTCACGGGCCTCGAACTCACCTTCGCGCCGGGCGACATCGAGTCGGCACTGCGCGCCTTCGGCAGTGCGCAGGGCTTCCGCCGCGAGCTGGTGTCCCGTGGGCTGGCCGTCGTGAGCGCGTTCGTCGCCGGGGAGGACAGCCCCGACTGGCAGGACGCCGACAACCTCCCGGCGATCGTCGCCGACGCCGAACGACGCGCGGCCTTCCTCGTCGACGTGGGGGCCGAACTCCTCGTCGCGGGGCTCCCCATGCGCACGACGTTCGGGACACGCCCGCCCCTCTTCGTCGACGCCCCGTACATGACCCGCATGGCCGACATCGCGCACGCGGTGGGCGAGGCCGTCTCCCGGCAGGGTGTGCGGCTCGCCTTCCACACGGAGTCCAACAGCACGCTCTGGTACGAGCGTGACATCGACCTGTTCATGGCCTTCACCGATCCGCGCTACGTCTGGCTGTGCCCCGACTCGTGCCACATCGCGCTCGGCGGAGGTGATCCGGTGGCCGTGGCCCGCCGTCACGCGCAGCGCGTCGCCCTGGCGCACTGGAAGGACGCGGTCAGGCCGATCGACGTGGAACTCACGATCGACGAGACGGTCTTCGCCCAACAGCAGCCCTACATGGCGGAGTTGGGATCGGGCATCGTCGACTGGAAGGGCTGGGCCGACGTGATGTCCCGTACGCCCGGCGCGGACACGGTGCTCATCGAACTGGACGAGGCGGCCGATCCGGTCGCCGCGTTGCTGGCGGGGAGGGCGGTGGCGTCGTCGGTGCTGCCGTGACCGGTGGCACAACTGCCGTGGCGGAACGGTCACTTGATACGATCCGATCATGTCGCGCCTGGTGGACGTTCCTGGGTACGTACGCTTCTGGACCGCCTCCGCGATCTCGTCGTTCGGCTCGCAGATCACCGGGCTGGCACTGCAGATCCTCACCGCCGTCACGTTGAGCGCCTCCGCCACGGAGGTGGGTCTGGTCAACGCGGCCCGCTGGGCGCCCTATCTGCTCTTCGGGCTCGTGGCCGGGGTACTGGTGGACCGCTGCCGGCGCAGGCCGGTCATGGTGGCCATGGATCTCGGCAGAGCCGTCCTCCTCGGCGCGATCCCGCTCCTGTACGCGCTGGACCGGCTCGGCATCGCCGCGCTGTGCGCGTGTGTCTTCGCCTTCGGGGTGCTCTGTCTGTTCTTCGACGCGGCCAACCACTCCTACGTCCCGCAGCTGGTCCCCAAGGAACTCCTCAACGCGGGCTATGCCCGGGTGGGGCAGGCCGACGCGGCGGCCGGGTCGACGGGGCCGCTGATCGCCGGAGTGCTGATCAAGCTGGTCGGCGCGCCGCTCGCCGTGCTCGTGGACGCCGTCAGCTATCTGGTGTCCGGCCTGCTGCTGGCCTCGGTACGGGCCCACGACCCGGTTCCCGATCGCGGCGGGCGGCGCGGTCTGCTCAGCGAACTGCGCGAGGGGACGTCCTGGGTCTACCGCCACCGGACCCTGGCGTCCATCGCGCTGACCTCGCACCTGATGCTCCTCTTCAACACCGTCGTCAGTACGGTCTTCGTGGTCTTCGCGCTGCGGGAGCTCAAGATCGGGGGCTTCGGCCTGGGCGTGACGTACGCCTGCGCGGGCCTCGGTGGAGTGCTCGGCGGCGCGTTCTCCGCACGCGCGGCGCGGAGATTCGACGTCGGCGCCGTCCTGATCGCGGGCCGTCTCGTCGCCGCCGTCGGCTGGCTGCCGCTGGTCCTCGCCCAGCGGGGACCGTGGGCCCTGGTCTCGGTGTCGCTGGCCTTCTTCGTCGTCTCGGGCGCCATCTCGCTCGAAAGCCCGGTCGAGATGAGCTACCGGCAGGCCGTCACGCCCGAGCGGCTGCGGGGACGGATGAACGCCACGATCCGCTCGTTCAACTGGGGCACGGTCGCGGTCGGCGCACCCCTGGGCGGCCTCCTCGCCGACCGGGTCGGCTACCGGTTCGCCCTGTGGGTGGGCCTGTCCGGAGCGGTCCTCCAGGCACTCCTGCTCGCCGTGTCCCGCACCCGGGAGGCCCGCGACACCGACGGGGTCGAGCCGCTCGTACGCGCCTGAACCCGGGAATCACCCGACATGCGGCATAGGGAAAGCGGGGGGATGCTGGGAGGGCCAACGCACGTCCGAAGGAGGACAGCCATGTCGTTCATGGACAAGGTCAAGGGAATGCTGGGCCAGCACCCCGACCAGGCCAAGCAAGGTGTGGAACGGACGGGAGACATGGTCGACAAGCGCACGGGCGGCAAGCACGCCAAGCAGGTCGACATGGCGCAGGACAAGGCCAACGACTTCATCGACCGCGAGAAGCCGCAACAGCCCTGACCGCTTCTGTCCCCGTATCGACCTCGATGTGGCCGAAGTAGTCCCCCGAAAGCACAGAGTTAACCGGCTATCGGCGTGAAAGGGTTGCGCCCCTGGGCCCCGATCCATACATACTCCCCCCACAAGAAGCCACAACTCTGGGGGGAGTTGGCTCATGCAAGGCACGATCGACGGGTTCCGCTACGGTGCGGTGACCCCGGTGGCGGCCTATCTGATGGCCAGCCTGGGAGGGGCTCTGGGACTGCGCTGCGTGGTGCGGTCCCTGCACAACAAGCAGTCGTGGAAAGCGGGTTGGCTCGCGCTCGGCGCGACGTCGATCGGCAGCGGCATCTGGACGATGCACTTCATCGCGATGATGGGCTTCCAGGTCGAGGAGACCCGGATCGGCTACGACGTCGGCCTCACGGCGCTGAGTCTGGCCGTGGCGATCGTCGTGGTCGGCATCGGCGTCTTCGCCGTGGGCTACCGCGGCGCGACCCCCGGCACACTCTCCGCGGCCGGCGTCATCACCGGGTTAGGGGTCGCCGCCATGCACTATCTGGGCATGGCGGCCCTGAAGCTGAACGGCGACATCGAGTACCGGACCAGCACGGTCGTACTCTCCGTGGCGATCGCGATCGTCGCCGCGACGGCTGCCCTGTGGGCGGCCGTCTCCATCCGCGGCTTCCTGGCGAGCCTGGGCGCCAGCCTGGTAATGGGCGTGGCCGTCTCCGGGATGCACTACACGGGCATGGCCGCGGTGAGCGTCCATCTGCACGGCACCGGCGGGGCGTGGACGGGCGACTCCGCCAACTCCATTCTGCTTCCCATGTTGTTGGGGCCGGCGATCTTCCTGCTGCTGGCCGGGGTCGTCGTGATGTTCGACCCGCTGCTGGTGATGGGCGAGGGCGACTGGGACCGCTCCTTCGCCCGCCACCCGGTCGGCCCGGACACCGGCGGCAAGCAGGCCGCCCGGCGCCCCGACTCCCTCTTCGACACGGCGGGCCGACCGGGCGGGTACGAGAGCCCACCCGCCCCACCGGACAGCCGCCGGAGCCGGAGCCGGTACACCCGCAGAAACCCCGCCGGCCCGACGCCGAACCGACAGGCCTCGTACGGCAGCCCCGCCATCCCCGCGCCGCCGAATCCCCGCGGCGCCCAGAACACCCCGGCCGCTCCCGCACGCGGCCGCCCGGACCCGTACGGCACCCCGCAGCGCCCCGGGGAGTGGTGACCGACACCGCCCGCCACGCCCCGACTTGAGCCAGCGACCGCCGTAGCCGTCAAGTGGCTCTACGGCGGTTCAGTTGGGCGCGCCCGGCGGCACCCGGGGCAATGGATCGACCCGCACCGACCCGGCGTCGGCGAGAAACGCCCGGATCAACTCGCCTGCCTCGCGCGCCTGTTCGTCGCCCTGGCACCGCAGCTCCGTCCCGAGCCGTCGCACGGCTCCGCGCAGTGACATGCGTACCGGTGCGTGGAGAGCCGTGTCGTCGAGCAGGGTCAGCAGGTGGTTCAGGAGGGTCCAGTCCGCCGTGTGCTGTACGGCGACCCCGCCGGGCAGTTCGGCGGGTACCGGGTCGGTACGACGCCAGGTGGCGGCGAGGAGCGCGTCGACGAGGTCGGTGACACCGGGCGCCGCGGGGTCGGCGGCATGCTGCCAGGCCACCCGGTTGAGCCGGGCCGGGTCCAGCAGCTGCTCCGTGACCAGTGCGGTCGCGACCCGTACGGCCTCGAAGGGGTCGAAGACCCGCCCGGCCGCCGTGTCGAGGTACTGATCCGTCCGGCCGTAGCGGATCGCGGGCGGGGTGAGGGTGCCCAACACCGCGCCGGGCAGGGCGAGTTGCTCGGCGTGGAGCAGTTCGGCGAGTCGGGTCAGCGCCGTGTGCTGGGTGGCCGCGTCGACGGCCTGTGCGCCCCGGCCGTCCTCGCCCGCGAGGCCGTACGCGTAGCGCACCCCGCCCACCAGCCGGGCCGCGGCCGTCACCTCGTGCCGGTGCAGGAGGTGCACCAGGACGGCGCGTTCCTCCAGTTCACCGGTCTGCCGGTCGGGCGGCAGCACCCTGCGGGAGAAACCGTCCAGTGCGATACGGCGGACCCGCAGCATCGTCTCCAGCGCCTGGAGGGCGTCCGGCCCGCTGACCCATGTCACGGCGTCGGCGTGCGCCGCGTTCGGTCCCTGGGCGTCCTCGTCGGAGAGATAGATCAGGCCCGACCCGGCCGCGTCGGCGCGCAGTTGAGCGAGCGCGGTCTCCTCCGCGCCTTCACCGAACCGGCCGTAGCCATGCGCGACCAGGAAGTGGTCCCACGGCCCGAGTCCCGTGCCGTACGCGGCGGACAGGTCGAGGTCGCCCTCTTCCGTGACGCCGATCCGCGGGTGCGGATAGTCCATGACGGATGGTTCGGGGTGCTGCGTACTGGCGAAGTTGTGCATGAAGCCGAGTGCGTGGCCGATCTCGTGCGCCGCGAGCTGGCGCAGCCGTGCGAGCACCAACTCCTCGACGGCGGCGAGCCGTTCGGCCTCGTCGGGCCGGCCGTAGGGTGCGAGGAGGGACTCGCCGAGCGCACGGACCTGTTCGACGCGCTGGGAGCCGAGCCGTACCCGGGCGTGCAGGATCTCGCCGGTGCGGGGGTCGGTCAGGCCCTGGCCGAGGGACCAGCCGCGGCCCGCCCGGTGCACCCAGACCACCCCGTTGACGTCGGAGTCGTACGGGTCGAAGGCGTCGGCGCCGGGCTCGACCCGGTAGGCGTCGGGGAGTCCGATCCGGGCGAAGGCCTGCCGCCACCAGTTGCCGCCCTCGACGACCGCCGAGCGGAAGGGTTCGGGGACGGCCGGGTCGATCTGGAAGACGATCGGGGCGCCGCCGGGTTCCGCGCGGAAGCGGGGCTGGAGCTTGACCTGGGTGCTCGTCCGGCCGACGAGGCCGTGGTCGGCGTATCCGATGTCGTAGCCGCCCGAGGCGGGGTGGTAGCGCCGTACCGGCAGCGGGGACGCGGGCAGCCGCAGCAGGTTCAACTGCTGGACGACGGTGAGGGCGCGCGGGTCGGCGGCGACGGCCCGGACCGCCGGTCCGCGGCCGGGGCCCCGGAAGGTGAGCAGCGCGGGGAGGCGGACGGCGGCGGGTCCGGTGCGGCTGTCGGCGACCAGCGGGAGGCTCGTGGACGCGTCGATCGTGTAGTCGCCCTGCTCGCGGGCGTGCAGATGCTCGGCGATCCCGTCGTGGTCGGCGACGACGAGCCCGGTGGCGTCGACGACCGCCGCGCCGTTCTCCTCGCGCAGCACGGGCCCGCTCCACAGCACGGACAGCGCGAACGACTCGGCCCCCGCCCGTACGGCGGCCGCGTCGCCGGAGGTCAGGAAGTGCTTGTTGCGGACGGCGAACAGGACCCGGTCGCCGACCCGGCGGAACTCCGCGAGCCAGGTCCGGCCCGCCTTCCCCCGGTCCAGCTCCAGGTCGCTGGAGCCCAGGCCCTGGGAGAGGGAGACGGAGACGAGGAAGGGTTCGTCGAAGTGGCGGATGCCCAACAGCAGCCGGTCCGAACGGAGTTCGGGGTCGGGGATCAGATCGATGAAGTCGGCTTCGCCGGGCATGCGGGGGCCTTTCGGTTGAGCATCGTCGAGTTGATGTTGTCAGGCCCCTGCCTCGCGTACCGCGCTGGCTCGTTGTTACGGTTCACCGGTGTCTGAATCTTCACGCGATACTCCCGAAGGCGCCGGTTGGGGCACCGCGGAGCGCGGCGCGTATCAGCAGCTCATGCCGTCCCGTGTCGAGAAGGTCTCGTGGCTGAGCCCGAGGACCCTGTGGGCCGCGCGCAACGGGGTGCTGGCCTCCTGGTTCGGGGACCCGACCGGCTCCACCCGCGGTCGTTGGGTGGCCCAGCGCGCCGCCGCCGGCGCTCCCGCCGACAAGGTGATCCGGCGCGACGATCCCGACACCTTCTCCTTCATGGTCATCGGCGACACCGGCGAGGGCGACGATCCCCAATACGCCGTCGTGCCGGGCTTTCTGAAGGCCAGTCAGGAAACGGCCTTCGCGGTCGTCGCCAGTGACGTCATCTATCCCGTCGGCACCGCGGACGACTACGAGACGAAGTTCTTCCGCCCGTACCAGGCCTATCCGGCGCCCATCTACGCGATACCCGGCAACCACGACTGGTACGAGGGTCTCGGCGGTTTCATGCGCGTCTTCTGCGCCGACGCGCCCGCGCTGCCCGCACCGAAGGCGCCGCGCCCGCTGACACGCGCCTGGTGGCGCTCGCTGCTGTGGCACCGCCCCAGCCCGTCCGACGGCGAACGCCTCGACAAGGCACGGGAGTTGCGTTCCTCGCCGGTCCAACAGGCCGTGCAGCCGGGCCCGTACTGGGCGATCGACGCGGGTCCGGTGCGCGTCATCGGCATCGACACGGGCCTGTTGGGCACGATCGACGCCGAACAGGGCGCCTGGCTGCGCGAAGTGGCGAAGGGGCCCACGCCGAAGATCCTGATCACCGGTTCGCCGCTGTACGTCGACGGCGAGCACCACCCCTGCGCCATCGAGGGCGGCGGCACGGTCGACGACATCGTCAGCGATCCGGCCCACCGCTTCGTCGCCGCGATCGGCGGGGACATCCACAACTACCAGCGCTACCCAGTGCAGTTGGCGGACGGCCGCACGCTCCAGTACGTGGTCTCGGGCGGCGGCGGCGCGTTCATGCACGCGACCCACACCGTGCCGCGCGTCGACATCGGACACGTGACCGAGCAGGACTTCCGCTGCTATCCGCTGCGCGGCGACTCCCTCGCCTTCTACAGCAGGCTGTACGGGCGCCGACTGCACCTGCGCCGCTTCTTCACCCTGACCGAGGCCGAGGCGTCGGCCGTGATCTGCGAGCGCCTCGGCATCCCGCCGACGCGGACCCCGGGCCCGCCCGTCCGGATCACCCGCCGCGTCCGCCTGGTCGCGAGCCTGCTGGGCGCCGGGGGCCGTCCCGACCGCCGCTCGCGCTTCCGCCTCCCGGTGCGCAAGATCTACACGCAGCTCTTCTCGCCCGGCTCGGTGACGTACAGCCCGCCGTTCTTCAAGTGCTTCCTGCGGCTGGACGTCACCCCGGACGCGATCCGCCTGCGCTGTTTCGCGGCCACCGGCAACCGTGCCCAGGAGATGGACCCGCCGGTCGAGGACGAGATCACCATCCCGCTGCACTGATCACACGCGCGCAATGTTCGCCTGTCACAATCAGGACAGAACAGCACTGACGTACGACCGCCGGAGGAGCCCGTGCCGCCCACCTCACGCCCGCTGCGGAAGCTGGGCTTCCTCACGATCGGCCTCTTCGACGAGGCCGATCCGCGCCGGGGCCACGAGTCGACGCTGGAGATCATCGAGCTGGGCGAGCACCTCGGCTTCGACAGCGCGTGGCTGCGCCACCGCCACCTCCAGTACGGCATCTCCTCCCCCGTCGCGGTCATGGCGGCGGCCTCGCAGCGCACGAGCCGTATCGAACTCGGCACGGCGGTGATCCCGCTCGGCTGGGAGAACCCGCTGCGGCTGGCGGAGGACCTGGCGACCGTCGACATCCTGTCCGGGGGCCGAATCAACCCGGGCGTCAGCATCGGCCCGCCGATGCACTTCGACCGGCTCAAAGAGGCGCTGTACCCCGACACAGCAGACGTCGAGGACTTCAGCTACGAGCGGGTGCGCCGCCTCCTGGACTTCGTGCGCGGCGAACCGGCCACCGACTTCAGCGGGGTCGAGGGTTTCGAGGTGTTCTCGGACCGGGTGCAGCCGCACTCCCCCGGTCTGGGGCGTCGCCTCTGGTACGGCGGCGGCAGCACGGGGTCGGCGAAGTGGGCCGGCGAGCACGGGATGAACTTCCTGACGAGCAGTGTCGTCAAGGCCGAAGGGCCGGACGAGTCAAGGGACTTCGCCGAGATCCAGCTCTCCCACATCCGCACGTTCCGCGCCCACCACCCCGACGGCGAGGCCGCCCGCGTCTCCCAGGGCCTGGTGGTCATCCCGACCGACGCCGCGTCGGCCGAACAGCGCGCGAAGTACGAGGAGTTCGCCCGCAAGCGCACTCCCCGTACGACGTCACCGCAGGGCCCGGCCCGGCTGATGTTCGCGCCGGACATCGTCGGCACCTCCGACGAGATCGCCGAACTCCTGCACGCGCACGCCGCGTTCAGGGAGATCGACGAGGTGGCGTTCGCGCTGCCGTTCACCTTCGAGCACGAGGACTACGTGCAGATCCTGACGGACATGGCGACGAAGCTGGGACCGGCGCTCGGGTGGAAGCCCACCGTCTGACCTCCGTGTCACCATCGGCCCGGCTCGGTGCCGACGATCGGTTCGGACGGCTTGCCATTGACGCCGACCGGTATGTCGCCGGTGAGCATCACGCGGTGCATGGTCCGCGGGAAGCCGAGGTGGGCGTTGTCGCTGGGGGCGAGGTGGATGGTGGCCCGGTTGTCCCAGAAGGCCACGCTGCCCGGCTCCCAGCGGAACCGGACCGTGTACTCGGGCCGGGTCGCCTGCGCGAGGAGCATCTCCAGGATCGCGGCACTCTCCGCCCGGGAGACGTCGGTGATCTGCTCCAGGTAGTAGCCGTTGACGAACAGCACCCGCTCCCCCGTCTCGGGGTGCACCCGGACCAGCGGGTGCACCGAGGCGACCTGGTGGTCCAGGAGGTGACGGACGTACGCGTCGTCGCCGGGGCGGGGCTGATAGCCGACGCCGAGCCGGTGCTCGGCCCGCAGCCCGTCCACGAACTCCCTCACCGGCTGCGACAGTCCGGCGTACGCGGCCGCCAGGTTGGACCAGGTGGTGTCGCCGCCGTACGGTGGGACGGTCTCCGCGCGCAGGATCGTCGCGGCGGGCGGGTCGACGCGGGCGCCGTGGTCGCAGTGCCAGCCGCGCAGCAGTGTGTGCCTGCGTCGCTCCAGCCACTCCTCGTGCTCCATGCCGAACCGGCCGCCCAACTCCAGCCGGTCGGCGGTCGTTTCGACCTCGGGGAAGCCGGCCGGTGACGCGCTGCCGCGCCGCCCGAGCACGACCGGTTCCCCGAAGCGGCGCGCGAACGCGACATGCCCCGTGTGGTCGAGGCGTTGCCCGCGGAAGAACACGACCTTCCAGCGCAGCACCGCCGCCCGGATCGCGGCGACCACGGCGTCGTCGAGTTCACCGGCCAGGTCGACACCGGTGATCTCGGCCCCGATGTGCCCGGAGGCCGGCCGCACCTCCATGCCGTCCACCCGCACCGCCTCGTCCGTCGTCGCTCCGCTGCTGTCCGTCGTCATGCCCGCTCCGTCGTCGTACGTGCCCGGCCGGTCGTCCGTACCAGGTCCCCCTACCGGGTCCGTACCCAGGTCGTACCGGTTCCAAGGAAGATCGTGTCAGCGATCCCCGCGCAGGGCGACAGGGGTTCCGGTCGCCCATACTGGGTGTACCGCACAGTCAAGGGAAGGTCAGACCGTGATCAGCATCCCGACGCACACGCTCAACGACGGCACGAAGATCCCCGCCATCGGCCTGGGCACCTGGCCGATGGACGACGCGACGGCCGAGGAAGCCGTCGCCGGTGCGTTGCGCATGGGCTATCGCCTGGTGGACACGGCGACGAACTACCGCAACGAGACCGGTGTCGGCCGTGGCATCGCCCGCAGGGATGTGCCCCGCGAGGAGATCGTCGTGACGACGAAGCTGCCGGGTCGCCATCAGGGCTACGAGGAGACCCTCGCGTCCTTCGAGGAGTCCCGGGCGCGGCTCGGCGTGGAGTACGTGGACCTGTATCTGATCCACTGGCCGCTGCCCCGCGTCGGCAAGTTCGTCGATTCCTGGAAGGCGATGATCAAGCTCCGCGAGGACGGTCTCGTCCGGTCGATCGGCGTCTCGAACTTCACCCCCGGGCACATCGAGCAGTTGGAGAAGGAGACCGGCGTCCTGCCCTCCGTCAACCAGATCGAGCTGCACCCGCTGTTCCCGCAGGACGAGCTGCGCGCTTTCGACACCGAGAAGGGTGTTCTCACGGAGAGCTGGAGTCCTCTCGGTCGTGGTTCCGAGCTGCTGAACGGCCCCGCCGTGGTGACGGTCGCCGAGGCCTTCGGTGTGACACCGGCGCAGGTGGTGCTGCGCTGGCACACCCAGCTCGGGGCCATCCCGATCCCCAAGTCGGCGGACCCCGACCGGCAGCGCGCGAACCTCGACATCTTCGGCTTCGAACTCGGCCCGGCCCAACTGGCCGCCATCGCCGACCACACGCCGCAGCGGCTGGGCGGGGACCCGGAGACGCACGAGGAATTCTGAGAGTCCCGGGGGTGGAAGTTGCGTGTTTCCGCCCCCAACTCGCCTTCCCTGCCTCTATGTTCACGGCGGAGGTTCAAGATCTCACCGGAAGGTTCTCGTATGCGCACCGCGTTCCGTACCGCCGTGACCGGGTCGGTGGCCGCCGCCGCTCTGCTGGTCGGCGGCACCGCCCAGGCGACCCCGGCAGGCCCCGGAGTCACCGCCCGGCTGATCAGCCAGACCACGATCGGCGACACCGACTACACCCTGCGCGAGATCACCATTCCGCCCGGCCAGGCCACCGGCTGGCACTACCACGACGGTCCCCTGTACGGCATCGTCAAGCAGGGCACGCTCAGCCACTTCGACTCCAGCTGCGCCTCCGACGGCGTGTACCGGGCGGGCAGCCCCATCCAGGAGCCGGCCGGTTCGGGCAATGTGCACATCGGCCGCAATCTGGGGAACGTCCCTCTCGTCCTCGACGTGCTGTACGTCCTGCCGCACGGATCACCGTTCTCGGAGGACGCGCCGAACCCCGGGTGCCCCTTCGAGTGAGTGGTCCGGTCAGTCCGGCGGCAGCGGCTGTTCGGCCCAGATGGTCTTGCCGCTGCCGGTCTGCCGGCTGCCCCAGCGCTGGGTGAGCTGGGCGACGAGGAGGAGTCCGCGGCCGCCCTCGTCGTAGGCGTGGGCGCGGCGCAGGTGCGGTGAGGTCGAACTCCCGTCGGAGACCTCGCAGATGAGGGCACGGTCGCGGATCAGGCGGAGCTGGATGGGCGGTTCGCCGTACCGGATCGCGTTGGTGACGAGTTCGCTGACGACGAGTTCGGTGACGAAGGACTCCTCGTCCAGTCCCCAGGCGGTGAGTTGCTCGGTGGCGGCCTGCCGGGCGCCGGCCACGAGCGCGGGGTCGGGTTCGATGTCCCAGGTGGCGACCCGGTCCGCGCCGAGCGCCCGGGTGCGCACGAGCAGCAGGGCCACGTCGTCGCTGGGCTCCTCCGGCATCACGGCCTTCAGCACCGAGTCGCACAGCGCGTCGAGCGACTCGGCGGACGCGGTGAGCGCGCGGCAGAGTTCGGCGGTGGCGTGGTCGACGTCGCGGTCGCGGTCCTCGATCAGGCCGTCCGTGTACAGGGCGACGGTGGCTCCCTCGGGCAGCTCCAACTCCACTGCCTCGAAAGGGAGTCCGCCGACGCCGAGCGGTGGCCCGGCGGTCATGGGGACGAGGCTCGCGGTCCCGTCGGGCAGGACGACGGCCGGCGGTGGATGTCCGGCGGCGGCCGTGGTGAGGCGGCGCGAGACGGGGTCGTAGACGGCGTAGAGGCAGGTGGCGCCGAGTTCCGCGACCTCGTCGCCGGTGTCGTCCGTCGCGAGGTGGGTGACCAAGTCGTCGAGGTGGGTGAGGAGTTCGTCGGGCGGCAGGTCCACGTCGGCGAGGGTGCGGACGGCCGTGCAGAGGCGGCCCATGGTCGCCGCGGACGGGATGCCGTGTCCGACGACGTCGCCGACGACCAGGGCGACGCGGCTGCCGGACAGCGGGATCACGTCGAACCAGTCGCCGCCGATGCCCGCGAGTGACCCCGAGGGCCGATAGCGGTGGGCGACCTCGACCGCCGCCTGCCCGGGCAAGTCCCTGGGCAGCAGGCTGTTCTGGAGGGCGAGTGCGGTGGAGCGCTCGCGGGCGAAGCGGCGCGCGTTGTCGATGCAGACGGCGGCCCGGCTGGCCAACTCCTCGGCGAGTACGGCGTCGTCGGCCGCGTAGTCGTCCGGGTGGGCCATGCGGACGCCCACCGCGACGCCGAGCGTGGTGCCCCTCGCCCGCAACGGCACGGCGATCATCGAGTGGACGCCCTTGCGGTGCGGAATCCCCTCTGGGGAGCGGGCGTTGCGGTCGTCGACCCAGCGGACGAAGTCGGGTTCGCCGGCCTGACTGCGCACCGCCCGTCCCTCGCGCAGGGCCCGCACGGGCGGCGAGAAGGGTGGATAGACGTCCGCCTGCCCCAGGGGTACCGCGGCGTCCGGCGCTCCCTCGGTGACGGAGCCGTGGGCCACGCGCCGCAGCACGATCTCGCCGTCCGGGGCCGGTGGTGGTTCGTCCGCGCCGAGCACCCACGGGAGCAGGTCCACGCTGGCGAAGTCGGCGTAGCGCGGCACGAGCATCTCCACCAGTTCCTCGGCGGTGCGGACCACGTCGAGGGTGGTGCCGATGCCGGCCGCCGCCTCGTTCAGCAGGGCCAGCCGCTGCTGGGCGAGGTACTGCTCGGTGCTGTCGAAGGCTGCGAGGGCGACCGCGGTCACCCCACCGGAGTCGCCCTTGAGGGGCCACATCTCGATGCTCCAGGCGTGCTCCCGGTTCAGGGCGGGAGCGCCGGCCCAGCTGTTGTAGCGGACCGGCCTGCCCGTCTCGGCGACCAGGCGCAGGTTGGCCAGGAAGCTCCGGCTGTGCTCGGCGTCCTCGACGCTCTCCGGGAAGAACCGGCCGATCAGGACGTCCTCCGGGACTCCCATCACCCGGCACGCGACGTCGTTGAGGCGCAGGTAGCGCTGCTCGGTGTCGAAGACGGAGAGCGACATCGACGCCTGCTGGAAGGCCTGCTCGGCCAAGGTCGGTGCGGGTGCAGGTGCGGATTCGGGTTCGCTGAGGGGTTCGGCGGTGAGGACGTATCCGTCCGGTGCGCCGTCCGCGCCGAGCATCGGGCAGGCCCGCACGGTGAGCGGGAGCGGGGTTCCGTCCCGGTGTCGTAGGACCAGGGTCCCCGTCAGCGCGGCCAGGGCCGTCGTGGAGGGAGGTTCGGCGAGCAGTGCCGCCACCGACCGGCCCACGGCCTCCTCGGCCGGGTATCCGGTCAGTGTCCGGGCACCGTCGCTCCACCCCGTCACGATGCCTCGGGCATTGATGACCGCCGCGGCGGAGACCTGCTCCATATCGTCCAGGATGGTCCCTATACCGCGTCGCAACAACCGCGATACGGCATTTGTGGCCCCTGTGTCACCTCCGGAGGGCGCGGAGGGCGGCGAGGGCGCGGTCGGCGTGGGTGTTCATCCGCAGTTCGCTGGAGACAACCTCCAGGATCGTGCGGTCCTCGCCGATGACGAAGGTGGCCCGCTTGGTGGGCGCGAGCGAGAACCCGCGCTTCACCCCGAACCGCTCCCGGATCGTCCCGTCGGCGTCCGAGAGCAGCGGCATGCCGAGGGTGTGCTTCCCGGCGAACTCCTGCTGCTTGTCGACGGAGTCGCCGCTGATGCCCACGGGCCGCGCGCCGACGGCCGCGAACTCGGCGGCCAGATCCCGGAAGTGGCAGGCCTCGGCGGTGCAGCCGGCGGACAGGGCGGCCGGATAGAAGAACAGCACCACCGGCCCCTCGGCGAGCAGTTCCGTGAGGCCGCGCTCGGCGCCGGTCTCGTCCGGCAGCGTGAAGTCCTCGACCTTGTCACCGACGTTCAGGCGTCCCGTCATGACCGTCCCTCCCCATTCTTCGCGACATTGCGTGCCCACAGTACGAGGGGCACCTGCAAGGGCAGCCGTCCGTAGGCCGCCGCTTTCTGCGGGGTCGGCCGGTCCCGCCAGTCCAGCGCCATCTTCACGTTGGAGGGGAACACGCCCACGAAGAACCCCGCCGCGGCCAGCGCGGCCGTACGCCGGGTACGCGGCACCGCGATCCCCGCGGCCAGCGCCAGTTCGACGGCACCGCTCGCGTACGTCCACGTCCGGGGCGACCCCGGCAGGGCGCGCGGGATCGTCGCGTCGAACTGTCTCGGCGAGGTGAGATGGGCGACCCCCGCGGTCGCCAGCAGACCGGCGAGCAGCAGCGACGAGCGTTCGGACCGTGGCACGGTTCCTCCTCTGATGGCCTGCCGCGCGATGTTACTCCACGGTAGAAGAGCGATGACGGTTGACCTTGTCCAAAGGTGAGGCCCGACGGTCGTGCGGAGACGAACGAGAGGAACCCGCATGAACGCGCGCTGTCTGATCCTCGACATCGGCGGTGTCCTGGAACTCACGCCCCGGACCGGCTGGCTCACCCGCTGGGACGAGCGCCTCGGCCTCCCGCCGGGCACGGCGGACGAGCGACTGACCGACATCTGGGAGGCCGGAGAGATCGGAACCATCACCGAGAACGAGGTGCGCGAGAAGGTGGCCATCCGGCTGGGACTCGGCCCGGTGGACACCGAGTCCTTCATGGCGGACCTGTGGGAGGAGTACCTGGGATCCCCGAACACCGAGTTCATCGACTACGTGGCGGGGCTGCGCCCGCGCTGCCGGCTGGGCATCCTCAGCAACAGTTTCGTGGGCGCCCGCGAGCTGGAGGCGGCGGCGTACGGCTTCGACCGGCTGGTCGACGAGATCGTCTACTCCCACGAGATCGGCGTCCGCAAGCCCGACCCCAGGGCCTTCGCCATCACCTGCGCCCGGCTCCAAGTACGGCCCGGCGACTGCCTGTTCGTCGACAACTTCGCCCCCCATGTCGAGGCCGCCCGCACCGCGGGGATGCTGGCGCACCTCTTCGAGGACAACGCCGGCACGGTCGCGCGGATCACCGCACACCTGGACCCTACTGTTTCGGTCTGACCTTTGATATGTTTCGCAGCCGGAACCGGAGAAGGGTCCACATTCCATGGACTTTGAGCTGACCGAGGACCAGGAAACGATCCGCAAGTCCGTCGCCGGACTGCTGCGCGACTTCGACGACCAGTACTGGATGCGGAAGGACCAGGCGCACGAGTTCCCGACGGAGTTCTACGACACCGTCGCGGGCGGCGGCTGGCTCGGGATCACGATCCCGGAGGCCTACGGCGGCCACGGCCTCGGCATCACCGAGGCCAGCCTGCTGCTGGAGGAGGTGGCCCGGTCGGGCGGCGGCATGAACGCGGCCAGCGCGATCCATCTGTCCATCTTCGGTATGCATCCGGTGGTGGTGCACGGCTCCGAGGAGCTGAAGCGCCGCACACTCCCGCGCATCGCCAACGGCGACCTGCACGTCTGTTTCGGCGTCACCGAACCCGGCGCGGGACTCGACACCGCGAGCATCACGACGTACGCACGACGGGACGGCGACCACTACATCGTCAACGGCCGCAAGGTGTGGATCTCCAAGGCCATGGAGTCGGAGAAGATCCTGCTGCTGACGCGCACCAGCAAGGCCGACGAGGTCACCAAGAAGACCGACGGGATGACCCTGTTCCTGACGGACATCGACCTCGACCGGATCGACGTCCGCCCGATCCCGAAGATGGGCCGCAACGCCGTCACCTCGAACGAACTCTTCATCGACGACCTGCGCATCCCGGCCGAGGACCGCGTCGGCGAGGAGGGCCAGGGCTTCCGCTACCTCCTCGACGGCCTCAACCCCGAGCGCATGCTGATCGCCGCGGAGGCCCTCGGCATCGGCCGGGCCTCGCTCGACAAGGCCGTCCAGTACGGCAAGGAGCGCGTCGTCTTCGGGCGCCCGATCGGCATGAACCAGGCCATCCAGTTCCCCCTCGCGGACTCCCTGGCCCACCTCGACGCCGCCGAACTCGTGCTGCGCAAAGCAACGTGGCTGTACGACAACGGGAGGCCCTGCGGGCGGGAGGCGAACACCGCCAAGTACCTGTGCGCCGACGCCGGGTTCACGGCCGCCGACCGGGCCCTGCAGACCCACGGCGGCATGGGCTACTCGGAGGAGTACGGCGTGTCCCGCTACTTCCGCGAGGCCCGCCTCATGCGCATCGCACCGATCAGTCAGGAAATGATCCTGAACTACCTGGGATCACACACGCTGGGACTCCCGAGGAGCTACTGAATGACCGACAGCACAGGGCTGTTCGACCTCACGGGCCGCTCGGCGCTGGTCACCGGTGCCGGGGGCGGCATCGGTTCCGCGGTCGCCGAGGCGCTGGCGCGCGCGGGTGCCGCGGTGCTGGTGACCGACGTCGACGAGTCGGCCGCCGCGGCCGTCGCGGAGAAGATCGACGCCGCGGGCCTGACGGCGGACAGCGCCGCACTCGACGTACGGGACCGGTCCGCCGCCGACGTCGCGGTGGCACGCGCGGCGGCGCTCGCGGACGGGACGCTGCACATCCTCGTGAACAACGCCGGGGTCATCGCCCCGGCCATGTTCGACAAGCTGGAGGAGGAGGCGTTCCGGCGCGTCCTCGACATCCATGTGATGGGCACCTTCCACTGCGCGCAGGCCGCGCTGCCGTTCCTGCCCGACGACGGATCGGTCACCTCGTCCGCGGGCCTGGTCGGCACGCTCGGGCAGGTCAACTACTCGGCCGCCAAGGCGGGGATCATCGGCCTGACGAAGTCCCTGGCCCGCGAACTGGCGCGTCGGCGGGTCCTGGTCAACGCCCTCGCGCCGCTGGCGGCCACGCCCATGACGGAGACCATCCGCACCAACGAGAAGTTCTCGGCCCAGATGCTCGCCCGCATCCCGCTGGGCCGGTGGGCCGAGCCGGCGGAGATCGCGGGCAGTTTCGTGTTCCTCGCCTCGGACGCCGCCTCCTTCATCACCGGGCAGGTCCTGCCGGTGGACGGCGGCATGGTCATGTAGACGGGCGACGTGCGTGCTGCGCGGCACGGTGATGTGACAGCCGGCGCGCGTGCTGTGTTGAATGGTTCAGCCAAAGAGGCCGAAGAGCGCGGCTTCCGACGAGAGGCCTGAACCTGTGCAGAGCGCCGAGCATCCTTCCCGCACCCTTCGGGGACGCGCTGCGGCCGGTGAGCCCCGGCCGCGCTTCGACACGCTCACCGTCCCGAAGGCGTCGGACGTGCTGGCGGCTGAGGTGCGCGAGCGGATTCTCTCCGGGGAGTTCACGGAGGGCACGGCGCTGCCGCCGGAACGGCAACTGGTCGAGCAGACCGGGCTGAGCCGGGCGACCGTGCGCGAGGCGCTGCGCATCCTGGAGGTCGAACGGCTGCTGGAGATCAGGCCGGGGCGCGGGGGCGGCGCCTTCGTGCACCGGCCGGGCCGCGAATCCCTCGCGAACACCGTGCGGCTGGTGATCCGGGGGCAGCGGATCCGGCTGGAGGACCTGCACGAGACCCGGGAGGCGATCGAGCCCGCGTGCGCGGCACTGGCGGCCAGGCGCCGCACGGACGCCGACCTCGTGGAGCTGGACGACGCCCACACTGACCTCGTCGCGGCGGGCGAGGACATCCAGCGCTTCCTGCGCGCCAACATCCGCTGGCACAACGCCGTGGCGAGGGCCGGCGAGAACGAGCTTCTCATCGGGTTCATGAGCGCTCTCTCGCAGTCGATCCACGCGGCCACCAACATCGAGCAGTTCATGGACGCGGACATCCGCAAGCTCACCGCCCGCGCGCACGCCCGGATCACCGAGGCGATCCGGGACCGCGACAGCGAGGCGGCGACGCGCCGGATGACACGCCATGTGTGCGGCTTCGCCCGCGCCGCCGCCGAGGTGGACCGCCGGGACGGAGTGGAGCTCACCGATCCGCAGAACTGACCCGACCGGAGAATCGGCCCACCGGAAGGCGAGAATGTGATTCTCTTCTTCATGCAACACCATTGACAGTATCGGTCTGACCTTTAATACCATCCCGGTATGAGCAAGGTGCCTCCCGTGCTGACCGTGGCCGCCGACGGAGACGTCCGCATCGTCACCCTGAACCGCCCCGACCGGCTGAACGGCGTGTCCGAGGAACTGCACCGCCGCCTGTCGGAGGTGTGGCGCGAACTCGCGGACGACACCAAGGCCCGGGCCGTCGTCCTCACGGGCGCGGGCCGCGCGTTCAGCGCGGGCGGCGACTTCGACCATCTCCTACGGCACCACACCGACCCGGAGCTGCGGGAGCGGTCGATTCGTCTCGACCGCACCATCCAGACCGAGATGATCCGCTTCCCGCTGCCGGTGATCGCCGCCGTCAACGGCCCCGCGGTGGGCCTGGGTTGCAGCCTCGCCATGGCCTGCGACCTGGTGCTGATCTCCGAGGACGCCTACTTCGCGGACCCGCACATCTCGGTGGGCCTGGTGGCCGGCGACGGCGGGGTCACCCTGTGGCCGATGCTCACCAGCCTGCTGCGCGTGAAGGAGTATCTCTTCACCGGCGACCGTATCCCCGCCCCCAAGGCGGTCGAACTCGGCCTCGCCAACCGCACGGTCCCGCCCGACGACCTCATGCGCGAGGCACTCGCCCTGGCCCACCGGCTCGCGGCCCAGCCCGCCGAGGCCCTCCGCGCCACCAAGCTGGCCCTCGCGGCGGTCGTCGAGCAGGTGTCACGCGGCGGCATGGAAGCCGCGCTGATGGCCGAGCGGGCCACGATGACCAGCCCGGACCACATCCGCATCATCACCGAACTCGCGGCCCGCGCCGAACGGCGCGCCCACCCCCCTGAGGAGAACTGAGCGTGGACCGCGAGGAGTTCGTCCTGGTCCGCGACATGGTGCGCTCAATCGCGACCCGCTTCGGCGTGACATCGGCGGACGAGGTGAAACCGTCGACCCGGACAGCTGCCCAACAGGCCCTGGACGACATGGGTTTGGCGGATCTACGGCGCACCTCTCCCCCGGCGGCGACCGCCCAGGAGTGCGCGCTGCTCGCCGAGGAGCACAGCCGCCACCCGCTCACGACATCCCTGCTCGGCACAGTCCTGCTCGCCCCCGAGTTGCTCCGCCTACTCGGCGACGACACCCCGCAGTCAACGCCCACCATCGCGCTCACCCGCGAACTCCGCTTCCCCGTACGGACGCCGACAGATCTCCTCGCCTGGGACAGCGAGGGAGCCGACAGCGCGCTCTGCGTCACCGCCGAAGGGGCAGTCAGCCGGGTCGAGTTGGGCCCGGCGGCGCCGAGCATGGACCTTGTGCGCTCGGTGCGGGCGGTACCGCCGGATGCTCCCGTGCAGGCCGTCGGTCATCTCGACCCGCCGGACCAACTCCGTTGGCAGGCCTACGCACTTGTCGTTGTGACGGCCGAACTGGTAGGCGCGGCAGGCTCATTCGTGGAGCAGGCGGTCGAATACGCCCGTGTCCGCCGCCAGTACGGACAGGCGATCGGCTCCTTCCAGGCCGTACAGCATCTCCTCGCGGACGCGACCGTCCTGGTGGAGGCGTGCACCAGCGTCACGAGGTACGCGGCCTGGTGTCTCGACAACGAGCAGCCGGAGCGCGCCCTGACGGCGGCACGTGTCGCCAAGGCGGAGGTCAACTCCTCGGCACTGGAGGCGGTTTACGCGGGGATGCAGGTCTTCGGCGGTATCGCCCAGGCGTGGGAGCACATCGCACACCTGTATCTGCGCAAGGTGCGCCTGGGCGCGACGCTCCTCGCCACGACGGACGAATTGCTCGCCGCGCTGGCCGTACCGGAGGTGACGCGATGACCGACACCCCGCTGGACTTCGGCGACCCGGCCGATCTGGACCGGCTGCGGCGGGAGTTCCGTGCCTGGCTGGCCGAACACCCCCTCCCCGAGCGGGAGTCGGGTGAGCCGGTACCGGTCTTCCTGCGCCGCTGGCACCGTTTGCTGCACTCGGGCGGCTGGGTCGGACTCGACGTCCCGGAGCGCTACGGCGGCCGGGGCCTCACCGCGCTGCACCAGGTGGCGATCAGTGACGAACTGGGCGCCTGCCGGGCTCCGGGCGTCCCCCGGATCGGGTATCTCGCCCACGCGCTGCTGGAGTTCGGGTCGGAGGAACAGCGACTCCGGTTCCTGCCGCGCATGTTGGCCGGTGACGAGGTGTGGTGTCAGGGCTTCAGTGAGCCGGATGCCGGTTCGGACCTGGCGGGCATGAGCACCTTCGCCGCGCGGCACGACGGCTTCTACGTGGTGCGCGGGCAGAAGCTCTGGACGAGCTACGCCCAGTACTCCGGCCTGTGCCTGCTGCTGGCCCGCACCAACCGCTCGGCTCCGGCCCACAAGTCGATCTCGGCGTTCATCCTTCCCCTGGACCGACCCGGCGTGACGGTCCGACCGCTGCGCGCGGCCGACGGCGACGACGAGTTCTGCGAGCTGTTCCTGGACGACGTCCGCATCGAGGAGTCCGAACGCATCGGCGCCGAGGGCGTCGGCTGGGCGCTGGCGATGACGACGGTGTCGTACGAGCGCAACGCCCTCGACACCGGGCACATCTCGAAGTACGGACTGCTCGTCGAACGACTGCGGCGCCACGCCGCCGACCACCGAGGCAGCCTGCCCGACGGGCTGTTGTCCCGGATCGGCCGGTGTGTCGTGGACTACGAGGTCCTCGTGGCGCACGCCCGCCGCCGCACCGCCGAACGTCTCGCCGGGCAGGTCGCCGGTCCGGAGTCGTCCGTGGACAAACTGCTGATGACGAGGACCGAACAGCGGCTCTACGACACGGCACTTGAGGTGTTCCCTGCCGAACTCTCCGGAGAGAGCGGCGAGTTGTTCGGCGACTACCTCTACTCCCGCGCGGCCTCCGTCTACGGCGGCACCTCCCAGATCCAGCGGAACATCATCGCCAAGCGGATCCTGCATCTCCCCTCGAACGGCTAGCCCTGGAGCCAACTGATGCGCTACGACGACGAATTCCTGAGCATCCCCAACGTCATCAGGCTGGCGGCCAGGCGTTTCGGGGACGCCACGGCGCTCATCGACGGTGACCGCCGGTGGACGTTCCGGGAGCTGGAGGAGCAGATGGTCGACTCGGTCCGCGCCACCATGGCGCTCGGCATCAAGCCGGGCGACCGGGTCGGGCTGTGCGCCCCCAACTCGGCGGAGTGGATCTTCACCGCCCTTGGCATCCACGGCGCCGGAGCCATCCTCGTACCGCTCAACACACGGTTCAAGGCGCAGGAGATCTCGTACATTCTGCGGAAGTCGGAGGCGGCGGCCGTGTTCGCCTCGCCCTTCCTCGGCAACGACTACATCGGCGAACTACGGAAGGCCGATCCGGGACTGCCGGCCCTGCAGAAGACGGTGTCCGTCCGCGGCCCGCAGGGGGCGGCCGAGCTGGCCTGGAACGACTTTCTCGGCGCGGGAGAGGACGTTTCGCCATCCGCCGCCCATGAGTCGATCAACCGGTTGACGCCGGACGACGTGTCCGACGTGATGTTCACGTCCGGCACGACCGGCCACCCTAAGGGCGTGATGCTCACGCACGGCCAGTCCCTGCGCGCCTACGGGTGGATGGCGGAGGAGTACACCTTCGATGCCTCCGACACCTTCCTGGTGATCCCGCCCTTCTTCCACTGCTTCGGATACAAGGCCGGGTGGCTGGCCTCCCTCATGCACGGGGTGACCGTCATTCCCATGCCCGTCTTCGACGCCGGGCGGGCGCTGGACCTCATCGCGCGGGAGGGGGTGAGCATTCTCCTCGGACCGCCGACGATCTTCCACGACCTGGTCAACCACCCGGAGCGCGCCGCGCACGACCTGTCGTCGCTGCGGGTCTCGATGACGGGTGGTACGACGATCCCGGAATCGCTGATCCACGCCATGAAAGCGGAGTTGTCGTTCGACATCGTGATGAGCGCCTACGGCCTGACCGAGTCGACGGCGCTGGTGACCACGACCCGTGTCGGCGACACCGAGGAGACGGTGGCTCACACCACGGGACGTGCCATTCCCGGTGTCCAGGTGCGGATCGTCGCCGCCGACGGTCTCGACGTCCCGATCGGACTCGACGGCGAGATCCTCGTCCGCGGCTACAACGTCACCCGCGGCTACTGGGACGACCCCGACGCCACCGCCGCGACGATCGACGCCGAGGGCTGGCTGCACACCGGGGACATCGGCCGGCTCGACGACGACGGCAATCTCGCCATCGTCGACCGCAAGAAGGAGCTGTACATCGTCGGCGGCTTCAACGCCTATCCGGCGGAGATAGAGAAGCTGCTTCTCGGCTGTGAGAACGTCCAGCAGGTCGCCGTGATCGGGGTTCCCGACGAACGGCTCGGCGAGGTCGGCTGCGCCTTCGTGGTCGCCTCACCGGAGCGGACCCCGACCGAGACCGAGGTCATCGCCTGGGCCCGCGAGCACATGGCCAACTTCAAGGTCCCCCGGCATGTCCGCTTCGTCGACCAACTCCCGCGCAACGCGAGCCAGAAGGTACTGAAGGACGAACTCCGTGCCAGTTTCACGGCAGCGAGCTGACATGACGGCGACCGGGCCACTGGCCGGAATCACCGTGGTCGCGCTGGAGCAGGCGATCTCGGCTCCGATGTGCTCCCGCACGCTCGGCGACTTCGGCGCCCGCGTGATCAAGGTGGAGAACCCCAAGGGGGGCGACTTCGCCCGACACTACGACGATGTGGTCAAGGGCCTGGGAGCGCACTTCGTCTGGGTCAACCGGGGCAAGGAGTCGGTGGCTCTGGACCTGAAGTCACCCGGCGGAATGGGCGTCCTGCACCGCCTGCTGGAACGCGCCGACGTCCTCGTCTCCAACCTCACACCCGGCACCACGGCCAAACTCGGCATCTCCCCAGGCGACTTGAAGACCCGTCACCCCGATCTCATCGCCGTCGAGATCGACGGCTACGGCCCCGGCGGCCCCCTCTCCCACAAGCGCGCCTACGACCTCCTCGTACAGGCCGAGTCGGGCGCCTGCGCGGTGACGGGCCACCCCGGGGCACCGGCCAAACCGGGGCCGCCGATGGCCGACGTGTGCAGCGGCCTGTACGCCGCCCTGTCGATCGTCGCGTTGCTGTACGGCAGGGAACGCGGAGTGGGGCCCGGGCCCACGGCCTCGTCCGTCGCGGTGAGCCTGTTCGACACGATGACGGAGCTGATGGGCTATCCCCTCACCTACACCCAGCACTCCGGCATCGAACAACAACCGCTCGGCATGAGCTCCCCCGCCGTCGCACCGTACGGCGCCCACCGGACCGCCGACGGTCACACGGTGATCCTCGGCACGACGAACGACCGTGAATGGCAGCGCCTGGCAAGGGAGTTGATCGACCGGCCGGACCTGGCGGACGACCCGCGCTTCGGCAGCAACGCCGGGCGGGTGGAGCACCGTGCACTGCTGGACCCGGAGATCAGCGCCTGGTGCGCGCGGCACGACCTCGCCCATGTACAGAACCGTGCGGACGCGGCCGGGATCGGCAACTCCCGCTACAACACGCCCAGCGACGTCATCGCCCACCCCCATCTGCAGGCCCGCGACCGCTGGCGCGAGATCGACACACCGTCGGGTCCGGTCCCGGCGCTGCTGCCACCTCCGGTCATCGCCGGGTACGACCCGCCGATGGGCGCGATTCCCGCTCTCGGCCAGCACACGGACGCCGTACTCGCCGAACTCGGCCTGGCGGACGAGGAGATCGCCGTTCTCCGTGCGCAGAAAGCGGTCCGGTGACCGGGGAACCGGTACTGCTGACCGGCGACGCCGACGGCGTGCGGACACTCACCCTGAACCGGCCCCACCGTAAGAACGCGATCGACGCCGAACTCTGGGACGCCCTGAGAACGGCACTCTCCGCGGCGGGCAGCGACCGTACGGTGCGTGCGCTGGTCCTGACCGGTGCCGGCGGCGCGTTCTGCTCCGGGGCCGACATCCGCAAGGGCGTCAGCGGCGAGCACCCGCTGTACCGGATGCGGACCCTGAGCGAGGTCACGCTGCTGCTGCACGAGCTGCCGATCCCCACCATCGCCAAGGTCAACGGCGTGGCGGTCGGGGCGGGTTGGAACCTCGCCCTGGGTTGCGACTTCGTCGTGGCGACTCCGGAAAGCACGTTCTCGCAGATCTTCGCGCGCCGCGCCCTGTCCTTGGACTGCGGCGGCTCGTGGCTGCTGCCGAAGCTGGTGGGGTTGCAGCAGGCGAAGCGACTCGTGCTGCTGGCCGAGACGATCGACGCCGAGGAGGCCCGCGCCCTGAACCTGGTGACGTGGGTCGTGGACGCCGACAAGATCGACGCCTTCGCGGACGACCTCGCCGCGCGGCTGGTGGCCGGAGCGCCGGTCGCGCTCGCGCAGAACAAGGCGCTCCTCAACGAGAACGCCGATCGCACCCTGCGCGAGGCCCTTGCCGGCGAGGCACGAGCGCAGGCCATGAACTTCGCCACGGCAGACGTTCCGGAGGCGTACGCCGCCTTCGTGGAGAAGCGCCCGCCTCGCTACACGGGGCGCTGGGCGGTCCCCGGAACAGCGGTGCCAGGAACGGCCGTGCCGACAGCTACGGAGGACACGTGATGCGTGAGGCAGTGGTGGTGGAGGCGGTCCGCACCGCCGTCGGCAGACGGAACGGCGGGCTGGCCGGTGTGCACGCGGCCGACCTCTCCGCCGTCGTCCTTCAGGCCCTTGTCGACCGCACGGGTCTTGACCCCGAGGTCGTCGACGACGTGGTGTGGGGCTGTGTCGGCCAGTTGGGCGACCAGTCGAGCAACATCGGCCGCTACGCGGTGCTGGCCGCGGGCTGGCCCGAGACCATCCCGGGGACCACGGTGAACCGTGCCTGCGGATCGAGTCAGCAGGCGCTGGACTTCGCCGCCCAGGCGGTCATGTCCGGCCAGCAGGACGTCGTGGTGGCGGGCGGCGTCGAGGTGATGAGCCGGATACCGCTCGGCGCCTCGCGGGCCGGCGGGATGCCGTACGGCCCCCAAGTCCTCGCCCGTTACGAGGGGTTCCCCTTCAACCAGGGCATCTCCGCCGAGAAGATCGCGCAGAAGTGGGGACTGGACCGGGGTGTCCTCGACGAGTTCTCCGCGCTGTCGCACGAGCGGGCGGCGGCCGCGCAGGACGGCGGGGCGTTCGACGCGCAGATCGTGCCGGTGACCGACGGCACGAACACGGTGACCGCGGACGAGGGCATACGGCGCGGTACCCGCGTCGACACTCTCGCGCGGCTGAGACCGTCCTTCCAGGAGGACGGGGTGATCCACGCGGGCAACTCCTCCCAGATCTCCGACGGGGCCGCCGCCCTGCTGGTCACCACCCCTGAAAAAGCACGCGAGCTGGGCCTGACGCCGATCGTCCGCTACCGCGCGGGCGTGGTCACCGGTTCCGACCCGGTCCTCATGCTGACCGGACCGATCCCGGCGACCGGGAAGGTGCTGCGCAAGGCAGGTGTCGGCCTCCCGGAAGTGGGCGTCTTCGAGGTCAACGAGGCCTTCGCGCCGATCCCGCTCGCCTGGCTGGCCGAGACCGGCGCGGAGCCGGCGTTGCTCAACCCGCTCGGCGGCGCCATCGCGCTCGGACACCCGCTCGCCGCGTCGGGCGCCGTCCTGATGACCCGCATGATCCACCACATGCGGGACCACGGGATCCGCTACGGCCTGCAGACCATGTGCGAGGGCGGCGGCACCGCCAACGCCACCGTCGTCGAACTCGCTTCCTGACAGGGGATGTTGTGCGCCGAGACGTCTTCACCGACGACCACGAGGCCTTCCGCCGGCTCGCGCGGGACTTCATCGGCAAGGAGGTGGTCCCCCACTACGCCGAGTGGGAGGAGGCCGGCCGGCTCCCCCGCGCGCTCTTCGAACAGCTGGGCTCGCTGGGCCTGTTGGGTACGGCCGTCCCCGAGGAGTACGGCGGAGCCAGCCTCGCCGACTACCGCTACAACGTCGTTCTCCAAGAGGAATCGGCGCGCGCCCTGGTGACGTTGGGCACCGTGCGCACCCAACTCGACGTCGTACTGCCATACTTCCTCTCCTACGCCGACCAGGATCAGCGCGAACGCTGGTTCCCGGGCCTTGCCTCCGGAACGTTGCTGACCGCCATCGCGATGACCGAGCCGGGCACGGGCTCCGATCTCGCGGGGATCCGTACGACGGCCGTGCGCGACGGGGACTCGTACATTCTCAACGGCGCGAAGACATTCATCACCGGCGGCCTCCTCGCCGACCTGGTGATCGTCGTGGCGCGTACGTCGACCGACCCGGACAACCGCCGCGCCGGGCTCACCCTGCTGGTCGTCGAGGACGGCATGCCCGGCTTCACGCGCGGCCGGGTGCTGCACAAGATGGGCATCAAGGTGCAGGACACAGTGGAGTTGGCCTTCGACGACGTACGGGTCCCGGTCGCCAACCGGCTCGGCGAGGAGGGCGCCGCGTTCGGCTATCTGGGCAACAACCTGCCGCAGGAGCGGATGACGGTGGCTGTCGGCTCGGTCGCGCAGGCACGAGCTGCCCTGGACACGACGATCTCGTACGTCAAGGAACGCAAGGCGTTCGGAAAGACGGTCGCCTCCTTCCAGAACACGAAGTTCGAACTCGCCGCCGTGTCAGCCGAGATCGAGGCCGCGCAGGCGATGCTGGACCGTGCGGTGCTCGACCTCGTCGCCGGCGAACTGAGCGGACCCGACGCCGCCAAGGTCAAGCTGTTCTGCACCGAGATGCAGGCTCGCGCGGTCGACCGCTGCCTGCAACTGTTCGGCGGCTACGGCTACATGCTGGAATACCCCATCGCCCGGCTCTACGCGGACGCACGCATCACCCGCATCTACGCCGGTACCAGCGAGGTCATGAAGGTCATCATCGCCAAGTCCCTCGGATTGTGAGGCGGTTACGGTGCCGGAGTTCTCCAGCAGACCAGGTGTCGCGTTCGTCGCGGGCGGCTCGGGCGGAATCGGGGCGGCGGTAGTCCGGCTCCTCGCCGAGCGCGGCAGCGACATCGTGTTCACCTACCGCGCCAACCAGGAGGCGGCGGACGCCGTGGCCGCCGAGGTCACGAAGCTGGGCCGTCACGTCCGGCCGCTGCGAGTGGACTTGACCGACGAGTCCGCCACAGCCGAGGCCGTGTCGGGGGTGAGCGGCGGCATCCACACCCTCGTGTACGCGGCGGGCCCGCACGTACCCATGCGGCACCTGAGCAAGGTGACGCCGAGCGAGTACCGCGCCCAACTCGAAGGCGACGCCGTGGCGTTCTTCAACTTGGTGCATCCCGCGCTGCCGTTGCTGCGCGAGAGCCGGGGCAACATCGTCGCCGTCACGACCGTCGCGACCCGCCGCTTCCCGGTCCGGGACGGGCTGTCGTCGGGCGCGAAGGGCGCGGTCGAGGCGGTCGCCCGGGCGCTCGCCGCCGAGGAGGGCCGCTACGGCGTCCGCGTGAACTGCGTGGCGCCCGGCATGCTCAACGACGGTATCGCCGGCCGTCTGATCAGCTCCGGCGAACTGGACGAGGCCGCCCTCGCCGTCACCCGGCGCAACATCCCGCTGCGCCGCTTCGGCGATGCGACCGACATCGCGGAGGCGGTCGCGTTCCTCGCCTCGGACCGGGCCGGGTTCATCACCGGACAGGCATTGGGAGTTGACGGCGGCTACAGCGTGTAGGTCACGAAGGGCTGATACGTCGGCCGGCCACGTAAGCGGCACGGACCAGTTCCCCGGTCAGCGTGTGGAGGGCCTCGCGCAGCGGTACATGGAGCAGGCACAGGTCGGCGGCCGACCCGACCGTCAACCGGCGTGTCCGCGCCGGGTGTTGGGGCTCACCGGTGAACAGCCGTAGCGCCGCCCGGGGTTGGAGTCGTTCCGCGTCGCCCCCTTCGGTCGCGGCCCGCATGACGGCCCAGGGGTCCGAGGTGCCATACGGCGCGTCGGTGCCGGCGGCGACCGGGACGCCCGCCTCGATCAGGGTCCGGCAACGGTAGAGGTGGGGGCGGTCGTCGGCGTCCACGTCGGTGGCGTACGCCGCGCCCCGCTCGACCGGGAAGTGGGGCTGGGTCACGACCGTCACCCCGAGCCTCCGCAGCCAGGGAATCGTCTCGGCCGGGATCACCGACCCGTGCTCGATCCGGTCGCCGTCGGCCGGTCCCACCTCGTCCAGGGCGATCAGCGTCACCAGCAACTGCACCCGGGTCACACAGTGCACGGCGACCGGCCGGGGTCTGATCTCCCCTATGGTGCGGGCGAGTTGGGCGGGAGTGGGGAGTGTCGGATCGTCGAGCATCAGCTTCACGGGCTCCTCGACGCCCATCACCAGGAGCCGTTGTGGAAGGATCGCCAGCATCTGGGTGAGCCCGCTCGCGGGATGCGGATCAGCGTTGGTGAACCCGGTGACGCCGAGCGCCGCCGCGCGCCGCCCGACCCCCTCCAGGTCCAGCCGTACGGGCGGCACAAAACCGCGCAGCCGCTCGTCCTCGCGCCAGAACCGCCCGTCGCCGTCCAGCCCGACCGCCCGCAGCGCGGCGCTGTTCCAGACCCACAGCGCACCGGTCCGGTGCTGCACCCGTACCGGCCGGTCCGGCGCGAGCGCGTCGAGCACCCACCGGTCCAACTCCCCCGCGACACTCTCGTGATAGCCGACCGCCCGCACCCACTCCCCCGGCGGCCCGCCAACCAAGGCCGCCGCAAACGCCGTTCGGTCGTGTACGTCCGTCGGCCCGACCCGCACGGAGGCGGCGTCGGCGGCCAGCGCCGCGAGGTGTACGTGGTGGTCGTGCAGGCCCGGCAGCAACGCACCGCCCCGGCCGTCCACGTCGCCCGGCCCCGGCAGCGCAGGCGCGATCTCGGCGATCCGCCCGCCGTCGATCCGTACGTCCACCACCGCCTCGTGGCCCTCGATCTCCACGTTCCTGATCAGCACGGCGGGTGGACCCGGGTTCGTGCGTCCGTGAGTGTCGCGGCGCAGGCCGCCATGGAGACGCAGAGCAGTTCTCCGCCCCCTGCGGCGAGGGAACGGGCCGCAGCATGAGCAGCGAACACACCGGTGACGGGATCGGCGAGCGCATCTCCAAGGAAGACGGGGTCGCCGTTCGGGTCGACGCCGGTCAGACCGCCGGCCACGGCAGCGTCGTCTCCGAAAGCGATACGGTCGTTCTCGCGTCCGTATCCGGTGATGCCGACCCACACCCGGCCGGGACGGGCGGCGAGGAACTCCTCGGCGCGGAGGCCGAGTCGGCGCAGCGCGCTCGGCCGTGACGCCTCGATGACGACGTCGGCCTCGGCGACGATCTCGTCCAGCGCACCCGGGGCGAAATCCACGACCAGGTTGTCGTGTCGTCGTGCAGCCAGCGATAGAAGGCGGGCGTCCCGAAGCGCGCACCGTCGGGTCGCGTCGCGCTCTCCACCTTCACCACCCGCGCCCCCGACAGCCCCAGCAGCCGTGCGCACAGCGGCCCCGCCCAGAGCGCGGAGAAGTCGACGATCCGTATCTCCGCCATCGCGCGGCTACGCCGTTCCCCGAACCGCTCGGCGTGCACCGCGGGCCGTGTGCCCTGAGTCGATCCCGGTAGCGCGGCGGCGATGCCGAGCAGCTGCGCGGCCTCGACGACTTCGGCCGCCGCGACCCGTCGAACCGCCGTGCGCAGGCCGCCGGGCTCATCAGGTGAGCCGAGAAGCGCCAGCAGTGCGGGTACGGCGGCCAGGTCGTCGGGGCGGGCCAGGTTCACAGCGGCCCAGCCGTCGGCGGTTTGGAGGAGGTGGCAGGAACCGTTGGCGGATGTCCTGCCCGGCCGTTCCAGGCCAGCCAGTTGGGCCCGTAGGAACAGAGCGGTCGGCAGGTCGACGGGCACGCCCGTTAGTTCCGTGAACGAGCGGGCTGTGTCGGCGAGGGGGTCCAGAAACGGCTCGACGGAGTCCATCCAGTCGTGGAGAGCGCGATTCTCCATGAGTCGAACCCCCTTCTCTCCCGAGGTGATCCCAAATTACACTCCGGTCCACGCCTGGAGGGAGATCACCGTGGAGCCGCCCTTCGTGATCATCGATCTGGACCACACCCCCGACGACCCCGCCCCCGCGCATGAAACTGAACGGCGTGAACGGGACCGCGTCGCGATCGGCGTGGCGGCGGAACCCACGGATGCGGTGGAGGGCCTCGACATCCTGCTCACCGGCGTTCCCGATCCACCCCGGCCGTGGGTGGGGTGCGCGGATCCGTATGCCACGGCCCGGCAGCTGGGTGACCTCGTCGAGAGCCGACCCGCCGCGGCCGTCGCTCTCGTGCAGGTGCTGCGGATGGGCGGCGGGCTCTCGACCCCGGACAGGCTGGTTCTCGAATCCCTCGCGTACTCGACGCTTCAGGGCGGAGTGGACTTCCGGGCTTGGCTGGCCGCCGCGCCCCGGCGTACCCCCCGTCCCGCCGAGGCTCCCGTACGGCTCGGCCGTGACGGCCCCCGGTTGTCCTGATGACCCACTCGTCGCCGTCGCGTTCGGCGCGGGTGGTGAACATCGTGGGGTCGGCGCCGACCTGCGGCTCGGTCATGGAGAAGCAGGAGAAGCACTCGCCTTCGAGCAACGGCTGGAGGTAGCGCTCCTTCTGCTCGTCGGTGCCGTAGCGGGCGATGATCTCGGCGTTGCCGGTGTCGGGTGCGGCTGTGCCGAAGATGACGGGGGCCCAACTCGACTGGCCCAGGATCTCGTTGATGAGCGCCAGCTTGACCTGGCCGAAGCCGCGCCCGCCGAGTTCGGGGCCGAGGTGCGGTGCCCACAGGCCCTCGTCACGCACCTGTTGCTTCAACGCCCGGACGATCGGGCCGAGTTCGTCGTCGAGCGGGTGGTACGCCCGGTCGGGATGGAGCAGGTCCAGCGGCTCCACGCGCTCGGAGCGGAACCTCCGGATCCACTCCAGTTTCTCCTCGAACTCCGGCTCGGTGGAAAAGTCCCATGCCATGTCAGACGAACCTCCTGCCAACCCGGACGGATGGCAGTGAGACTATCATTCTCATCTCACGCAAGTAAGAGTCTCGAAACTTGCAGTGCGTCCTTCGGTAGGGGAAGCCGAGGTGTTACCGCTGAAGTGGAGTATCGTTCTTCAAGTGACAGCTGTCCCCGAAGAACAACCAGCCTGGCGCCAGCGCGCCGTTGAGCGTTCCACCCGTGCCGCCAAGCTCCGCGCCGAACAACGTGTGCAGCGCTTCCTCGATGCGGCGCAGGAACTCATCGCGGAGAAGCGGACGACGGACTTCACGGTCCAGGAGGTCGTGGACCGCTCCAAACAGTCACTGCGCAGCTTCTACCAGCACTTCGACGGCAAACACGAGCTGCTGCTCGCCCTGTTCGAGGACGCGCTGTCCAAGTCGGCGGCGGAGATCCGCGAAACGGCCGGTTCCCAGTCGGATCCGCTCCAGGCACTGCGGCTCGGCGTGACGATGCTGTTCGAGCAGTCGCTTTCCAACCCCGGTGTGGAGCGCCCCCTGTTCAGCGACTTCGCGCTCCAGCTCCTGGTGAAGCATCCCGCGCAGGTGGCGACCGCTCATCTCCCCCTGCACCAGGTGTTCACGGAGCTGGTCGAACAGGCCGAGGACGCCGGCGTCATCCCCGCCGGGAAGCCCCGCCGCCAGGCCTCGATCCTGATGCAGACGGTCATGTTCGTCGCGCAGGGCAACGGAGTTCCGGCCGGCAGCCACGCGGCTCCGGTCACCGCCGAGGAGGTCTGGCAGTTCTGTCTCGGCGGCCTCTCGGGCGTCCCCGTGCACAACTGACGGACGACTGACGGGTATCCGTCGATGTGATTGACGCTCTTCACAGCGGAGAGTACGGTTCTCGCGCACCGGAACGAGGGGTGGGCGATGACCGAGCCGCTACGGCATGGAGTGCAGCGCTACCGAGTCGTACAGTGGGCCACCGGGAACATCGGCGCCCGCACGATGCGTGCCGTACTGGAGCATCCGAATCTGACCCTGGCCGGGGTGTATGTCCACACCCCGGCCAAAGCAGGTCTGGACGCGGGTGAGTTGAGCGGCGGCGGCGGGGCCGGCACCACCGGGATCGTCGCGACGCACGACATCGACGAGATCCTGGCGCTCGGCGCCGACTGCGTCCTCCACACCCCGCGCACCTGCGATTTCGATGAGGTGTGCACGCTGCTCTCGTCAGGTGTGAACGTCGTGTCGACGCGCGGCGAGTTCCATCACGCGCCCAGCCTCGACCCGGTCACGCGAAAGCGGATCGAGGACGCGTGCGAGCGGGGCGGGACCTCGGTGCACAGCACGGGCAGCAGTCCCGGATTCATCACGGAGGCGCTGCCGCTCGCGCTCACCTCGATCCAGCGGCGGCTCGACGCGCTGACGATCGACGAGTTCGCGGATCTCTCCCAACGGGACTCCCCCGGGCTGCTGTTCGAGGTGATGGGCTTCGGCCGGCCCCCTGCCGAGTTCGGCGAACAGCGCCTGGCCGGACTGCGCGACAGCTTCGGCCCGTCGTTGCGGCTGCTCGCCGAGGCGCTCTCGACACCACTCGACTCGGTGGAGGCGGTCGGCGAGGTCGCAACTGCCCGGCGCGCCACCCGGATTGCCGCGGGCACGCTGCCGGTCGGCACGGTGGCCGCGCAGCGGATCACCGTGTCCGGCCTGCGGAAGGGCCAACCCTTGCTGCGGTTCCGCGCCAACTGGTACTGCACCACCGACCTCGACCCCGCCTGGGATCTCCGCGCGACCGGCTGGCACGTCTCGGTCGAGGGAGACGCGCCGCTCGACATCGACCTGAGGTTCCCCGTGCCCCTCGACCGCATGGCGGCGATGTCCCCGTCCTACACCGCGAACCGTGCGGTGAACGCCGTGCCGTTCGTCTGCGCGGCAGCCCCCGGAATCCGCACCACGGCCGACCTCCCGCAGATCGTCGCCGACCTCGGGTGACGCCGACGCGACCCGGGTCCGGGGCTCACCCGGTCCGCACCCGGCACCGAGACGACCCGCACCGGCCAGGAAACTAGACCGCGTCGGCCGGCGCCACGACCTCAGGCTCGCCGTCATCGTCGATCGCGTACTTCAGGAAGTCGTCGACCATGCGGTGGAACAGCGTTGCCAGCTGCTGCAGTTCATCCGTCGACCACTCCGAGAGGGCCATTTGCATGCCGCGCGCACCGGCGTCCCGGACACTGCTCACGGCCTTCCGGCCGGCCTCGGTCAGCTCGATCCGCTGGGCGCGGCGGTCGTCGGGGTCGGGCACGCGGGTGACGTAGCCGGACTTCTGGAGCTGCTGCACCGTCCGCGTCACATGCGAGGCCTCGACCCCGAGGCGATGGGCCAGCTCCCCCGGACGCAGCGGGTCGGAGTCGGCGACCTGCCGCAGCAACGCCACCGCCGCGCGGTCCAGAGGCACACCGGCGAGGGCCATAAGCCGGTCGTGCTGGCGGGCGCGCGTGCTCAGGTAGGTGATCCGAGTGAGGGCTCGCTCGATCTCGGTCACCTCCGGGGAGGCGGGGGCTTCGGGGATCGCTGGTGTGGACATGCGACCCACTTTACCATATTGTTGCGTAACTCAAGTAAATTACTGCATTCGCTTGGCGCGCGTACCGCGGAGAGAGTACTTGCCGGGCGTTCCGCCTCTCCGCCGCCCCCGCTCCCCGCCCCGTTCCCGTTCCCGCTTCCGCTTCCGGGCCCACCTCAGCGAAGCGTCACCAGCGCTTCTGGCCCGCGAAGAACCGCTCGAAGAAGTCCACCTTGGCCGCGTCCGCGAGGGCGAGCGAGCCGAAGCGGCCGCCGAGTTCCATCGTGGTCGCGAAGCGGTGGTTCGCCGCGTGCCAGCGGGTGAGGCCGGAGCCGTTGGGGTCGCCGTGAGTTGCGAAGTTCACCACGTAGTCGGACAGGGTGTCGGCGATCGTGCGGTCCTCGTCGGTCCAGGGCAGGCTGGTGGCGTAGAGGTTGTCGAAGACGTAGTTGATCTCCGAATCGTGGTAGGCGCCACGGGACTTGGCCCCGGTCGCGGTCGGCGGGAGATGCTCCCAGTAGTACGTGAACACCGGGCTCTTCGCCGTCTTCGCCCACTCGGCCGCCCACAGGTTCGCGGAGACGCGTGAGCCCTCGCGGGCGGAGGCGTTGCGGGCCTGGCCCGCCTCCGTGTCGGTGGTGGCGGGGTAGAGCTTCAGGAACTCGTCGGCGAGAGTGCCGTACTCCTTCTCGGCGGTGCTCACATAGTCCGCGAGCTTCACCGTCGGGGTCGGGGAGGCGCCGTTCTCGTCCTTGTTGCCGCCGGCCAGTACGGGCACGTCGTCCAAGTGGCCGCCCGCCAAGGCCTGTTCGTACGTCCACGGCTTGACCCAGCCGTCGAGGACCGGGCGGAACTCCGGCGGGTTGCCGTTCACCGGCCCGTTGACCGTGGTGTCGTTGGCGTTCTGACCGGCCATCAACTTGGTGCTGTCCAGGGCCCGGAGAGCGGTCAGCGAGGTGGCGCCGAGCACGGTGACGTACGCGGTGCCCTGGCTCTCCGCCGTTTCCAGCATGCGGTACGACGCCGCCAGCGCCGCGATCTCGGGGCCGCCGGTGGCGCGGGCGCCGCCGCTCTCGGAGATCGCGCCCTGGAACAGGCCCTTGGCGAGCGGGGAGTAGATGAGGTGCATCACCGAGGCACCGCCCGCCGACTGACCGGCGATGGTCACGCGGTTCGGGTCGCCGCCGAACGCGGAGATGTTGCGCCGTACCCAGCGCAGGGCCGAAATCTGGTCCAGGAGACCGTAGTTGCCGGACGCCTGGTGACCGGACTCCGCGCTGAGTTCGAGGGTGGAGAGGAACCCGAACGCTCCCGTGCGGTAGTTGAGGGTCACCACGACCAGACCCTTGGCGGCGAGGCCCGCGCCGTCGAAACCGGGGTCGGAAGCGTAGCCGCCGGTGAACCGGCCGCCGTAGATCCAGACCAGGACCGGGCGCTTCTCGCGTGAACTCGCCGCGCCAGTCCAGACGTTGAGGTTGAGGCAGTCCTCGCTCATCGTGACCGAGGCCGAACCCGTCATCTGCTGGGGGCAGATGTCCCCGAAGGTGCCGGCGACGCGCACGCCGGTCCAGGGTGTCGCCCGCTTCGGTGGGCGCCAGCGGTTGGCACCCGCCGTGGTCGCCGCGTACGGCAGGCCCTTGAACACGGGACGCCGGAGACGAGGGAGGCCACGCCGGACACACGGCCGGTGTCGATCCGGAGCGGTCCGGTGAGCGGGGTTCCGGAGGTCGTGCGGTCCGCCGCGCCGGCGCTCGTTCCTGTACCGGCGAGTGCGGCCGTCGCGGCGACGGTCAGCGACCCGTTGAGGAAAGTCCGACGGTTCATGGCGTTCGAAAGCATGGGGGGCTCCCTGGTCTAGGTACTTGCGAACGTAAATTCCGCCCGACCGGGAGCGCCGACAATATTGTCGACTTCAGAGCAGATCCACAGCATGCTCCCGCAGCGGACCCACGGACAGGCCCCGCAGCGCGCAGGTGTCGAGGATGCGGGGCACGGCGCCGAGGGTGGCGCGCCAACTGCCGGGGGCCGAGGTGCAGTCGGAGTCGTGCAGCAGGACCGTGCCACCGCCGCGCAGGTCCTCGGTGACCGTCCGGTGGACCGACTCGGGTGTGGCGCGCGCCCTCCAGTCCTCGCCCCAGGCCGTCCACAGCACCGGCGTGAGGTCCAGGCGGCGGGCCGCGAGGTGGGCGGCGGTCGACATCACGCCGTAGGGCGGGCGGAAGAGCCGTGGCGCGCGCCCGGTGAGGTCGCCGACCGTGTCGCGGGCGCGGGCCAGGTCGTCGTGGGTGGCGCGGGGGCCGCGCAGCAGCAGCGGGCGGTGCAGCCAGCCGTGAACGGCGATCTCGTGTCCGGCGGCGGCGATCTCGCGGACCAGACCCGGAGCGCGTACCGCCTGGCTGCCGAGGAGAAAGAACGTGGCATGCACCCGGCGCTCGTCGAGCAGGCGCAGAAACAGCGGGGTGGACAGCGGGTCGGGCCCGTCGTCGAAGGTGAGCGCCACATGGTCCGGCCGACCACGGCCGGAGAGGCGGGGCATCACGCGGTTGCGCAGCGGGCCGTAGGTGGAGAGGACGGGGGCGGCGTACGCGACGGCGAGGATCGGCAGCGCGGGCAGCGCGACGCGGGCGGTCGCACGGAAGAGACGGGTGGCTGTCATGAGAGGCGGCCCTTCGTGAAGCTCACGGCGGACGCGGCGCGGGCGGAGCGGACGGCGTCGTGGACGCGCGACGCGGCATAGCCGGTCTCCGGGGGGAGGCCTGCGGTCGTCATGCCCGGCGCCTCCTCGCGCCACCCGCGGCGGAAGCGGCGCACGGCAACGAAGTTGCGGGGTGCGGCGCGGGCGGTCACAGGGAGAAGGCCCATGGCCGTCATGCCTGGCGCCTCCTCGCGCGACTCGCGGTGGAAGTGGCGGGCGCGGCAACGAAGTTGCACGGCATGACACCGGTGATCGTAAGAGAGAAGGCCTGCGGTCGTCATGCCCGGCGCCTCCTCGCGCCACCCGCGATGGAAGCGGCGCGCGCGGCAGCGGAGTTGTGCGGTGCGGAGCACTCGGTCGTCAGAAGAAGGCCTACGTCGCTCATGCGTGACGCCCCTTCGCATAACCCCCATGGGACACGTGGCCCGTGTGGTGGGCGTGGCTCAGGTCGTCGAGGTCCAGGCCCTGGCCTATCGCGTGCATCAGGCCCGGGCCGCTCTCGGTCGTGGCGACCGCCGTGCCGACCGCGCCTGCCCAGACCGCGCAGGCCAGGGCGGTGGTGGTCGCGAGCCGCCGGGCGGTCGGGCGGGTGGTCCGGCGAGTGGTGGGCGGGATCGCGGGCCCAGTGGTGAGTGGCGTGGCGGGACCGATGTCCGCGCGGCAGATCCTGGCCGTCTCGGCGGCTGGGCCTCCGTCCGAGCCGTCCGCGAACAGGGCGAGGCCCGCCTCCCGTTGCAGCAGCCCGCGCGGACCGTCGATCAACTCGCCCAGTACGTGCTTGAGTTGAGCCGGGTCACGGATCCACGCGGCGACGCCCGCCTCGTCCAGGGCGGCCGCGTTGGTCAGTCCGTGGCCGGGTATGCAGCCGTAGCTGGCGACGGGCAGGCCGGCGGCGAAGGCCTCCAGGGAGGTCAGGCCGCCGGCGTTCTGGACCAGGACGTCGGCCGCGTGCATCAGGCCGGGCATGTCGTCGACCCAGCCGTGGACGTGTTCGATGCCGTCCGCGCGGAGCTGGCCGGCCAGCGTCTCGTTGCGGCCGCAGACCACGAGCGGTACGGCCGCGCCGCAGTCGCGCAGGTCACGGGCGACCTCCCGGACCGGTCCAACGCCCCAGGAACCGGCGACCAGCAGGGCCAGTGGGGCAGTTGGAGGCAGGCCGAAGCGGGCGCGGGCCTCGGCACGTTCCGGCGCGTCCACGGGGTGGAAGCGCGGGTCGGCGACCGGGCCGCACACGCGGACGTCGCGCGCACCGGCGGCCCGGGCCTGCGCGGCCGGAACGGCGTGCAGCGCGAGGTGGACGTCGACGCCGTCGGCCACCCACAGCGGGTGCACCGAGAAGTCGGTGAGGTAGGTGAGGACGGGGACGGTCAGCCGGCCGTCGAGACGGAGGTTGCCCAGGACCCGGCTCGCGCCCGGGTAGGTCGACACGACGGCGCCCGTGTCGGCGGGGAGGGCGCGCAGCAGCCGTTCCTCGGCGGAGCGCAGCAGCGCTCGCGCGACGGGGCCGCCGCCTCCGGCGCGCTCGGTGCTGCTGTAGATCCGCTGGTAGGCCCACGGTGCCCGGACGAGCATACGGTGGTAGCCGTCCCGCACGAGCCGGCCGAGCCGGGCGGGCAGCACGTCCAGCAGGTCGAACCGGTCGACCGTGAGACCGGCCGCCACCAGCCGCCGTTCCAGTTCGGCGGCGGCGCCGTCGTGACCGGCTCCGACACTCGCCGAGACGATCACGACACGCTCGGCCGACGACGGACGGCGCACCGTGTTTCCGGGGTGGGGCATGGGCTTTTTCCTCCGCAGGTGGAGTGGAGCGGCGAAACTCTACAACATGTAGTAGGTAAGCTCGTACAACATGTAGTAGATAGCGTTCGCAAAGCCCTTGATCGACCACCTGGCCGATCTCTCCGGCCCTTCGGTCCATCCCTTCGAGCCCCTGGCGCACTTCCTACAGGCCGTAGTAGGCACCCGGGTAGGCTGGGACGTCGAGCGGTGAGAGGCGGTGGGGTGAACAGTGCACGACCGGAAGAACGACGAGCCCGGCGCGGCGTCCGGCAGGCGGGCGCGCGGTGAGCTGGAGAGCGGGGTTCTCACCGCCCTCTACGGGGCCGACGAGCCGCAGACCGCCCGCCAGGTCAAGGACCGGCTGCCCGGGGACCTCGCGTACACGACCGTTCTGACGATCCTGTCGCGCCTGTACGACAAGGGGATGCTCGTCCGGCACCGCGCGGGCCGCGGGTACGCGTACGCGCCGGCCCGGGACGAGGCGACCCACACCGCGGAACGGATGCGCTCACTGCTGGAGCGCGGCACCGACCGCGAGGCGGTACTCACCCGCTTCGTCTCCGAACTCTCCGCACAGGACGAGCAGTTGCTCCAGCGACTGCTCTCCGGGCACGACGGACACCACCCCACCGGCCACACCGACGAAGGACCGTGAGCCGGTGCTGATCAGCGTGTACGTCCCCCTTCTGATCACCATGGTCATCGCGGTGTTCGCACCCCGCGCCGCCCCCCGGCTGGCGCCGCGCCCGGCCGCCTGGTCACTGGCCTCCGCCGCGCTGGTCGCGTCGCTGGGCTGGCTGGGCTCCCTGGCGTTGCTGGCGTTCGCCGGGCTGGCGCAGCTCCCCGAGGTCGCCGAGGAGGGCCGCTGGTCGGTCGCGGCCGTGCGCGCCTCCGACCCGGTCTACCTCACGGTCGCCGGTGCCGCCGCCCTCGCCCTCCTCGTGTCCGTCACGGGCCTCGCCATCGCCGCGACACGTCAGCTGCGGCACCTGCGCTGGGCCCGCCGCGAATGCCGGCTCCTGCCCGGCGACACGGAGTTGGCCGTCCTGGACATCGAGTCGCCGGAGGCGTTCGCGCTGCCCGGGGCGCCCGGACGGATCGTCGTGTCGAGCGCGATGCTGCGCTGCCTCGGCGACCGCGAACGCGAGGCACTTCTCGCCCACGAGCGGGCTCATCTGCGCGGCCGGCACCATCTCTTCCAGACCCTCTGGCGGCTCTCCGCCGCCGTGAATCCGCTGCTACGACCGCTGTCCAAGGCGGGCGGCTTCGTCCTGGAGCGCTGGGCCGACGAGGAGGCCGCGGTGCGCGTCGGCGATCGTACGGTCGTCGCCCACGCAGTGGGCCGGGCCGCGCTCGCCACCTCCGCGAACCGCTCCCGCCCGGCACTCGCCGCGACCGGCGGGGCGGTACCGCAGCGGGTCCGGGCGCTGCTCGCACCCCCTCCCCCGCGCCGGGCCCTGCCGTTCGTCGCGGGCGCCGCCCTGCTCGTCGTGTGCTGCGCGAGCCTGGCCGACGCCGCGACCGACAGCGAGCAGATGATCGAGACGGCGCAGCATGCGGCATGCGTGGCGACTCAGGCGGCGACCGTGCCGACGCCGGGGGTGTCGGTCTCGCCGCATGGGGTGTGCTGCGACCACGGGGAGCCGGCGGGGCCCGTCCAGCACCGCTGACCACAGGGTCGGCGCCGTGGCCGCGTCGAGGAACACTCCGGGACACCGACCTGGGGTCGGTGCGACCCCGCACCCGAAGCCGCAGCCGCAGCCGCAGCCCTCCGACGTCGTCCCCTGAACAGCGCCGATCACAACATCCACGCGCAATACACCCGTGTTATCGTCGCCCTACCCATCGCCAGGAATCCTGTCGATCAGCACCCCGGCGATCAGACCCGAATCCCCCGTCGCGCTCACTCCACGAATGGAGCGGCATGTCTGTTCTGGCCCGGCCGGCGGTGGCCGCCCTCGCCGCCAAGTCCCTGCAGCGTCTTTCCGTGATGGCGGACCGGCGCCCGAGCGGGCGTGGTTCCGCCGCCTCCTCGCATCAGCGGCTGCCTGAATTTCCGCGCCGGACACGGGAGTTGACGATCCCGACCAGCATCGCCCCAGCACGCGCCACGGTGTATCTGCCGGCCGGTGAGGGGCCGCCTCCGCCGGTGCACGTGAACTTCCACGGCGGCGGCTACGTCGTCCCGCTGACCGAGCTCGACGACCCGCTGTGCCGTTTCCTCGCGGCGGAGGCGGGCGTCGTCGTGATCAACGTCGACTACGTCGTCGCACCGCAGCACCCGTTCCCCGCGCCGCCCCGGCAGGCCTTCGAGGTCGCCCGGTGGATCGCCGAGCACGGCGGAGAGCAGGGCTGGGACGGGGACCGGCTCACAGTGGGCGGGCAGAGTGCCGGGGGCGGACTCTCGGCGGCGGTGGCCCGGCAGGCGCTGGAGGAGGGCGGTCCCTCCATCGCGCTCCAGGTGCTGCACTATCCGCCGCTGGACCTGGCGACCAGCGCCAAGGACAAGCGGTCCGCGATCGCCAAGCCCGTGTTGCGGCCCTGGATGGCGGAGGTCTTCGACACGTCGTACGTCCCGGATCCGAAGGTGCGTGCCGACCGGCTGGTGTCGCCCGCGCATCCGTCGGACACCGCGGACCTGAAGGGCATCGCCCCGGCCCTGGTCATCACGGCCGAGTACGACCTCCTCAAGGCGGAGGGCACCGCCTACGCCGACCGGCTGCGGACGGCGGGTGCGCTGGTCGAGCACGTCGATGTCGCCGGAGCCGACCACGGCTACGACGGCACGGACGACGAACGGGCCCTGCAGACCTATGCCCTGATCGCCCGTCAGCTCCAGAAAGCCGTGGACACCGCCTGAACCCCCCTCCCCGGCAACGCACTTCGCCGACCACCCCCCTCGGACGGTCGGCGAAGTGCCGCTGGGTCACGCCGCCGGCACCGGCTCCGGCGGCGTGAGGCCGAACTTCCCCGCCGCCTCGGTGAGTTCACGCCATACCTTGGGCGCGACGGGGATGCCCTTCGCACCGCGCCCCTCGGCGACCGTCGCACTGCGCTCGCCGGGGTAGAAGACACCCTCCGCACCGTCGGCCGGCGGCAGTTGCTTGAGGGTGGCCAGCGTTTCGTCGACCGCCGCGGTGAAGGCGTCCGGGTCGCCGAAGGCCGCCGGATCGAGGGCGATGAGCAGCGCGTTCTGCCGGTGCTTGCGGCCCTGCGGGTCGTCCGAGTGGAACGCGGCGAAGATCGGCGCCCCGACGAGCACGCTGGTGAGCAGCTCGAACGCGAGGGACATCCCGGAGCCCTTGGCGCCGCCCAACGGCAGTGGCATGACGGCCAGTTCGGGGTCGGTGGTCGGGGTGCCGTCCGCGGTGGCCGCCGCGCCCTCGGGCAGCGGGGTACCGCTCGCCTTCGCCTGGCGGATCTTGCCGAGGGCGATGGTGGCGGTGGCCATGTCGAGCAGCAGCGGAGCGTGGGACTCCGCCGGCACGGCGATGGCGAGCGGGCTGGTCGCCACGGCGGCGCCCTTGACGCCGGTGTAGCCCATGTTGGGCATCCCGGCGACATAGCCGATGCCGACGAGTCCCTGCTCGGCGATCTTCGACACGTAGTAGCCGATGGCGCCGGTGTGGACGGTACGGCGGACCCCGACGGCGGCGACTCCGCTGATCCTGGCCCGGGTGACCGCCTCGTCGGCGGCGGCGCTGAGGGCGACCGGGCCGGGGGCGCGGTCGGCGTCAAGGACGGCCGCGGCCGGGGCAGTCGACTCGATCCTGATGTCGGCGTCGGCGTTGGCCACGCCCTTGGCCAGCAGCTCCAGGTAGGCGGGGACGCGGGCGATGCCGTGCGAGTCGACGCCGCGCAGCGCGGCCCACACGAACACGTCGGCGGTGGTGCGCGCCTGCTCGGCGTTCAGGCCGCCCTTCTCCAGGAGTGCGGCGGAGAAGGTGCGCAGGTCGTCGGCGGCGACAAGTACCTTGCCCGGCTTGGGCGTTGCGGTGTCGGACATGGTGGCGGGTGCCTTCCTGGTTCAGCGGGTGACGAGGACGTCGACGACGGCGGTGGTGCCCTCCGCCACGGCCTTGAGCGCACGCTCCAGCGCGGGCGCGAGAGCCTCGGGTGCGTCGACGGTCTCGGTGTGCATCCCGAACGGCTCGGCGAACGCGGCGAGTCGGGGCAGCCGGTGCAGATCGGTGCCGAGCCACTCACCGGTGTCGGCGGCGGCGCCCTCGGGGTAGAACCTGCGGTGGTTGAGGTTCATCGACTTGTAGACGCGGTTGTTGAACACCACGATCAGCAGCGGGAGTTCGTAGGCGTTGGAGGCGTCGTACGACGGGATGACCGGGTTGTACGTGAACGCGCCGTCGCCGATGGTGAGCACCACCGGGCGTTCCCGTGCGGCGAGTTTGACGCCGAGCGCGACCGCGATGCCCTGGCCGAGGCCGCCCTGGACGTAGAAGTACGAGTCGGGGTCGGCGGTTTGGACGTGACGCTTGACGACCCGGCTGTGCGTGATGGTCTCGTCGACGACGATCCCGCCCTGACCGTCCAGCAGCTTGCGCAGAGTCGCGGCGACGAGGATCGGGTCAACGCCCTCCGCCTGCGCAGCTTTTGTCTCGGCGCCGGCGATCGCAGCTTGCTCGTCTGCGTGCCGTCGTTCCTGGGCCGCACGGCGTACGGCGACGGACGCCTCGTCGAGGTCCTTCGCCCGCTTGGCCAGCTGACGCAGGGTGTTGGCGACGTTGCCTTCCAAGTACGTGTCGGCGAACAGGACTTGGTAGACGACGTGCGGGCGCTGCGGCACCTCGTCGATGACGACGACGGTCGCCTTGGAGGGACGGCGCGACGGCGGATAGAACGGGGCGCGGCAGTTGACGAGGAGGATCAGGTCCGCCTCGTCCATCCACGGGCCGATGTCGCTGCCGGCGTGCAGCGGGTGGGTGCGCGGGAAGTTGCCGCAGACCGCCGAGTCGGGCTCGACGACCGGGATGTTCCACGCCTCGGCGAAGGCGACGAGCGCCTCGAAACCGCCCGCCTCCCGCCCGGCCGTCTCCGTGACGATGACGGGGTTCGTCGCCTCGCGGATCAACTGGGCGACAGGATCGACCTCTTCCGGCGAACTGTGCGTCGAACCGGGCGGCACGATCGGCTTGGCCTCGCGCCCGTCCCACTCCTCCAGCAGGATCTCCAGCGGGACGTTGAGGTACGCCGGTCCCGCCGGGGCCCGCCAGGCCAGTTCCGCCGCCCGCGTCACCATCGTGGGAAGGGTGTGGACACTGGCGGCCTCGTTGGACCACTTGGTGAAGGGCTGCGCGATCTGGTGCGGGCCGCCCACGACGGACAGGTTGCGGTACCACTGGCCGCCGGGATCCTGGCCGGGGCCGTCGCCGTACGTGGTGGACTCCGAGGAGCTGACCACCATCGGGACGCCCGCGAGCAGCGCGCCGTGCACGGCCATCGAGCCCTGGAGCAGACCGGGGGCCGCGTGCAGCAGCACGCCCTGCGGCCGGCGCTTGACGAGGCCATAGCCGGTGGCCATGCCGACGGCGACGGTCTCGTGGGTCAGGTCCAGGTACTGCGGGCAGGGCAGTCCGTCGCGGTGCCGACGGGCGAGGGATTCCCAGACGGGGGCCCACTCGGAGCCCGACGAGCAGAAGACGTAGTCGGCGCCGACGGCGTTGAAGGCGGTGACGAGAGCGTCGCCGCCGTCGGCGTCCGGGGTGTTGGTGGTGTCGGTCATCTCTCGTGCTTCCTCAGCCCTCGATCGGCCAGTTCAGGACCTCGGAGATACCGCGGCCCATGATCCATTCAAGCTCCTCGGGCGTGAAGTCCCAGTGCTTGGTGAACTGCTCGATCGTGTCGGTGTACGTGATGCCGTGCCCCAGCAGCCGCGTGATGTCGGTGCCGTAGAAGCAGCGCTGCGGGCCCATCTTGTCGACCATCTCGCGGACGTACTTCTGGATGTTGTTGTTCGGGAACGGCTGCGTGGAGTAGCCCGGGAGCGCCGAGAGCTTCACGTAGATGTTCGGGTGGGCGGCGAGGTCGGCGGTCTCCGAGACCCAGTAGCCGATCGCGTCGTCGACACAGCGGGCCATGATGCCCATGTGGTCGATGATGATCTTCAGCTCGGGGTGCTTGGCGGCGATCTCGCCCAACTCCCGCTTCCAGATGGGCGCGTGGACCATCGTCGGGACGCGCAGTTCCTCGGCGATCGGCCAGTACCAGTCGTTGGTGCCGTCGATCATCCAGTTGCGGTCCTGTGGCCGGTGGAAGGTGAGGCGCGTGCCCTTCACATGCGGGTTCTGCGCGAAGTCCGCCAGCATCGCCTTGCCCTCTTCGGGCTTGTTCTGCGGGATGCGCGCCATGATCCCGAAGCGGTCCGGGTGCGCCTCGCAGGCCTCCAGGGCGTAGTCGATCCGGTCGCCCTCCCAGGACGGCGGCAGGATCAGGGCCCGGTTGACGCCGGCCTCGTCCATCAGCTCCAGGGCCTCCTCGTACGAGAAGGGGTCCTCGCGGTGTCCGTTGAGGCGGATGCGCTCCCGCGCGCCCGGGACCCAGGGGCGGTCCGGGGTCTCTTCCTTCCAGATGTGGATCTGCGTGTCGACAACGAACATGTCGTGAGCTCTTTCTCTCGAAGGTCTTGCGAAGGGGCCGGTGAGGTGGTGCTGCGGAAGGAACGCTAGGCGGGTCGCGAGGCCTTGCCGAGCCCCGGGAGCGCAAGCAGTAGTTGCGCGAAACACCGCTGTACGCAGGGCATTCTCAGGTTGCGGACGGGGCGCTGAACACGGCGCCGACGATGTGCTCGGCGATCGCCATGGACGCCGTGGCGGCGGGCGAGGGCGCGTTGCGTACGGCGGTGATCCGGCCGACCTGGTGGATGCGGAAGTCGTCCACGAGGGTGCCGTCGGGGTCCAGTGCCTGGGCGCGGACGCCCGCCCCGCCGCGTACGACGTCGGAGACGCCGACGCCCGGGACGTACAGCTCGGCGTCCTTCATGAAGGCCTTCGCGGACAGCGAGCCGCGGTACTCCTTGATGCCGGTCCGCCAGTGCTGGGCGGCCATCCTCCAGGAGCCGGGGTAGGCGGCGAGCCCGGCGAGGTCCTTCAGGGAGACGCGGCTGAGCTTGTAGCCCTCCCTCGCGAGGGCGAGGACGGCGTTCGGGCCGACCTCGACGCTGCCGTCGACGCGCGGGGTGAAGTGCACGCCGAGGAAGGGGTAACGGGGGTCGGGCACCGGGTAGATGAGCCCGCGCACCAGGTTCGTGCGGTCCGGCTTGAGGAGCATGTACTCGCCCCGGAACGGGATGATCCGCGGTTCCCTCTTGTCCTGCGCCAGCTTCGCCACGGCGTCCGAGTGGAGCCCCGCGCACAGGATCAACCGGTCGACCCGGACGCGCAGTTGGCCCGAGGCGACCTCGATGCCGCCGGGCACATTGGTGATGGACGTGACCGGGAAACCGAGCTTCACCTCGCCGCCGGAAGCCTCGATGTCCTTCGCGAACTCCCGGGCGATCGCCGGGTAGTCGGTGATCGCGGTGCGCGGCGAGTGCAGGGCCGCGATACCGCCGGCGTGCGGCTCCAGCTCCTTGATCTCCTCCTGGGAGATCTTGCGGAGTTCGGGCACGTGGTTGTTCCGGGCCCTCTCGTAGAGGCTCTCCATCCGGCCCAGTTCGTCCGGCCGTACGGCCACGACGAGCTTGCCGATCTCGTCGCACGGCAGCCCGCGGTCCTGGCAGTACTCGCGCAGGATCGATACGCCTCGGACGCACAGGTCGGCCTTGAGGCTGCCGGGTGCGTAGTAGATGCCGGCGTGTACGACCCCGGAGTTGTGGCCGGTCTGGTGGACGGCGACCTCGTGTTCCTTCTCCAGAACCACGACCCGGGTGCCGGGGCGGCGCAGGGCGATCTCGCGGGCGGTGGCCAGGCCCACGATGCCGGCGCCGACGATGCCGATCGTCTCGTCAGCCATCGGCATCCTCCTCTCTGTCGTACCGAATCTCTGTCGTACCGACGTTCTCAGGCGCCGAAGTGGACGGCGACGGTCTTGACGCGGGTGGAGAAGCGCAGGACCTCGTCGCCCTGCTCCTTGTAGCCCGTGCCGGAGTCGTGGAAGCCGCCGAAGGGCAGGTGCACGTCCCAGCCGGGGGTGGTCGCGTTGACCGCGATCTGCCCGCACTCGGCGTCGTCCGCGAAGCGGTAGGCGGAGGCGAGGTCCCGGGTGAACACCGCTGCCGCGAGCCCGAAGTCGGAGTCGTTCACGGCGTCGACAGCCTGCGTGAAGTCGTCCACGGCGCGCACGGCCAGGACCGGTCCAAAGACCTCCTCGCGCCAGATCGCCGTCTCGGCGGTGACGTCCGCGAGCACGGTCGGCTGGACGAAACACCCATGCGCGTGGTCGCCGTCGGTGTCCGCGTGGCCGCCGGTGAGAACGGTCGCGCCTTGTTCCACGGCCCCTGCGAGGTGGGCGAGAACGCTGTCGCGCTGCTTCGGGCTGGAGAGCGGGCACAGGGTGGTCGCCGGGTCGCTGCCCGGGCCGACCTTCAGCGCCTCGACCTCGGCGACCAGCAGCCGGGTGAACTCCTCGTACACCGGCCGCTCCACGACGACCCGGCTGGTGGCGGTGCAGCGCTGTCCGGCCTGGCCGAACGAGGCCGCTACGACCGTCTTCGCGGCGAACTGCAGGTCGGCGTCCTTGAGGACGACGGAGGCGTTCTTGCCGCCGAGTTCGCCCTGGAAGCGGACGTTGCGGTCGGCGAGGCGACGGCGGATGCGGTTGCCGACCTCGTTGGAGCCGGTGAAGGTGATGCCGACGATGCGAGGATCGTCGAGGAGCGCCTCCTCGATCTCGGCGGTGCGGCCCGTCACCACGTTCAGGACACCGGCGGGCAGGCCGGCGTCGTGCAGGGCGCGGGCGAAGTGCAGGCCCGACAACGGTGTCTCGGTGGCCGGCTTGAACACGGCCGCGTTGCCGGTGGCGAGCAGCGGGGCGAGCTTGCGGGCCGGGGTGATCAGCGGGTCGTTCCAGGGGCTGATCACGAGGATCACCCCGATCGGCTCGCGCTGGGTGTGTACCCGGGTGTCGGGGCGGGCGTCGTGCAGGAGGGTGCCGTAGCCCTGGCGGGCCAGGCCCGCGTAGTAGTCGAGGAAGTCGGCGGCCTTGAGGGTCTCGCCGCGGGCCTCGGCGCCGGTCTTGCCGTTCTCGGCGGTGACATCGGCCGCGATCTCGTCCACACGCTCGCGGATCAGCTTGGCCGCCTCGGTGAAGATCCGGGCCCGCTCGAAGGGGCTGGTGCGCTTCCATACGGCGAAGCCGCGCTCGGCGTGGTCGTAGGCGCGGGTGACGTCCTTGGCGGCGAGGGCGGGGATGCGCGCGAGGGGGGTGCGGACGTCGGCGGGGTTCTGTACCTCGATCCACTCGCCGGTCGTCACCCACTCTCCACCGGAGAGGGTTTCCAGGCTTCGCATGAAGATCACTTCCTTCGTCCGCCGCGGTGCGGGTCCGCGGTCTGCACAGTCAGCGGCCGCAGTGGGCCGGATGCGACAACACACCATGTGGGGGCGGTGCCACCAGCCCCGCGGAGGCAGGCATTGCTTGCGCCGCGCGCAGGTCGGCGGAGGGTTGATCCGTGCTGGAATCGGCGGGCCGGACAACGGCTGCCGACGCGCTGCCGGGAGCCGGGGATCCCTTGAGGATTCGGGGATCCGCCGAGGATTTCGACGAGGAGAGACACGACATGGCCTACGCAGTCATCGCCCGCTACTTCTGCGCGCCCGCCGACGAGGCCACGGTGCGCGCCGCGTTGCTGAAGGTGCGCGAGCTCACCCGTGCCGAGCCGGCGAACCTGGCGTACGAGGTGCACGCCGAGGCGGATGTTCCGGGGAGTTTCGTGCTGTACGAGCAGTACGCCGACCGGGCCGGTTTCGACGCGCACAAGGCCGCCGAGCACTTCGACGAGCTGATCGTGGAGACCATCTGGCCGCTGCTGACCGACCGCAGGGTGACGTTCGCCGAGGTGCTCCAGGTTTCGTGAGACCCCGCCGGGAAGTGCGTCTCCCGCGCTTCCCGGTCCGTACGTCAGAACTCGTTGCCCCAGACGTACCGCGCCACCGTCTCCACCAACTCGATCTTCCGGCGCTGCTGTTCGGCGCTCAGCAGCGGCCGGCTCGCCACGTCGGCGAAGCCCCGGGACGGTGCTACGGCGCCGTCCTCCAGGTCCTTGAACTCCCCCACGGCGTCGAGCCTGGCCATCACCGTGTCGATGTCCTCCAGCGCGGGCACGGTCGCGTCGACGACTCCCAGGCAGAAGTCGCGGTCCTCGGGAAGGGCCTTGACGAGGGCGAGTTCGGCCGGGGTGCCCTGGTCGAAGGGGAGGATCCAGCGGTCGGCGCCGATCTCACCGTAGAGCCGTTCGACGCGGGCCCAGTCGATCGCGGCGGGGGCGACCGGTCCGGGGGCGAGGCCGATCCGTACGCCCTCGGGGCGCTCGTCCAGGCGTACCGCCAGGGCGTCGACGGCGAGCGCGTCCGCGAAGGAGAGCGCGTCGGGGTCGGTCGGGTCGGTCCCCAACTGCCCCAGCAGAAGTGGGTTGTTGAGCTGGATCAGGCGGACACCCTTGGAGACCAGCAGCTCCATCTCGGCGAGGACGATCTCCGCGAGGGCCTCCCCCAACTCCCTTGCGGAGGACGGGCCGTGGCCGGGCTGGAACGTGGTGGCGGCGAGGTACGCGGGTGAGGGCAGCGAGGCTTTCGGTGCGGTCACCGTCAGTTCGGTGAGCCGCGCGGCCCAGGCCGCGAGCAGTGGGCCGTTGGCCTTCGGGAGGGACTCCGCGACCCAGCGGGGGAGGCCGTCGGAGTCCGTCTCGTCCGTGCGTCGGAAGCCTGATACTCCGTCAAGGACCGCGCTGCGGAAGTCCTCCCGGGGGAAGTCTCCGTCGGTGACGACGGTGGAGCGGAGCTTGCGCTGGAAGGCGACCGCGTCCTTGACCGCCTGGAGCTCCGCCTCCTTCAGGGCCTCGGGGTCGCCTGCCGCGCGGGCCGCCGTCAGTTCGGTGGGGCGGACCAGGCTGCCGTGGTGGTCGATGCGGTAGTTGAACGTGTCCGCCATGGGTCAGGCATCCTTTCCGGACGAGGGCAACGACGACGAGGGCGAGGCCGGCTTGCCGGCAACTCCCCAGGCGGCGAACTCCAGTTCGTAGCCGAGCGAGGCGAGGACCTCCTCGGCGATCTGCTGGTCCTCGTCGGCGGTGCCGCCGGCGATGCCGAGGCCGCCGATGATCTCGCCGTCCTTCTTGATGGTGAGGCTGCCTTCGGTGGCCATGATCGGCATGGCGGCGCCCGGGAGTTGGGACAACTGGGCGAAGAAGACCGGCTGGCTCTCCTGCCACTTCTTCAGCATCTTGCCGGGGCGCTGCATGATGGCCGCCGTGTACGCCTTGGCGCGGGCGATGTCCGGGGTGAGCGGGCGCGCTCCGTCCGGACGGCGGATGGCGATGGGGAAACCCCCCGCGTCCACCACGGCCACGCTCACCGCCTTCCCTATCGACTGGGCGCGCTTGTGGGCGGCGTCGATGATCTCCTCGGCGGCGTCCAGGGTGAGGCTGCTCATGCTGCTTCCTTCGGTGCGGTGAGGGTGCGGCGCAGGTGGGCGACGGCGGCGTTGTACTTCGCGGGCGTCTCCCAGTACATGGAGTGCGGGGCGTCCGGGACGATCTCCAGGTGCGAGCCGGGCAGCAGTTCGTGGGCGCGGGTCACGGTCTTCACGCTGAGCACCGCGTCCTTCTCGCCGGCCAGGAACGCGACCTTCACGCCGGAGTTCTGGATGTCGTCCAGGGTCGGGCCGTCGGTGTCGAGGTTGCGCAGGTCCTGCATCCTGGCGACGTTGAACGTGCCCATCTGCTGGAACAGGAAGGTGAGGTCGGCCCGCTCCTCCTGGAACCGCTTCGTCAACAGGCGGTCGATGACCGGGAGTTTGACGGCCTCGGCGCGGTCGGCGGCGGCCAGTTCCTTCAGCTCGGGGTGGCTGATGCCGCCCAGCGAGTGGCCGAGCACGACGGAGCCCACGCGCTCGGGGCGGAGCAGTCCGGCGCGGAGCGCGGCGACGGAGCCGATGGACTGACCGACCAGCATGGCGTCGGTCAGATCTTCTTGGTCCAGTACGGCGACGACGTCACCGGGGAAGTCCTGGCCGTCGAACTCGGGCCTGGACGAGTTCGGAGGGGTGGGTGCGTCGGACTTGCCGAAGCCGCGCAGGTCCACGGTGACGACCGTGAACTCCTCGCGCAGCGCGGCCACTTGCTGCCACCAGGCGGCGTGGTGGCCGCCGCTGCCGTGCACGAACAGGATCGCCGGACCGCTGCCGTGGCGCTCGTAGTAGATGGAGGTGCCGTCGGAGTCGGCGATGGGCATGGGGGTGAACTCCTGTACGCGGGTGGCTAGTTGGGGCGGCGGCCGTGGAAGACGAGCTCGATCATGGTGTGGTCGGGGTCGTGGATGTAGCAGAACTTCGACTGGTTCTCCGGGCGTTCGATCGGCCGGGTGTGCCGGATGCCCAGGTCCTTCAGGTGGGCGAGGAAGTCGTCCCAGTCGTCGACCTCGACGGCGAAGTGATAGGGCGCCATGCGCTCCATCTCCTCGACCGGGGTGAAGTGGAGGTCGAAGTTGCCGCGGGTCATCAGCACCACGCGGGTGTTGGACTTGGGCATGATGCGCTTCATCCCGAAGACCTTCGTGTACCACTCGGCGGTGCGGTCGGGGTCGGTGGTGGGGAAGTTGACGTGGTGGATGGAGCGGGGTGCGCTGCTCATGACGGATTCCCTTCGCTGTGTACGGGGTTGGACAGGACGCCGATGCCGCTGATCTCGATGTCCACGGTGTCCCCGGGTTCGAGTTGGCAGGTGGACTCGGCGCCCATCCACAGCACGTCCCCCGGGTGCATGGTGATGTGCTTGGTGAGTTCGACGATGTGGTCGAACGGGTCGAAGACCATGTCGCCGGTGGCGAACGAGGCGCGGACCTCCCCGTTCACACGGAGGGTCGTGGTCTGCGCCAGGGCGTCGACGTCGGTCTCCATCCAGGGACCCATGGGCTTGAACGTGTCGCTGTTCTTGCTGCGCCAGAAGGAGCGGTCCTGGTGCTGCCAGGTGCGGGCGCTCACGTCGTTGCCGATGGTCCATCCGAAGACCGACTTGCGGGCCTCGTCGTAGGAGGCGTGCTTCAGGGTGCGGCCGATCACGGCGACGAGTTCGGGCTCCGCCTCGAAGCGGCCCTCGACCTCGGCCGGCTTGACGATGGGCGAACGGTGGCCGGTGAGCGCGTTGTTGGCCCGGTAGCCGACCTCGGGGCGGGTGGGCGTCTCGGCGCGGGCGTGCGCGATGTGCCGCGGGTAGTTCATGCCGACCGCGTAGAACACGGGCGGTACGACGACGGGCAGCCAGCGGGCGTCGGCGACCGGCACCGTGCCGAGGACCGAGGGGTCGCCGTCGAGGGGGGACTCGGACAGCAGCTCGATGCGCTCCTCCCCCACGCGGCCCCACACCGCCCGGCCGCCGACCTCAACTCGCGTGTACCTCATGGCGGTTCAGCCCGCCAGCAGGTGCGAGACGCGCTTGGTGATCAGGTAGGCGTCGAGGGCTTCGGGGCCGCCCTCCCTGCCGTAGCCGCTCTCCTTGACGCCGCCGGAGGGGGCCTCGGCGACGGAGCCGCCGCAGTGGTTGATGGAGAGGATGCCGGCTTCCAGCGCGTCCGCGAGCTTCTCGGCGGTGGCGGCGGACTCAGTGAAGCCGTAGGCGGCGAGGCCGTAGGAAAGGGAGTTGGCGAGGGCGAGGGTCTCGTCCAGGTCGGTGAAGGGCACGATCGGGGCGAGCGGGCCGAAGGGTTCCTCGTGCATCAGCTGCGCGTCCGTCGGTACGTCGGTGAGGACGGTCGGGGCGTAGAAGTAGCCGGCGCGGTCGAGGCGTTGGCCGCCGGTGAGCACCTTGGCGCCGCGTTCGACGGCGTCGGCGACCAGCGTCTCCATGGCTTGCAGTCGGCGCTCGTTGGCGAGCGGGCCCATGGTGGTGTCGGCGTCGAGGCCGTCTCCTACGGTGACTTGCTGGGCGGCCTTCACGAACTCGGCGGTGAACTCCTCGGCGATGCTCGCGTGGACGAAGAAGCGGCTCGGTGAGGTGCACACCTGGCCGGCGTTGAAGAACTTCGCCTGCGCCGCCTTGCGGGCGGCCTTAACGGGGTCGGCGTCGGCGCAGACGATGACCGGGGCGTGGCCGCCGAGTTCCATCAGGGTGGGCTTCATGACCTCGCCGGCCTGGGCGGCGAGAAGCTTGCCGACCGGGACCGAGCCGGTGAAGGCGACCAGGCGGATCTGCGGCGAGGGGATCAAGTGGGCGGAGACTTCGGCTGGTTCACCGAAGACGAGGTTGAGGACACCGGCGGGAAGTCCCGCGTCGGCGTAGCAGGCGACCAGCGCGGCGGCGGTGCCCGGTGTCTCCTCGGACGCCTTGATGACGATCGAGCAGCCGGCGGAGAGAGCGGAGGAGAGCTTGCGGTTGGGGCCGCCGACGGGGAAGTTCCACGGCACGAACGCGGCGACGGGGCCGACCGGTTCGCGGCGGACCGTGAGCAGGGTGCCGGGCGCGGACGGGATGATCCGGCCGTAGGCGCGGCGGGCGTCCTCGATGTGCCAGCGCAGGGTGTCGGCGGTGCGCAGGGCCTCGGTGGTGCCCTCGCGGAGGGGCTTGCCCTGTTCCTGGGCCATGATCCGGCCGATGTCGGGGGCGCGTTCGGTGATGAGGTCGGCGGCGGCGTGCAGGATCGCTGAGCGCTTGGCGATCGGAGTGTTCCGCCAGGTGCGGAAGCCCCCGGTGGCCGCGTCGAGGGCGCGGTCGAGGTCGGCGGGGGTGGCGAGGGGTACGTCGCCGATCACCTTCGCGGTGGCCGGGTTCACGATCGGGGCGGTCCGTCCGGTGCCGCCCTGGCACCACTCGCCCGCGATGTACATGCGGACGGCGGGGTAGCCGTGGTCGGAGGTCATGAGTGGGTGCCCTCTCAGGCTGGGGAGGAGAGTCAGGTGGCGGGGGCGTCCTGCTGGTCGCGGTTGGAGCGCAGCGCCCAGATGTGGTGCGGCGGGGTGGACTCGTGGACGCGGGTCTCGTAGGTGTCGTCGACGCGGTCCATGTCCGCCGCGTACTCGACGCGGCCGCCGCACGGGGCGTGCAGGAAGCGGAAGACGTTCGAGCCGACGGTGTGGCGGCCGAGCTTGCGGGCCTCCCGCCAGCCGCGCTCGATCATGTAATTGCCGCCCTCGATGACGTCGTCGAAGCCGGGGACCTCGTAGGCGATGTGGTTGACGCCGGCGCGGTCGGGGCGGTGGCACAGCAGCATGGTGTGCTGGTCGTCGTCGCCCGGTGCCTGCATGAACACGCCCATCGGTTCGACGATGTCGGTGGCCCGGAAGCCGAGCCGCTCGGTGTAGAAGGCGACGGCTTCCTCGCGGCCCTCCTTGACGATGTTCAGCGCGACATGGCACATGCGCAGCGGGAAGGCCCGGGTGAGCGGTTCCAGCGCGGTGTTCCAGCGGTCGACGCTGCCCGAGACGTTGACGGGGCGGGGGGTGACGTCCGCGTTCTTCGGGCGGGCCAGGGTGAGTCCGACGCCGAAGCCGCTCTCGTCCACGGTGTGGTGGACGCCGTCGGCGCTCTCGTGGACCTTGCGGTCACGGCCCGCGGCGGCGACCAGCCGGGCCAGTTCCTCCGGGGTGTCGACGCCCCAGACCACCTCGCGGATGGTCGGACCGGCCTCCACCGCCGGCGGCAGCAGGGGGCCGGGCACGGTGTCCAGGTGGAGGGTCTGCCCGGTGAGGGTCTCGAAGACCGCGTGCTCCTCGGTCCGTTCCAGCAGGAACAGCCCGAAGTCGCCGAAGAAACGGACACATTCGTCTACGTCGTCGATCCCGTAGGTGACGGATTCGATTCTCTGGATTCCCATGGATGCCTCGTTTCGCGGGTCGCCCGGCGAGCCTAGATTTCGGGGCGGGAAGGCCTCAATGGTCCGGGCTCGTCTGAATTCGCAATCGTTTCTTGCGGCTAGGGCCTGTCCGGCGGATCAAGTCGCAGGAAATCATCGGTGCCTAATCAGCACCGGTGAGCGGGGTGTGGCGCGTGCAGCTGCAAGGCGGCGGAGGGCGGCAACGCGATGGGGGTCCCCCCGCGCGAGGTCGTTCGAGCGTGGGGGAGTCGACAACCGACGACAACGCCGCTGGGGGTCCCCCCACGCCTTCAAGGCAGTGGGGGAGTGCGTGCCACACCCCGCGTCCGCTACAGGATCCGCCGGACAGGCCCTACGACTCGATGGCCGGAATGGGGTTCTGCGAGAACCATTCGGCGAGGAAGTCCAGGAACACGCTGACCTTGCGCGGGGTGGCCTGGCCGGGGCCGTAGATCGCGAACAGGGGGCGGTCGGGGACCGCCAGTTCGGGGAGCAGGACCTTCAGGGCGCCGGTCATCAGGTCGTCGTAGGCCGGGCGCTGGGGCAGCAGGGCGATGCCGCGGCCGTGGACGGCGGCCTTCTGGAGGGCGATGTACGAGTTGGACGAGAAGGCGATGTTGCGGATCTTGTGCAGGGTGGAGGCGTGGCCGTGGCCGATGCGCCAGACCGGGTCGTTGACGTGGACGAGGCAGTCGTGGTGGGCGAGGCCGTTGGGCTCGGCGAGCGGGCCGCCGCGCTCCAGGTACTTCTCGGAGGCGCAGAGCACGAAGGGCAGCGAGGCGATCTTCTTGAGGCGGACGCTGGAGTCGCGCAGGTCGCGGGTGTGGAAGGCGACGTCGAAGCCGCTGTCCAGGAAGTCGTACGTCCGGTCGGACATGCCGCCCAGTTCGAAGCGCACGTGGATCTTGGGGTGGGCGGCGGAGAAGGCGGCGATCGCGTCCCCGAGGTCCAGGCTGCCTATCCACTTCGGGCAGATGATGCTCAGGGTGCCCTCGGCGCGGTCGTGGAGGTGCGAGATGACGGCGTCCTCGGCCTCGATCTCGTCGAGGATGCGGGCCGCGAACTCGGCGTACTTCAGCCCCGGTTCGGTGAGGCTGACCGAGCGGGCGGTGCGGTTGACCAGGCGGACGCCCACCTGTCGCTCCAGCTCGGCGACGTGCCGCGACACGAGTGAGCCCGACGATCCCAGCTTCTTCGCCGCGCCGCTGAAACTCCCGGCCTGCGCGACGGTGACGAAGCTGTGCATGAGGAGCAGTCGATCCATGATTCCTCCGGAGGCCCACATGTGCCAGGGGTGGGCCCCGGCGGCGGTGCCGGTCGTACTGACGGGTCCGACCCCGGCCGGGATGTCCTGGTGGCGGCTCCACTTGGACATTCCGGCGATGTGACGGACAGGCGGCTCGGACAACACTGAGACAGGTGTCGCTCCCGGCACCGGACTCCGTCTACTTCGGGCAGTACTGGGGGGCCTTGCTCAGGTTGTCCTTGGTCACCAACAAAAGAGGAATGTTGGCAATTTTGTCAACCTTTTTCTTGGCCAACAGACCGACCGCGTTCTTCACTGCGGTCTGTCCTATCGCCATGGCCGAGTTGGCCACGGTGGCGGAGAGCCGTCCGTCCTTGACGGCGGCCAGGCCCTCGTCCGTGCCGTTGACGGTCACGATCTTCACGTCCTTCTTGCCTGCCGCGTCGAACGCCTTGCGGGCGGCCAGCGCCATGTCCTCGGAGGCGACGAACGCGTACCGCAGGTCCGGGTGGGCCTGGATCATGTTCTCGGCGACGTCCTGTGCCTTCACCGGGTTGAACATGCCCGGCTGGTTCGCGACCACCTTCGCGGTGCCGGGCAGCGCCTTGGTGAAGCCGCCCACGAGGAGGTCGGAGGCGGCTCCGGGCGCACCCGCGATCACGCCGACCTCGACGCTCTCGCCGCCCGCGTCGGTCGCGACCCAGCCGGCATCCAGGGCGCCGACCTTGGTGAGGTCCACGACGGCCGCGCCGAGGATGTCGTTCACGTCGCTGGTGGCCACGGAGGTCACATAGATCGGTATGTCCGCGGCCTTCGCCTTGGCGATGTCGCCCTTCAGCGCGTCCACGTTGACCGTCTGCACGATCAGCGCGCTCACACTGCGCGAGGTCATGTCCTCGATGTTGGACAGCTCGGTGGTGGAATTCTGGTGCGAGTTGGCGGTGAAGACCTTGGCGTTCTGCGTCTTCGCCTCCTGCTCGACCGCTTTCTGGAGACAGCTGTGGAACTCGGTGTCACCGCCGTTGACGAACCCGAGGGTGACATCGCCGGAACTCCCGCTGTCGTCGCTCGTGCCGCAACCGCTCAGTACGAGAGTGGTGCCGGCGAACGCGGCGAGCACGGATCTGCGGGAACGGAGCGAAATTCTCATGGTGAACCGCCTTTTCTGAATGCAGTCTTTGTGGATGCGGCAGGGAGCAAGGCCGGTCAATGACGTGCGGAACGTGCCTTGTGCATCTCGTTGGCGACGGCCGCGATGAGCAGCACCGCGCCGACGGAGACCGACTGGTAGTTGCTGGAGACCTGGAGCAGGTTCAGCGCGTTGGCGACCACGCCGAGGAGGACCACGCCGAGCGCGGTGCCGACGACCGTGCCGTAGCCGCCGGCCAGGGCGGTGCCGCCGATGACGACCGCGGCGACGGCCTGGAGCTGGAGCGGGAGTCCGCCGGTGCCGGGGCTGCTGCCGCTGAGCCGGGACAGCAGCATCAGTCCGGCCAGGCCCGACAGGGCCCCGGTGAGGGCGTAGAGCGAGAGCTTGCGGGCCGTGACATTGATGCCGCTGAGCCGGGCGACGTGTTCGTTGCCGCCGATGGCGAAGGCGTCGCGGCCGAACACGGTGAACCGCATGACCAGGGCGGTCGCCACCAGCACGAGGATCGCGACGACCAGCAGGTACGGCACCCCGAGGATCTTGTTGTTGCCGAGGGCGAACATCTTGGTGCCGATGGAGACGCTGACGCTGTCGAGCACGAGCAGAGCGACGCCGTCCAGCAGCGTGGCCGTCGCCAGGGTCGCGACGAACGGAGCCACGTTCGTGAACGTCACGACCACTCCGTTGACCAGACCGATCAGGGTGGCCAGCACCAGCGAGACCACGACGGTGAACGCGGTGGAGTGGCCGTGGGCCAGCAACTGCGCCCCGACCGCGGTCGTCACGGCGACGTTGCTGCCCATCGAGAAGTCCATGCCGCCCGCGGTCATCAGCAGCGTGAGTCCGGCCGCGATCACGGCGACGACACTGACCTGACGCAGGATGTTGATCACGTTCGTGTCGGTCGCGAACGAGTCGGTCCGCATCGAGGTCGCCACGATCACGACGATCAGGACGGCGATCAGCCCGGTGTGCGGGGCCCCGCGCAATGCCGCCGACGAGAAGCGGGAACGGGCTCTCCCGGGTGGTTCGTCGACGCCGGGGGCGTCGGGAAGTGTCTTGACGCTCAATGCGGTTGACTTCCGAGGGCGGTGGCGACGAGTTCGTCGTGGGTGATGGCGTCGGTGTGGTGCTCGGCGACCGTCCGGCCGGCGCGGACGACGACGACCCGGTCGGCGAGGCGCATGACCTCCTCGGCGGACGAGGACGCGAGGAGTACGGCGACACCGCGCGAGGCGAGGTCGTCGACGAGGGCGTGGATGTCGGCCATGGCCGCGATGTCGACCCCGTTGGTGGGGTCCTCCAGGAAGCAGGCGACCGGCTCGGTCTGCAGCCACTTGGCGAGCAGCACCTTCTGCTGGTTGCCCCCGGACAGCGCGCCCACCGGCGGGTTCCCGGCGAGCGCGACCACGCCGTAGCTACGGCGCAACGGGGCGGCCCGGCGGGCGAGTTGAGCACGTCGGTGGGTACGGCGGCGGGCGAAGCGGTCGCCGGCCAGCATCAGGTTCTCGTCCAGGGACAGCTCCGGGACCAGGCCGAGGGCCCGGCGGTCGCCGGTGATGCAGCGCAGGCCACTGGCGAGCGAGGAGTGAACTCGGCCGAAGGGCACCGGAGTTCCGTCCACGGCGAGGTGGCCGGTGTCGGGGCGGCGGCGCCCGGACAGCAGGTCGAAGAGGCGTGACTGCGCGTCCCCGGCCGGTCCGAGCACGGCGACGATCTCGCCCTTGCGCACCTCGACGGTGAAGTCCCGTACGGCCCGTCCGTCGGTGAGGCCGCGCACCGTGAGCCCTATCTCGCCCTCGGGGGCGGGCCGCCCGGACCGCTGCGACACGACGTCCCGGCCGACCATGCTGCGGACGAGACCTGCGGTGTCGAACTCGGCGGCCGGGGCGCTGCGTACGACCGCTCCGTCCCGCAGGACCGTGACCCGGTCGGCGACGGCCAGCACCTCGTCGATGTAGTGCGAGATGTAGACGACGGCCACGCCCTCGTCGCGCAGGGTGCGCACCAACTCCCTTGTCTGCTGCGCCGCTTCGGCGCTGAGACAGGCGGTCGGTTCGTCGAGGACGAGGATGCGGCCGCCGCGCCGGACCTCGCGGGCCACCTCGACCATGGTCTGTTCGGCGACGGTGAGCGAACCCGCGGTCCGCCTGACGTCGATGTCGATGCCGAGGGCCTCAAGTGCCTTGCGGGCTTCGGAGTTGACCGCCTTCCAGCGCACGGCCCCGCCGCGCGTCGGCAGGTCGCCCAGCATCACGTTCTCGGCGACGGTGAGCCCCATCGCCAGTTCCCGGCGCTGGGGCACCGACGCGATGCCGAGCCGGCGCGCCCTGCGGACCGTAAGTCCGTGCTGCGCCTGCCCGTTGACCTCGACGGTGCCGGAGTCGGCCTGGTGAACCCCCGAAAGGACCTGCACCAGCGTCGACTTGCCGGCCCCGTTCATGCCCATCAGCGCGTGGACCTCGCCCGGGTACAGGTCGAGGTCCACGCCCTTGAGCGCGGCCGCGCCACCGAAGCTCTTGGTGACCCCCCGGACGCGAAGTACCGCTCCTCCCCCCGGAGTTGTCACGGCCGTGACTCGGTGCCGTCGGCGCCGTCGGAGCTGTCCGGGGCGACACGGCCGTAGCCGCGGATGTCCGGGAACGGGGGTTCCTTGTCGGCCTGGAGGTCCACCTGGAAGGTGTTCAGGCACATGCCGAGCATGGTGAAGTTGCCGAGCGCGCCGATGGTGTCGACCAGGCCCTTGGAGCCGAAGTGCTCCAGCGCGGCGGCGAAGTTCTCGTCGGTGACGAAGTGGTCGTCGAGGATCTCGCGGCAGAACCGGTAGAAGGCCTGGTCGGCCTCGTTGTCGAAGACGGCCTCGCGCTTCTCGGCGATCGCCTTGACCGCGGCCTCCGGAATGCCGGCCTCGATGGCCTGGTGCACATGGGCGTTCCAGGAGTACTGCGCGTCCCAGTTGCGGGCGGCCATCAGCAGCGTGAGTTCGCTCAGGTGCTTGGGGAGGCTGGAGTCGAACCGGGCGAAGGCGCCGAGGGATTCGGCCCGTTCGCACATCTCCGGGCTGTGCAGCCAGACCCGGAAGGGTCCGCGGACCCCGCCGCGCCGGCCGGCGATGCGGGCGGCCAGTTCCTGCTGGCGCGGGTCCATTTCCTCTTCGGTCAGAACGGGGAGCCTCATGGGGCCTGTACCTGCCTTTTCTTTCCGGCGCGTTACGTGCACGGTTCGTGAATCCGTGCGATGCGTGCCGACGGTACAGCCGGGTCCGGGAAGCTCACCCCCCTGGAAATGCAAGGTAAAGCTGCACGCCAGAGGGCACCCATTCCCACGCGCGAGCCCTAATGTCATGCGACGCAGAAGCGTGTAAGCGGAAAGGAAATCCGGATGACCACGATCATCAAGGTCGCGTCCGTGCCCGTGCTCGACCGGGGCGGTGCCGTCGTCACGACACCTCTCGTCACGACGCCGTCGGCGGGCGGGGAGAACCGGATCACCAGTGGGATGAGCGTGTATCCGGTCGGCTCCGGGGCGCCGTTGCACTCGCACAACTGCGACGAGCACGTGACCGTCCTGGAGGGCCGCGCGGAGGTCGTGGCCGACGGCGAGGTGACGAAGCTGGAGCAGTACGACACGACGTACGTCCCCTCGCCGATCCCCCACCTGTTCCGGAACATCGGCGACACCCCGCTGCGCATCCTGTGGGTGTACTCGTCGGGGTACGTCACGCGGACGTTCACGGAGACGGGGAAGACGGTGGAACACCTGTCGGCGGAGGACCAGATGGGCTCCGACGACTAGCCGAGCCGACTGGCCTCCAGCACGACCTCGGCAACATGTGCGGGCTGTTCGACCAGGACGAGGTGTCCCGCGTCGGGCACCGTGACCATACGGACCTGCGGGCAGGCCTCCAACTCGCGTCGCTCTGCGTCCGTCAGGCCGATCTCGTCGTGGTCGCCGCGCACCACCCAGGCCGGGACGCCGGACGCGCACAGCCGGGTGACCAGGGCCCGGTGCCGGTCCAGATATTCGTAGTAACGGCGCACGATCCGGCGGCAGTTCACCGGATCGCTGCCGCCCAGCACCTCCGCCAAAGCCTGTGCCCGCTCGGGCCGCAGGCGTTTCCGCATGTCCTTCTTCATGGCCACGGGCAGCAGCTTGAGCATGCCGGTCCAAGCCAGGTTCCCGAATAGGGGCACCCTGCCGAGTACGTCCATCACGGCCAGGAACGTCGCCTCGTCGCCGCGCGAGAAGGTCGGTGACAGCAGGACCAGGGGTCCCGTGAAGAGCCCGGCCGCGGCCATCTCGATCGCCACGTTGGCCCCGAGGCTGTGGCCCACGACGACGTCGCTGCGGGCTTCGGCCGCGTACCCCGCCATCAACCGGGCGTAGTTGTCCATCGAGACGTCCGCGGGCGCCTTCGTAGGCCCGAAGCCCGGCTGCGTCACCGCCGTCAACTCCAGGCCGGCCAGGGCCGGTTCGGCCATCACCTCGGCGTAGAACTCGGCCGTGCACAGGCCGCCGGGGATCATCAGCACCCTGCTCGCCGCATCGGTCGGTCCCGCCCGCCGTACATCCCAGCTCTCGGTCATGTCGTAGAGCGTGACGCCGTCTCCTGCGACGGTCCGCGACCCTGCTCCGTACGCGGCGTGTCGTTCCCCCTGAGCCGGTGCACGGATCGGACGCCGGCCCCCGCATCCCCTGCGGTGGCCGGCGTCCGGTCCTGTCCGTGTGCGACTCCTGCCGGTCAGTGGGTGCTGACCAACTCCTGCTCCACGCCGGTCCGTTCGGCCTGCTTCGAGCTGCGCAGGGCCGCGATGCCGATGAACACCATCGACGACAGACCGGCGATGGCGAAGGACGTGAAGCCCCAGTCGCCGTTGCCCGAGGCGAGCAGCTGGCCGCCGAGCCACGGGCCGAAGACGGCGCCGAAGCGGCCCATGCCGGAGGTCCAGCCGACCGCGGTGGCGCGGTTGTCCGGGGTGGAGCGGATGGAGACGGTCGCGTAGATCATCGTCTGGGCGCTGTTGAGGAAGACGCCGGTGAGGAAGACGACCAGCATCGTCACGGCCTGGTTCATGTGGACACCGAGCAGGAAGACGCCCACGGCGGTGAGCGCGAACCAGATCGACGAGATGCGCGGGGCACCGAAGCGGTCGGCGGCACGGCCGGCGGCGAGCATGCCCACGATGCCGCCGAGGTTGAAGACGACGACGAAGGTGAGGGCGTCGGCGAGCGCGTAGCCCTCGGAACGCATCAGGGTGGGCAGCCAGGTGGCGACGCCGTAGACGAGGAGCAGGCCGCCGAAGGAGGCCAGCCAGTACAGCAGGGTCTGGAGCCACTCGCCGCCGCGGAAGAGGGCGAGCAGCGCGTCCCAGCGGTCGGCCGCGGTCTTCTTGCCTGTCGCGGCGGGCAGTTGGACCTCGAAGCGTTCGGCGAGGGCGTGGGCCTCGTCGGTGCGGCCCTTGGCGACGAGGAAGCTGAGCGACTCGGGCAGGAACTTCAGCAGCACCGGGACGAAGAGCAGCGGGACGACGCAGACCCAGAACGCGGCGCGCCAGCCGACCGGGTCCACCAGCCACTTGGCCACGTAGGCGGAGAGGATGCCGCCGGCGTGGTGGGCGGTCATCAGCATGCCGATGGTGAGGGCGGTCCGGCCGCGCGGGGCGTAGTCGGAGACCATGCTGATCGCGGTGGGCAGCAGACCGCCGAGGCCGACGCCGGCGAGGGTGCGGCCGAGGCCGAAGACCTCGACGCTGCCCGAGACCGCGCAGATGCCGGAGGCGAGCGAGAACAGCGTCACACAGCCGATCATCAGCTGTTTGCGGCCGATCCGGTCCGCGACCGTGCCCGCGGTGAGGGCGCCGACGAGCATGCCGAAGGTGGCGTAGCTGCCGAGGTCGCCGGCCTGGTCGGCGGTGAGGCCGAAGGTCTTCGTCTCCAGCAGGTGCGGCAGCACCGAGCCGTAGATGAACATGTCGAGGCCGTCGAAGAGCACGGCCAGCCAGCACAGACCGATGACCAGGAGGGCCAGTCTGCTGGCGCGCGCGGACACGGCCGGCGCCGGAGATGAGGAGGGGGAGGAAGACATCGTTGGTTACCTCTCGTGCTTGGTGCGCTAGACGCTAAGGAGCCACCTCTGGATAGTCAACGTTTTTGTCAACAATCTCATCGACAATCGCGGAGGGGGTGACTCCGGTGGCTCTTGCGCGCCGCTCAGGCGACCGGCGGAGTCCCGTGCGTGTGGAAGGACTCGATGGTCTTCAGGCCCCAGGCCTGCCCCTTCTTCCGCTCGCCCTCGGTCCAGGTGATCAGCGGCCAGTCGGGCGCCAGGACGAGTCGGGTGAGCGGGTTGCACAGCTCGATGCGGTTGCCGCCGGGCTCGTAGACGTAGAGGAAGAACGTCTGCTGGATGGCGTGCTTGTGCGGGCCCGTCTCGATGAACACACCGGTGTCGATGGCGAGATCGGCCGCGCGCAGGACGTCTTCGCGGGTGTCGGTCGCGAAGGCGATGTGGTGCAGCCGGCCGGTCGAACCGGTCCAGTCTTCGGTGTAGACGACGTCGTACGACTTGTTCGTGTAGGTCAGCCAACGCGCCGCGATCCGTCCGCTGTCGAGCTGGATCTGCTCCGTCGGCCGGGCGCCCAGCACCTGTTGCTGGAACTCGGCGCTGGCGAGCACGTCCGCGGCGAGGAAGTTGATGTGGTCCAGCCGCCGCACGCCCACGCCCCGGTTGGGCTTGGCCTGCGGCTGGTTCTTCAGGGCGGGGCGCTGAGCGTCAGGGCACAGATAGTGCTCGCTCTCCCAGTACAGGGCGTGCTCGTGGCCGTCCGGGTCGGTGGTGACGTAGAGCTTGCCGATGCCGGGTTCGTCCTCGACCCACCTGCCGGTGCCGCCCGCCTCCCCGATCGCCTCGATACGGCGCTGGAGGGCCTCCTCGCTGGAGGTGCGCAGGGCGAGCCGGCCGAGGCCGGGCTGTTCGCGGGCGGTGAGGACCAGGCTGTGGTGCTCGTAGTCGTCGTAGGTCCGGAGGTAGACGGTGTCGCCGTCCTGGCCGTTGACGGTGAGGCCCAGGTAGTCGGTGAAGAAGGCGACACTGGCGTCCAGGTCCGGGGTGAAGAGCTGGGCGTGGCCGATATGGGCGATGTCACCGAGCGGCGGAGCCATCGTTGCCTCCAAGGGGGCGTGCGGGTGCGGGAGTTGGGACGGCGGGCCGGGGGAAGACCGTGCCGTCGAAGATCTTGCGTGCGGTGCGGACGACCGCCGTTCTGCGGACCGCGGGAGCGGAACCTGCGGATCCGGCGTCCACGCTAGTTTCGATGTCTAGGAATCCGCCGGGATGTTCGATGCGAATTCGGTCACTTTGTTCTGGTACCTCCGCGATGCCCTCCCCCACCCCGCCGGGGACGAGGAGCCCCGCCGCCACGCTCGCGGCGCCCAGGACTCCGATGGAGGTGTGGCAGCGCACCGGGATGAAGGTGCGGGTCATCACCGCGCCGCCGTCCGTGGGCGGTGCGAGCAGGCTGAGCTTGGGGATCGTGGCGTGCTCGACGTCACCGAGGCCCATCAGCTTCCCGGCGGCCAGGCGGATCTCCCGCAGGCGGTCGGCGAGAGCGAGGTTCTCTTCCAGGTCGGTGGGCGTCTCGTACCCCGTGACGTCCAGTGCAGCGGCCGGGATCAGGACGACCGGCATGCCGTTGTCGACGCACGTCACCTCGGTGCCCGCGACCACGTCACGGACTCGGCCGGTCGGAAGCAGCGGGTTTGTGCCCTGCGGGAATTCGATCACCACGGGCGCCGCGGTTCCAGGTACGCCGGATATCTCCGCGGTGCCGGTGTAGTCGACCCGCCCGCCCGGAGTCGGAAAGCTGGCGATCGCCAGTTCCCCGGTGTTGAGCATCCGGATGCGGACGGAGGTCTCACCGTCACCGGGGGCCACGATCCCCCGCTCCACGGCGAACGGGCCTATGCCGGCGAGGATGTTGCCGCAGTTCTGACGGTCCGTCACCTCGGGGCGGTCGACGGCGACTTGCAGGAACAGGTAGTCGACGTCGGCCTCGGGGTCGGCCGAGGCGGAGACCACGCCGACCTTGCTGGTCAGCGGGTGGGCGCCGCCCAGGCCGTCGATCTGGCGCGGGTCGGGGCTGCCCATGACGCGCAGCAGCAGGTCGTCGCGTTCGGCCGGGTCGGCGGGGAGGTCCTCGGCAAGGAAATAGGCGCCCTTGGAGGTGCCGCCGCGCATCAGCATGCAGCGGACCTCCGCGGGCCCGGTCACGACCCGGCTCCGGTGTACTCCTCGTACGACCGGTACTCGACGCCGAGTCGCTTGAGGGTGTCGCGCAACCCGTAGCGGTCCAGGCCGAGTTGGCCCTCCAGGAAGGCGGCGCGGGTGGCCGCTTCCTTGGCCTCGCGGGCCTCGGACTTCTCGGCGGTCTCGCGGGCCTTCTCGCGCGGGACGACCACGACGCCGTCGTCGTCGGCGACGATCACGTCACCGGGGCGGACGACCTGGCCGTCGATGGCGATCGGCACGTTGACCGAGCCGCCGGTGGCCTTGACGGTGCCCTGCGACGAGACGGCGCGGGACCAGGCGGCGAAGCCCATGTCGCGCAGTTCCTGGGTGTCGCGGATGCCGGTGCCTAGGACGACTCCGCGCACCCCGCGCTTCTGCAGCGCGGTGGCGAAGAGCTCGCCGAACAGGCCGTCCGTGCACGGGGAGGTGGTGGTGACGACGAGGATGTCGCCTTCGCCGCACTGCTCCACGGCCGCGTGGATCATGAGGTTGTCGCCGGGCCAGCTGAGCACCGTGACCGCGGTGCCCGCGACCCGAACTCCCTGCTGCACAGGGCGGATTGACGGTCCGAGAAGACCGGTGCGGCCCATGGCCTCGCTGACGGTGGCCACACCGAAGCCGGCCAGCGCCTCGACGTCCTTCGCGTCCGCCTTCGGGGGGTTGGTGACGATCACGCCGCCCATGGTTATGCCAGCTCCTTCGCGATCTGCGGGTACGGGCGCATGTACGCCTCGGCCATCGTCTTGTGGGCCAGGCCCAGGTTCGGGCCGGCGTTGCGCTTGAGCTGGACGCCCCGTCGTACGGCCAGGTCGGTGTAGTAGTCCCACAGGTGCTGCTGGGCGCCGAGGCACTCCATCGCCTTGCGCTTGGTGTCCCAGACCTCGGTGATGTCGAGCAGGACCTCGGGTTTGAAGCCGCTCATCTCGGGCTGGTGCGGCTCGAAGTAGAAGACCGGCGGGGCCCCGATGATCTCGCCCTCGCCGGGGTAGCCGATGGCCTGCGCGAGGACGCGGGCCTCCAGCGCCATCCGGTTGGCGGCCGGGTGGTCGCCGTTGTACGGGTCCTCGGTGGGGTGGGTGAGCACGACGTCGGGCTGCGTGGCGCGGTAGACCTCGACGAGCTTGTCGGTCAGCTCGGCGGTGGCGACCAGGGGGTAGTCGCCCGCGTCGAAGAAGTGGACCTCGGCGCCGAGGGTGGCCGCGGCGCGCTCGGCCTCGTCCCGGCGTATCGCCTTGATCTCGTCCAGCTTCTTGCCCTCGCGCCAGGCCTTCGCGGACTCGCCGCGCTCGCCGAAGGTCAGACAGGCAATAGTGACCTTCTCGCCGCGGGCGGCGGCCAGGGCGATGGCTCCGCCCGCCCGCCAGACGAAGTCCCCGGCGTGCGCCGTGACGACGAGTGTCGATCGTGGGGTGGCGGGCGCGTTGCCGTGCGTCATGACTCGAATCTCCTTGATGGACAGGTGTGCGCCCGCCCCAGGTGTGCCGATCGGCCGCGCGTCAGTCGCGCAACGCCTCGATCACACTGGTGAGATGGGCGCGGACGGCCGCCTCGGCCGCCTGCGGGTCCCTGGCCGTGATCGCCTCGATCATCGCCAGATGCTCGCTCAGGGACTGCTGCGGACGCCCCGGCCGTAGCGCCAACTGGAAGCGGTGACGCACCAGTTGGGCATTGAGCCGCTCCAGCAGGGCCACGGCCGTCTGCTGGCCGGAGAACTCCCGCACCTTGTCGTGCAGTTCGTGGTTGAGCTCGGAGTAGGTGACCGGCTCGCCGTCGGCCACGGCCTTGGTCATGGCCCGGCCCAGGTCCGCCAGTTCGGTCAGCTGGTCGTCGCCGGCCGCGACGGCCGCCTTGGCCGCGCACAGTCCTTCCAGGACCATGCGGCACTCCGTGATGGCGACCGCTTCCTCCACGCTCACCACCCGCACCCGGGAACCCCGGTTGCGGATCCGCTCCACCAGCCCCTCGGCCGCCAGATCGATCAGCGCCGCCCGGATGCTGGCCCGCGTCACATCGAACTGCTCGGCGAGTTCGTTCTCCACCAACCGCTGCGCCGGTGCCATGTCGCCCTGCAGGATCGCCTGCCGCAGCTGCGCGAGCGCATGCTGCTTGGCCTGCTCCCCGGTGCTCGGACGGGCTTCTTTCGGCATCGTTGCCCTCCTGAGTGAGTGCCTGTCGAACCTAAATCTAGCCAAACAAGATTGTCAACAATTTTGTCCGCCGTATTGCAGGCGTGCTTCCGCCCATACTTACCGCAGACACGCCACTGCCCGCCCATGGACCGGCCATGGACGGGCAGTGGACAGCGGATTTCTACGACCTTCTCATACTGTCCACGGCTTGTGACGGCTGGTCGTCGGGCAGCTTGTCGGGCGCGTGGGCGCGGTAGTCGGCCGCGCCCTTCTCCTGGGGGTAGCGCTGCCGGTACGTCTTGGTCGGGAGCCGCAGTTCGAACTGGATCTGCGGGGCGACGGTGCCCTTGACGTCGCAGTACTCGTACGCGTTCGAGCCGCTCTTGGCCACCACGCTCGCGGAGGCGACGAAGGTCGCCGCGTCGTCGAGCGCGCCGAAGTCCTTCCGCAACAGGTCGGCGCAGGAGATCTTCGGTTTGGTGACCGGCAGGTCCTTGCCCACATCACCCCTTGCGATGGGGCTGGTGGACACCCTCGTGACGCTCGCGCGCGCTCGCGTCGGCGTCCGCCGGGAACGTGTCGGGCAGCAGCGCGAGGCCGGTGACCAGGGCCGCGGCGATGACGGCCACCAGGAGGACGATCCTCGTCCGTTTCGGCGAGTGGGCTTGACCAGGGCTCAGGGTGTCAGCGTCGAGCCGGCCCCCGGCGAGGCCACCACCGTGGGCCGCAAGGGTGACCGGCTCAGGCCTCGCGGTAGAGCGCGGTGAGCAGTTCCAGCACGGGCTGGGTGGCGGGGTGCGGGTCGTCCTTCCACCAGGCGAGCCGTACGGCGATGGGCTCGCCGTCGCGCACGGGGCGGTAGACGACTCCGGGCCTCGGGTACTGGTTGGCGGTCGACTCCGCGGTCATGCCGACGCTGCGGCCGGTGGCGATCACGGTGAGCCAGTCGTCCACGTCGTGGGTGTCCTCGGTCGCCGGGCGCGAGTCGGGCGGCCACAGGTCGGCGGTCGTGGTGCCGGTACGGCGGTCGACGAGGAGGGTGCGCCCCGCGAGGTCGGCCAGCCGGACCGAGCGGCGCCGGGCGAGCGGGTCGTCGGAGGCCATCGCGCACAGTCGTCGCTCCAGTCCGACGATGGCCGACTCGAACCGCCGGTCGTCCAACGGCCGGCGCACCACGGCGAGTTCGCAGGCGCCTTCCCCGAGGCCGGCGGTGGCGGAGTTGACGCGGACCAGGTGCAGGTCGGTCTCCGGGTGCGTGCGGCTCCAGCGGCGCTGGAAGGGCAGCGTGTGACGGCCGAGCGCCGACCAGGCGTAGCCGATACGGAGATGGGTGTGGCCCGAGGTGGCGTCTCGGACGAGGTCGTCGGCCTCGGCGAGCAGCCGCCGGGCGTGTGCGACCACCCGCAGCCCGGTGCCCGTCGGGGTCACCGCCCGCGAGGTGCGCCTCAACAGCCGTACGCCGAGGGCGCGTTCGAGCGAGGCGAGGGTGCGGGAGACGGCGGCCTGGGAGACGCCGAGCATGGCGGCGGCGTCGGTGAAGGTGCCCTCGTCGACGATCGCGACGAGACACCGCAGCTGTCGCAGCTCCAGATCCATGACTCCAGCGTATAGATCGCCCCGCTGTTGCATTTTGCGCAAGTGCCGATCAGGCGCACGATCGGACCATGCCTGGAGCCTCCTCAGCGACAACTCCCTTGCGCACCAAGCCACATGGCACCCCGCAGCCGTCCCGCGTGGGCCTGGCCGGGGTCGCCACCATGGCCGGCAGCGGGCTGTCCAACCAGCTCGGCGCGGCGATCGGCTCCCTCGCCTTCCCGGTCATCGGGCCCGTGGGGGTCGTCGCGGTGCGCCAGTACGTCGCAGCCGCCGTCCTGTTCGCCGTGGGCAGGCCCCGGCCGCAGGAGTTCAGCCGGCGACAGTGGTGGCCGGTGCTGCTGCTGGCCGTGGTGTTCGGGACGATGAACCTGTCCCTGTACACCGCGATAGACCGCGTCGGCCTCGGCCTGGCGGTGACGCTGGAGTTCCTGGGTCCGCTGTCCATCGCGCTGGCCGCGACCCGGCGGCGCGTGGACGCCTGCTGTGCGCTGATCGCGGTGGCGGGCGTGGTGACACTGATGCGGCCGCGCCCCTCGGCCGACTACCTGGGCATGGGGCTCGGGCTGCTGGCCGCCGGGTGCTGGGCGTCGTACATCCTGCTCAACCGGACCGTCGGCCGCCGCATCCCCGGGGCGCAGGGTTCGGCGACGGCGGCCGCGGTGTCCGCGCTGATGTTCCTGCCGGTCGGGATCGTCGTCACGGTCCGGCATCCGCCGACCCTCACGGCGGCCGCGTGTGCGGTGGCGGCCGGGGTGCTCTCGTCGGCGGTGCCGTATCTGGCCGATCTGTTCACGCTGCGCCGGGTGCCGGCTCCGGCCTTCGGGCTGTTCATGAGCGTCAATCCCGTGCTCGCCGCCGTGGTCGGGTGGATCGGTCTCGGGCAGCGGCTGGGCTGGGCGGAGTGGGCGGGCATCGGTGCCGTCGTGGCCGCGAACGCGCTGAGCATTCTCACCGCGCGGGACTGAACGACCGCAGCACGCCCGCCCTTGTCATTCGGCGAGGACGTCGCCCATGTCACTGTCCTCCCGCCACTCCCTGAGCAGCGCGTGGAACTCGACGGGTCCGCCGCCGTACGACTCGCTGCGCTCGGAGGGCCTCCCCTCGCTGTTGTAGTAGCCGGGGGTGCACTCGGCGAGGAACGCGTAGGTGTCCTGCGCCTTCTCCCGGATCGTGGCGATCCACGCGGTCTCCGCATCGGCGGTCGGCTCGACGTACCGCGCCTGGCGCTTGCGGGCCTCGGTGACGACCCCGGCGACGTGCGTGGCGCGTTCGTCGAGGATGTGGACCATGTTCACGGCGGAGGCGCTCTGGATCGAGCCGAACTGGAAGAGGTTCGGGAAGCCGTGCACGGTCACCCCGTGCAGCGTCCTCGGCCCGTCCGCCCAGCGCTCCGCGAGGGTCACCCCGCCCCGGCCCCGGATGTCGATGCCCATGCGCTGGGCAGACCCGACGCTGAGGTCGAACCCGGTGGCGAAGATCAGGCAGTCCACCTCGTGGGCCACACCGCCCACCACCACGGCGTTCTCGGTGACCCTCTCGACGCCGCCCTGGTCGGCCGTGTCGACGAGCGTGACGTTGGGCCGGTTGAAAGTCTGGAGGTAACTGTCGCTGAACGTGGGCCTCTTGCACATGTACCGGTACCAGGGCTTCAGCGCCTCGGCGGTCGCCGGGTCCTCGACGAGCTCGTCCACCCGGTCCCGCAGCTCGTTCATCTTCCGGAAGTCGGCGACCTCGGCCGTGTCCGCCGAGCCCGATTCGCCGCTCCCCGACAGAAGCGTCCGCAGCAGCGCGGCACTTGTGGTCCAGCCGTCGTCGACCAGGTCCTCGGCCGCGCCCCCACCGGCCACGTGCGCGAGGAAGTTGTCCCTACGGCGCTGCTGCCAGCCGGGAGTGAAAGTCTGCGCCCACTGCGGATCGGTGCGCCGGTTGCCGCGTACGTCGACGGAGGACGGGGTCCGCTGGAACACGTACAACTTCCGTGCGTCGCGCCCGAGATGGGGCACGACCTGGATCGCGGTCGCGCCGGTGCCGATGAGCCCGACGCGCTTGTCGGCGAGCCCGGTCAGGCCGCCGTCCGCGTCGCCGCCGGTGTAGCCGTAGTCCCAGCGGCTGGTGTGGAAGGTGTGGCCGCGGAAGGTCTCCATCCCCGGGATGCCGGGCAGTTTGGGACGGCTGAGGGTGCCGAGTGCGACGACCACATACCGGGCCTTGATGCGGTCGCCCCGGTCGGTGGCGACGTGCCACTCCAACTCGCCCTCGTCCCAGGTGAGTTCGGTGACCTGGGTCTGGAAACAGGCATTGCGGTAGAGGTCGAAGTGGCGCCCGATGGCGCGCGCATGCTGCCGGATCTCCTCCCCCGGCGCGTACTTCCACCCGGGGACGTGGCCGACCTCCGCCAGCAGCGGCATGTAGATGTACGACTCGATGCCGCAGTGGACACCGGCCTGGCGCAGCCGCGCGGCGGCGAGCAGACCGCCGAAGCCCCCGCCGACGATCGCGACCTCGACACGGTCGGAGAGCGGTTCGCGGGTGAGGTCGGTGTCGGCGTAGGGGTCGTCCGCGTAGTAGCCGAACTCACCGATGTTGCCCCGGTATTGGGCACTGCCGTCCGGGCGGATACGGCGGTCGCGCTCGGCCCGGTACTTGGCGCGCAGCGTCTCGGGGTCGAAGCCGAGGCCGGCGTGGGGGCGACGGACATGCTGGTCCTCTCTGCGGTTGTCGAGGGTGTGATGCGGTACGACAGACCGGACGCCGGTGTCCGTGGGGTGACAGGCGTCCGGGGTGGGTCGGTCAGTGCCGCATGTGCCGGCGGACCCAGGCGGCCTGTCCGCCGTCGACGAGCAGGTCGGTGCCGGTGATGAACTGGGCCTGCGGGCCGGTGAGGAAGGCCACCGCGTCGGCGATCTCGTCGGCTGTGCCGGTGCGTCCCGCTCCGCAGTCGTCGAGCATCTTGAGCATGTGCCCGCCGTGCGGCGACTCGGCCTCGGCCTTCGACATCGCGTCGGCCTCGATCTCCTCGCCGGTGCCGAGCCGTACGCCCTCGTCGGTCACCTTCGGTGACGGAGACACCGGTGCGCAGGTTCACGCCGTGGTCCACGTGCGCCTGCGCCAGCACCTGCCCGACCTGCTCGCCGACGGCGTGCGCCAGCGGCACGGGGGCCGGTTCCAGCAGGGTGACCTCGGCGCCGAGACGCCAGGCCACGGCGGCGGCCTCCGCGCCGAGGAACCCGGCGCCGACCACCACCAACTTCCGCCCTGGACCCAGCCGTTCACGCAGCATGAGCGCGTCGTCGAGCGTGCGCAGCACATGCGCGCCCTCGCCCGGCAGCCGCCGGGGCCGCACCCCGGTGGCCCGTCGTACGCCACCTGCGCGCCGTCCGAGAGCCACACCTCCTGCGCGGCGAGGTCGAGCGCGGTCGCGGCGACACAGAGCCGCAGGTCGAGGTCGTGCCCGGTCAGGTCGGCCGGGGTGCGCAGGGCGATCCGGTCGGGTTCCCATTCGGCGGCGAGGACCTGCTTGGAGAGCGGCGGGCGGTCGTAGGGCAGGTGCGGTTCATCGCCCACGAGGGTCAGCGTGCCGGTGTAGCCCTCGCGGCGGAGTGTCTCGGCCGCCGCGAGTCCGGCGGCCGAGGCTCCGACGACGACGATCCGTGTCACCGCTCCACCAGTCGGATGGCCGCGGCCGGGCAGACCGCCACGGCTTCCCGTACGTCGTCGAGGAGTTCGGCGCCGGGCTGCTCCTCCAGGAGGATCGCCACGCCGCCCTCGTCACGCTGGTCGAAGACGTCGGGGGCGGCGACCACGCACTGCCCGGAGGCGACGCATTTCGGTTCGTCGAGTTCGACCTTGATGGCTGGGTCCTTTGCTCTCGGTTCGTTCGTGAGGGGGGTGGTCACCAGGCGACGGGCAGGCAGGCCACGCCGTAGGTCGTGCCGGTGCGGTCGAAGGTCAACTGCTCGCCGGGGGCGGCCAGTCGGAGGGTCGGGATGCGGCGGTAGAGGGTGCCGTAGACGACCTGGAGTTCGAGGCGGGCGAGGTTCTGGACGAGGCACTGGTGGGGGCCGTAGCCGAAGGCCTGGTGCCGGCGGGCGGACCGGGTGATGTCGAGGCGGTCGGCCTCGGGGAAGGCCTCGGGGTCCCAGTTCGCGGCGTGCAGGTCGAAGATCATGCCCTCGCCGGCGCGGATGGTGACGCCGCCGATCTCGATGTCCTCCTTGGCGACGCGGCGGACGCCGGTCTGCACGATGGTCAGGTAGCGCAGCAGTTCGTCGACCGCGTCGGCGATGACCTTCGGGTCGTCCGTGTCGCGCACCAGGGCGAGTTGGCCGGGGTTCTGGAGCAGGGCGAGCGTGCCGAGGCTGATCATCGTGGCGGTGGTCTCGTGCCCGGCGACGAGCATGGCGACGCCCATGTGGACGGCCTCGGTGCGGGTCATCTCACCGTTGTCGACGCGCCCGGCCATCTCGGACAGCACGCCCTCCGCCGGGCTCTCCAGCCTGAGCCCGATGACCTTGTCCAGATAGGCGACCAGCGCGCCGCCCGCCGCCCGCGCCTCCTCGGGCGACGCGGCGCTGTCGAGCGCGATGCTGCTGTTGCGCTGGAAGAAGTCGTGGTCCTCGTACGGCACTCCGAGCAGTTCGGCGATGACCAGCGAGGGGACGGGCAGCGCGAGCGCGGTGAGCAGGTCGGCCGGGTTGGGACCGGCGAGCATGTCGTCGATCAGCTCGTCGACGATCTTCTGGATGGGGGCCCGCATGGCCTCTATCCGCTTGACGACGAACGGCGCGTTGACCGTCCGGCGCAGCCGGGTGTGCTCGGGCGCGTCGGTGTTGGTGATCATCCGCGGGGTGTGCGGGGCGATCTCGGCGCGGTGCGCGTTGACGTAGGGGAAGCCGGCTTCCAGGTCGTCGTCGCTGACGGGGGGTCGGTGAGCAGGGCGCGCTGGTCGACGTGGCGGGTGATCAGCCAGGGCGTGGCGCCGTTCCAGATGCGGACGCGGCTGATCGGTTTCCCGTCGCGCAGCCCGTGCACGGCGGGCGGCGGGGCGAGGGGGCAGCGCGCGTCCCGCCGCATCGGGTATTCGGGGGCCGCGGCCGTGCCGGGCGGGGTGTCGGTCAGGGTGTCGGCCATGTCTCTCCTCGGTGGTGGGGGGCTCTGCGTGGGGGCGAGCGCCGGGGTACTGGGATCGAGACCTCGATGAGCACATGCAAACAGAGCGGGCTGACGCCTTCCGGTCAGTTCCCTGACAACGACCTGACGCGGCCCGGATCACACGTCAGCACTGTTGCAATGAACCGGACAGAGATGCCAGCGAGAGTCAACTCACATGAATTGACGGTGAGTTGACCGACGAGGACGTGACGCCACCGCCTCACGAACGCAACAAGAAAAGGAACGTGCCACGTCACCGTGACACCGCCCCGCACCCCGCTTCACAGGGTGTCCATATTTGCTCCGCGCATCCCTCGCAACTCCCCTGTGGGGCACTCACGCGCTCACGCCTCACCGGCCGCCCGTCCGAGCCAGTAGCCGAAGCCCCGGCGTGTATGGACGAGCGCCGGTCCTTCCTGGTCCACCTTGCGCCGGAGGCGGGAGAGGAGCTGCTCCATCGCGTTGTCGCCGCGGAAGTCGCCCCAGACGTACCGGCTGATCTGCTCCTTGGACAGCACCTTGTGCGCGTTGACGAGGAGGTGGCGCAGCAGCCGGTACTCCGCGGGCGTGAGGTCGAGGGTGCGCCGTCCGCGCCGCGCCTGGCAGGTGGTGTCGTCCAGGACGAGGTCGGCGTAGTGCAGCGCGCCGTCGCGTCCGCCGCCCCGGCCGCGCAGTAACACCTGGATACGGGCGAGCACTTCGGCGATCCGGAAGGGCTTGGTGACATAGTCCCGTTCCCCCGCGCCCAGTTCGGGCAGCAGCTTGTCGAGGGCGTCCCAGCCGGTGAGCAGGAGGACGGGCGGGCGGTGCGTGACGAGTCGGCGGCCCTGAGCGAGGGCGCCCATCTCGGGCAACTCCGCGTCGATGACGACCAGTTCGAACCGCTGCTCCGCGAGCCGGGAGACCACCTCGGTGCCGTTGCCGGCCGTCCTGATCCGGTAGCCCGCCAACTCCAGTGTCGTGGAAAGGAGTTCGGCGTTGTCCGGGTCGTCCACGGCGACGAGCAGATGCTGCCCGCCACCGCGGGCGAGTGATCGTGCCTCACTGATGCTGTCGTACGTGGACATGAGCGTCTCCCTACCGTTCTGCTTGCCTGACTCAAGCAATATACATTCGATTGCTTGAGTCAAGTAAGTCAGATACGCTTGCCTAACTCAAGGAAGCCCGCCGTGAGGGTGGGCCACCAGGAGTCAGGAGCACAGCTGAGCCCTCGCTCACCAGAACCGGGGCCGCCTTAGCGGAAGGCGGCCCCCGCGCCGAACCCGTGGGGACGGGGGTCGGCGCCGTCCCGGACCCGGTCGCCGGCCACTCCCCCAGATCGGCGCCGGGTCCGCGGACAACCCCTCTCCCCCACCTCGGGATGACCGCGGCGGACCCGCGAAGAACCAAGGAGTACGCCATGCACGGCATCGGTCTCGAAGGTCGCAGTGTCATCGTCACCGGCGCGGGGTCCGGGATCGGGCGGGCCGCCGCGCTGCAGTTCGCGCTCGCGGGTGCCGAGGTCGTGGTGGCGGACCTCGACCGGGCGGGCGCCGAGCGGACGGTCAAGGAGATCGAGCACGACGGCGGCTCCGCCGTGCGTGTCGTCGGCGAACTGAGCGAGCAGGCGGTCGTGGACGAGGTCGTCGCCACCGCCGTCGACGCGTACGGCGGGCTCGACGTGCTCATCAACAACGCCGGGATCATGGACCGGATGTCGGCCCTCGCGGACACCGGCGACGCCGAGTGGGAGCGGGTCCTCCGGGTCAACCTGACGGCGCCCTTCCTGCTCACCCGGGCCGCGCTGCCGCACATGCTGGCCGCCGGACACGGCGCGATCGTCTTCACCGCCGCCGAGGCCGGCCTGCGCGGCAGCGCGGCGGGCGCCGCCTGCACCGCCGCCAAGCACGGGATCGTGGGCCTGGTGAAGTCCCTCGCCGTGATGTACCGGGCGCAGGGAATCCGCGCCAACGCGATCGCCCCCGGGGCCACCGCGACGGGCATCACCTACGACGTCGACGCGCGGGCCCACGGCCCCGGGGTGATCGGTCCCGGGCTCGTGGTCTCCTACCGGATCGCCTTCCCGGAGGAGCAGGCGGCCGCGCTCGTCTTCCTGGCCTCCGACGCCGCCCGGCACATCAACGGCGCCGTGCTGCCCGTCGACGACGGCTGGAGCGCCGTATGACGGGCACGCACGGCCGCCGCCCCGGGCGGGTCAGGGTGGCCCAACGGTCACCACGCGCCGAGGGGTTCGTGGATGCCGTAGAGGGCGCCGTCGTGCTTGAACGGGATCCTGTCGAGGTCGGTAGCCCTGCGGAGGGTGGGGATGCGGCGGTACAACGTGCTGTGGACGACCTGGAGTCCCATCCTGGTCGGCAGCCCGGGGAAGTCGAGGCGGTCCGGGTCGGCGAACAGCCGTCCCGCCGTGGTGAGGATCAACTCCCGGGTGTTGTCGAGTTCCGGCCGCGCATCGCGCCGCCGAGCAGGCGAACGTCAGGCCGCCCGCCTGCGGGTCCGGTACAGGCTGACGCCCGCTCCCAGCGCGACGGCGCCCATGCCCACGGTGGTCAGCACGGCCTGCGCGCCGTCGGTGACCAGGGGCGCGGCCGTGGCGACGAGCAGGTTGAACAGGAACAGGAACCACAGCACGGGTCTCGACGCGAGCATCGGCGTCATGGGTGGTTTCCTCCGGATCGAGAAGACTTGGATCTTGGCTGACGTGTTGCCTCAACGATTCCGTCGTCCGCCCGACGCCACGAGGGAGCGATCTCCCGGACCCGTGGTGGAGCGGGCTGCACCCGTGTCGGGTCGTCCGCTCCCGCGTGCCCGGGCCCATGCGCCTAACCTGATCTCCATGCGCGCTACCTCGCGGCAGGCAGCCCGAGCCACCCTCCAGTTGGTCGTCTCCGCCGCGATGGCCTTCGGGTCGTACATCTTCATCACCGTGCTCCTGATCACCGCGATCGCCACGGCCGCGGTGGTCGGCGCGTTCATGCTCCCGGAGACGGTGCTGCTGATACGGCGGATCGCCGGGGCCAAGCGGCAGCAGGCGGGCAGGTGGACGGGCCGGAAGATCCCCGAGGCGTACCAGCCGCTCACCGGCACCGTGCGGGAGCGGGTGCGCACGGCGGTCCGCGACCCGAGCACGCTGACCGACTTCCGCTGGTTGGTCGCCTACTACGCCTACGGCACGCTGCCCGTGCTGATGCTGCCGCTGTGGCCGCTGGGTCTGGTCGTCGACGGGGTGTGGTGCGGGCTGTTGCGCCGCCGGTCCGTCGTCCTGCCGTTGATCAGCCGGCTCGCGGATCTCGACGCGCAGTGGTCCACCGTCCTGCTGAAACCCTCCCCGAAGGCCCAACTCGCCGTACGGGTCGAGGAGTTGGTGCAGACCCGGGCGGGCGCGATCGCCGCGCACGGCGCCGAGCTGCGCCGGATCGAGCGCGATCTGCACGACGGCACGCAGGCGAGGCTGGTGTCGCTCTCCATGCGGATCGGTCTCGCCAAGCGGGCCTACGACCAGGATCCGGAGGCGGCGCGCAGGATGCTCGACGACGCGCAGACGCTGGCCGAGGAGGCGCTGACGGATCTGCGGCACGTGGTGCGCGCGATCCACCCGCCGATCCTCACCGACCGCGGCCTGGTCGGCGCGGTGCGCGCGCTCGCCGCCAGCAGCGCGCTCACCGTCACCGTGACCGTGGACGGGCTGACCGACGGACACGACGGGCCGCGGGCCCCGGCCGCGGTGGAGGCGGCCGCGTACTTCGTGATCGCCGAGTCGCTGACCAACGCGGCCAAGTACAGCGGCGCCGACCGCGCCGACGTGCATCTCGCCCGCGCCCGCACCGGACTGCGCGTCCGGGTGCGCGACGAGGGCCGGGGTGGGGCTGGGGGCCCCTCCCAGGCTGTTGGCTCTGGGGGAGAGGCGGGCGGATCGGGGCTGCTGGGCATGCGGCGCCGGGTCGCCGCGCTCGACGGCAGTGTGACTGTGACCAGCCCCGTGGGGGGACCTACCGTGATCGAAGTGGAGCTGCCGTGCGTCTGGTGAGCGTAGTTGAGGCGGAACTGTCGTGAGAGTGGTGCTCGCCGAGGACAACGCCCTGCTCAGGGAAGGCCTGGTCCTGCTGCTGACATCGGCGGGGCACGAGGTCGTGGCCATCGCCGGCAGCGGGCCGGAGGTGCTGCCCGCGCTGCTCGAACACCGGCCGGACGTGGCCGTGCTCGACGTGCGGATGCCGCCGGGCTTCCGTGACGAGGGGCTGCGGGCAGCGCTGGAGGCACGGGAGAAGATCCCGGGGCTGCCGGTGCTGGTGCTGTCGCAGTACGTCGAGGAGTCGTACGCCGCCGAGCTGTTGGGAGTCGGCGCGAGCGGAATCGGCTACCTGCTCAAGGACCGGATCGGCCGCGTGGACGAGTTCCTCGACGCGCTGGACCGGGTGGCGGCCGGGGGTACGGCGCTCGACCCCGAGGTGGTGACCGAGCTGCTCACCCGGCGTCGCAATTCCCCGCTGGACTCACTGACCCCGCGCGAGCGCGAGGTGCTCAAGCTGATGGCGGAGGGGCACGACAACACGACGATCGCCAAGACCCTGGTCGTCACGGAACGCGCGGTCAGCAAGCACATCGGCAACGTGTTCCTGAAGCTGAGCCTGCCACCGAGCGACAGCGGGCACCGCCGGGTGCTGGCGGTCCTGGCGTATCTGCAGAACGTGTGACGCGCGCCGCCGCTCGTACCCGGGGATGACACGGCCGGCGGTGCGTACCGCGTTCTCAGCAGTCGCGATTGTCGGCAGCCGCAGGACGACGGGACGGTCCCCCGGCTGCTTTCCTCGATCGACCGGGCCCCATCGGAGACACCCATGAACGACAGCCTGCAGCGCTACGCGGACGAGCACGTCCGCACCGTCGACACCATGTCGGCCGTCCTGCTGTTCGCCATGTTCCTCTTCGGCAGCGAGCTGGGCGCCTCCGGCGGTCCCCGGCCGGACGCGGTGGGCCCCACGATCACGCTCGCCGCGGTCTCCTGCGCGGCCCTGCTCCGGCAGCGGAGCCGTCCTCGTACGGTCGTCGCGGTCACGGCGGTCGCGGCTGCCGGGGCGAGTGCGCTGGGCCACCTGCTCACCCCACTGATGCTGGGGCCGCTGATGCTGGCGCTGTACCGGCTGGCCGTTCTCACCGGCCGCGGCACGGCCCGCCGTTGCTTCTTCGCCTCGGTCACGCTGGTGATCGCCACGGCCACGGTGGTGGAGCCGGTGCATCACCCCTGGCCGTTCAGGACCGTCGGCCCGGCCGCCTGGCTGCTGTTGCCGGTCGTCGCCGGGAACGCGGTCCGGCTGCGGGAGGCGTATCTGGAGGCGGTGCAGGCGCGGGCCGAGTACGCCGAGCGCAGCCGCGAGGACGAGGCGCGGCACCGGGTGGCCGAGGAACGGATGCGTATCGCCCGGGAGTTGCACGACGTCGTCGCCCACCATCTGGCGCTGGCCCACGCGCAGGCCGGCACCGCGGCCCACCTCGCGCGCACGCACCCCGACCATGTGCGGAGGATCCTCACGGAACTCGCCGGTACGACGTCCTCCGCGCTGCGCGAGATGAAGGGCACGGTCGCTCTGCTGCGCCGGCCCGACGACCCCGGCACACCCCTGGCCCCGAGCCCGGGTCTGGCCCAACTCACCGAACTGACCCGCACGTTCGCGTCCACCGGGCTCACGGTCACGGTGGCCACGGAGGGCAAGGAGCGCCCGCTGTCACCCGGGGTGGGCCTGACGGCCTACCGGATCGTGCAGGAGGCCCTCACCAACGTCAGCAAGCACGCGTCGAGCCGGTCGGCGCGAGTGCGGTTGCGGTACTCCTACGACCGGTTGACCGTCACGGTGACCGACGACGGGGCGGGCGCGGTGGGCGCTGCCGGGGGCGGCGACGGGGCGAACGCGGCACCGGCCCCGGGCCACGGCTTCGGACTCGACGGGACACGTAGGCGCGCCCGGCCCACCGAAAACGACCTCCAGGCCGAGCACTCCGCCGGGGGCGGCGACGGAGCCGGCGCGATGCCGGTCGCCGCCGACGGCTTCGGGCTGATCGGCATGCGCGAGCGCGCCCGGTCCGTCGGCGGCACCCTCCAGGCCGGGCACCGTGTCGAGGGCGGTTTCGAAGTCACCACGGAACTGCCGCTGTACCCCAGCGCTCCGCGACCGGAAGAAAGAACCCCATGACCATCCGCGTGCTGCTCGCCGACGACCAGGCCCTTCTGCGGGCCACCTTCCGGATCCTGATCGACACCTGCGAGGACATGGAGGTGGTCGCCGAGGCGGCCGACGGCGCCGAGGCGATCCTGCTGGCCGGTGAACACCGCCCCGACCTCGTCCTGATGGACATCCGCATGCCCGGCACCGACGGCCTGACCGCCACGACCGCGATCTGCGCCGACCCGGCGCTGTCCGACACCCGCGTCCTCATCCTCACCACCTTCGAGGTCGACGAGTACGTGGCACAGGCCCTCCGGGCAGGCGCAAGCGGTTTCCTCGGCAAGGACGTCACCGCCGACGCGCTGCTGTCGGGCATCCGCACGGTCGCGTCCGGCGAGACACTCCTCTCCCCGCTCGCCACCCGCACCCTGATCGCCCGCTTCCTGGCCACTCCCGCACCGGGCACCCGACTGGCCACGCCCGGCCGGCTCGGCGACCTCACCGCACGCGAGCGCGAGATCATGGCCATGGCCGCCGAAGGCCGCTCCAACGACGAGATCGCCGAGAAGCTGTACGTCAGCCCGCTGACCGTACGCACGCATGTGCACCGCGCCATGGCCAAGCTCGACGCCCGCGACCGCGCCCAACTCGTCGTGATGGCCTACCAGACGGGTCTTGTGCAGGCGCCGCCCCCGCCCGTGCCCGAGTTCTGAGTCGCCGGCCACCAAGGGAATCGCGGCCGTTCAGGCGAACCCGTACCGAAAAGCGCGTGGCACCGCCCGACCCCGTCGACACCTGTGCCGTGCCCCTCCCCCACATCCCACCCATGCTCGCCACCCCCGGCTCCCTCCCGCCCACCGCCCAGGACCTCCAATGGGCCTACGAGACCAAGCAGGACGGCCAGCGTGTGCTGGTGTACCTCCCCGGCGACGGAAGCGTCCTCCTGCGCGCCCGTTCCGGCGAGGACATCACCGCCGCCTACCCCGAACTACTCGCCCTCGCCCGGGAGTTGGGCACCACCCCGGCGATCCTCGACGGCGAGGTGCTCGCCCTGGACGAACAGGGCCGCGCCGACTTCCAGTTGCTGCAGGGCCGGATGGGTCTGGCCGGGTCACCGGCGCAGGCGGTGCGCCGAGCCGCCGAAACGCCCGTCCATCTCGTGCTGTTCGACATCCCCCATCTCGGACGGCCGCTCCTCACCCTCCCCTACGCCCACCGACGCACCACGCTGGAGCAGCTCGACCTCGACGGCCCGTACTGGTCAACTCCCGCCGCCCTCACCGGACATGGCGCAGAAGCCCTGCGGGCCACCCGCGAGCACGGGCTGGAGGGCCTGGTCTGCAAGCGGCTGGACTCGGTGTACGAGCCCGGGGTCCGCTCCCGCGCCTGGATCAAGATCCGCAACCCGCGCAGCGAGGACGTACTGGTCGGCGGCTGGGTGCCCGGCAAGGGGCGTCTGACGGGTCTGCCCGGCGCGGTGCTGGTGGGGCAGCGCGCGGCCGGCAGGCTGCGGTACGTCGGCAATGTCGGCACCGGCTGGAGCGAGGCCGAGCGTGCCGAACTCGCCGTACTCCTGCGGGCCGCCGGGACCGAGACGTGCCCCTTCGACCCCCCACCGCCGGTGGCCGGCGCGCGCTGGGTCGTGCCCCGGCTGGTCGGCGAGGTCCGCTACAGCACCCGCACCCGGTCCGGGATGCTGCGCCAGCCGTCCTGGCTGCGGCTGCGCCCGGACCTCGCGCCGGAGGAGTCGGCGGCGGATCTGCCCGAGCGTTGAGGAAGTTGCGTAGATCAAGTATTGGGCGGGTCGTTACCGGAGTGACACCCCTCACCCTTGGCGCGTACATGGAAAGTCGCGACTATGAAAGCCCTTTCCCCCCATAGCCGTTGGGCTGCACCCAAGAGGAGGACGCAGTGTCGTCCCAGAAGTCCCGCACCCGCCGCGGAAGGTGGCTCGCCGGCCTCGGCGGTGCCGCCGCCCTGGTCATCGCCTTCCCCAGCGCCGCCTTCGCCGCCCCGCCCACCGCGCTCCCCGCGAACGCCGAAGCCGCCGAGCAGACCTATCTGCCCGCCTTCGACTACGACACGGACGGCTGCTACCCGACACCCGCGATCGGCCCGGACGGGAAGATCAACGGCGGCCTGAACCCGACGGGTTCGCTCAGCGGCGAGTGCCACGACGCCTCGGACCTCGACAACACCAACAGCTACTCGCGCTACAAGTGCAACAACGGCTGGTGCGCCTACATGTACGGCCTGTACTTCGAGAAGGACCAGGCCGTCGCCAACTCCAGCATCGGCGGGCACCGCAACGACTGGGAACACGTCGTGGTGTGGGTGCAGAACGGCACGATCCAGTACGTGTCGACGTCCAACCACGGTTCGTTCACCGTGCACGCGGCGTCCGACGTCCGTTTCGACGGCACACACGCCAAGATCGTTTACCACAAGGACGGCATCGGCACGCACGACTTCCGCCTGGCGAACGCGAACGACGAGCCGCCGGAGAACGACAAGCACACCTGGCAGTACCCGCCGCTCGTCGGCTGGAACGGCTACCCGGCGGGCCTGCGCGACAAGTTGAGCGCCTACGACTTCGGCAGCGCCAACTTCGGGCTGAAGGACGCGAACTTCGCGGCCCACCTCACCTCGGCGGAGCCGTCCGGAATCACGTTCGACCCCAACGCCTGACCGAAACGTCCAGGGGGCACCATCGTTCTCAGGGCTCCCGGAGTCACCCCGACCCCGGGAGCCCGAGAGGACGGAACGTGGCAGCTGAACGCGGGATCTCGCGGCGGGCTCTCCTGATCGCGCTGGGCATCGCCGGTGCGACGGCGGTCCCGGCGGGTGCGCAGGGCCCGGCTCCCGGGAACGGATACACCATGCCCACCCTCGCCTTCGACGACCAGGCCGTCCAACGCCGCCTCGGCACCGTCTACGCCTCCGCGCTCAGATCCGTGTCCGGCGCCAACACCATCGGCGCGGACCGCGCGGTGTACGACAAGGCGGGCCTGCTCTCCTATCCCCCCGGCACCGTCGTCCGGGCGGGCGGCGGCTATCCCGCGCCGCAGCGCTGGACCCGGGACGCGGCCGTCAACGCGTGGAGCGGGGTGAGCCTGCTGGCCCCTGACGTCGGCCGCAACACCCTGTGGTCCGTGGTCGACCGCGCCCGGGACGGGTTCGTCGTCCAGCAGGACAACCAGTGGTGGGACCAGATCGTGTGGGTCCTGGCCGCCCACCACCACTACCTGGTCACCGGCGACCGGGACTTCGTCACCCGGGCCTACGACACGTCCGCGCACACCCTCGCGGCCCGCCGCGCCCAGCACTTCAACCCGTCGTTCGGTCTCTTCGAGGGCCCCGGCTTCATGAACGACGGCATCTCCGGCTACCCCAGCCCGCCCGCCTCCAAGTCCGTCCACTCCTCCTTCGTCCTCGACCACCCGCACGCCGACAAGCTGATGTGCCTGTCGACCAACTCCCTTTACTACGGCGCTCATCAGGCCCTCGCCGCCATGTCCGAGGCCCTCGGCCACCCCGTACAGGCCGCCTCGTTCCGCTCGGACGCGGAGCATCTGCGCACGTCGATCGACCGGCACCTGTGGCGCGCGGACGCCGGCACCTACGCCTATCTCGTGCACGGCGAGGGCACCCATGCCGGACACGTCGACACCTCGCAGGAGGGCGCGGGCCTGGCCCTCGCGATCCTCCTCGGCGTCGCCGACCCCGAACGCGCCGTCCAGCTCCTCGACTCCACGCACTGGCAGCCGTACGGCATCGTCAACGTCTGGCCGCACTTCCCGCGCTTCGACGACCGGCATCCGGGACGGCACAACGTGATGGTCTGGCCGATGGTCCACGGGCTGTACGGCCAGGCCGCCGCCGACGCGGGCCGCGCCGAGCCGTTCGCCCTCGCCGTCGACACCCTCGCCGGCCTGGTCACGGCGAGCGGCGGCTTCTACGAGGTGTACAACTCCGCGACCGGCGCCGTCGACGGCGGCTGGCAGGGCGGCGCGAGCGGGCACGCCGACCACTTCGTGTCCCAGCCCGACCAGACCTGGTCGGCGACGGCGTATCTCCGCCTGATCCACGCCGGCCTGTTCGGCCTGACCTTCACGGACGACTCACTGCGGCTGAGCCCGTGCCTGCCGTCGAACTGGGGGCCCGTGAGCCTGCGCGGGCTGCCGTACCGGGGCATGACGCTCGACGTGACGCTGAGCGGGGGCGGCAGCCGGGTGCAGTCGTGCACGGTCGACGGGGCGTCGGGCGACCCCGTTGTGGCTGCCGACGGGCGGGGACATCGCGTGATCTCTGTCGTGCTGGCGGGGTGATGTGCGGTTCCGCCGCGGGGTCTCGATGGGGCGTCCTTCGGCTGCCGCGCCGTGGGGGCTGGTCGTGCAGTTCCCCGCGCCCCTCAAGACCAAGGCGTTGCCGAGGCCCGGCCCGCCTCGGTCCGCAGGCCTAGGACCTGAGGTGGGCGGCTCTTCCTCCTCCGGTCCGTTCTGCGGACGCAGCCCCGCGCCTAGCGTGCTGGGCATGGACACGAGCGGAACGCTGGAAGAGGCATTCGGACGACTGCACTCCACCGGGCCCGAGCGCGCGGGCTGGCTCAGCAACCACGCCCCGATGGTCGCCGAGGCGCTCGCCGCGCACGGGCAGGCCGGGGCCGTGCACCACTGGCTCGATCTCTACCGGGACAAGCTGGAGGACTTCCCCGAGCCGGTGGCTCCCGTCACGGACTCCAACTGGCCTGCCGCGCTGGGCGATCCGCGCCGGGCCGCCGACTGGATCGGCTACTTCTCCCGGGCTCTCGCCGAGCGGCCCTGGCAGGACGTGCTCGCCGTGTGGTGGCCGCGGCTGCTGCCCGGGATCGCCGCGGGCGCCACCCACCCGGTCATCCGCGTCGGGCATGCCGTACGGGCCCTCGGGGTGGAGGAGAACGAGCCCCGGCGTACCGAACTCGCCCATGGGCTTGGCTATTGGGCGGCGCGGCACCAACCCGTCTCGGGCATCGCGGAGTTGCCCGCCGGTCCCACCGCCGCCGGTGCCCTCGACGCCGTGCCGCCGATCGCGGGAGGGGCGGCCGGGTTCCGGGCGCGGCTGGACACCGTGCGTGAACTGCCTGTCTGGGCGGGCGAGGTGAGCGATCCGGACGTGGCGCGGGAGCGGCTCACCGAGTTGGTGCGCGCGGCCACGCATCGTTACGCGACCCACGGTCACGGCGAGCCGACCATGCTGGTGCACGCGGCGACGGCACCCAACGCCGTGCTGCGCGCCCTGGAGGCGCTCCCCCGCGAGCTGTGGGCGCCGAGTCTGCACGCGGCGTGGACAGCCTCGGCTGCCGTCACCGCGATGTACGCCCCGAGGGAGGCGATCGACTACGTTCCGCCCTCGCGGTTTACGGCCGAAGAGGTGATGGAGCGGGCCCTGGAACATGGGGACGAGCACGTGATCAAGTTGACGGACACGGCCCTGGATGTCGGGGACGAGCGGGCTCTCGCCGCCGCACTGCGGGCCGTGGAGATCAGTGAGCCCCTTGTGCGAGGCCGGGGCTGAACCTGTTGCCAGGTGTACCCATCGGTCAACACGGGCATGCCGGACGGTCTATCGTGTCCGCATGTCCGTGCCCGAACTGATCCGTATCGTCTCCCGCGACTCGCCCATGGCGCTGGCCCAAGTGGAGCGTGTGCGCGCCGAGTTGGCCGTCCTTCATCCGCAGGTGCGCACCGAGGTCGTGCCGGTCAGGACGACCGGCGACAAGTGGATGGGCGATCTGGCCCTGGTCGAGGGCAAGGGGGCGTTCACCAAGGAGGTGGACGCCGCGCTGCTCGCCGGCGCGGCGGATCTCGCGGTGCACTGTGTGAAGGACGTGCCCGCCGATCGTCCGCTGCCGGCCGGTACGACGTTCGCCGCGTTCCTGAAGCGGGACGACATCCGTGACGCCCTGGTCCACCCGGGCGGGCTGACCCTGGACGAGTTGCCGCCCGGGACGCGGATCGGCACCTCGTCGGTCCGGCGGGTCGCGCAACTCGCCGCCACGCACCCGGAGTTGCAGTGCGTGCCGTTCCGCGGCAACGTCAACCGGCGGCTGGAGAAGCTCGCGGCGGGTGAGGCCGACGCGCTGCTGGTCGCGATGTCCGGCCTGGAGCGGATCGACCGGCGTGACGTGATCAGCGAGGTGCTGTCCCCGGAGGTGATGATGCCGCCGATCGGCGCGGGCATCCTCGCCCTGCAGTGCCGCGAGGGCGACACCGACGTCATCGACACGGTCAGCGGGCTCGGTCACCCGGAGACGCATCGGGAGGCAACTGCGGAGCGCATGTTCCTGCATGTCCTCCAGGGGCACTGCAACAGCCCGATCTCCGGGTACGCGCAGGTGGACCGGAGCGGTGAACTGTCGCTGCGCGCCTGCGTGTTCACGCCGGACGGCAAGACCCGGCTCAACGCCCACGAGTGGGCGGGCCGGCTCGACCCGGCGACGCTGGGCACGTCGGTGGCGGTGGCGCTGCTGCGGCAGGGCGCCCGGGAGATCATCGACGGCATCCCGCACTGACGCGGGAGTCTCGGGGCCCGGCCACGCCTGGTCCCGGAGGTTCAGGGGGTGCCGGGTTCCGCCTGGTCCCGCAGGAAATTGCTCACCTGGTGCGCCAGGCCGTCCCGCCCCACGCCGGCGGCGACGGCCGCCTCGCACAGACCGATGCCGCCGGCCCACAGGCGCCGCTCGGTCCACTCCTCCTCCACCCGCAGCTGGACCTGTACGTCCACCTGCTTCAGCGAGGCCTCGGGACCGGCGGCGTAGACGACGGCGGTGGCGCGGCGCAGCGGATAGACGTCGAAGCCCTCGATGAACTGCGAGCTGCGCCAGTCGATGAAGGCGCTCTCGCCGTCCGGGCCGACCCTGACGTCGATCTGGCCGTCCTCCAGGTGGATGCCGTAGTGCCGCGCGCCACGGTTCTCGACGGTGACACGGAGCGTGAAGTAGGTCAGCCCTTCGGCCGCGTCGTCGCGTCCGCGTGGCGGCTCGGCGGCGGCCAGGCTGTGGACGCGGACACGCAGACCGGCATGTTCGTCGTACTCCTGCCAGTCCCCGACCACGTTCGGCTCGTACACAGTGCACCCTCTCGACCTCAGAGAGCTGCTTCCTATCTGTGTGCTCAGCGCACTGTCAAATGAGCAGAATGCGCTGTGGCCAGCGTTTTCGTCCGCTTGATCACTGATCAAGCCGTGCGCAGGAAGAATCCGTTTTCCGGCCATCGAATCCCGGTCGGGAGCGTGCCGCACATCACGTCCCGTCCAAGATCAGCGGGCGAGCCGTCCGAGCAGGGAGGAGGCTGCCGCGATGCCCAGTGCGGCGGCCACCAGCAACACGGCGAAGTCCATGCCCACATGGGACGGGGTGCCGAGCAGCAGCCCGCGCAGGGCGTCCACTTCGTAGCTGAGCGGGTTCGCCTTGCTCACCGCCTGCAGCCAGCCCGGCATGATCGCCACCGGGTAGAGGGCGTTGGAGCCGAAGAACAGCGGCATGGTGATCGCCTGGCCGAAACCCATCAGCCGGTCCCTGCTGAGCACGATGCCGGCGATGGTCATCGACAGACAGGAGAAGAAGGCCGAGCCGAGGATCACGATCGCCCCGACGCCGATCAGCTTCAGCGGGTTCCAGGTCAGCGCGACTCCGAGGACCGCGGCGATGACGACCACGACGACGGCCTGGATCAGCGACTTCACACCGGCCGCGAAGGCCTTGCCGGTGATCAGTGCCGAGCGCGGGGTGGGGGTGACGAGGAGCTTGTTGAGGATGCCCGCGTCACGCTCCCAGATGATCTGGATGCCGTAGAAGATGGCGATGAACATCGCGGACTGGGCGATGATGCCCGGGGCGAGGTAGTCGATGTAGGGGATGCCGCCGGTGGGGATCGCCTTGATGCGGGTGAAGGTCTGGCCGAAGATCAGCAGCCACAGAGCGGGTTGGACGGCGCGGGTGTACAACTCGGTGCGGTCGTGGCGGAGTTTCTGGAGTTCGACCGCGCACATCGCGATGACTCGGGCGGGCAACAGCCGCCAGCCTGCCCGGGGTTGGGGCGGCGTGAGCAGAAGGTTCAGGTCGTTCTCAAGGGCTGGGTCAGCCGACGCGGTTCGCGGTGCGGCGGGTGCTTCGGACATCGCGGAAACCTCCTGACTGGTCTTCGAGACCGCTGCCGGCTATGTCCCGGAAGACGTCCTCAAGGGTGGGCAGCGGATCGGTGGCGGGTGCTCCGTCGGCGCGCCGGCGTTCGCCGAGGCCCTCGCGGAGTTGCTCCGGGGTGCCCAGGGCGCGGATGCGGCCGCGGTGCATGAGGCCGACGCGGTCGCAGTACTGGTCGGCCTCGTCCATGTAGTGGGTGGTGACCAGGACGGTCATGCCGGTGGCCTCGCGCACGGCGTTGATGTGCTCCCACACGCTGGTGCGGGCGATCGGGTCGAGGCCGATCGTGGGCTCGTCGAGGATGAGCAGGCGGGGCGCGCTGACCAGGGCCTGCGCTAGTTCGAGGCGGCGGACCATGCCGCCTGAGTAGGTGTTGGCGAGCCGGTCGGCGGCGTCGGTGAGGTCGACCGCCCGCAGTGCCTGGGCGACGCGCGCGGCACGTTCCTTGCGCGGGACGTCGAAGACGCGGGCGAAGAGAGCGACGTTCTCGCGTCCGGTGAGCCCGCTGTCGGCGGACAGCTGCTGCGGGACGTAGCCGAGCATGCGGCGCACCGACATCTGTTCCTTGGCCGTGTCGTGGCCGAAGACGTGGACCATGCCCGCCGGGACCGGCAGGAGGGTGGTGATACAGCGGATCGCCGTGGTTTTCCCGGCGCCGTTGGGGCCGAGCAGTCCGAAGACCTCGCCCTCCCCCACGGACAGGTCGAGCCCGTCCACCGCGGTCGTCTCGCCGAAGGAATAGGCGAGCCGGGTGCAGCTGACGGCCGCGGACCGCCCGGCGGCAGCGTCGGTGTCCGTCGTCATGACTCCTTGGCCTCCTCGTGCAGATTGACGGCCAGCTGGCGCAGGGCCGGGATCGCCGCGCGCAGCGCGTCCCGGTCCGCCTGGTCGAGACGGTCCACCTGGCTTCGGACGAGAGCGGCTCGCCGCGCGTGCCAGTCACTGAGGCGCGTCTTGGCCGTCCCGGTCAGCTGAAGGCGGGCGGCGCGCCGGTCGGCGGGGTCCGTCTCGCGGATCAGGAAGCCGTCCCGGGCGAGCTGGTTGACGAGCGTCGACACCGAGTTGCTCGCGAGGAACAGCTCCTTGGCCGCCTCGGAGATGCCGATGCCGGGCCGGACCTCGACCAGCCGCAGCAACTCCACGTCGGCGCCGCGCAGTCGCGGCAGGGTCATCTCGCTGCGCAGTCGCCTGCGGATCAGCCGCTGGACCCCGACGAGCGCGTCGGCCAGCTCTTCCGGGAATTTCTCCGTCTCCACACTTAGATATTACCTCTTTAGCAGAGGTAACTAACCCAAAAGGATGGTCAAGACACCCGCTCGGGAGGCAGCGGGACCGCTTCCGGTTGGACACTGGGAGGGAGACCGGTGGCCGCCGGTCCAGGAGATCGGAACGCGACTGCCATGAACGACGACAGGAAACCGTCCCTCGGAGAACCGGACTCCGTCTCCACCCGTTCGGTGTTCGGCGCCCCCTGCTGGGTGAGTCTCACGAGCCGCGATGTGGAGACCACCGAAGCGTTCTACGAGGCCGTGTTCGGCTGGAAGTGGCGCTCGGCCAGCCTCGGCGACCGGTTCCGGATCGCCACGGCGAACGACATCCCGGTGGCCGGCCTGGCCGCGGTGGCCTCCATGTGGCAGGTCGCGGTGGCTTGGACGCCCTACTTCGCCGTACCCGACGCGGATGTGGCTGCGGCCCGGGTCCGGGAGCGCGGCGCGACGGTCGCCGTGGGACCGCTCTCCTTCCCGCCCGGCCGCGCGGCCCTGCTCGGCGACCGGGACGGAGCGACCTTCGGGATCTGGGCGGGCGACCTCGTCGGCGGCTGGGAGACGTGGCGCCGCTCGGCGCCCGCCTTCGTCCGGCTGCACACCCGCGACGCCTTCGACGCCGCGATCTTCTACGGCGAGGTCCTCGACTGGGCCTCGGAGGACCCGGCGAGCTGCGAGATCCAGTACGAGGGCGGCGAGGTCGTCCTGCGCAGCGGTGGAAAAGCCGTGGTCCGGATCCAGTCGGGCGCACTGGAGGCGGCCCCCGACCCGACGGTCAGGCCGCACTGGCAGGTCCACTTCGCGGTCTCGGACATCAGGTCCTGCGCGCGGGTCGCGGAGACGCACGGCGGCAGCGTCCTGCGGGAGAACACCACCGAGGCCGTCCTGCGCGACCCCGACGGCGCCCGCTTCACGGTCACCTCCCGCGACGCCCCCTGACCCTGCCCTCCTCCCGGGCGGGCCGCGACAACAGCACGAGACTGCGCGCCTCTACGGCCATTTCGGTGCCGGCCTTGTGTTCCGTCTCGTCCGGGGTGCCCTGCGGCTCGGCGGTGTCGATCAGGGTCGTCCAGCGCTCGCCGTAGGTGACGTCGGGCAGACGAAAGCCGACGGGCTCCCAGTAGCTGTTCAGCAGGAGCAGGAACGAGTCGTCAACGACGGGCCCGCCGTGCGGGTCGCGTTCGGCGATGGCGTCACCGTTGAGGAACACGCCCACGCAGTGCGCGTCGGAGCGCTGCCAGTCCAGGTCGGCCATCTCGCGCGCGTCGGGCAGCAGCCACACCAGGTCGGGCAGCGGCTGTCCGGCGTGCACGGCGGTCTCGCCCCGGAAGAACCGGCGCCGCCTCAGCACCGGATGCGCGGCCCGCAGCCCGATGACGTACCGCGTGAAGTCGGCGAGTTCACGCTGCCCGGCGCTCAGCTCCCAGTCGATCCAGGAGATTTCGTTGTCCTGGCAGTAGGCGTTGTTGTTGCCGCGCTGAGTGCGGCCCAGTTCGTCGCCGTGGCTCAGCATCGGGATGCCCTGCGAAAGGAGCAGCGTGGCAAGGAAGTTGCGCTGCTGACGGGCGCGCAGCTCCAGCACGGCGGGGTCGTCCGTCTCACCTTCGGCCCCGCAGTTCCAGGACCGGTTGGTGCTCTCGCCGTCCCGATTCCCTTCCCCGTTGGCCTCGTTGCGCTTGTCGTTGTACGAGACGAGGTCGCGCAGAGTGAACCCGTCGTGCGCGGTGACGAAGTTGACGCTGGCGCGCGGTCGGCGCCGGCTGTGCTGGTACAGGTCGGAGGACCCGGTGAGCCGGGACGCGAACTCGCCGAGCGTGTGCTCGCCGCCCCGCCAGAAGTCCCGCACGGTGTCACGGTACTTGCCGTTCCACTCCGACCACAGCGGCGGGAAGTTGCCCACCTGGTAGCCGCCCTCGCCGACGTCCCACGGCTCGGCGATGAGCTTGACGCGGCTGATCACCGGGTCCTGCTGGATCAGGTCGAAGAACGCCGACAGCCGGTCCACCTCGTGGAACTGCCGGGCCAGGGTGGCCGCGAGGTCGAAGCGGAAGCCGTCGACGTGCATCTCGGTGACCCAGTAGCGCAGCGAGTCCATGATCAGCTGAAGGACGTAGGGGTGCCGCATCAGCAGGCTGTTCCCGGTGCCCGTCGTGTCGTAGTAGTGGCCCCAATCACCGTCCACCAGGCGGTAGTAGGAGGCGTTGTCGATGCCCCGGAAGGAGAGGGTTGGGCCCTTCTCGTTGCCCTCGGCGGTGTGGTTGTAGACGACGTCGAGGATGACTTCGAGCCCGGCGGCGTGCAGCGCCTTCACCATCGACTTGAACTCGGTTACCTGGCGCCCGCGTTCGCGGTGCGCGGCGTAGGCGTTGTGGGGCGCGAAGAAGCCGATGGTGTTGTAGCCCCAGTAGTTGGACAGGCCGCGGTCCTGGAGCACCCCGTCCTGCACGAACTGGTGCACCGGCATCAACTCGACGGCGGTCACCCCGAGTTGGACGAGATGCTCGACGACAGCCGGGTGCGCGAGTCCCGCGTACGTCCCCCGGAGTTCCTCGGGGACCTCCGGGTGGGTGCGGGTCAGCCCCTTCACATGGGCCTCGTAGATCACGGTGTCGGCGTACGAGCGCCGGGGCGGCCGGTCGTCACCCCAGTCGAAGGCCGGGTCGGTGACCACGCCGAGCATGCCGTGCCCGGCGCTGTCGCCGGGAGCGGGTCCGGGCGCACGCTCGTACAGCGAGGGGTCGTTGTCGATCTGGCCGTCCACCGCCCGGGCGTAGGGATCGAGGAGCAGCTTCGCCGGATTGCAGCGGTGTCCGAGGGCCGGAGCCCATGGCCCGTGCACCCGATAGCCGTACCGCTGACCCGGCCCGATGCCCGGCAGATAGCAGTGCCACACAAAGCCGTCGGCTTCGGTGAGGCGAATGTCATGGTGTCGGCCGTCGTCGCCGACGAGGACGAGGTCGACGCGTTCGGCGACTTCGCTGAACAGGGCGAAGTTGGTGCCCGTCCCGTCGTAGGCGGCCCCCAAGGGAAAGGGGTGCCCGTTCCAGACGGGCACCCCTTTCCGGGACGGGCGCGCGGTCACTTGGCGTCCTCCAGGACGCCGTGCGTCGGGCGGGCCAGCAGGGCGGCCGGTACCTCGCGGGGAAGTTCGAGCATCTCCCGCAGGCGCGGCGCCGGCGTCCTGGGCACCCGGGGCACGCGTTCGCCGCTGCGGGCGCGCTGCGAGAACCAGATGACCTTGCTTCCGGTGTCGGTGGCGCAGCAGCCCCAGCCGTCGCTCATCGCGGCGATCCGGGCGAGACAGGCGCGCAGGTCCTGGTCCGGGCGCAGATCGCGGTCGTTGTCGCCGATGGCAGTGATCAGGTGCTGGCCGTTCCACCACAGCTCTATGGACGTCTGCTTGTCCGTGGCGTGCTCGTCGATGGCCCGCAGCAGCAGCTCGGCGCCGCGGCAGACGGGCTCCACGAGGATCTCCAGGTCCCACAGCCGGAGGTGGGCGGCCAGAATGCGCCTGACCTGCCCGACCCGTTCCTGACTGACGTCCACATCGAGGTGGTAGTAGCACGGCACTGCGGTCTTCATCTTCGTTGGCTCCTCACCGGCGGAACTCACGCTCCGCCTCTGCCCCCTGCGGGACCCGACCCCGAACACGAAGCGTGAGCACTGATCGCTTCTGAGTCAGCTCCAGAGTGCGAGCGCTAGGCCATTCGTGCAACACGAGCGACGGGTGAGGTAGTTGAAGAACCAACAAGACGCTGGGTCATCACCTGTGCACCATGAGTGAAAGCCTCGACTGCCGTGACGGAGCCAAGACGCTCTGGGTACGGCCGCCACCCGACGGTCGGGAACCGCGGTCCGCCGAGGCGAAAGGTGAACGGCGCCATGCTGCTACCCGCCAAAGCCGAAGTCGCCCGCCAACTGCGGCGCTATCGGGCGTGGGAACGCGTGATGCTCGCATCGCCGGGCGACCGGACGGTACGGGCCACCTTCGAGGACTCGGGCTACACCTTGTGCGTGCTGATGGGCGAACGCTGCGCGCGCGAGGCCGCGGAAGCCGCCGAGCGCTTTCTGCGCGGCAGCCAGGGCACGTACCAGCAGGAGCAGAACGGCCGCCCCCGTACGACGACGGTCGTGCACGGCGGGCCGCATGTCGCCGTCGACCGGCGCTCCCCGGCGGGAAGGTAGTCCCCCTTCCGGCGCAGCTCGCACCCACGGCCGGGCGAACAGCCCGGCCTCCCGCACGACGGAGGTGAGACCCATGAACGCGACCCCGGCGGCCATCGGCCGCATTCCGGTACGTGACGTACGCCCGTCCGTGGACAGCGGCGCGCGCCCGGCGAAGGCGGTGGTCGGCGAGACGTTCCAGGTCACCGCCACCGTCTTCCGCGAGGGCCACGACACGATCGGCGCCGACGTCGTGCTGCACCACCCGGACGGCCGCCCGGGTACGTGGACCCCGATGCGGAAGCTCGCCCCCGGCAGCGACCGCTGGGGCGCGGAGGTCACTCCGGACGCGACGGGCCGTTGGTCCTACGTCGTGAAGGCCTGGGGCGACCCCATCGCGACCTGGCGCCGGGCCGCCCGCATCAAGATCCCGGCCGGCATCGACATCGGCCTGATGCTGGAGGAGGGCGCGGAGCTGTACGCCCGAGCCGCCACCGGCGTGCCGGAGGGCCCGGCCCGCGCCACGATGCTGGCCGCCGCGGAGACGCTGCGCGACGACACGCTGCCGGTGGGGACGCGGTTCGTGGCCGCGCTGACGCCTGAGGTGGACAGGGTGCTGGAGCGGTATCCGTTGCGGGAGTTGGTGACGGTTTCCGAGCCCCGGTCTGTGGTGGTCGAGCGGGAACGCGCGTTGTACGGCGCCTGGTACGAGTTCTTCCCGCGTTCCGAGGGCACTCCGGCCCAGCCCCACGGCACGTTCCGTACGGCCGCGAAACGCCTGGACGGCATCGCGGCGATGGGCTTCGACGTCGTGTACCTGCCGCCGATCCACCCCATCGGGACCACCTTCCGCAAGGGCCCGAACAACACCCTCTCCGCAGGGCGCGAGGACGTCGGCGTCCCGTGGGCGATCGGCTCCCCCGAGGGCGGTCACGACGCGATCCACCCGCAGCTGGGCACCCTGGAGGACTTCGACGCGTTCGTCGCCCGGGCCACCGAGCTGGGCATGGAGATCGCCCTCGACTTCGCCTTGCAGTGCTCACCCGACCACCCCTGGGTGGAGAAGCACCCGGAGTGGTTCCACCACCGCCCCGACGGCACGATCGCGTACGCCGAGAACCCGCCGAAGAAGTACCAGGACATCTACCCGATCGCCTTCGACCGGGACATGGACGGCCTGATCGCCGAGACGACGCGGGTACTACGTCACTGGATGGACCACGGCGTGCGGATCTTCCGCGTCGACAACCCGCACACCAAGCCGGTCGTGTTCTGGGAACGGGTGATCGCCGACATCAACGGCACCGACCCGGACATCATCTTCCTGGCCGAGGCGTTCACCCGCCCCGCGATGATGCACACCCTCGCCCAGATCGGTTTCCAGCAGTCGTACACCTACTTCACCTGGCGCAACACCAAACAGGAACTCACCGAATATCTGAGTGAGTTGTCCGGGGAAGCGGCTGCCTACATGCGGCCGAACCTGTTCGTGAACACCCCCGACATCCTGCACGAGTTCCTCCAGGACGGCGGCCGACCCGCCTTCGAACTACGAGCGGTGCTCGCCGCCACGCTGTCCCCGACATGGGGTGTCTACAGTGGCTACGAACTCTGCGAGAACGCCCCTCTCCGGCCGGGCAGCGAGGAGTATCTCGACTCGGAGAAGTACCAACTCCGCCCGCGGGACTGGGAGTCCGCCGAGCGGGAAGGACGTAGCATCGCGCCATTGCTGGGCAAGCTCAACGACATCCGACGCCGTCACCCCTCGCTGCACCAGCTCAGGAACCTCCGGTTCCACCGGACGGACAACGACGCGCTGATCGCGTACAGCAAGACCACGGGCGTGGACACGGTTCTGGTGGTCGTCAACCTTGATCCGCACCACACCCAGGAGGCCACGGTTTCGTTGGACATGCCGCAACTCGGCCTGGAATCAAACGAATCCATGTCGGTGTACGACGAACTGACGGGTGAGTCCTATCAGTGGGGCAGGACCAACTATGTGCGTCTCGAACCCGGCCGGGCTCCCGCGCACGTGTTCCACGTCCGGCGGTCCACGCAGAGCGGAGGGTCAAGAGCTTCATGACTGTCAACGAACCGGTCCACGACACCTTCGAGGACACTCCCGCCAAGGACCGGGACCCCGAGTGGTTCAAACGCGCCGTCTTCTACGAGGTCCTGGTCCGCTCCTTCCAGGACAG
>NZ_JBICXA010000022.1:0-235553 GCF_043200035.1 Streptomyces sp. NPDC048504
CATCCGTCAGCTCGTGTCGCCGCACCATACGGAGCTGCTGCCCGGCAAACCCCGAGATCCACCCAGCCCACCAAGAGCCATCAGAAACGGCCTAGGGGCCCTCGCCACAAGCCCGAGCGGCCCCCGACAGACCTAAGCCGCCTCCCGGTAAGCCGCCGCCTCCTCCAGGTCCAGCCTGCGCAGCAAGGTGCGGAGCATCTCGTCGTCGATGTAGCGACCGTCGCGGAGGCGGACGAACATTGAGCGTTCGGCGCTGATCATCTCGCGGGAGAGGCGGCGGTAGGTGTCGTCGACGGTCTCGCCGGTGACGGGGTTGGTGGCGCCGAGGCGCTCCCAGACGGCGTTGCGGCGGCGTTCCAGGACCTCGCGGAGGCGGTCGGCGAGAGGAGGCGGCAGGGCGTTGCGTTCGTCCTCCAGAAGGGCCTCCAGGCGTTTTTCGGCGACCCGGGAGGCCTGTGCCTGGGCGTTGGCCTCGGCGAGCGTCTCGGCCTGCTGGTCGCGGCCGGGGAACTTCAGCAGCCGGATGATCGGGGGCAGGCTCAGGCCCTGCACCACCAGGGTGCCGATGACGGTCGTGAAGGTCAGGAACAGGATGAGGTTGCGCTGCGGGAAGGGGTCGCCGCCGTGCACCGTGAGCGGGATCGAGAAGGCGATGGCCAGCGAGACCACGCCTCTCATGCCGGCCCACGCGGTGGTCATCGCCCCCTTCCAGGTGGGGCTGTCCTCGCGCTCCCTGATCCGCGCCGACAGGATGCGGGGAATGAAGGCCGCCGGGTACACCCACACGAACCGGGTCACGACGACGACCAGGAAGACGGCGATCGCGTACCAGGCGGCGTCCAGGCCCCGGTACTCGCCAAGTCCCTTGAGAACCACCGGCAGTTGGAGCCCGATCAGGGCGAACACCGCCGACTCCAGGACGAAGGCGACCATCTTCCAGACGGCCTCCTCCTGGAGGCGGGTCGCGAAATCGACCTCCCACGCGCGGTGACCCAGATAGAGCGCCACGACCACGACGGCGAGCACCCCGGAGGCGTGCACCTGCTCGGCGACCGCGTAGGCAATGAACGGGATCAGCAGCGAGAGCGTGTTCTGCAGCAGCGCCTCCTTGAGGTGGGTGCGCAGCCAGTGGATCGGCACCATCAGGAGGAGCCCGATACCGACACCGCCGACCGCCGCGAGCAGGAACTCGCCGATACCGCCGGCCCAGGTGGCGCCCTCGCCGATCGCGGCCGCGAGGGCCACCTTGTAGGCGGTGATCGCGGTGGCGTCGTTGAGCAGGGACTCGCCCTGGAGGATCGTCGTGATCCGTGACGGCAGTCCGACCCGGCGGGCCACCGCCGTCGCCGCGACCGCGTCCGGCGGCGCCACCACCGCGCCCAGCACCAGGGCGGCGGTCAGCGGCAGCCCCGGCACGATCACATAGGCGGCCCAGCCGACGACGAACGTGGCGAAGAGCACGTAGCCGACCGACAGCAGTGCCACGGGCCGCACTTGGGCCCGCAGGTCGAGGTACGAGCTGTCGGTGGCCGACGTGTACAGCAGCGGGGGCAGCAGCAGCGGCAGTACGACCTCAGGATCGAGGGTGTAGTCGGGCACCCCCGGGACGTACGAGACGACCAGCCCGACCGCGACCAGCAGCAGCGGTGCCGGCACCGGGGTGCGCCGGGCCGCGGCGGCCACCACGGCGCTCCCCGCCACCAGCAACAGCAGTGGCATCACGTCCATCGTTCTCGCCCGCCCTCGTTTTTTCGCGCGGCCAACCGCACACCCGTCGTAATCTGGCAATCATGAAACAGTGCACGCACGCCGACGCGCTGCCGCTCCCCGAACCGGGGCCCCAGAGCGAGACCTGTCTGGAGTGTCTGGCGGCAGGCACCCACCCGGTGCAGCTGCGACTGTGCCTCTTCTGCGGCCATGTCGCCTGCTGCGACTCCTCGCCCCTGCGCCACGCCACAGCACATCACAAGGACTCCGGACATCCGGTGATGCGGACGTTCGAGCAGGGGGAGAGCTGGCGTTGGTGCTTCGTCGACCACGTACTCCTGTGACGCCGTAATCCGACCCCCGGTTTCGACGGTTCGACCGTCTGACGTCTGGGTACGTCAACCCGGCGCGCGCTCTTCCCAATTGGGCCCGCAGGACCCCTAGCCACGGAGCGTATCCGTAGGTTTACTATGAGTGACAGCATGGGGTTGGGGTCCCGGGGACAGAAAAGTTCGGAGCGCGGTAGCGTCACCGCTGAACCAAGTATCGCGTTACCCCGGGGGGCGACCCCTGGGCCCCCGAAAGAGCTTGTACCACCTTGGAGGTGAGGGTGTCCCAGATCGCAGGCGAGCCCGCGACCCAGGACTTCGTGGAAGTCCGGCTGCCGGCTGCGGGTGCCTACCTGTCGGTGCTGCGGACGGCCACGGCCGGCCTCGCGGCCCGTTTGGACTTCACCCTCGACGAGATCGAGGACCTTCGCATCGCGGTGGACGAGGCCTGCGCGATCCTGCTCCAGCAGGCCGTGCCGGGCTCGGTGCTCAGCTGTGTCTTCCGCCTCGTGGACGAATCGCTCGAAGTCACCGTCTCCGCCCCGACGACGGACGGTCACGCCCCCTCGCGCGACACCTTCGCCTGGACCGTGCTCTCGGCCCTCGCGGGCAAGGTCTCATCGGCAGTCGACGAGGACAAGACCGTTTCGATCAGCCTCTACAAACAGCGCGGCGCGGGACCCGGGCCGGCGTGAGGAACGGGGACGGGCCGGTGCGGGACGAAGAGCGCGGCACACGGGAGCTGCCGGCCGAGGGCGGCTCAGGCGGATCCCGCCGCACGGCGGACGACGGCGCCCTCGTGCCACGCGGCCAAATCCCCGAGCAGGCCCGGCCGCACCCGGAGGAAGAACCCTCGGAGGCCGGTGTGATGGACGACGGTCAACGTGAGCAGGACGGTGCCGTGCGTATTGGTGGGGTCTCCCCCGTTGCCGGGGGTTCCCCCGCTCCGACTGGGTCGAGCGCGGGGGAGGAGGCGAAAGCTCGGGAAGGGGCGACGGGCCAGGCGATGAACGAGCACGAGCGGGACGACGTGGCGGGCGCGCAGAGCGTGCAGGTCACACGGCACGACCCCCAGGACCGCAGCGGGGCGCGCGCACTCTTCATCGAGCTGCGCACGCTCAAGGACGGCAGCGTCGAGTACGCGGAGCTGCGCAACCGGCTGGTCCGTATGCACCTGCCGCTCGTCGAGCACCTCGCGCGCCGCTTCCGCAACCGCGGCGAGCCGTTGGACGACCTGACCCAGGTCGCCACCATCGGCCTGATCAAGTCGGTCGACCGCTTCGACCCGGAGCGCGGGGTCGAGTTCTCGACGTACGCGACCCCGACGGTCGTCGGCGAGATCAAGCGGCACTTCCGTGACAAGGGCTGGGCGGTGCGCGTCCCGCGCAGGCTCCAGGAGCTGCGCCTGTCGCTGACCACGGCGACGGCGGAGCTCTCGCAGCGGCACGGCCGCTCCCCCACGGTCCACGAGCTGGCCGAGAAGCTGGGCATCTCGGAGGAGGAGGTCCTGGAGGGCCTGGAGTCGGCCAACGCCTACTCCACACTGTCCCTGGACGTCCCGGACACGGACGACGAGTCACCGGCGGTCGCGGACACGCTCGGCGCGTACGACGAGGCCCTGGAGGGCGTCGAGTACCGCGAGTCGCTCAAGCCGCTGCTGGAGGACCTGCCGCCCCGCGAGAAGCGCATCCTGCTGCTCCGGTTCTTCGGCAACATGACGCAGTCGCAGATCGCGCAGGAGGTCGGCATCTCGCAGATGCACGTGTCCCGGCTGCTGGCCCGGACGCTGGCCCAGCTGCGGGAGAAGCTCCTCATCGAGGAATAGGACACGTAGACGTCAAAGAAAGACGCAGACGTCAAGAAAGAAGAGGCGTCCAGGAGCAGGCTCCGCCCGGAGTCAGCTCTTCGGCTCCTCGGTTCCACGGCCGGGCCCTCGGATTCCGAGGGCCTGTGTCGTCGCCGGGTTCACCAGCAGCACCAGCGCGGCGATGGCGACCACCGCGAGCGCGATACCGGCCGGGATGGCCACACTGTCGGCCTGGAGCAGGTTGTAGGCCACGGGCAGTGCCATGACCTGGGTGATGACGGCCGGGCCCCGGCTCCAGCTTCGCTGCCCGATCAGTCCGCGTGCGGCGAGCAGCGGCAGCAGCGCGAGCACCACCAGGGTCACGCCACCGGTCACGGCCTGCTGGCGGTCGTCCGGTTCGCCGGTGAGGCCCAGGACGAGGATCCACACTCCGGCGACGGCCAGCGCGAGCCCCTCGACGGCGACGAGGGCCGCCGCGTAGGTCAGACGGCGCGGACGGTGTCCGTCGGGGCCGTCGGTCTCCGGGGCGGGGGTCTGCTGAGCACTCACCCCAGAAGGGTAGCCCTCGGGATCCGGCCCCAGGTGTTCAGGCTCACGCCCTCTCCTCTTACCCAACGCCTACCTCGGTATGGGCCGAGTACCCCCCAGTAGGTACGCTGCAACTCATGCGTGCACTTCTCGTGGTCAATCCGGCGGCAACCACCACAAGCGCACGTACGCGCGACGTCCTGCTCCACGCACTCGCGAGCGAGATGAAGTTGGAAGCGGTCACCACCGAGTACAGAGGGCATGCGCGCGACCTCGGCCGGCAGGCCGCGGAGAGCGGGAACGTCGATCTGGTCGTGGCCCTCGGCGGCGACGGCACGGTCAACGAGGTGGTCAACGGCCTGCTGCACACCGGCCCCGACCCGGAGCGCCTGCCGGGTCTCGCTGTGGTCCCCGGCGGCTCCACCAACGTCTTCGCCCGCGCCCTGGGCCTGCCCAACGACGCCGTGGAAGCGACCGGCGCCATCCTGGACGCCCTGCGCGAGGGCCGCGAGCGCACGGTCGGCCTGGGGCTGACATCCGGGACGCCCGGCACCGAGGACGAGGCCGTGCCCTCGCGCTGGTTCACCTTCAACGCCGGGCTCGGGTTCGACGCCGGGGTGGTCGGACGGGTCGAGCAGCAGCGGGAGCAGGGCAAGAAATCGACGCATGCGCTGTACGTGCGTCAGGTGGTCCGGCAGTTCCTCGGCGAGCAGCACCGCCGGCACGGGACGATCACGCTGGAGCAGCCCGGCGAGGACCCGGTCACCGATCTGGTGGTGGCCATAGTCTCGAACACCTCGCCCTGGACGTATCTCGGCAATCGCCCGATGTACACGTCACCTAAGGCGTCGTTCGATAAAGGCCTCGACGTACTCGGTCTCAGCCGCCTGTCCAGCGCCGCGGTTGCCCGGTATGGGACGCAGTTGCTCACTTCGTCCCCCGAACGCGGGCCTCATGGCAAGCACGCTGCGGCTCTGCACGACCTGAGTGAGTTCACCTTGCATTCGAAGGTCCCTCTGCCCCTCCAGATGGACGGCGACCACCTCGGACTGCGTACGAGCGTGACGTTCACAGGCGTACGCCGTGCACTGCGTGTGATTGTGTGAGCAGAAAGGGCTGAAGTCCTTTCACTCGAACGTTTAGACCAGGGTCCACCCCATGGAAGTACGGCTGTGACCTAGTCGACACCGAGGAATCAAAAAAAACTTTCCGGAAGGGGTTGTATCCGCCGCTGAGGTTTGCGAGTCTCTACGTGGCGATCGAGACGGCCCGCAACACCGGCCTCCACGGATCACCGGAACCCCTCTTCAATCCACAGGACCCCGCCAGTGAACCTGGCGTTCGGCCCTTCACTTGTTGAGGGATTCGTGAAAGCGTTCACATTCACAAGCAACCCGCACGTAATACCAAGGAGAGGTAGCAGCCATGGACTGGCGTCACAACGCCGTTTGCCGCGAGGAAGACCCCGAGCTCTTCTTCCCCATCGGCAACACCGGTCCTGCGCTGCTGCAGATCGAGGAAGCCAAGGCCGTCTGCCGTCGCTGTCCCGTTATGGACCAGTGTCTGCAGTGGGCGCTCGAGTCCGGCCAGGACTCCGGCGTCTGGGGTGGTCTCAGCGAGGACGAGCGCCGCGCCATGAAGCGCCGCGCTGCTCGCAACCGTGCCCGTCAGGCCTCCGCCTGACGCCCACCCTGCTAACAGCCTGAGCTTGGCGGCGCGTACAGCGAGTACGCATCTCCCGCCCCCGAGCCGCAGCGCGCAGTACCCCCGATGCGCATAGCAACGAGCGAGCAGCCCCGGATCAGTTGATGATCCGGGGCTCTTTGCTGTTCCCGAACACCCCGCCCCCGTACGTCACTTGTGCGCCTGCACCGGCACGTCCAGGATCACCCGGGTTCCCCGCTCCGGCCCCGGCACCATGTCGAACGTGCCGCCCAACTCGCCCTCCACGAGCGTCCGTACGATCTGCAGGCCCAGATTGCCGGAGCGGTGCGGGTCGAATCCCTCGGGGAGGCCCACGCCGTCGTCCTGCACGGTGACCAGGAGGCGGGCCTCCTTCGAGGTGCCGCCGCGGACGGCGGAGACCTCGACCGTGCCCGTCTCGCCCTCGCGGAAGCCATGTTCGAGGGCGTTCTGCAGGATCTCGGTGAGGACCATGGAGAGCGGGGTCGCGACCTCGGCGTCCAGTATCCCGAAGCGGCCGCTGCGCCGGCCGGTGACCTTGCCCGGGGAGATCTCGGCGACCATCGCGAGCACCCGGTCGGCGATCTCGTCGAACTCCACGCGCTCGTCCAGGTTCTGGGACAGCGTCTCGTGCACGATCGCGATCGAGCCGACCCGGCGTACGGCCTCCTCCAGGGCCTCCCGGCCGCGCTCGGAGTCGATCCGGCGGGCCTGGAGGCGCAACAGGGCGGCAACTGTCTGGAGGTTGTTCTTCACCCTGTGGTGGATCTCCCGGATGGTCGCGTCCTTGGTGATCAACTCCCGCTCTCGGCGCCGCAGTTCGGTGACGTCCCGGAGCAGCACCAGTGAACCGATGCGGGTGCCCTTGGGTTTGAGGGGGATCGCCCGGAACTGGATGACTCCGTCGCGTGCCTCGATCTCGAACTCGCGCGGCGCCCATCCGCTGGCGAGCTTGGCGAGTGCCTCGTCCACCGGGCCCCGGGTGGGGGCGAGTTCGGCGGTGGTCGTGCCCAGCGGCTGGCCGACGAGGTCGGTGGCGAGGCCCATGCGGTGGTACGCGGACAGCGCGTTGGGCGAGGCGTACTGCACGATGCCGTCGCCGTCGAGCCGGATCAGTCCGTCGCCGACGCGCGGCGAGGCGTCCATGTCGACCTGCTGGTTCGGGAACGGGAAGGAACCGGCCGCGATCATCTGCGCGAGGTCCGACGCGCTCTGCAGATAGGTGAGTTCGAGGCGGCTCGGGGTGCGTACGGTGAGGAGATTCGTGTTGCGCGCGATGACACCCAGGACGCGCCCGTCCCGTCGTACCGGAATCGACTCGACCCGGACGGGGACCTCTTCGCGCCACTCGGGGTCGCCCTCGCGGACGATCCGGCCCTCGTCCAGGGCCGCGTCCAGCATGGGGCGGCGGCCGCGCGGGACGAGGTGGCCGACCATGTCGTCCTGGTACGAGGTGGGGCCCGTGTTCGGCCGCATCTGGGCGACGGAGACATAGCGGGTGCCGTCACGTGTGGGGACCCACAGGACCAGGTCGGCGAAGGAGAGGTCGGAGAGCAGCTGCCACTCCGAGACCAGCAGGTGCAGCCACTCGAGATCGGAGTCGTCGAGTGCTGTGTGCTGGCGTACGAGTTCGTTCATGGAGGGCACGTCTGCGAGCGTACCCGCCGGTCTGTACCTGTCCTAAAAACACCCGCGGGCCGCGGCGCCTGAGAGGGACCCTCAGCCCTCTCGGCACCGCAGCCCGGAGCAGCAACGGCCACGGGGTGTGCGGTCCCGATCGGCCGATGGATGAGGAGCCGGGGCAGTCAGGGCAGAGAGCCTCGGTTCCTCGGTCCGTCCTCCTGTGCGGGGAGGACGGAGGCTTACGCCTGTAACACATTGTGGACTAGACCACATGCGGTGTCCATGCTTTGAAGGACGTTGAAGAGCCTAACCGTGTCGGGTCCTGTGCGGGACTGATTGGTCATGGGAATTTCCGTGGCCGAAACACGGACTCGGACTCAGCGGGTCTCCGTCACCTTGGCCAGCGCGCGGGGCGCGTCCGGGTCCTGGCCGCGGGCGATGGTGACCTCGTAGGCGAGGAGCTGGAGCGGGAGGATCTCCAGGATCGGCTGGAGTTCCTCGGGGACGCCCTCGACGGGCAGGACGAAACCGGCCGAGGCCTGCTCGACCTGGCCGGCCGGGCCGATGACGACCAGGTCGGCGCCCCGGCCGCGCAGCCGGTCCAGCACGGGCTGGAGGGCGGTGCCGCCCTTGCCCGCCGTCACGACCGCGATGACCGGGGAGACGTTGTCCACCATGGCGAGGGGGCCGTGCAGGAGGTCGGCACCGGAGTAGGCGAGAGCCGGGATGTAGCTGGTCTCCATCAGCTTGAGGGCGGCTTCCTTTGCGGTGGGATAGCCGTAGCCGCGCGAGGTGATCACCATCCGCTCGGCGAAGCGGTAGCGGGAGGCGAGGGAGCGGACCTCGTCCTGGCGGGCGAGGAGCTGCTCGGCGAGGTCGGGCAGCGCCTTGGCCTGCGCGCCGTCGCCGCCGCGCAGGCCCTCGACGAAGAGGTAGAGCGCGAGGAGCGAGGCCGTGTACGTCTTGGTCGCCGGGAGCGCCTTCTCCGGACCCGCCATGATGTCGACGTGGTACTCGGACACGGCGGCCAGCGGTGAGTCCGGGTTGTTGGTCACCGCGACCGTGATCGCGCCGGCCTCGCGGGCGGCCCGGGTCGAGGCCACCAGGTCCGGGGAGCCGCCGGACTGGCTGACGGTGACGACGAGGACGTCGGTCAGGTCGGGGCGGGCGCCGTAGGCCGTGGTCGTCGACATCGAGGTGAGTCCGCAGGGCAGGCCGAGGCGGATCTCCAGGAGGTACTTGGCGTAGAGGGCCGCGTTGTCGGAGGTGCCGCGGGCGGTGAGCAGCACGAAGCGGGGCTTGCGGGCGGCGACCTCCTGGGCTACCTGGCGGATGCGCGGGGCGCCCTCGTCCAGGATGCGGCGCAGGACCGCGGGCTGTTCGGCCATCTCGCGGGCCATGATCCGGCCGGGGAGTTCGCTGTCGGGGGCCGGGGTCGTGGCGGTCATGCGGGGTCCTCCGGAGGTCGGTCGGGGCTGTGCTGCGGTGTCCATTTCACCCCCTCTGCGCGAGGTGCGCCTCTGTGGGGCGGTTACCGGTTCTCGGACAGGCGGCGAACTCTGGGAGGCAGGAGCCTCCTCTGTTAGATTGGTGCGCGGATTGGTCTAAACCACACAGCTCCTCCGGGCTCCTCGAAGCCCCTCTGCAGAACGGCAGGCCAGCGTGGAAGTTGTCATCGTTCCGGACGCCAAGTCGGGCGGCGAACTCATCGCCGAGGCCATGGCACAGCTGCTCCGGCGCAAGCCGGACGCCCTTCTCGGCGTGGCCACCGGGTCGACGCCGCTGCCCATCTACGAAGCCCTCGCCGCCAAGGTCCGCGCCGGGGCCGTGGACACCTCGCGGGCCCGGATCGCCCAGCTCGACGAGTACGTGGGGCTGCCCGCCGAGCACCCGGAGTCGTACCGCTCGGTCCTGCGGCGCGAGGTGCTGGAGCCGCTCGGCATCGGGATGGACGCCTTCTTCGGCCCGGACGGGACCGCCGAGGACGTGCAGGCGGCCTGCGAGGCGTACGACCGGGCGCTGGGCGAGGCCGGCGGGGTCGATCTGCAGGTGCTGGGCATCGGGACCGACGGGCACATCGGGTTCAACGAGCCGTGCTCGTCGCTTGCCTCGCGGACCCGGATCAAGACGCTGACCGAGCAGACGCGGGTGGACAACGCGCGGTTCTTCGACGGTGACATCGAGCAGGTGCCGCACCACGTCATCACCCAGGGCATCGGCACGATCCTGGAGGCCCGGCACCTGGTGCTGCTCGCGACCGGCGAGGGCAAGGCGGACGCGGTCGCCGCGACCGTGGAGGGGCCGGTCGCCGCGGTGTGCCCGGCGTCGGCGCTGCAGCTGCACCGGCATGCGACGGTCGTGGTCGACGAGGGCGCCGCGTCCAAGCTGAAGCTCGCGGACTACTTCCGGCACACGTTCGTCAACAAGCCGGACTGGCAAGGGATCTGACGCGATCTCACATCCGTACGTGCCGGTGCCGGGCCCGCTCGTGGAGGGCCCGGCACCGGTGTATTCGGAGGTGTTCCCCTGGTCGGGGTCGCTCCCCCGGCTCACGTCACGCGCCCGCGATGACCTCCGCCGCCGCGTGGCCACAGACACGGGCCGCGCCGTGAGTCGCGATGTGCAGGGCACCTCGGGGCGGGGCCTGCGGGACACCCATCTCGACCACGACGGTGTCGGGCCGGGCGGCCAGCAGAGTGTCGAGGGCGGCCGCCATCCAGGGGTGCCGGTGTTCGTCCCGGACCACGGCCACGATGCGCCGGGTCCCGGCCGCCTTGAGGATCACACTCCCCGCGTCGTCCCCGGCGAAGCCGGCCGTCTCCGTGCCGGGCAGGAGCCGTTCGAGTTCGGCGGCCACGCCCCAGGGGGTCTCGTCGCCCACGGCGATGTTGGCGACCGGGGTGAGGAGAGCGACGTACGGCGGTTCGGTGAGCGGGGTGAAGTCCTCGGCGCCGGTGACCGTGAGGGCGCGGCGGGCGGCGACGAGACCGATGTCGACGCGCGTCACGCTTCCTGCCGAGGCGGAGCCCGTCTGTGCGTCGGCTTCCGGTTCCGAAGCAGCGGCGGCACCGGAAGCCGTCCACTGAGCCAACCCCCGTACCCGTTCCGCCGCTTCGGCCAGGCGCTCCTCCGGCAGCTCCCCCGACCGCACCGCCCCCACCAGCGCGTCGCGCAGCCGTCGTACCGTCTCGTCGTCCGCGAGGCCTCCGCCCACGCAGAGCGCGTCGGCACCGGCGGAGATGGCGATGACGCTGCCGCGTTCGATGCCGTAGGTGGCGGCGATGGCCTGCATCTCGATGGCGTCGGTGACGATGAGGCCGTCGTAGCCGAGTCGGCCGCGGAGGAGGTCGGTGAGGACGCGGAGGGAGAGGGTGGCCGGGCGGTCCGGGTCCAGGGTGGGGACCAGGATGTGGGCGCTCATCACCGCGCGGCTGCCTGCGGCGATGGCCGCGCGGAACGGGAGCAGCTCGCGTTGCTCCAGGACCGACAGCTCGGCGTCGATGCGCGGCAGCGCGTGGTGGGAGTCGACCGCCGTGTCGCCGTGGCCCGGGAAGTGTTTCGTGCAGGCGGCGACGCCCGCCGACTGGAGGCCGGTGACGTAGGCCGCCGTGTGCCGGGCCACCAACTCCGGGTCGGCGCCGAAGGACCGGACGCCGATGACCGGGTTGGAGGGGTTGGAGTTGACGTCCGCGGAGGGGGCCCAGTTCAGGTTCACGCCGCAGGCCGCGAGTCGGCGGCCCAGTTCGTGCGCCACCGCCCTGGTGAGTTCTACGTCGTCCACCGCGCCCAGGGCGTGGTTGCCCGGGAAGGAGGAACCCGTGCGGGCCTCCAGGCGGGTGACGTCTCCGCCCTCCTCGTCGATCGCGACCAGGACGTCGTCCCGTTCACACCTCAACTGGGCGGTCAGGGCGGCCAGTTGATCAGGCGAGGCGATGTTGCGGCCGAACAGGCCCACCGAGGCGAGGCCTTCGCCGAGGCGCCGTAGCAGCCAGTCGGGAGCGGTGGTGCCGGGAAAGCCCGGTTGCAGGACGGTGAGGGCGTCGCGCGTCAGGGTGTCTGTACCGCTGGCGAGTGTCGTCATCGGTGGCGTTATCCCTTCACAGCGCCGGCGGTCAGCCCCGCGGCCATCTTGCGCTGGACGATGAGGAACAGGACGACGATCGGCACGGCCATCATCGTGGCGCCGGCCATCATCGGGGCGTACTCGGTGCCGTGCTTGGTGGTGAAGTTGCCGAGCCAGACGGTCGCCGTCTGGTGCTCCTGGCTGAGCAGCATCAGGGCGTACAGGTACTCGTTCCAGGCCTGGATGAAGCCGTAGACCGAGGTGGCGACCATGCCCGGGGCCAGGAGCGGGAAGACCACGCGGATGAAGGCGCCGGTGCGGGAGCAGCCGTCGACCATGGCCGCCTCCTCCAGCTCCTTCGGGATGTTGACGATGAAGCCGCGCAGGGTCCACACCGTGAACGGGAGGATGAAGGTCAGGTACGTGATGACCAGGCCGGAGAGCTTGTCGTACTGGTCGAGGTCGTTCAGGAGCAGGAAGACCGGGATGATCATCGAGACCAGCGGGACCATCTGGACCGCGAGGATGCCGACGATCACGATCTTGCGGCCGCGGAAGGCGAAGCGGGAGATCGCGAGCGCGGCCAGCAGGCCGACGACGACGCCGATCACGACCACCGACAGGGACACGATGAGGCTGCGGCCGACCGGGCCCCAGAAGTCCGCGATGTCCAGCGCCCGGCGGAAGTTGTCGAGCGTGATGCCGGTGGGCAGCAGGCTCGGGTCCGGGTCGATGGCGTCCTTGGCCGGTTTGAACGCCGTGTCGAGCATCCAGTAGAGGGGGAAGCCGACGACGACGAAGACGAGCAGGCCCACGAGGTTCCAGCCCAGCTTCGACTTCCGGCGGCCACCGCCCGACGTCTTGGGCGCATCGGTCGTGAGCGCGCTCATTCGACCTCTCCGATCTGAAGCATCTGACGCATGTAGACGGCGACGACCCCGAGCAGCAGCACCACCGTGACCAGGGCTATCGCGGAACCCTGTCCGTAGTCGTTGACGACGAAGGCACGGTCGTACGAATAGGTGCTGAGCAGTTGGAAGTCGGCCTCGGGGTGGCCGCCGCGCATCACGAACACCTGGGGGAAGACGCCCATGTCCCAGATCACCGACAGGGTCGTGAGCATCACGATGATCGGCTTGAGGATGGGCAGGGTGACGTACCGGAAGACACCCCACGCGCCGGCGCCGTCGAGACGGGCCGCCTCCTCCAACTCCTGGGGGACCTGGGTGAGTCCGGCGCTGAGGGTGATCACCACGAAGGGCACCGCGCCCCACACCACCAGCAGCATGATCACGAGGAGGCCCTGCGGTCCGCTGGCGAACCAGTTGTGGCCGATCATGTCGACGCCCGGCAACTTGCTGAGCAGGGCGTTGAAGACGCCGTAGTCCGAGTCGAAGAGCCACTTGAAGACGGTGGTCGCGACGATGACCGGCATGCCCCAACTGGCCACCAGGACAATGTTGATGAGGGTCTTCATCCAGCCGGAGACCTTCTGCTGGAGCAGGGCGAGTGCCATGCCGGCGACCATCGTGAAGATGACCGAGCCGGCCGCGAAGACGATCGTGCGGACGACGACGCCCCAGAACTCGCCGTCGCCGAGGATCCCGGAGAAGTTGTCGAAGCCGATCCACTCGGCGGGCTTGAAGCCCCACAGCTGGGACTGGCCGAAGGACTGGAAGGACAGCGTGACCAGGCGGACCAGCGGATAGCCCATGACCAGGGCGAGGATGAGCAGACAGGGCGCGAGCAGCAGCCAGGGGATCCCGGCCCCGCTCGATGTCCCCCGTCTGCGGGGTGCGCCGGAGACGCGCGGTGGGGGCGCCTGCCGCGGCGGCGGCACCTTGGCAGGGGTGGTCGTGTCGGCACTCATCGCGCGCTCCTCAGCGATCCCTCAGGTCGTACGGCCGTGCTTCGTCCGGGGCGCGGGGCCCTGCCCCGAGAACACCAAGGTGTCCAACAGGGCCCCGCGCTGGGTCCTGCCGTCGAACTCCCGTCGTCCGCCCGAAGGGCGGGCCCGGCGGCGTCTGGTGCGTGCGATCGCAAGGCGCCGGAGCGTCCTCGTGGCGGAGCCACGTGGGCGGTTCGGCAACGCAGCTGGGGGTCCCCCCGCGCCTTTTGGGCAGTGGGGGAGTGCGTGCCAGGCGTCGCCGGGCAGGCGGGAGTTCGACGGCAGGGCCCTGGGTCACTTGGTGTTGATGACCTTGTCGATCGCGGCGTCCGCTTCCTTCGCGGCGTCCGCCACCGACTTCTTGCCGGTGCCGATGTTCTGCAGCATGGTCTGCAGGACCTGGGCCTTCTCGACCTGGCCCCAGCCCGGTGCCATCGGGACGAACCAGTTGGACTCGGCCGCAGTGGCCGGGACCGCCGTCGCGGGGTCGCTCTTCAGCGTCGCGAGGTCGGTCTTGTTGTTCGGCAGGTTGCCCTTGGCCATCAGGCCCTTCTGGCCGGACGGACCGGTGAAGGCGTTGATCCACTCGGCGGCGAGGGCCTGCGCCTTGGACTTCACCGGGACGGCGAGGTCCGAACCGCCCAGGAACACGGGCATGTTCTTGCCGGACGGGCCGGGCATCACGAAGTTGACGAGGTCCGTCTTCAGCTTGCCGCCGGTCTTGTCGTTCTTCGGGTCGGCGGCGGTCGCGCCCTCCCACGCGGCGGCGAAGATCATGGACGCCTTGCCCTGGCCGTAGACGATGTAACGGTCGGACTCGTCCTTGGTCTTGTCGCCGTGCATGTACTTGTCGATGACCGACTTCCACTCGTTGAGCCCCTTGACGGACTCGGGCGAGGAGAGGCTGGCCTTCCACTCACTGCCGGACTGGGTGGCGATGGCGCCGCCGGCGTCGTAGACGAAGGACATGGCCGCGTACCAGTCACGGGTGGGCTGGTACCAGGCGCTGAACTTGCTGCCTTCCTTCTTCTGGATCTTGTCCAGGTCGGCGGTCAGCTCGGTGTACGTCGTCGGGGGCGCCTTGACGCCGACCGAAGCGGCGATGTCCTTGCGCCAGTTGGCGACGCGGCCACCGGCGTAGTAGGGGACGCCGTAGGTCTTGCCGTCGTAGGTCACCGAGGCCTTGAGGCCGTCGAGCCAGGCGGAGGAGTTGGTGAACTTGGCGGGGTCGACGGGTGCGAAGGCGCCCTTGACCATGTAGCTCAGCATCTCGGTGTTGCCCATCTCGACCACGTCGGGCGCCTTGTCGGTGGCGAGAACCGCGTCGAGCTTGGTGTTCTTGTCCGGCCAGCCGTAGTACTCGTGCTTGATCTTGACGCCCGGGTGCGCCTTCTGCACGGCCGCGTCGGCCGCCTTCACCAGCTGGGGCCAGTTGTTCTGCGCGTCGACGGTGAGCCAGACGGTCAGCTCCTTGGCGTCGGCGCCGCTGTTCGAAGAGCCCTTGTCGTCGTTGCCCCCGCACGCCGCGATGGAGACCATCATGCCCGCGATACCGATCGCGGCTATCAGCTTGCGCTTCACGCCACCCTCCTCAGGGATGCCTGCCACACCTCCCGCCCAAGAGCCGGGACCTGAACCAATGGTGTAGACCAGTACCGGGAGCTTGGACCAGACCACAGGGCCTGTCAAGAGCCCCCGAAACACCCCTGACCAGCCGTTATGCGACCTACATATGCAGGAACCTTTAAGTAAGAAGGCAGCGAAAACAACGGTGCCGGAGTACTCTCTTCCGCTAGACCACTTGGCGCTGTGGACTAGACCAAAAGAGACGGCGACGGTATACAGAGGGGATCACCAAGTGACCCTTGTCCGGAGCCGGGAAGGCGGAGCATGAGCACCGACGTCAGCAGTGCGGAGAACGAGGGTGGGGCCACCGTCCGCACCGCGCGTGTGCCGAAGTACTACCGCCTGAAGAAGCACCTCCTCGACATGACGGAGACGCTGCCGCCCGGCACCCCTGTCCCGCCCGAGCGCACCCTGGCCGCGGAGTTCGACACCTCGCGCACCACCGTGCGCCAGGCCCTGCAGGAACTCGTCGTCGAGGGCCGCCTGGAGCGCATCCAGGGCAAGGGCACGTTCGTCGCCAAGCCGAAGGTCTCCCAGGCCCTCCAACTCACCTCGTACACCGAGGACATGCGCGCCCAGGGCCTCGAACCGACCTCGCAGCTCCTGGACATCGGCTACATCACCGCCGACGACACCCTCGCCGACCTGCTCGACATCACCGCCGGCGGCCGGGTCCTGCGCATCGAGCGCCTCCGCATGGCCAACGCCGAACCGATGGCCATCGAGACGACCCACCTCAGCGCGAAGCGCTTCCCCGCCCTGCGCAGGTCACTCGTCAAGTACACGTCGCTCTATACCGCGTTGGCCGAGGTCTACGACGTCCACCTCGCCGAGGCCGAGGAGACCATCGAGACCTCGCTGGCCACCCCCCGCGAGGCCGGCCTCCTCAGCACCGACGTCGGCCTGCCCATGCTGATGCTCTCCCGCCACTCCCTCGACAAGGAGGGCAAGCCGGTGGAGTGGGTACGGTCGGTGTACCGGGGGGACCGGTACAAGTTCGTGGCGCGACTGAAGCGCCCGCAGGACTAGGGGACTTACGGAGTTACCCGGGTTGCTCTACGTTCCTCCCGTCGCCGCATGGACGGGAGGACCACCCGGTGCGTACCGCGAACGTCCGAACCATCGTCGTCTGGACCCTCGTCGCGCTCGTCGGCGCGGCGGGCTGGTCCGTGCTCGCGCTGGCGCGGGGCGAGAACGTGTCGGCCGCCTGGATGGTCGCCGCCGCGCTCGGCTCGTACGCCATCGCCTACCGCTTCTACGCGAAGTTCATCGCGTACAAGGTCCTGAAGGTCGACGGCACCCGGGCCACCCCGGCAGAACGCCTCGACAACGGCATCGACTACCACCCCACCGACCGCCGCGTCCTGCTCGGCCACCACTTCGCCGCGATCGCCGGCGCGGGCCCGCTCGTCGGACCCGTACTCGCCGCGCAGATGGGCTACCTGCCCGGCACGGTCTGGATCATCGCCGGGGTCATCTTCGCGGGCGCTGTCCAGGACATGGTGGTGCTGTTCTTCTCAACTCGCCGCGACGGCAGGTCACTTGGCCAGATGGCCCGCGAGGAGATCGGCCCCTTCGGCGGCGCGGCCGCGCTGATCGCCACCTTCGCCATCATGATCATCCTGCTCGGCGTGCTGGCCCTGGTCGTCGTGAACGCGCTGGCCTCCTCCCCCTGGGGCACCTTCTCCATCGGCATGACCATCCCGATCGCCCTGCTGATGGGCTTCTATCTACGGGTACTTCGCCCAGGCAGGGTCTCCGAGGTCTCCCTCATCGGCGTGGCCCTGCTGCTGCTCGCCCTGGTCGCGGGCCGCTGGGTCGCCGAGTCGTCCTGGGCCGGCACCTTCACCCTCGCACCGTCGACGCTGGTGATCTGGCTGGTGGTCTACGGCTTCGTCGCCTCGATCCTGCCCGTGTGGACCCTGCTCGCCCCGCGCGACTACCTCTCCACCTTCATGAAGATCGGCACGATCGGCCTGCTGGCGATCGGGGTCGTGATCGCCCTGCCCGACCTGAAGATGCCCGCCGTCACCGACTTCGCCAAGCACGGCAACGGCCCGGTCTTCGCCGGCTCGCTCTTCCCGTTCGTCTTCATCACGATCGCCTGCGGCGCCCTGTCCGGCTTCCACTCGCTCATCTCCAGCGGCACGACCCCGAAGATGATCCAGAAGGAAACCCAGATCCGCATGATCGGCTACGGCGCCATGCTGATGGAGTCGTCCGTCGCCGTGATGGCCCTGGTCGCCGCGAGCATCATCGACCCGGGTCTCTACTTCGCGATGAACGCCCCGGCGGGCGCGATCGGCACGACGGTGCAGAACGCCTCGCAGGTGGTGAGCAGTTGGGGGTATCACATCTCCCCCGCCGACCTCGCGCAGGCCGCGAAGAACGTCGACGAAGCGAGTCTGCTGTCCCGCACCGGCGGTGCGCCCACCCTCGCGGTCGGCGTCTCGGAGATCTTCTCCAAGGTGACCGGCGGGAGCCTGCGCGCCTTCTGGTACCACTTCGCGATCATGTTCGAGGCGCTGTTCATCCTGACCGCGCTGGACGCGGGCACGCGGGTGGGCCGGTTCATGCTCCAGGACATGCTCGGGAACGTCTACCGGCCTTTCAGGAACGTGAGTTGGCGGCCTGGCCTGGCCCTGACGAGCGCGATCGTGTGCGCCCTCTGGGGTTACTTCCTCTGGGTCGGCGTCCACGAACCCCTCGGCGGGATCAACCAGCTCTTCCCGATCTTCGGCATCTCCAACCAGCTCCTCGCGGCCGTCGCCCTGGCCGTCTGCACCACTCTCCTGGTGAAGTCCGGACGCCTCAAGTGGGCCTGGATCACCGGGATTCCACTCGCCTGGGACGCCACGGTCACCCTGACCGCGAGCTGGCAGAAGGTGTTCTCCAGCGACCCGAAGGTGGGCTTCTTCAAGCAGCGCTCGGTGTTCCAGGACGCGATCGACGCGGGCAAGGTCCTGCCGCCCGCCAAGTCGATGGACGACATGCACACCGTCGTCACCAACTCCACGGTGGACGGGGTGCTTTCGGCCATTCTGGCGGTGCTCGTCGTGGTCGTGATCGCGGACGCCCTCCGGGTCTGCGTCCGCCATATCCGCCGCCCCGCGCTCTCCACCCTGAGCGAGACGCCGTACGTCGAGTCGAACATCGTGGCACCGGCCGGGCTGATCCCGACCCGGGAGGAGAAGGAGGAGGCGACACGGGATGCGGTCGGCGCTCAGACGGGCGGCTAGCCGGCTGGTCGGTGGAGTGCGGTGGTACGTCCGGGAGTTGACGGATGAGTCGGCGTACGACCGCTATGTCGCGCACGTACGCCGGAACCACCCGGACGCCGAGGTCCCCAGCCGCCGCGACTTCGAACGCACGCGGACAGACCGCCAGGAGGCCGATCCACGGCAGGGCTTCCGCTGCTGTTGACGCCGGCCGTTGCCGGCCTCCGTTGACACCGATGTCACGTCTTCACAGAATCGACATGCCGATATACGGACGGGGTCTTCCGCACGCGCGACGCCGTGACCTACATTGCCTGCGCATTACACAGGCGATCATTGAGGTGACGGAGCCGCGACATGTCAGACGTACCCGAAGTTCCGCCCGAAGCGGGCCCACCGGTGGTGACACCGGCCCGCGTCGTCATCGCGGTCTGCCTCATCGCGCCGTTCGTGGCGCTGCTCTGGGTCGGCTCCTACACAAAGATCGACCCCACGTTCATCGGCGTCCCGTTCTTCTACTGGTACCAGATGCTCTGGGTGCTGATCTCGACCGCGCTGACGATGACCGCCTACAAGCTGTGGCAGCGCGACCAGCGGACCCGCCATGGAGGTAACCGGTGAACGACGGCGTGAACGGCGTCGCTCTCGGCGTCTTCATCTTCTTCTTCCTGGCCGTCACGGCCCTCGGCTTCCTGGCCGCACGCTGGCGCCGGGCCGACAACGAGCAGAGCCTCGACGAATGGGGCCTGGGCGGACGGTCGTTCGGCACCTGGGTCACCTGGTTCCTGCTCGGCGGCGACCTCTACACGGCGTATACGTTCGTGGCGGTCCCGGCGGCGGTCTACGCGGCGGGCGCGGCCGGCTTCTTCGCGGTGCCGTACACGATCCTCGTCTACCCCCTCATCTTCACGTTCCTGCCCCGCCTCTGGTCGGTGTCGCACAAGCACGGATACGTGACGACCTCGGACTTCGTACGCGGCCGCTTCGGCTCGAAGGGGCTGTCGCTGGCGGTGGCGGTCACCGGCATCCTCGCGACGATGCCGTACATCGCGCTCCAACTGGTCGGCATCCAGGCCGTGCTGGACGTCATGGGCGTGGGCGGCAGCGCGAGCTCCAACTGGTTCGTGAAGGACCTGCCGCTGCTGATCGCGTTCGCGGTGCTGGCCGCGTACACCTACTCCTCCGGCCTCCGCGCCCCCGCGCTGATCGCGTTCGTGAAGGACGGGCTGATCTACATCGTGATCGCGGTGGCGATCATCTACATCCCGATCAAGCTCGGCGGCTTCGACGACATCTTCAGCGCGGCGGGCGCCAAGTTCAAGGCGGCGGGAACGGGCGGACTCGTCCCCGCACCGGCGGGCCAATGGACGTACGCCACACTGGCGTTGGGCTCGGCACTGGCCCTGTTCATGTACCCGCACTCGATCACCGCGACCCTCTCCTCGAAGAGCCGCAACGTGATCCGCCGCAACACCACGATCCTGCCGCTGTATTCACTGATGCTGGGCCTGCTCGCGCTGCTCGGCTTCATGGCGATCGCGGCCGGAGTCAAGGTCACCAACGGCCAGTTGGCGATCCCCCAGCTCTTCGAGAACATGTTCCCGGACTGGTTCGCGGGCGTGGCCTTCGCGGCGATCGGCATCGGCGCCCTCGTCCCGGCAGCCATCATGTCCATCGCGGCCGCGAACCTCTTCACCCGCAACATCTACAAGGACTTCATCAAGCCCGACGCGACCCCGGCCCAGGAGACCAAGGTCTCCAAGATCGTCTCGCTCCTGGTGAAGGTAGGCGCCCTGGCCTTCGTCCTGACGATGGACAAGACGGTCGCCATCAACTTCCAGCTCCTGGGCGGCATCTGGATCCTCCAGACCTTCCCGGCCCTGGTAGGCGGCCTCTTCACCCGCTGGTTCCACCGCTGGGCCCTCCTCGCCGGCTGGGCGGCCGGCATGATCTACGGCACCCTCGCCGCGTACGGCGTCGCCTCCCCGACCCAGGACCACTTCGGCGGCTCGTCCAAGGAGATCCCCGGCATCGGCGAGATCGGCTACATCGGCCTGACGGCGTTCGTGCTGAACGTCGTCGTGACGGTGGTCCTCACCTTCGCCCTGAAGGCGTTCAAGGCCCCGGAGGGCATCGACGAGACCAGCCCCGGCGACTACACGGCGGACGCGGGCGACCCGGGGGTACAGGTGGAGCTGCCTCCGGCAACAGCAGGGGCGACTCATTAGCACTGGGTGAGTGGCCCAACCCAAGGGGCGCGGGGAACTGCGCGACCAGCCACGACGAACCCGCAGCGGGCCACCGAGAGCACCCCCTCGGCGGCCCGCTGTTCGTACACACTGGCCCACATGGACATCCTCATCCGCCGAGCGAACCCCACCGAATACGAGACCCTCGGCGAGATCACAGCACAGGCCTACCTCCAGGACGGCCTCCTGGACTTCGGCGAGAGCGACAGCTACCTCGACGAGTTGAGAGCCGTAGCAAAGCGAGCCGCCGCAGCCGACGTACTCGTCGCTCTGAACGACGACCACATCCTCGGCGGAGTGACCTTCGTCCCGTCCGGCGGCCCGATGGCCGACATCGCGAAACCCGGAGAGGCCGAGATAAGGATGCTCGCCGTGTCCCGCGAGGCCCGCGGCCGAGGCGCCGGCGAGGCCCTGGTACGTGCCTGCATCACCCGCGCCCGAACCACAGAAGCCTGCACAACCATCGTCCTGTCGACCCAGAGCTCCATGCACGCAGCCCACCGCATCTACGAACGCCTGGGTTTCGTCCGCACACCCGACCGGGACTGGAATCCCGTGCCACACCTGGACGATCTCACTCTGCTCACCTACAAGCTGACACTCTGAAACCGCCGCGACACAACATCTGGTGGTGCCACGACAACCCGGCACAAGATGTATGCTCATGCTCGCTGTCGCCGCAGGGGAATCCGGTGCGAATCCGGAACTGTCCCGCAACGGTGTACTTACGTGCATATGCACGCATGGTCAGTCCGAGGACCTGCCGACGGCGCGCGTCCGGCCACCCGGCCAGGGCGCATGACGTCCGGGCCTCGTGGAGTGGGCCGGTGGACGCGACGCCCCGTGCGCTCGTGTACTGCCGCCTGCCCTCGGCGAGGCCCCGTGCCGAGCGAGGGAGAGCCCCACCGTGACCATCGCGCCAGCAGAGCCGGCATCAGCGACCCAGGCGAACGAGGCGATCGCGGCGACCACGACCGGACCCGGAACCGCCGTTCCCGGAACGGCCGTTCAGGACGCCGACGGCCCCGGTACCGCGATCCTGCGGACCCTGACCGAGCTGACCGCCGACCTCCCCGACGCCGACCCCGGCCGGGTCGCCGCCGCCACGTTGCGCGGCCGGTCCGCGCACGCGGACGTGGCGGAACTGCGCGAGCTGGCGACGGAGGCGGCCGCCGGCCTCATCTCCGAGGACCCGGTCTACTCCCGGCTGGCCGCCCGGCTGCTGACGATCAGCATCGCCGCCGAGGCCGCCTCCCAGGGCGTCACGACGTTCACCGAGTCCGTCGCCGTAGGCCACCGCGAGGGCCTCATCGCGGACCGCACCGCCGAGTTCGTGACGCTTCACGCGGCCCGCCTCGACGCGCTGATCGACACGGAGGGCGACGACCGCTTCGGCTACTTCGGCCTGCGCACCCTGTACAGCCGTTACCTCCTGCGGCACCCGATCACCCGCAAGGTCATCGAGACCCCCCAGCACTTCATGCTCCGGGTCGGGGCCGGCCTCGCCGAGGACGACAGCGCCCGCGCCCTGGACGAAGTCGCCGCGCTCTACCGCCTGATGAGCCGCCTGGACTACCTCCCGTCCTCCCCCACGCTCTTCAACTCCGGCACCCGGCACCCCCAGATGTCGTCCTGCTACCTCCTCGACTCCCCGCTGGACGAGCTGGACTCCATCTACGACCGCTACCACCAGGTCGCCCGCCTCTCGAAGCACGCCGGCGGCATCGGACTGTCGTACTCCCGCATCCGCAGCCGGGGTTCGCTGATCCGGGGGACGAACGGGCACTCCAACGGCATCGTCCCGTTCCTGAAGACGCTGGACGCCTCGGTCGCCGCGGTGAACCAGGGCGGCCGGCGCAAGGGCGCGGCCGCGGTGTACCTGGAGACCTGGCACTCCGACATCGAGGAGTTCCTGGAGCTGCGGGACAACACCGGTGAGGACGCCCGGCGTACGCACAACCTGAACCTGGCGCACTGGATCCCGGACGAGTTCATGCGCCGGGTGAACGCGGACGGCGACTGGTCGCTCTTCTCCCCCGCCGACGTGCCCGAGCTGGTCGACCTGTGGGGGGACGAGTTCGACGCGGCCTACCGCAAGGCCGAGGCGCAGGGGCTCGCCAAGAAGACCATCCCGGCCCGTGACCTCTACGGCCGCATGATGCGCACCCTCGCGCAGACCGGCAACGGCTGGATGACCTTCAAGGACGCGGCCAACCGCACCGCCAACCAGACGGCCGAGCCGGGCCACACCGTCCACTCCTCGAACCTCTGCACGGAGATCCTTGAGGTCACGGACGACGGCGAGACGGCGGTCTGCAACCTGGGCTCGGTGAACCTCGGCGCATTCGTGGACCAAGCGAACGGTGACATCGACTGGGAGCGGCTGGACGAGACGGTCCGCACCGCCGTCACCTTCCTGGACCGCGTGGTCGACATCAACTTCTACCCGACCGAGCAGGCGGGCCGTTCCAACGCCCGCTGGCGCCCGGTCGGCCTGGGCGCGATGGGCCTCCAGGACGTCTTCTTCAAACTCCGCGTCCCCTTCGACTCGCCGCAGGCGCAGGCCCTTTCCACCCGCATCGCCGAGCGCATCATGCTCGCCGCGTACGAGGCCTCCGCCGACCTCGCCGAGCGCAACGGCCCGCTCCCGGCCTGGGAGAAGACCCGTACCGCCCGGGGCGTCCTGCACCCCGACCACTACGGCGTGGAACTGACCTGGCCGGAGCGCTGGTCGGCACTGCGGGAACGTATCGCCCAAACCGGCATGCGCAACAGCCTGTTGCTGGCGATCGCCCCCACCGCCACGATCGCGTCGATCGCCGGCGTCTACGAGTGCATCGAGCCGCAGGTCTCCAACCTGTTCAAGCGCGAGACGCTCTCCGGCGAGTTCCTCCAGGTCAACTCCTACCTGGTCGACGAGTTGAAGCAGCTCGGCGCGTGGGACGCCCGCACCCGCGAGGCGCTGCGTGAGGCCAACGGCTCGGTGCAGGGCTTCAGTTGGATCCCGGCCGACGTGCGCGCCCTGTACCGCACGGCCTGGGAGATCCCGCAGCGCGGCCTGATCGACATGGCCGCCGCCCGCACCCCGTTCCTGGACCAGTCCCAGTCCCTGAACCTGTTCCTGGAGACGCCGACGATCGGCAAGCTCTCCTCGATGTACGCGTACGCCTGGAAGCAGGGCCTGAAGACGACGTACTACCTGCGCTCACGTCCGGCGACCCGCATCGCCCGCGCGGCCCAGGCCCAAACCCCCATCCCCGTACAGCAGTTGACCACCGACGAAGACGCGGTCGCCTGCTCCCTGGAAAACCCCGAGTCCTGCGAGGCCTGCCAGTAATGACGACCGAAGCCAAGAACCTCCTCGACCCGGGCTTCGAGCTGACCCTCCGCCCTATGCGCTACCCGGACTTCTACGAGCGCTACCGGGACGCGATCAAGAACACCTGGACCGTCGAGGAGGTCGACCTCCACTCGGACGTCGCCGACCTCGCGAAGCTGACGCCGGGTGAGCAGCACATGATCGGCCGGCTGGTCGCGTTCTTCGCGACGGGCGACTCGATCGTGGCGAACAACCTCGTGCTGACCCTGTACAAGCACATCAACTCCCCCGAGGCTCGGCTCTACTTGAGCCGTCAGCTCTTCGAGGAGGCGGTGCACGTCCAGTTCTATCTGACCCTGCTGGACACCTACCTCCCCGACCCGGAGGACCGGGCGGCCGCCTTCGACGCGGTGGAGAACATCCCCTCCATCCGCGAGAAGGCCGAGTTCTGCTTCAAGTGGATCAACGAGGTCGAGAAACTCGACAGCCTCCAGACCCAGGCCGACCGCCGCCGCTTCCTCCTCAACCTCATCTGCTTCGCCGCCTGCATCGAGGGCCTGTTCTTCTACGGCGCCTTCGCGTACGTCTACTGGTTCCGCAGCCGGGGTCTCCTGCACGGTCTCGCCACCGGCACCAACTGGGTGTTCCGCGACGAGACCATGCACATGAGCTTCGCCTTCGAGGTGGTCGACACCGTCCGCAAGGAGGAGCCGGAGCTCTTCGACGACCAACTCCAGCAGCAGGTCACGGACATGCTGAAGGAGGCCGTGGAGGCGGAGCTGCAGTTCGGGCGCGACCTGTGCGGTGAGGGTCTGCCGGGCATGAACACCGACTCGATGCGCCAGTACCTGGAGTGCGTCGCGGACCAGCGCCTCCAGCGGCTGGGCTTCGCACCGGTCTACGGCTCCGAGAACCCCTTCTCCTTCATGGAGTTGCAGGGCGTGCAGGAGCTGACGAACTTCTTCGAGCGCCGCCCGTCGGCGTACCAGGTCGCCGTAGAAGGCACGGTCGACCTGGACGAGGACTTCTAGGGCCCCGCCGGAGGACTCCCCCAGCGGACTCCCAGTCCCCTTTATGTGCCTCTTACTTCGCGGACGGCCCATGGAGCTTCCATGGGCCGTCCATGGAGTTCCTATGGAGCGGCAAAGTTCATGGGGTGCGTCTGTTCGCGGTCTCGTCGCCCCGGCTACGTTCCACCCGTCCTGTTCATGTCATTCATCAGTGGCCCCACAGGACGCTCAAAGTGTCATGCCCATGACGATGCCATCTGCCGCCGCTACGCGCGTCACAGGCCTGCCACCACGCCGAGGAACCCCACTCCCACGATGGAGGCAGTACCCCCATGCGTGAAAAGCCCAGACGGAGTCTGCGAAGACTGCTGACCGCCGCCATACCCGCCCTCACCCTCAGCGTCTTCGGGCTCGTGGCGGCCTCTCCCGCCGGCGCGCAACCCGCCCCACAGGCCGCCGTCCAGTCCGCCCAGGTCTCCAAGGTCACCCAGAACTCCAAGGCCCTGACCGCCCCCGCGGCCCAGGCCGTCCACTCGACCGGCAAGGCCGGCCAGAAGGTGCCGACCGAGCGCCTCTGCGCGACCGCGGCCCCCGGTTCGGCGTCCTGCTTCGCCCAGCGGCGCACCGACATCAAGCAGAAGCTGGCCGCCGCCGTGCACGCGGACGCGGCCGCGGCGGTGTCCGGGCTGAGCCCGGCCAACCTGCACAGCGCGTACGCGCTTCCCTCGACCGGCGGCTCCGGCCTGACGGTCGCCGTGGTCGACGCGTACAACGACCCCAACGCCGAGTCGGACCTGGCCACTTACCGCTCGAACTTCGGCCTCTCCGCCTGCACCAAGGCGAGCGGCTGCTTCAAGCAGGTCAGCCAGACCGGTTCCACCACCTCCCTGCCGACGAACGACACCGGCTGGGCGGGTGAGGAAGCGCTCGACATCGACATGGTCAGCGCGGTCTGCCCGAACTGCAACATCATCCTGGTGGAGGCCACCTCGGCCACCGACGCCAACCTCGGCACCGCCGAGAACGAGGCCGTCGCCCTGGGCGCGAAGTTCGTCTCCAACAGCTGGGGCGGCTCCGAGTCCTCCTCGCAGACCTCCGAGGACACCTCGTACTTCAAGCACCCGGGCGTCGCGATCACCGTCTCCTCCGGTGACGAGGCCTACGGCGCCGAGTACCCGGCAACGTCCCAGTACGTGACGGCAGTCGGCGGCACCGCGCTCTCCACGTCGTCCAACTCCCGTGGCTGGACCGAGTCCGTGTGGAAGACCAGCAGCACCGAGGGCGGCGGCTCCGGCTGCTCCGCCTACGACGCGAAGCCGACCTGGCAGACCGACACGGGCTGCACCAAGCGCATGGAGGCCGACGTCTCCGCCGTCGCCGACCCCGCCACCGGCGTGGCCGTCTACGACACCTACGGCGGCTCCGGCTGGGCGGTCTACGGCGGCACCAGCGCCTCGTCCCCGATCATCGCGGGCGTCTACGCGCTGGCCGGCACCCCCGGTTCCAGCGACTACCCGGCGAAGTACCCCTACTCCCACACCAGCAACCTGTACGACGTCACGAGCGGCAACAACGGCACCTGCTCGACGAGTTACTTCTGCACCGCGGGCACCGGCTACGACGGTCCGACCGGCTGGGGCACCCCCGACGGCACCGCCGCCTTCACCTCCGGCACCACCACGGGCAACACGGTCACCGTCACCAACCCGGGCAGCCAGTCCACCGTGACCGGCTCCACGGCCAGCCTGCAGATCTCGGCCTCGGACAGCGCGGGCGCGACCCTCACCTACAGCGCGAGCGGGCTGCCCACCGGCCTGTCGATCAGCAGCTCGACCGGGCTGATCTCCGGCACCGCGTCCACCGCCGGCACCTACGCCGTGACGGTGACCGCGACCGACTCCACGGGCGCCTCCGGCTCGGCCTCCTTCACCTGGACGGTCAGCACCTCCGGCGGCGGCTCCTGCACCTCGACCCAGCTCCTGGGCAACCCGGGCTTCGAGTCCGGCAACACCACCTGGACCGCCACCAGCGGCGTCATCACCAACGACACCGGCGAGGCGGCACACGCCGGTTCGTACAAGGCCTGGCTCGACGGCTACGGCTCCACCCACACCGACACGCTGTCCCAGTCGGTGACCATCCCGTCCGGCTGCACGGGCACGACCTTCACCTTCTACCTGCACATCGACACCGCGGAGACCAGCACCAGCACGGCTTACGACAAGCTGACGGTCACCGCCGGATCGACCACCCTGGCCACCTACTCCAACCTCAACGCGGCCACCGGGTACGTACAGAAGAGCATCAGCCTCTCCGCGTACGCCGGCTCGACCGTCACGCTGAAGTTCAGCGGCGTCGAGGACTCCTCCCTCCAGACCAGCTTCGTCGTCGACGACACCGCCGTGACGACCAGCTGACCCCTTCATGAGCTGGACCCCGGCCGTCTCGCAGCGGCCGGGGTCCTGTCATGTCCACGGATATTTCACTGCTCACGAGGGATCCGGATGCGTCCGTGACACGTCAAAGGGGCAAAGGAGGCCCCCCATGCGCCGATCGATTCTTGGTCCGTCCCTCGCCGTCGCCACCCTGGCGCTCGCCCTCACGGGCTGCGGCGGCACGAAGTCCGACACCGGCAGCGGCAGCGTGTCGCCGTCGTCGTCCCCCACACCGAGCAAGAGCCGGGCGGCCTGCACGGCGAAGGAGACACTCTCCGCCACCGACACGAGCGGCACGTTCTGCCTGACGACCGGCAACACCGTTCGCATCCTGCTGGACGGGACGACCACCCGCCCCTGGGCGCCGGTGAAGACCGTCGGTACCGGCCTGAAGGCCACCAACAGCGGGATCCTGATCCGGCCCGGCGACGCGAGCAACGCCTACGAGGCGGTCTCGGCCGGGACCGTGAAGCTCACGTCGTCCCGGCCACTGTGCGCGACCGCGCCGCACAAGATCTCGTGCAAGGGCATTCAGGAATGGTCGGTCACCGTCGTGGTGTCGAAGTGATCATCCGGTGGGCGGTCCGGATCTGACGGTCGATGCGCCGGTCGTGCGCGATGCCGAGCAGCGACGGGAAGGTCACGGCCACGAGGATGCCGACGACGGTGAGGAGGGCGATGAGGTTGTCCATGGCTGTGTTCATGGACATGAGTCTCGTCCTTTTGACTCCTTACCGTGAGTGGCGGGACTGCCGTACACCCTCGATTTACTGCCAGTCGTGGCGCACACTGGCAGCATGCTGAAGAACGTGGCCGTGGTCCTGCTCGACGGAGTGCACCCCTTCGAACTCGGCGTCGTCTGCGAGGTGTTCGGCCTCGACCGCAGCGACGAGGGCCTGCCGGTCTACGACTTCGCCGTCGCCTCGGCCGAGGGCCCGACCCTGACCACCCACGCGGGCTTCTCCCTGGCCGTGGAACACGGCCTGGAACGCCTGGAGACCGCGGATCTCATCGCCGTACCGGCCGGTGCGGCCTACGCGGCCCGGGAGTACCCCGAGGAACTGCTCGATGCCCTACGACGGGGCGTGGACCGGGGTGCGCGGGTGCTCAGCGTCTGTTCGGGCGTGTTCGTGCTGGCCGCCGCCGGCCTGCTGGACGGGCGGCGGTGCGCGGTGCACTGGCACCACGCGGAGCTGCTCGCCCGGCGGTATCCGAAGGTCGTCGTGGAGCCGGATGTGCTGTACGTCGACGCGGACCCGGTGATCACCTCGGCAGGCACCGCGGCCGGTATCGACGCCTGTCTGCACATCGTGCGCAAGGAGCAGGGGCCTGAGGTCGCCAACGCGATCGCGCGGCGGATGGTCGTCCCGCCGCACCGCGACGGCGGCCAGGCCCAGTACATCGAGCGGCCGCTGCCGCGCTCGCAGTGCGACACGGTGGGCGAGGTGCTGGTGTGGATGGCGGAGCACCTCAACCAGGAGGTCACCGTCGAACAGCTCGCCGCCCGTGCCCACATGTCACCGCGCACCTTCGCCCGCCGCTTCCAGCAGGAGACCGGGACCACGCCGTACCGCTGGATCCTGCGTCAACGGGTGCTGCTGGCCCAGCAGTTGCTGGAGGGGACGGACGAGACCATGGACGCGATCGCCTGGCGGGCCGGCTTCGGCACCGCGCCCGCCCTGCGCCACCAGTTCGTCCGGGCGCTCGGCACCACGCCGAACGCCTACCGACGCACGTTCAGGGGCCCGGAAGCCGCCTGAACGTACGCCGTCGCGTCTCACCGCGACACGGGCCTGAGCAGCAGCCGGTTCGGGCGGAGGGTGATGCCGACGCGGGTGGTGTCGTTCGAGCCGGACACCTGCTCGAAGCGGTACCTCGTCGCCACCGCCGCCGTGATCAGGCTCAGTTGGGCCATCGAGAAGTGGTCGCTGGGACACTTCCGGTTGCCGTTGCTGAACGGGCTCATGGCGAACTTCGGCACGTCCTTGGACCGTTCCGGAAGCCAGCGGTCGGGGTCGAACTCCGTGTTGTGGGCATATGAACGCGGGTCGCGCTGGATCGCGTACGGGCTGTAGATGATGTCGGCCCCGGCCGGAATCCGATAGCCGCCCAGTTCGGAGTCGGCGACCGCCCGTCGCGTCAATATCCATACGGCGGGACGCAGCCGCATGGCCTCGACGACGACATTGTTCGTGTGCGTGAGCTTCCGGACGTCGTCGAATGCCACCGGGCGGCCGCCCGTCACGGATTCGACCTCTTCGCGTACCTTGTCGGCGTGTTCCGGGTGTTCGGTGAGGACCTGGAGCAGCCACATGATCGTGGACGCGATTGTTTCGCTTCCCGGGGTGAGGATCGCGACGACCTGGTCGTGGATCTCCTGTTCCCCGATCGGATCGCCATTGTCGTCCGTCGCCTCCAGCAATGCCGTCAGCAAATCGTCCGGCTTTTGACCAGATTCGCGCCGCTCGGCCACGATCTCGTCGACGAGGAGGTGCAAATCGGCCAATGCCCGGTTGAATTCGCGGTTGGCCGGGAGGGGCAGCCGGTAGAGCGGTCCCGCCGGTACCACCATCCGCCGGTACATGCCCCGGAAGACGGTGGCGAGCGCGACGCACAGCCGCTCGGCGCGCTCGTCCATGAAGTCGCCGCGCAGCAGACAGCGGGCGGCGATCCGCACGGCGACCCGGAAGGACTCGGAGGTGCAGTCGATCGTCCCGCCGGACTTCCACCGCTCGGTGAGCGCGTGCGCCTCCTCCTCCATGATCGGGCCGTAGGCGGGGATCGCGTCGAGCTTGAACGCGGGCTGGATGATCCGCCGTTGGCGCCGGTGCAGGGGGCCGTTGGCGGTGGCCACGCCCTCCTTGCCGAGCAGTCCCTCCAGGGACTCCCACAGCGGGCCCGCGATGATGAAGTCGGGGTTCAGCGCCAGGGCGCCGGTGAGGGCCGGCGCGGTGACGGCGTAGACCGTCTTCGGGCCGAGGCGGAGCCTCACCACGTCGCCGTGGTCGCGGAGTTGGGCCATGAAGGCCAGGGGGTCGCGGACCAGCTTCCAGCCGTGGCCGAGAAGCGGGACCCTGCCGCCCGCGACGGGCGGCTCAAGCAGTTCCGGCACCTCGGGTGCCGCGGGCTTCACAGACTCGACGGTCATTACTCACCTGCCGCTTCGTTGTTGACGTACGGGGGTGTGGACCGGTCGTCCCAGCTGTCGACCATGTAACGGCCGGACTCGTGGTGGAACCAGTAGACGGTGCTGAACCAGTTCCGCATATTGCCGAGGCAGGTCCGTACCGCGGCGCTCAATTCCTTTCCGCGCACAGTGCCGTCGTCGAGCCGGTCGGCGAGACGTAAGGTGTCCCGTTCCGCGACGAGGAATTCGTCTATGCATTCCTCGATACGGCGCCTCAGTTCGGCGACAGCGTCCTCAAGAGTCAGCCCCTCGTGTTTGATGAGGCTGATTCCGAGATTGTGGACCTCGTCGCCCGCGAGTTCCTTGGGCAGCGAGCAGAGGTCGTTGTACCAGGCGGCGAATTCCTGGCTGAGCAGTGCCGCGCGCCGATATCCCGGGTGTTTCCGCACACTGTCCGGGAGTTCGAGTCCCGCGCTCGCCTCCAGCAGGTCCGTCCATATCCAGTGGGCGAAAGTGAGCCGGCGCAGCGCGAGATAGTCCTCGACGGTGGGGACGGTCCCCTCGGTGCGGTTGCGGAATTCACGGTCGTAGGCCTCGATGACCGCGTGGAAGTGCCGGGCGAACCGCGCGTTCCAGGTGTCGGGCAGGAACGAGTAGATCCGCATCATGCTGTCGGCGAACCCGGCGACCAGCGGGTCCGGGTGGAGCAGATGGTGCCGTGGTGAATCCAGTGCCGCATGCAACCGGAACCTCAACCGCCGCCAGGCGTCGGGGCGTTGGTGCACGATGTCCCGGTCGTGGCGGTCGTCCCAGACGAAGAACCACGCGCTGTAGTCCGCTATCGCCTGGAGCACCTCGTCCGGTGCGCCCAAGTAGTACCCGGCCATCAGGTCCGTGTAGCAAAGACCGTCGGCATATTCCCTTACCTTGTCCGCCGGCATGAGGCGCTTTTCCAGCAGCCAGACACGTGTCTTCTCCTGGAGCCTCGGCCAATACGGATGCAGTTGCCGGGGAAACGCCGCCTCGATCACCGGGAGAGAGAGCGACGGCGGAACCGCGATCACCGTCGTTACCGTTGCCGTTGTCGATGTGGTGCTGTGTGAGAAAGCAGGCACGAACAAACCCCTCTCAGCCGCCAGTTGCGCACGCCCCTCCCGCTGTGCCGGGCGTGCGCCGTTGCGTATCCCCGCACTTCCTATTCAGCACCACAACTGACCGTTCTGGGAACGGATTTGCTCCCTTCACTCCCCCCAAGTGCCGAGAATCCCCCCTTGTGTGACCGATTCTGGATCACTACGCGAGCACAAACGATCGAATGTGCGAGGGACAGACGAACGGCGCCTGGTCAGGGAGTTGCACCTGAACAGACGCCGTGCGTAAGGGAGACGGGTCGACCGCTGGGTCGGCCGGATCAGTCGTTGGCGACCACGGGGTAGCGGGGCTCGTTCTCGGCCATCTGCCGCAGCGCGTCCTTGCGGTCGCGCTTGGAGAGCCGGTCGATGTAGAGGTAGCCGTAGAGGTGATCGGTCTCGTGCTGCAAACACCGAGCGAAGTAGCCGGTGCCGCGGACCTTGATCGGGTTGCCCTTCTCGTCCTGCCCGGTCACCTCGGCGTAGTCGGGCCGTGCGAGCGGCGCATACGCGGTCGGCACGGACAGACACCCCTCGTTGCTCTCGTCCAGATGCCGCTTGTCGGCGGGCAGGTCGACCAGCTTCGGATTGCAGACGACACCGACATGCCGTTTGCCCTCGTCGTCCATGCAGTCGTAGACGAAGACCTTCAGGTCGACCCCGACCTGGTTCGCGGCGAGACCGACGCCCTCGGCGGTGCGCTGCGAGGCGAACATGTCGGCCACCAGCGTCTCCAGCTCCGCGCCGAAGTCGGTGACGTCCCTGCACTCCTTGTGCAGCACCGGATTCCCGACGACCGTGATCGCCCGCGAGACCCCCCGCTCCCGCCAGGCCGCCTCCCGCTCCTCGGTCCCCTCGGTGTCGATGACAAACCCCTCGTCATCCACGGGGAGCACGCCCACGTGCTGCTGATCGGTGTCCTGCTGCGCCATGACCGACGTAAGCCTTCCTGAAAACCAAGGGGGAGAAGTTGCTGATACAGGGTACGTGGAGTTCTTCAGGAGACGCCGGCCTGTGTCAATGGGCGGCGACAACGCCCTGCCTTTGAGGGGCGCGGGACTGTGTCGATGTGCGGCTCCGCCGCGCGAGCGCGCCCTGTCTTTAAGGGGCGCGGGGAACTGCGCGACCAGCCACGACGGCGCGGCACCCGACCAACGACCTCAGCAGACCTCTTCCAAGTCCCGCCAGTCCCGTGAATCAGGGCTGTCGGCAACCCACCCGTCCAACAGCCCCCTGACGAGCGACGCCGGCGCAGCCAACCCACACTCGCGCTCAGGCACCCACAACTGCCCATCCGTCCGATGCCCCAGCGGCCCAGGATGCCCAGGCTCACTGTGATCATGCGGATCGAGATGCTCCCCGTCACCCTCATCGGACGGCATCCGGGACTCGGAACACATCCGGCACAGCAACCGCACGGAAGACGACCAGTCCTCCGCCGCGAACCCCGCATCCGCCGCCAACTGCTCCAGCGCATCCCGATCGGCCTCGGCGGCAGCCTCCAGCAGGACGACCCAGGTAGGCACAGGAGACGGCGCCCACAACTCGATCTCGTCGAACACGGGGTACGAGTGCCCGGCGGCGGTCGTCCGCTCCCCGTGCGGCACGCCGTCATGGAGCACAACCTCACCCCACCGCCGCCCGGACGAGGGAAGCGGAATGGACAGCACCTCGATCCGCGCGGGGTCCAGCCGCCGCCCCCAGACCACCTCGGCCTCACCCTCGGGAGAGAGCCGTACAGCCGCACTGCCGAGATCCATCCCGGCCGGCTCACCCGCCCCGGTGACCCCGCCCGGCACCCGCAGCCCGTACGCCTGCCAGGCCCGCCGGGCCAGCGGCCAGTCCTGCAGGGCGGTGGCCGCGATGCCGACGTTCCACCAGTCAGGCGCGCCGGCCTCCCGGTCGAGCAGCGCGACGGCCCGCAGCCCGGCAGCCCGCGCCTGCTCCCAGTCGTGCCGGAACTTGTGCAGCAGGGCGAGGTTGAACCAGGACTCGGACAGCCAGGGCTCCAGATCGGCGGCCCGCGTCAGCAGCGCGCCCGCGTCCTCGTACCGGCCGTCGCCGATCAGCGTGAACGCGCGGTCTGTGGCCTGCCGCCAGGAGGCGGAGGGCCGGTGCCGTCCCTTGCCGAAGATCCTCACGATTCCCGCCTGCCAGTTCCGTTCAGTGGGCTGGCTCTGCCCCCGGACACCCTCTTCTTCGCATCCAACCACGTACGGCTGGGAGGGCGCTCATTACCCATGGGTTACCCAGCCGAAGGCAAGGTCAGACAGTCCCGGGACAGTACCCGGGCCAGTGCTTCCACGACCTCGGGAGCGTAGTCCCCGGCGGTCCCGAGGCGCAGCTCCTCCAGCGCCTGCAGAGGCCCGCCGGGGCCGCCTGCCCGGGTTTTCTCCTCGTACGCGTTCACGGCCCGGACGATCCGCGCGGACAGCGGCTGCTCCCGGCACGGGTCGGCCTGCCGCTCCACGACGGCAGCCACCTGAGGACTCACCCCGGTCTGCCGTACGACGGCCCCGCCGAGCAGCGCTATCCGCCGCTGCTCCTCCGTAGGGAGTACGGCGGTGGCGCCGGCCGGTACCGGGTCGACGAGGCTGAGCTGGCCGATGTCGTGCATCAGGGCGGCGTACTCCAGGACGGTGAGGTCGGGCTCGGACAGCCCCAGGTCCCGCCCGACCGCCTGACACAGCGCGGCGACCCGGCGGGCGTGCCCCGCAGGCGTGTAACCGGCTATCTCGGTGGACCGGGCGAGGGAGGCGATGGTCTGCCGGTAGGTGTCCCGTACGGCCGCGTACCGCCGGAGGGACAGCTGGGTCAGCAGCAGCGGCAGCGAGAACACGGGCAGCGCCCACAGCCCCACGACGGCGACCGCGAGCGCCATCACCGCGCCGGTCGCGCACACGGCCGACCCGATCCCGAGCATCCCCCGCAGCTCGTCCCGCAGCAGCGGCCCGAACGGCCACCGCGTCCGCGAGTGCGCGAGCGCGGCGGCCAGTACAGCGTCGCAGAGCGCGGTGAGGGAGAGCAGCGCGACCAGGAGCAGGGCGTAGGCGGGGCCGCCCCAGTGCCTGAACACACCCTGGTTGTACAGGGGTTGGAAACAGACGGCCGCGAAGCCGACGGTCAGGACGCGGCGCGCCATGTGGTCGGGGGTGCGGCTGTGGCCGCGCGCGATGTGCGGGACGCAGCCGACGAGTGTGGCGGCGACGACCACGGCGACGGTCTGGAAGACGCCGTGGTGGGTGGGGTTGCCGGCGTCGGCACCGAGCAGGGCGTAGGAGAGGGCGGCGGCCGCCCCGAGCGGGGCGGTTTCCCTGAGACCGGTCGTCCCGTTCCATCGGCTCAACTCCCCTACGGCGACGAGGACTCCGAAGGCGAGGGCGACGGGGGGTTCTTCGAGGCCGGTCCAGAGGGTGAGGGTGAGGGAGGTGAGGGCTAGGAGGGCGGCGGAGGTGTGGATGAGGGTGAGGATCAGAGGGGGCCGGGGTGAGGGCATTGCGTCAGCCCCTCAGCACAGTGGAAACGGGTGGGCTGGGTGGGAGAACAATGGACGGCTGGACCTCGTCGGCGGTCACCGCCGGATGCCACCCACACCGCCCCAGCGCCCGCACCAACGCCCGAACCATCAACGGGTCGAACTGAGTTCCGGCACAGCGCGACAGCTCCTCCAGCGCGACAGACACCGGCCGAGCCCGGCGGTAGGACCGGGTGGACGTCATCGCGTCGAAGGCGTCGGCGACAGCAACTACCCGCGCGGACTCCGGGATCTGACTCCCCAACAGCCCGTACGGATACCCGCTCCCGTCCAACCGCTCATGGTGGTGCAGGACAGCCGCACGGGCCTCCCCCAGGAAACCAATGCCCCGCACCATCTCGTGCCCGTACTCGGGATGCAGTTCGATCACCCGCCGCTCCTCGGGAGTGAGCGGCCCGTCCTTGCGCAGCAGGCGCGTGGGAACGCCCAGCTTCCCGACGTCGTGCAGGATCCCGGCGAAGCGCAGCACCTCCACCCGTGAGTCGTCCATGCCGAGCTCGCGTGCGATCATCATCGACGCCTGCCCGACCCGCTCACTGTGCCCGCGGGTGTACCCGTCCTTGATGTCGACGGCCTGGACGAGAGCACGGATGGTGGCCTGATGGGCGGCGCGTTCCCGGTGGTACTGGGCGAACACCCACCAGGACACCCCCATCGGCAGCAGCACGAGCAGCGCGGCGACGGGGCCGTAGGGACTGCGCCACAGGACGGCCATCATCAGCCCCGCGAGCCCGTGCACGCCGATGGGCGCCAGGGACCGTAGGAACAGCCCTCGCCAGGCCCGCCGTACGGGCATCCTCCCCCACTGCCCGAAAGGCGTGGGAGGTGCCCCCACGGCCAGCGCGAGAATCCCGCCGTCGAGCACGGTCAGGACCAGGCAGAACGCGAGGACGGCGGCCAGGGCGGGCACCAGCGCGTACGGGAAGTCGGACGCGACGACGGCGTTCCGCCCGCCCAGCGCCCAGTGCACACGGGCCGCCGCCCACACGCCCAGCGCGAGCTGCGCGGCCCGCCAGCTGCGCCGCAGCCAGGGCGAACCCTGTTCGACATGGGAGAACAGCGCCCCCGGCAGCGGCACGAGCGCGGCGGCGGGGGGCGGGAGGAGGAAGGCCGCGGCGAGCAGCACCGGGTAGAAGGTTCCCGCGAAGCGGCGCCGGGCGACCTGCTCGCAGCCGGCGTAGAGCGCCGCCAGCAGTACGACCGCCCACCAGGGTGCGTGGACGGTCGGCAGCGGGAGCAGACACCACAGGGCGCCCAGGACGACACAGACGACGTACGCACGTGCCCGTGCCGGTGTCGCCTCCATGGCTGACGCCCTTCCCCCGACCATGCCTGTCCAGGCCGAGGAGCCTAGGGCGGGCGGGGGAGGGCTGCGGGCGTATCACCCGCGAATTAGCACGTTCGAGTGACGATCGCCCGTTCAGGAAACGGTCAGCAGACCGAGACCCAGGTCAGGACCGAGGTCAGGACTCCTGGGGGGCGGCCGTCAGGTCGTGCTCGGGCACGGCCTGCCCGGAACGGATCAGATCGAGCCGCCCCAGGACCTTGGCCCGCAGGTCGGTCGGTACCTCGTCCTGACCGCAGCACCGCTTGACCAGCTTCTTCACGGCCTCTTCGAGCCCGTACTTCTCCAGGCACGGCGAGCACTCCGTGAAGTGCTGCTTGAACTTGGCGCGGTCGACGTCCGGCATCTCGCTGTCGAGGAACTCGTAGAGATGGTCGAGGACCTCACTGCAGTCCGTTTCGTGCGGCTCTCCGCAGCTCATGAGCCCGAGCCTTTCGCTTCGTTCGACTCTCCGGCACCGGCCGGGACCAGGCCGCGGTCACGCGCGTAGTCCTCAAGCATGCCGCGCAGTTGACGACGGCCGCGGTGCAGCCGGGACATCACCGTACCGATGGGTGTCCCCATGATGTCCGCGATCTCCTTGTACGCAAAGCCCTCGACGTCCGCGAGATAGACGGCGATGCGGAATTCCTCGGGGATCGCCTGGAGCGCTTCCTTCACGTCCGAGTCGGGCAGGTGGTCGAGCGCCTGCGACTCGGCGGAGCGCAGACCGGTCGACATGTGCGACTCGGCGCGCGCGAGCTGCCAGTCCTCGATCTCCTCGGCCGCGGAGCGCTGGGGTTCACGCTGCTTCTTGCGGTACGAGTTGATGAACGTGTTGGTGAGAATCCGGTACAGCCACGCCTTGAGGTTCGTGCCCTCACGGAACTGGTGGAAGGACGCGTACGCCTTCGCGTACGTCTCCTGCACCAGGTCCTCGGCGTCGGCCGGGTTTCGCGTCATGCGCAGCGCGGCCGAGTACATCTGGTCGAGGAATTCGAGCGCGTCCCGCTCGAAGCGCGCACTGCGCTCCGAGGTCGATTCCGCTGTGACCTCGCTCGTGCCCTGGCCCTCGGGCTGCTCCGCCTGGCCGTGTTCGGTCCCTGCGTCGGTACCGGGAACCGGACCCACCTCCTCAAGATTCCGGGTGGCCTCGAAGCCGATGCCACCAGAATCGGAGGATAGACGACGATCCGGTCCGCCCGCCGCCCCAATAGGGGTGGCCTTGGTCGCGCGCAGCACCGACCAGTCCAGGTCGGAGCGGCTGCTACGGGACGGGCAGAAGGTCGAACCCATGCGGCGGACTTCCTTTCTACGACTCTCTCTGTCCGCCTCAACAGTGGTAAGGGCCCCGGCATTCCCGCCCCTTACCCAAGTGTTCGAGTCCACTCCACCACGCGCCCCGTGATGATCTCCAGGGCCTCGTCCTGCCCGATCTCCGCCCGCTTGGGCACCGCGAAGCCATGATCGCCGTACGGCACCTCGACCAGCCCGAAGTCTCCCTCCGGGAACTCCGCCGGTTTCCCGAAGGGGTCGTTCCCGCCCTGCACGACGAGCGTGGGCACCCCGGCCCCGAGCAGTTCAGCGGCCCGCGACTTCTCGGGCCTGCCCGGCGGATGCAGCGGAAAACTCAGGGCGAGGACGGCGGCCGCCCCCAGCTCCACAGCCGTACGACAGGCCACGCGGGCTCCGGCGCTGCGGCCCCCGGAGACCACCGGCAGCCCCGGCTTCGCGACCGCCGGCCAGATCCCGCGCCACCCCACGTCGAGCGTCTTGGGCGCCGGCGCCACCTTCTTCCCGGCGACCCGCCAGGGCTGCTCGACCAGCGCCACGCTCACCCCGTGCCCGGGAAGCACGGCGGCGAGGGCCTGCAGATCCCGCGCCTCGATGCCGCCACCGGCACCATGGCTGACGGCGAGGACGAGCCGCGCCTTCGTGGCCGTGTGCCAGGTGATGCGGGCGGTCCCCGCGTCGGTCTCGACGGTCTCGCTGGAAATGATCTCGCTCACGTCAGAAGAGTGTGCCCTCTTCGGGCCCCTCCAGCTCCTTCAGCAGCTCCGGCCCGTTGTTGCGGACGTTGCTGACAGCCGTGGACACCGGGTACGCGCGCATCAGCCCGGCGGGCGGCGGGGCGAGCAGCTCGCGCAGGTCGTCCGGGTCGGTGCGGGACGGGTCGAGCCAGGAGTCCCAGCGGTCCGGGGTGAGCATCAGCGGCATCCGGGGATGGATGTCGGCCAGCGCGTGCGGCCCCTCTTCCGGCGCGACCGCCAACGGAGTCGTCTCCGCCTCGGTGGTGATCACCGAGCAGGTGACCCACCAGGCCAGCGGATGGTCGTCGGGCAGGGTCCGGTCCCGCCAGAACTCGTACAGCCCGGCCATCGCGAAGACCGACCCGTCGGCGGGCAGCACGAAGTACGGCTGCTTGCGCTGCCGCTTCTTCTTGCCCTCGACCTCCAGCTCCCGCTCGTCCTTGGCGGTGACCCACTCGTAGTAGCCGTCGGCGGGGATGATGCAGCGCCGGGCGGCGAAGGCGCGACGGTACGACGGCTTCTCGTGCACGGTCTCGGCACGCGCGTTGATCATCCGGGCACCGCCCTCGGGCGTCTTCGACCAGCTCGGCACGAGCCCCCACTTGAGCCGACGGAGCTGGCGAACCGGCTTCGGGCTGTCCGCGTCCTTAAGTGGACGGTCGAGGACTGCATAGACCTCTTTGGTCGGGGCCACGTTGTAGTCGGGGGCCAGAGCCTCCTCGGGCTCCCACTTCTCGATCTCAAAGACTCCTGCGAGATCCTCGGGCCCACGACTCGCTGCATACCGTCCGCACATACGTGCCAGACTGCCAGATTCGACGACCACCACGGGAGCCTCCGCCGCCAATGGACAGCACCGCAATCACCTCGTTCAGCGCCCTCTGGGACGAGGTCTTCGGCAGCCAGCCCGACCCCGACCTGTGGGTGGTGATCGCCACCATGGTCGCCGCGCTGGCCGTGGTCGTCCCGCACGGTCTGTGGCGCCTCTCCCGCAATGCCATCACCATCGCCCACGAGGGCGGCCACGGCCTGGTGGCCCTGCTCACCGGCCGCACCCTCACCGGCATCCGCCTCCACTCCGACACCAGCGGCCTCACGGTCAGCCGCGGCAAGCCGCACGGCCTCGGCATGATCCTCACGGCAGCCGCCGGCTACACCGCTCCCCCACTCCTGGGCCTGGGCGGCGCGGCCCTCCTGGGCGCCGGCCACATCACCCTCCTCCTGTGGCTGTCGACCCTCCTCCTGATAGCCATGCTGGTCATGATCCGCAACGCCTACGGCGCCCTCACGGTCATCCTCAGCGGAGCAGCCTTCCTGCTCGTGTCCTGGCTGACGGGCCCCCAGGTGCAGGCGGCCTTCGCGTACGCGGTGGTGTGGTTCTTGTTGCTGGGGGGAGTCCGCCCGGCTTTCGAGCTCCAGGCGAAGAGGGCACGGGGCGGCGCGGGCGACTCGGACGCCGACCAACTCGCCCGTCTGACCCACGTACCGGCAGGCTTGTGGTTCTTCCTCTTCCACTTGGTGTCACTGTGCTCGCTGATAGGCGGCGGCAGGTGGCTGCTGGAGCTGTGACAAAGCCCCGAAGGGGCGAGTCACAAACGGCGCGGGGCTGTATCCATGTGCGGCTCCGCCGCGTGGGCGCGACCAGCCTCAACGGCGCGGCACCCGAAAGACGGCCTACTTATACAGTGGGTCACATGGCCCCGAACAACGACCAAACCGCCCTCTGGCCCGCCCCCACAGCCGCCGGAGCCGTCAACGCGACGGTCCACGTCCCGGGGTCCAAGTCGGTAACCAACCGCGCCCTCGTCCTGGCCTCCCTCGCCAGCGAACCGGGCTGGCTGCGCCGCCCCCTCCGCTCCCGGGACACCCTCCTCATGGCAGCCGCCCTGCGCGCGATGGGCGTAGGCATCGAGGAGGGCGTAGGCGCGGAAAAGGGCTCCGGCGAGTTCTGGCGGGTCATCCCCTCGGGCCTGCACGGCCCGGCCACGGTCGACGTCGGCAACGCGGGCACCGTCATGCGCTTCCTTCCCCCCGTCGCCGCCCTGGCCGACGGCCCCATCCGCTTCGACGGCGACCCGCGCTCGTACGAACGCCCCCTGCACGGCGTGATCGACGCCCTCCGCGTCCTCGGCGCCCGGATCGACGACGACGGCCGGGGCGCGCTGCCCCTGACGGTGCACGGCGGAGGCGCGCTGGACGGCGGCCCGGTGGAGATCGACGCGTCCTCGTCGTCGCAGTTCGTGTCCGCCCTGCTCCTCTCCGGCCCGCGCTTCAACCAGGGCGTCGAGGTCCGCCACATCGGCTCCTCGCTCCCCTCGATGCCGCACATCCGGATGACGGTCGACATGCTGCGCGCGGTCGGCGCCCAGGTCGACACGCCGGAGTCGGGCGGCGAGCCCAACGTCTGGCGGGTGACCCCGGGCGCGCTGCTCGGCCGGGACCTGACCGTGGAGCCGGACCTGTCCAACGCCCAGCCGTTCCTCGCGGCGGCGCTCGTGGCCGGCGGCAAGGTCGTCGTACCGGACTGGCCGGCGCGGACGACCCAGCCCGGTGACCGCCTGCGGCAGATCTTCACCGAGATGGGCGGTTCCTGCGAACTGACCGAGTACGGGCTGGAGTTCACCGGTTCGGGTGCGATCCACGGCATCGACGTGGACCTGAGCGAGGTCGGCGAGCTGACCCCCGGCATCGCGGCCGTGGCGGCCCTCGCGGACTCGCCGTCAACTCTGCGGGGTGTCTCCCACCTCCGCCTGCACGAGACCGACCGGCTGGCCGCGCTCACCAAGGAGATCAACGAGCTGGGCGGTGACGTGACCGAGACCGCCGACGGTCTGCACATCCGCCCGCGCCGCCTGCACGGCGGGATCTTCCACACGTACGAGGACCACCGCATGGCCACCGCGGGCGCGATCATCGGCCTCGCGGTCGAGGGCGTACAGATCGAGAACGTGGCGACGACCGCGAAAACCCTCCCGGACTTCCCCGACCTGTGGACCGGGATGCTCGGGAGCGACGGGGCGTAGGGGACACACGCCATGCGTCGCTACGGCAAGAACACCGACGAGGACGACATCCGCCAGCGCCCGAACCGCAAGGGCAACCGGCCGCGCACGAACATCCGCCCCAAGCACGAGGAAGCGGTCGAGGGCATGGTCGTCACCGTCGACCGGGGCCGGCTGACCTGCCTGGTCGAGGACCGGGTCGTGATGGCGGTCAAGGCCCGCGAACTGGGCCGGAAGGCGGCGGTGGTCGGCGACCGCGTCGGCATCATCGGCGACCTCTCCGGCGACAAGGACACCCTCGCCCGCATCATCCGCATCGAGCCGCGCACCTCCGTGCTGCGCCGCACGGCCGACGACGACGACCCGTACGAGCGCGTGGTCGTCGCCAACGCCGACCAGCTCGCCATCGTCACCGCCCTCGCCGACCCCGAGCCGCGCCCGCGCCTCATCGACCGCTGCCTGGTCGCGGCCTACGACGGCGGCCTCGACCCGCTGCTCGTCCTGACCAAGTCGGATCTGGCCTCACCGGACGAACTCCTGGAGATGTACGGCGCGTTGGGCGTCCCGTACGTCGTCACGAGCCGCGAGGAGCTGGAGAACGGCACCGCGGTGGAGCGGGTCCGCAAGCAACTGGACGGCAAGATCACGGCGTTCGTCGGCCACTCCGGTGTCGGCAAGACGACCCTCGTCAACGCGCTGGTCTCGCTGGAGCGGCGGCGCAGCACCGGCATCGTCAACGCCGTCACCGGACGCGGCCGGCACACCACGACCTCGGCGCGCATGATCCCGCTGCCCGACGACTCCGGCTGGGTCGTCGACACCCCGGGCGTCCGTTCCTTCGGCCTGCACCACGTGGACCCGTCCCGGGTCATCAAGGCCTTCCCCGACCTGGAGCCGGGCACGGCCGACTGCCCGCGCGCGTGCAGCCACGACGAGCCGGACTGCGCCCTGGACCAGTGGGTGGCCGACGGCCACGCGGACCCGCAGCGGCTCTATTCGCTACGGCGGCTGCTGGCCACCCGGGAGCGAACCGAGGGCGACTGATCACCGCCTGACCACCGCGTGTTTGTGGGGACTCAAGTTCGGTAAGTGCATAATCGCACCGAGCCGGACAAACGGGAGGACAGCACAATGGCGTGGCTGCTGGTTGTCGTGGCCGGAATTCTGGAGACCGGGTTCGCCGTGTGCCTGAAGCTGTCCCACGGCTTCACGCGCCTGTGGCCGACGGTCGCCTTCTGCTCCTTCGCCCTGGGCAGCTTCGGCCTGCTCACCCTCTCCCTGAAGAAACTCGACGTGGGCCCGGCCTACGCCGTGTGGACCGGCATCGGCGCGGCCGGCACCGCGATCTACGGGATGGCCTTCCTGGGCGACCTGGTGTCGACGCTGAAGCTCGTGTCGATCAGCTTCGTCATCGTCGGCGTGATCGGACTCCAACTGTCGGGCTCCGCGCACTAGTTCAGGCACCCAGGATCCGATGGGTCGGCGTCAGCGCGCCGCGCACCAGTTCACCGACCCCGCCCTCCCCCGGCGGTGCGGCCACGCAGGACAGCGCCAGCCGTACGACGAGTTCGCAGGACCGGGCCAGGTCGGCGGTGTCCGGCTTGGCCGCCCCGGGTCCGGCGAGTGCCGCCACGGCACGGTCGCGGACGACGGCCACGAAGTCACCGGGTGAGGGCAGCGGTCCGTCGGCCCGGCGCTGTGCCGGCACGGCGGAGGAGGACGGCACCGCGGACAGGGTCGGCGAGGGCAGCCGTTCGCTCCAGCAGCCGGTGAGCATCGCCCGTACCAGCGCGTTCTCGCGGGCCGCCGACGTGGTCCACTCGGCGGTCGCGGTCAGCCGCTCGCGGGCGTCGCTGTGGCTGCCGAGCGCCCGCTCGACACCGACGAGATACCCGTCGGCCTCCCTTCTGACCAGTGCCCGCGCGAGCCCCTCCTTGCTGCCGAACTCGTTGTACAGCGTCTGCCGGGACACTCCGGCGGCCGCGGCCACGTCCACCATCCGTACGGTGGACCACGACCGGCGCGCCAGCGCCGTATAGGCGGCGTCCAGCAGGGATTCCCGCGCTGCAGGCATCATTCGCCTCCCGGGGGCGAGCGGCTCTGCGCCCAGATTTGACGCGCACGGGAGCACTGTCAAGGGTTCGCGGCGGCGCCGGGGGGCGCACTTCGGCCATTGCGCGCGGGAGTTGACGGAAGGGTGCCGCTCAGGGAGAGACGCGATGGTCCCCCACCTCCCGCTTTCGCCCACCGGACCCTGTAGCCCCGACGCGACCCCTGAAGATACGGTTCACGCATGGCCGACTATCACGATGACCTGCGCCTCGCCCACGTCCTCGCGGACGCCGCCGACGCCGCGACGACCGCGCGGTTCAAGGCGCTCGATCTCAAGGTCGAGACCAAGCCGGACATGACTCCGGTGACCGAGGCGGACAAGGCGGCCGAGGAAGTCATCCGCGGTCATCTGCAGCGCGCGCGCCCGCGCGACGCGGTCATCGGCGAGGAGTACGGCAGCGAGGGCACCGGCCCGCGCCGCTGGGTGATCGACCCGATCGACGGCACCAAGAACTACGTACGCGGCGTCCCGGTCTGGGCCACGCTGATCTCCCTGATGGAGGCGGCGGAGGGCGGCTTCCAGCCGGTCGTCGGCCTGGTCTCCGCGCCCGCGCTCGGCCGCCGCTGGTGGGCCGCGAAGGGCCACGGCGCCTACACGGGCCGCAGCCTGTCCTCCGCGTCCCGGCTGCGCGTCTCCCAGGTCTCGAAGCTGACGGACGCCTCCTTCGCGTACTCCTCGCTCACCGGCTGGGAGGACCAGGGCCGCCTGGGCGGCTTCCTCGATCTGACCCGCGAGGTGTGGCGCACGCGCGCGTACGGCGACTTCTGGCCCTACATGATGGTCGCCGAGGGCGCGGTCGACATCTGCGCCGAACCCGAACTCAACCTCTGGGACATGGCGGCCACCGCGATCATCGTCACCGAGGCCGGCGGCACCTTCACGGGCCTCGACGGCCGCCCGGGCCCGCACAGCGGCAACGCGGCCGCGTCGAACGGCATCCTGCACGACGAGTTCCTGGGGTATCTCAACATGCGCTACTGAGCAGCACGGGACGTCTGCGCACGCCCCCAATCGGCCGCACGCGCCCTCTTGTTGACCCGTGCTTTACCTGCAACTCTGAGAGTCCCCCCACTTGTGAATTTGTGAATCCGGTAACTAACGGACGCAGAGTCCGTGAACGACGCGGATTCCACTAGGAGGTGGCCTCACCCCATGCTGCATCCAACGCCGCAACCCACGCCGCGATCCACTCCACAGTCCACGCTGGTCCGCGACGCCATGAGCACGGTGGTCCTCACCATCGGCCCCACCCACACCCTCCGCCAGGCAGCCGCCCTGATGGCATCGCGCCACGTCGGCGCGGCCGTGGTCCTCGACCCGGACGCCGGCGGCATCGGCATCCTCACCGAACGCGACATCCTCAACTCGCTGGGCCGGGGCCAGAACCCGGACACCGAGCGCGCCCACGCCCACACCACCACCGACGTCGTCTTCGCCACCCCGGCCTGGACCCTGGAGGACGCGGCCGGCGCGATGGCCCACGGCGGCTTCCGCCACCTCATCGTCCTCGACCACGCCGAGCCCGCCGGCATCGTCTCGGTCCGCGACATCATCCGCTGCTGGGCACCGGCGCGACAGCAGGTACCGGCCTGACAGCGAGCGGGACCGAACCGGAGCCGGAGGGGGGCCGGAATCGACTTGGACTGAGTCCAAGTCCAGCACCCCTCCAAAGTCACACCTATTCGGAAACTGGTCACCCTGCTGTTAAGCTGGCGGGCATGAGTGACCTTCTGGAGCGGCTGCGCGGACGCGGATGGCGGATGACCGCACAGCGGCGCGTCGTGGCCGAAGTGCTCGACGGCGACCACGTCCACCTGACCGCCGACGAGGTCCACTCCCGCGCCGTGACCAAGCTCCCCGAGATCTCCCGGGCGACGGTCTACAACACGCTGGGCGAGCTGGTCTCGCTCGGCGAGGTCCTCGAAGTCTCCACCGACAAGCGGGCCAAGCGCTACGACCCGAACGCGCACCGCCCGCACCACCACCTGGTCTGCGCCCGGTGCGGCCAGATCCGCGACGTCCACCCGGACGGCAACCCCCTCGCCGACCTCCCCGACTCGGAGCGCTTCGGCTTCACGGTCTCGGACGTAGAGGTGACGTACCGCGGGCTGTGCCCGAACTGCGCGAGCGCGTAGCAAGTCCCTTCACAGGCCCCGGTATCCGTGCGACACGGACGCCGGGGCTTTGTGCTGCGTACGGGCTTCCCGAATCTGACGGACCGTCATATTGTCGTGCGGCACCCCCCACCCGTACAGACAGACGTACCGCCCTCCGCAAGGAGCAACCGTGGGAGACCCGCACCCAAAACTCCACGCCACCCAACTGACCCGCGCCTTCGGCCGCGCCCCGCACCGGGTGGACGCCCTGGGCCCTCTCGAACTCACCGTCGCCCCAGGCGAGTTCGTCTGCCTGGTGGGCCCCTCCGGCTGCGGCAAGTCCACCCTCCTCCGCATAGCCGCAGGCCTGTTGCGCCCCACCACCGGCACCCTGGAGATCCGCACGCGGAGCCCCCGCCCGGCAGCCATGATCTTCCAGGACTACGGGATCTACGACTGGAAGTCGGTCAGGGCGAACGTCCGCTTCGGCCTGGACATCCAACGCGTCCCGCGCCGCGAGGCGAACGCCCGCGCCACCGAGTGGCTGACCCGCCTGGGCCTCGCCGACTTCGCCCACGCCTACCCGGCGACCCTCTCGGGCGGCATGCGCCAGCGGGTGGCGATCGCCCGCGCGCTGGCCGTAGAACCCGAACTGCTCCTGATGGACGAGCCGTTCGCCGCCCTGGACGCGCAGCTCCGCACGATCCTCCAGGACGAACTCCTCGCCCTCACACAGACGTTGCGCACCACCACCCTCTTCATCACGCACAGCCTGGAGGAGGCGCTGGTCCTGGGTGACCGTGTCCTGGTGATGTCAGCCCGCCCGGGCCGGATCATCGCCGAACACCGCCCGCCGTTCTCCCGGCCGCGCACCGGCGACATCCGCGACACCCCCGAATTCACCGCCCTGAAAAGCGAGTTGTGGGAGCTGCTGCGGAAGGAGGCGGTACCGGCATGACCACCGTCGTCCCCGACCGCCAGGAGTCGGTCCTGGTCCGCCGCCCCGGCCCCCACGAGCTCAACCCCCTGCGCACCCACCGCCACCGGCGCGCTCTGGAACTCACCCTCGCCGTGGCGGTCCCCCTCGCCCTCATCCTCTGGTGGCAACTGGCCGCCACCCAGGGCTGGATAGACCCCCGCGTCTACCCGCCCCCCTCCACGATCCTCTCCGACGGCTGGTCCCGAGCCGCCGCGGGCGACCTGTGGCCGGACGTCTGGGCCACCACCCGACGCGTCCTGGGCGGCTACGCGCTGGGCACGGCGACCGGCTACGCCCTGGGCCTGCTGATGGGCTCCCTGCCCCTGGTCCGGGCCGCGCTCGAACCACTGCTGGACGCCCTGTACGTCGTACCGAAACTGGCCCTGCTCCCCATCTTCCTGAACATGTTCGGCCTGGGAGAAGGCCCACAAATAGCGCTCGTCGCAACGACGGTCTTCTTCTTCGTCTGGATCTCGACGATGTCGGCGGTGGTGGCGATCCCCTCCGGCCACCGGGACGCGGGCCAGGTCTTCGGCGCCACGCCATGGCAGATGTTCCGCCACGTCCTCCTCCCGGCCTCCCTCCCCGCGGTCCTGGTGGGCGCGCGCATAGCGGCCGGCGTGGCGGTCCTGGTCATCGTCGCCTCGGAACAGATCGCGGCGACGAACGGCCTGGGCCATCTGATCTTCGACTCCCGCGCGCTGTTCGAGAACGACGTGATGTTCGTGGGCATCGTGTGCGTGGCGGTCCTGGGGGTCGTCTTCTCCGAACTGGTGCGTGTGGCAGGCAGGTTGCTCACACCGTGGGCACCGCGGGACCGAGGACGGGGGCAGTCATGAGAAGACGCGCTTACGGTACGGCGGTTGTCGTCGCGGCCCTGCTGGCGTCGGCGGGCTGCTCGTCCAAGTACGCGGGGGACAGCGGGACTTCAGGCACGCCCGGCGCGGGCCACCGCACGGTCACACCGGTGGACGGCTGCGGCAAGTCCTCCTGGACGGATCCGGCGGACCTCTCCCCCACCCGCGTACCGGCCCGCTGCGAACCCCTGGCCCCTTCCGCCCAACCCCTCCCCAAGACACGGAAGTTGACGATCGCGACGGGAACGCTGAGCGCGGAGTACGTAGCCCCGCTCGAAGTCGCCGTCAACAAGGGCGAGTTCAAGAAGGAGGGCCTGGACGTGACGCTCAAGGTGCTCCCGACTCCCGACGCACTGCCACTCCTGGCCAAGGGAGACATCGACGCGATGTGGGCGGCCCCGGAGGCGGCCGTCATGAACGGCGTCAAGGGCGGCTTCGACATCAAGTGGGTCGCCGGCAACTTCTCCCCCGACCCCAAGTCGAAGAGCGGCCTCTGGGTGAAGCTGAAGAAGGGCGAGGCGGCGGCGGACGTCAGGATGGCGGGCCGCAGGATGGGCACGATGATCGGCAAGGGCTCGGTGATCGCGTACCCCATGGAGAAGGCACTGGCGACCCACGGCGGCGGCCTCGACAAGATCCAGTACCAGCAACTCGGCTCGGCCGACGTCCTCACCGCCCTCCAGAACGGCGGCGTCGACTCGGCCTGGCTCCTGGACCCGGTCTGGCGCAAGGTCGACGACAACCCCCAGTACGCCTTCCTGGGCGGCCAGCCACTGGGCGAGCCCCTGGGCGGCATGCTCTACGGCCCCAGCCTCCTGAACGACGACGTGAACGCCGGCGTGGCCCTCCTCCGCGCCTACATCCGCACGGTGAACACGTACTTCGCCGGCGACTACAAGGCGGACCCGTCCTTCGTCGCCTACCTCGCCGAACTCCTGAAGACGGACGAGGCGGTCCTCAAGTCGACCCCGTCGCTCACGATGGACTGGGAGATCCGCGCGGGGACGACGACCCGCCTTCAGGCCGCGTACAAGGCGGCGGGCGTCTCCAAGGGCGCGGCACTGCCGGAATCCAGGACGGTGGACCGCTCGCTGTACGAAGAGGCGGTGGGCCACCAACCGTAGAAACACCAAGGGCCGGAACCCATTGCTGGATTCCGGCCCTTGGCCTTAGTAGCGGGGACAGGATTTGAACCTGCGACCTCTGGGTTATGAGCCCAGCGAGCTACCGAGCTGCTCCACCCCGCGCCGTTGTGTGTACAACGCTACGTCAGACGGCCGGACAGAAGCAAATCGGTTATCAACCCAGGTCAGCCATATCCAGCCTGTCCGGCGTTTGAGGACGAGGCCGTCCAGGCCGAAGCAGGGGGTCTGGGGGCGGCAGCCCCCAGTGATGGGACGGGTAGGGGCGGCGGGGGCGAAAAACTACGCCGTCAGCTCCTGCCGCAACGCATCCCGCAACCGAGCCGCCCGCTCAGAAACCTCCCGAGGCCCCAGCGTCACCGCCCGATCAGCCCACCGCTGCCCCTCGGCCAGCTCCCCCCGACGCGCGTAAACGAGAGCCAACCGCAACGCCGCCCGCCCATGCCCCGCATCCGCAGCCCGAGCCCACCACACAGCAGCCTCGGGCTCACTGCCCTCCCGAGCCAGCAACAGCCCAAGATTGAACGCCCCGTTACGGGACCCGGCCTCGGCAGCCTCCCGATACCACCGAGCCGCCTCGACGACATCGCCCCGCGCAGCGGCCAGCATCCCGACCCGAACCTGCGCGCGGCGATGCCCCTGAGAAGCCGCCCGCTCGTACCACTCCTCACACTCGGTCTTCTCGTGCACCTGCTCACCCAGCTCATGCGCGGGTGCGGGCGGCCGCCGCGCATCAAGCACCGAGGCCAGCCGATAGGCGGCCTCCGCGCTCCCCCCACCCGCGGCACACCGCAGGTGCCGCTCGGCCTCCCGCTCGTCCCCGTCCCGCAGCCGGGCGATCCCGACCTGCAACGCCGCTTCGGTGTGCCCGGCAGCCGCCGCCCGCTCGTACCAGGGCAGCGCGACGCCTTCGTCACCCCGCCCGGCGAAGAGAATCCCGAGGTTGAACGCCGCGTCCACGCTCCCGGCCTCCGCGGCCTTGGAGAACCACGGCTCGGCCCCGGTCGCGTCGCCGCCCTGAAGCAGCAGCACGGCCAGCGCGTTGGCGGCCTCCCGGTGCCCGGCGTAGGCAGCCCGCCGGTACCACTGCTCGGCCTGCGCGGTACGCGTCTGCTCGGCGCAGAGGAGCCCGAGGTTGTACGCGCCGTTCACGTCCCCGGCGTCCATCGCGGCCCGGTACCACCGCTCGGCGGTCTGCGTCTCACCGCGCTCGGCGTGCAGCGCGCCCAGCGCGTTGGCCGCGTTGCCGTCGCCGTCCTGGGCGGCCCGGAGCCACCACACGGCGGCGCTCTCGGTGTCGCCGGCGTCGCGCAGCAGGAACCCGAGCGCGCAGGCGGCCCGCGCCTCCCCGTCCTTCGCGGACGTCAGATACCAGCGCCCGGCCTCCTTGAGCTCGCCCCGCTTCTCCAGGATCGCCCCGAGCTGCAGCGCGGCCCGCTGATGCCCACGCGCGGCGGCCTGCCGGTACCACTGCTCGGCCTCGTTGCCGGGGGATCCCGAGGCTGCGGGGGCCGATGCGACACCGTTGTCAGCCCCGCCCTCGTACTCGTCCTCGTGCGGCGCCTGCCGGTCGAGCGCCCGCGCCAGCCGGTACGCGGCCTCGCGGTGCCCGCGCTCGGCGGCGGACCGCATCCACTGCTCGGCCGCGGTGTCCCCGCGGTGCTCCAGCAGGTCGGCAAGGGCATACGCGCCCAGCGCGTGGCCCTGTTCGGCGGACTGGCGCAGCCAGTACTCGGCGGCGGGCTCGTCGCCGCGCTCGCGGTGGTACCGGCCGAGCGCGTGCGCGGCGGCCGCGGACCCCGCTACGGCCGCGATCCGCCACCAGCCGGCGGCTTCGTCGGGATATCCGCGCTGGTGCAGGAGGACGCCGAGGTTGTTGGCCGCGGCCCGGTCGCCCTCGGCGGTGGCGGCACGCAGCAAGGGCTCGGCTCCGTCGAGATCACCGCGGCGCAGCAGCATCGCTCCGAGGACACTCGTCGCCTCGACGTCGCCGGCCTGTGCGGCGAGCCGTGTGCGTGCCTCGTCGACAACCTCCCCGTCACCGGTCTCGTCCCGGTCGGAAGGCTGCACAAAACGCCCTGTATCCAACAGAGTTGCCTTGTCCCCCATAACGTCCATCGTCGCACCACCTGCAACCTGGGTACACCTGGTATACCGCAGCCAGTGAGGTCTCTACAGCGTTTTGTCGACATGCCCACAGAGAGACAACACAAACACGGTTTCACCAACTCCCCCCGGCGGCACGGCCGTCACCCTCGTCGGCACATGCGTTCGCACAGCGCGAAGGCCCGGATCCTTAAAGGATCCGGGCCTTCGCGATCAGTAGCGGGGACAGGATTTGAACCTGCGACCTCTGGGTTATGAGCCCAGCGAGCTACCGAGCTGCTCCACCCCGCGCCGTTGTGTTGCAACCGTACCACGGCGTGAGGTGGGCTTTTCCCTATCCGCTACTGGGGCTGCTGCTCGGACTCGGACTACTGGTGCTCTTGCCACTGCCCTTGCTCTTGTCGGCCGCGGCCTGCGCGTCCTCGGCCCGCTGCAGCGCGGACTGAAGATCCTTCTGCGCCTGCCCGTACGCCTCCCAGTCGCCCTTCTTCAACGCCTGTTGCCCGGCGTCGAAGGCCTTCTGCGCGTCGGTCAACGCGGCCTGGACCGTGGGGTTGCTGGATGTCGGTGGGGTGGTGGTCTCGTCCGGTGGCGGAGTCGTGGTGCTCTCCGCCCCGAAGACCTTGTTCAGCCCCTCGTCCAGGGTGTCCTCGAAGGCGGTCTTGTTCCCGTAGGCCACCAACACCTTGCGCAGGAGCGGGTACTTGAGTCCACCACCGCGTACGTAGACGGGCTCCACGTACAGCAGTCCCCCGTCGAGCGGCACCGTCAGCAGGTTGCCGTACTCGATGTCGGAGTCGCCGCCCTTGAGCAGCTTGATGGATTCCGCGATGTCCTGTTGGGAGTTGAAGGCGCTCTGCACCTGTTTGGGCCCGCCGACGGTCGTACTGGTCGGCAGCTTCAGGATTCTGATCTTGCCGTAGTCCGGGGTACCGGCCTCGGAGTCGACGGCCATGAAGGCGCTGAGGTTGTCTCTGCCGTTCGGTGTGAACGTCGTCGTCAACGAGAAGGCCTGCGCGGACTGGTCCGGCATCTTCATGCTCAAGTAGTACGGCGGCACCGCGCTGTTGGACTGGTTCGTCGGATCGTTCGGCACCTGCCACACCTCGCTGCCGCTGAGGAACGTCTGCGCGTCCGTCACGTGGTAGCGGGTGAGGAGTTCACGCTGGACCTTGAACAGGTCCTGCGGGTACCGGAGATGGGCCATCAGCGAGGACGAGATGTCCTTCTTGGGCTCGACCGTGTGCGGGAACGCCTTCATCCAGGTCTTCAGGACCGGGTCCTCGGTGTCCCACTGGTAGAGCTTGACGGCACCGGTGTACGCGTCGACGGTCGCCTTCACCGAGTTGCGGATGTAGTTGACCTGGTTCTGCTGGGCCACCACCGCGCGGTTGTTGTTGGTCGCCGTCAGCGAGTCCGCCGTGGTGTCACCGAGGGTCGTACGCGAGGCGTACGGGTATCCGTTGCTCGTCGTGTACGCGTCGACGATCCACTGGATACGGCCGTCCACGACCGCCGGATAGGCGTCACCGTCGATGGTCAGCCAGGGCGCCACCGCCTCGACGCGCTCCTTGGGCGTGCGGTTGTACAGGATCCGCGAACCCTCGCCGATCGCACCGGAGTACAGGATCTGCGGCTCGTTGAACGCCACCGCGTACGCGGCCCGGTTGAGCGGGTTGGAGAGGTTGACCCCGCTCTTTCCGGTATAGCTTGTGGTCTTCTCGCCGCTGTCGTCGGAGTAGTCGATCTCCTTCTGGGGACCGCCGACGATCGAGTACGTGGTGGTCTTCTCGCCGTAGTAGATCTGCTGCTTGTACGTCCCGAGGTCCCCCGTGGACGGCAGATCGGACTCGGTGAAGACCGGGCGGCCCTCGGAGTCGACCGCGGTGCCCTTGGCGGCGACCACTCCGTAGCCGTGGGTGTAGCGGAAGTGGTCGTTGATCCAGTTGTTCTTCGGGATGCCGTTGAGGTTCAGCTCACGCAGACCGATGACCGTGTCCTGGTCCTTGCCGTCCTCGCTGTAGCGGTCGACATCCAGGTTGGTCGGGAACGCGTAATAGTTCCTGATCTGCTGGAGCTGCTGGAACGTGGGCGACACGACGTTCGGGTCCACGATCCGGATGCTCGCCGTGGAGTCGACGTCGGAGCGCAGCTTGGTCTTGTCCTTGGTGGTGCTCGTCCCCGAGTACTCCGTGACCTTGGTGTCGTCGATGCCGTAGGCCTCGCGCGTCGCCTTCAGGTTCTTCTGGACGTACGGGGCTTCCTTGGCCTGCTCGTTCGGCTGGACCGTGAACTTCTGGACGATCGCCGGGTACAGGCCGCCGATGAGGATCGCGGAGAGCACCATCAGGCCGAAGCCGATGACGGGCAGCTGCCAGGTGCGCCGCCACAGGGTGGCGAAGAACAGCAGCGCGCAGATGACGGCGATGCAGAACAGGATCGTCTTGGCCGGCAGATACGCGTTCGCGTCGACGTACCTCAGGCCCGTCCAGTCACCCGTCGCCTTGAAGTCGCTGGATTTGACCGCGAGTCCGTACCGGTCGAGCCAGTAGGCCACCGCCTTGAGCGCGACGAAGATGCCGAGCAGCACCGACAGGTGTCCGGTGGCCGCGGCCGTGGCGCGCGCGCCGGGGCTGGTGATGCGCAGGCCGCCGTACAGGTAGTGCGTCAGCGCGGCGGCGAGCAGCGAGAGGATCGCGGCGGCGAAGCCGAAGCCGAGCAGGAAGCGGTACCAGGGCAGGTCGAACGCGTAGAAGGACACGTCGAGGTGGAACTGCGGGTCCTTCTGGTGGAAGGGCACGCCGTTGACCCACATCAGCCAGACCCGCCACTGACTGGACGCCGAGGCGCCCGCGATCAGCCCGACCAGAGCGGTGATCGCCAGAAGCAGCCACTTCTTGTACGGCGCGATGCCCATCCGGTAGCGGTCGAGGCTCTGCTGCTCCATCGACATCGCGCTGAGCGGCGGGCGCAGGCGGTGCGCCAGCCAGATGTTCACGCCCACCGCGGCCGCCATCAGGAGGCCGAAGACGAAGAACAGTCCGATCTTCGTCGTCAGGGTGGTGGTGAACACGGACGAGTAATGCACCGACCGGTACCAGAGCCAGTCCGTCCAGAAGCCCGCGAACATCGTGAACGCCATGCCGAGTACGGCAAGGACGCCCAGTGTCATGAGCAAAGTCCGGACGCGCCGGGACGGGCGGCCCACTCTGATCCGCGGCCCTGTCGGGCCTCCGCCGCGGTCCGGCATCTGGAAAGCCAAGGTGCGCACCTCGAAGTTCGCTGTTGGTCGCTGTCGTTGCGTCAGGTCCCCGGTGTCGGGGGCCCTCCGTAGCCCCGCGTGATCGCGGGCCCACACCTATGCAACTTACTCACCGTTTACTCGGTTCCCGATTCCGGCCATGAACGAGGCAGGATTGTGACCATGTCCAACACTCCCATGGCAGCGAACCCTCTCACCCGGGCCGTACTCGAGATCGACGAGTACGCCTCGGGCCTCGGCTGGGACCAGCCCGCTCGCCTCTTCGCCCTGGTAGACACCGCGCGACTGCGGGCCCAGGAACCCGGTCTCGCGGCCCAACTCGGCCTGCGGGACGAGCCCGAGACCACTGGTCTCACCCCGATCGAGCAGGAGGAGATCCCGGCCGGAAAGCCGCTGGACGAGTTCCTCGGCACGATCGCCTGGCCCGACGCGGTGGCCGGCTGCGCGCTCACGGTCGAGCGCCTGATGCTGCCGCCGTCCGCCGAGGCCTCCGTCCCGGAGGGCCTGAGCGGGAAGAAGCTCACCCAGTGGGTCGCCCAGCACCCGGACCGCCAGGAGGTCCGGATGACGGTCGCGGTCCTGCGCGACGGCACCCGCGACTCGGCCCTGCGCCTGCGCGAGAAGGACTCCCCCACGGAGGTCCTCACGGGCGGCGCCCTGGTCCCCGGCCTCGCGGAGGCCCTGTCGGCGACCTTCGAGGACTGACGCCGTCCGCTACGACTCCGGGGGCGCCCTCCGTGTGAGGGCGCCCCCGGAGTCGTAGGCGAGGTCTTCTTAAGAAGAGGGTCGTTCAGCTCTTGGTGCTGCACTTCGGGAGGTCGTCGGTCTTGCCACTGTTGATCAGCTTGAGGTCGCTGATCGCGTCCTTGATGGTGTTGACCTTGACGAGCCTGAGGCCGCTGGGGGTGTCCTTGGCGGCTTCAGCGCAGTTGTCGGCAGGCGTCAGGAAGTACTGGGCGCCCTTGCTGCGCGCACCGACCGTCTTCATCGAGATGCCGCCGATCGGGCCGACCTTGCCGGTGTCGTCGATCGTGCCGGTGCCCGCGACGAACTTGCCGCCGGTGAGGTCGCCCGGGGTGAGCTTGTCGTAGATGCCGAGCGCGAACATCAGTCCGGCGCTGGGGCCGCCGACGTCGGCGAGCTTGATGTCGATGGTGAACGGGAACGTGTGATCGGTTCCGGCGGAGATACCGACGATGGCGCGCTTGGTGCCGGTGTCGTCGGAGGTTGCGGTGGTGATCGTGATCTTCTTCGTCGCGGTCGCCGTCTTGTTCGCCTTCACGGCGGCGGCCTGCTCCTTGGCGGGCACGATCGTGAACACGACGTTCTCGCCGGGCTTGTGCTTGGTGACCAGCTTCGCGACGTCGTCGGGCTGCTTCACCGTCGTACCGTCGACGGCCTTGATGACGTCACCGGCGTGCAGCTTGCCCTCGGCCGGGGTGCCCTTGACGACCGTCGAGACGATCACCCAGGACTTCACCGGGACGCCCAGCTGCTCCAGGGCGGCGACCTTGGCGCTCTCCTGGGACTGGCTGAACTCCTCGGCGTTCTCCTGGGTCGACTGCTGCTCCGTCTTGCCGTCCGGGTACAGCGTGTCGTGCGGGACGATCTTGTCGTCGTGGGCGAGCCAGCCGTACACGGCCTCGATGAGGTTCATGTTGTAGTCGGCGCTGGTGACGCGGACCGTCGTCATGTTCAGGTGACCGGTCGTCGGGTAGGTCTTGCGCCCGTTGATCTGCAGCACCGGCTCGCCGTCGTGGTCCCCGAGCGTGTTCACCGTCGGGCCCGGCGACATCTCCGCATACGGGACGTTGATGAGGACTCCCGCGCACAGGAGCGCGATCAGCATCAGGGTGGAGGCGAGCATCGTCGCGGTGCGGCGTGGCATGGCACGACAGTACGGGACGCGTCTGTCAGCGCACCGTCAGGGCCGCCTTCCGGTCACGTGCCGGAGTGGGACTTCTCCATGGCCTCGCGGAACCGGGCATAACCGTCAAGTTCCGGGCCGTCGCTCCGCATCTTGCGGGTCCGGTTGGCCCAACTGCCCCACACGCCGGCACCTATCGCAGCCGCCAACGGAATCAACAACCAGGCGAGTGCCGCCATGCCGACCTCCCAACCCCGGATGAGTGACCTCAACTGACTGATCAGCAGATTAGCCAGCCCCACTGACAACGCTCGTGCCCGGGGGGCGGTTACGCAACCGGAGGACGGGTGAGAAGCCGATCAGGGTCGGTGAGAAGTCGGTGAGCTGTCGTCAGCAGGCGCGGTGAGCCGGCATCAGCAGGCGCCGACCCACTCCTCGGTGCCGTCCGAGAACTTCTGGTGCTTCCAGATCGGCACCTCGTGCTTGAGGTCGTCGATCAGCTTCCGGCAGGCCTCGAAGGCCTCACCCCGGTGCGGACACGACACGCCGACGACGACCGCGAGGTCCCCGATGCCGAGATCCCCCACACGGTGGACGGCGGCCAGCGCCCTCACCGGGTACTCCGCGACGACCTTCTCGGCGATGCGCCGCATCTCGTCCTCGGCACTGGGGTGGCACGAGTACCCCAGCTCGTCGACATCGGCCCCGCCGTCGTGATTGCGCACGGTCCCTACGAAGAGGGCCATCCCGCCGGCCGCGTCGTCTCCCAGGGCCCGGAAGACCTCGTCCACGGAGAGCGGCGTCTCCCGGATCCCGATCAGCTTGATGGGATCCTGCGCGGCCTGTTCACCGGGATGGTCGATCGTGGGTGCCATGCCTCCATCGTGCCGTACCTCGCGGACAGCGAGGAATAGCACTTTCACCAGGCACGCGCGCGTAGGGACTTGGAGCCTTCTACAGGAGCACGTTTTACCGGGAGCGAGATCAGGGTGTCCCCGAAGGGCCTGCCCGTCAGATCCGCCGCCGCGCCTTCCGCGCCCGTCGTACGACCGCCGCCGCGCCCAGCAGCGCGACCGTCGCGCCCGCCGCACCCGCCGCCGTCGCGTCCTTGCGGCCGAGCCGTCGCCCGACGACCGTGTGCCGCCCGGAGACCTCCTCCAGCAGCTCCGCGAGCACTTCCTCGTTGGTCCACTGCGGCCGCCAGCCCGCGTCGTGCAGCCGGCTCCCGCTCACCACCCAGGGGTACATCGTGTACGCCAGGTCGCCGGCCGGGGACGGGGTGAGCCCGATCCGGTGCAGCCGGGCGGCGGCGCCGAGCGCGACTGCGGACGGCAGCTCCATGCGGCGGATGCCGCTGAGCTCCTCGACCTCCTCCTGCTCCAGCCAGCCGTCGCAGCCGACAGCCAGCTCGCCCTCGACCTTCTCCAGGACGGCGTACTCCAGGGCGCTGCACAGGTCCTCGACGTGGCAGAACTGCCAGGCGGGCCGCGACCCTGCCACCACCAGCAGCCGGGGCGACTCGAAGTACCTGGTCAGGGCGGTGTCGGTGCCGCCGACGAGGACTCCGGGGCGGACGACGGTGACGTTGAGCCCGGGATGCGCACGCGGTGCGCGCCGTGCGAGGCGCTCGACCTCCAGGAGGTCGCCGACGCCGGTGGCCTCCGCGGTAGCGCGCAGTTCGGCGTCCTCCGAGAGCGGCAGTTCGTTGTCGGGCAGCGCTCCGTAGACCATCGCCGAGGTGCACAGCACGACCCGGTGGACCCCGGCCGCCGCGGCGGCGGTGAGCACGGTCTGCGTCCCCCGGACGTTGTACGCCGAACGGGCGGCCGGGTCGGTCTCCAGATCGAGGTCGAGCGCCAGATGGACGACGACGTCCGCGCCGCGCAGCTTCTCCGCGATGGCCGGATCCCGTACGTCGAGGATGTGCCACTGCGCCGCGGCGCACTCGCCGCGCCGCTCGTCGATGGCGATGACCTGCTTGATCTCCTCGGAGGCGGCGAGCCGCTCGGTCAGCAGCGCCCCGATCCCGGACGCGGCGCCGGTGACCGCGACGACGGGCCCGCGCACGGCGGGACTGGTTGAGTGGTTTCGCGCTGCGCGAACCTGCGGATCTGGGGAACTCACCGGGCGTCTCCAGCGGTTGTCTTCAGTACGGATGCGCGTGACGCGTCCGGACCAGGTGGCATCCATCCTGCCGCAGGCCGGGTCTCGGCGAAGCACTGAGGCCCGATCGGCCCGCGGTGTCTACGCTGGGTGGTGTTGAAGGGCAGTCGTGCCGTCGGAGAGAACCGGCGGCCTTAACAGCCGAGGAATCCCGTGAGTGACACCCCATTCGGATTCGGCCTTCCGCCGGAGGAGCCGGACGACGGCGACGAGGGCAAGAAGAAGGACCAGGAGAGCGGTGGTGGTCAGGGACCGGCCAACCCGTTCGGTTTCGGCGGCCTGCCCGGTGCCGGGGGCTTCGGCAGCCCCGGCGCGGACAATCCGCTCGCAGCCATGTTCGGCTCGCTGAACCCCAATGACCTGGGCGCCGCGTTCCAGCAGTTGGGCCAGATGCTCTCGTACGAGGGCGGCCCGGTGAACTGGGACATGGCCAAGCAGATCGCCCGCCAGACGGTTTCCCAGGGCACGCAGGACGGCGTCAAGGACGCGAGCATCGGCCCCGCCGACCGCAGCGCGGTCGAGGAGGCCGTGCGGCTGGCGGACCTGTGGCTGGACGACGCGACGTCGCTGCCGTCCGGCGCCGGCACCGCTGTGGCGTGGTCCCGCGCGGAGTGGGTCGAGGCGACCCTGCCCGCGTGGAAGGAGCTCGTGGACCCGGTCGCCGAGCGTGTCGGCGCGGCCATGGGTGACGTCCTGCCGGAGGAGATGCAGGCCATGGCGGGCCCGCTGATCGGCATGATGCGCTCGATGGGCGGCGCCATGTTCGGCACGCAGATCGGGCAGGCCGTGGGCGTCCTCGCGGGCGAGGTCGTCGGTTCGACCGACATCGGCCTGCCGCTCGGCCCGGCCGGCAAGGCCGCGCTGCTGCCGCTGAACATCGAGGCGTTCGGCAAGGACCTGGGCGTCCCCCAGGAGGAGGTGCGGCTCTACCTCGCTCTGCGCGAGGCCGCCCACCAGCGCCTGTTCGCGCACGTGCCGTGGCTGCGCTCGCACCTGTACGGCGCGGTCGACGGGTACGCGCGCGGGATCAAGGTCGACACCGCCAAGCTGGAGGACGTGGTCGGCCAGTTCGACCCGGCGAACCCGGAGCAGCTGCAGGACGCGCTCCAGCAGGGCATGTTCCAGCCGGAGGACACCCCGGAGCAGAAGGCCGCCCTGGCCCGTCTGGAGACGGCTCTGGCGCTCGTCGAGGGCTGGGTGGACGCGGTGGTCCACGCGGCCGCGAAGCCGCGCCTGACGTCCGCCGACGCGCTCCGCGAGACCCTGCGGCGCCGTCGCGCGACGGGTGGTCCCGCCGAGCAGACGTTCGCCACGCTGATCGGCCTGGAGTTGCGGCCGCGCCGGCTGCGCGACGCCTCCCGCCTGTGGGCCTCGCTCACGGACGCGCGCGGTGTCGACGGCCGGGACGGCCTGTGGGCCCACCCGGACATGCTGCCCACGGCCTCCGACCTGGACGACCCGGACGGCTTCGTGCACCGCGAGCAACTGGACTTCTCCGAGCTGGACAAGATGCTCGGCGAGGCGGCGAGCGGCACCGCGGAGAAGCCGAACCTGACGAAGGACGAGGACTCCAAGGACGACGACACCGAGTGAGCCTGTACGACGACGCGGTCCTCGTACTGAAGAGCTACGAGGACCAGACGGACCTGCGCCAGGCCTACCTGGACCACCTGGCCGCCCACCCGGACGGCATGTGGAAGTCCTGCCACGCCGGGCATGTGACGGCGAGCGCCCTGGTGATCGACCCGAAGCACGGCAGGGTCCTGCTGACCCTGCACAAGAAGCTGCGGATGTGGCTCCAGATGGGCGGCCACTGTGAGCCGGAGGACACCTCACTGGAGGAGGCGGCACTGCGCGAGGCCACGGAGGAGTCCGGCATCACCGGACTGACCCTGCTGCCGGGCGGCCCGGTCCGCCTGGACCGGCACCCGATCCCCCCGCCGTGCCACTGCCACTACGACGTCCAGTACGCGGTGCTGGCACCCCCCGGCGCCGTCCAGGAGATCAGCGACGAGTCCCTCGACCTGCGCTGGTTCCCTTACGACGAGGTGCCGTCCGTAGCGGACGAGTCGGTCCTACGGCTGCTGGAGGCGACGCGCGCCAGGCTCTGAGCGGGGTGTGGGAAGCGGTGAACGTGTAAGGGGCGCCCGCGATGGCGGGCGCCCCTTACGTTGGATTTCCGGACGGTCAGCTCCAGGCGTTGCCCTGATTCTGCGCGTGCGCGCCGTGCTGGCCCATGCCGAACTGGGCGGCGATGCCCTGGCCGATCGCGGCGTTCTGCGGCGGCAGCAGTTCGCTCGGCTGGACGAGCGCGTAACCGCTGCCCATGAAGCTCAGCTCCCAGCCCTCGCCTGTGTTGCCGCGGCGCCGCCACACCCCGGAGGAGTGCGTCTGGGCCTGCATCTGGACGCGCAGACCGGTGGACCAGGCGACGATCGCGTCGGCGTCGCAGTTGACGTACTTGTCGGGCGTGACCTGCATCATCAGGGGCGCTCCCGAGGTCATCAGGGCGACCTTGCCGCGGCCGGTGATGTTGAGCTGGTACTTCCCCGAGCCGGAGATGCCGTACTGGCTGTCCACGGCGATGACCTCGTGGTGCAGCGAGGAGTCCATCGCGAGGACGTAGCTGCTGTCGACGGTGAGGCCGTCCTGTTCCACATCCACTACGTGGATGTGCTGGGCGAGGTTGGCGAGGAAGACCGTGCCCTGCCCGTGGCAGCGCATCAGGCTGAGGCCCTCGCCGGTGGCCGCACGCGCGTAGGCCTGCTGGGTGTTCTGGTACTCGGCGTCGAACTCGACGAGCCCCTGGTAGGCGACCATCGTGCCCTTGCGGGCGAGGATGTCGTCGTGGCCCTCCAGGACGATGCGCAGCATCTGCTTGTTCTGCAGGCTGTAGCGCTCCTGGGACTGCGAGTCGTTGAACGCGAAAAGCGGGCTCTGCATGGTGTCGTGTTCCCCCCTCAGCCCCGGAACCGGAGACGGTCGGTGCTGTCCTCGCTGGGCTGGACGACGACGATGCCCGTCCCGGAGAAGGCCATCTGGTAGGCCTCGCCGCTGCCGCGGCCGATCAGCGACTGCGCCTTGAAGCTGCGCTTGCCCTTCACCTTCAGGTTCGGGGACCAGGCGACGAGCGCGTCCGGGTCGACGTACGTCTCGTCCTCGCCGCCGCCGCAGTCGACGACGATCGGCTTGCCGCGGGAGGTCAGCGCGACCCAGCCCTGGCCGGTGATCTTGGTGTTCCACAGGCCCTGTCCGGCGAACTTCGCCAGCCCCTTGACGCGCTCCACGCCCCAGGTGAGGTGGGTGTCGAAGGCGAGCAGGTTGGTGGCGTTGACGGAGATCCCGTCGCCGTTGAGGTTGATGACCACGACATCCGCGCCGTAGTCGGCGAGGTAGAGCAGTCCGTCGCCGGAGCACTTCATCAGGGGCGCGCCTTCGCCGGTCATCCAGTCGCGTGCGACCTGGCGCACGGCCGGCGGGTTGGGCTCGTACTGGATGAAGCCTTCGTAGGCGATCATCGAGCCCACGCGCGCGAAGAGGTCGCTTCCGGTCTGCATGGCGACCTTCAGCATGTTGTTGCCGTGGTTCTCCATGCGGGCGGAGACGGGTGCGGGGGCGTAGCCCGCGAGCGGCTGGTTCATGACGGGCTCCCTCAGACCTCGTACGGCTGGACGACGATGAAGTTTCCGGGGGCGGCCCGGAACTGCAGGTTGACGCTCTCCCCGGTGTCGCCCGGATAGGCGTTGCGGCGCATCCGGACCTGGCTGGAGACGATCACCTGGGCGGCCGCGGACCAGGCGACGACCGCGTTGCAGTCGGCGAACGTGGTCGGCGTGACCGGCAGCACCACGGGCGAGCCGTGGGTCTTCACGACGATGGTGCCGGTCCCCTGGAACTGCATCGTGAACAGCGCGCCCCCGGGGATGCCGTGTCCCTCGATGCGCCGGACCTCGTACTGGAGGCTCTCGTCGAAGGCGAGGACGTTCTCGGCGGAGACGCAGATCGCGTCCCCCTGGAGCTCGACGGGGTGCAGGTGGGTGGAGTTCTCGGCGAGGAACACCTGGCCCTGGCCGGTGCAGCGCATCAGCTGCATCTCCTGGCCGGTCGCGTTGCCCACGATCCGTCCGGCGAATCCGGCGCCCTTGTAGCCGAAGTCGACCTTGCCCTGGTAGAGCACCATGCTGCCCTGGCGGGCCAGCACGGGCTGGCCGCCGATGCCGAGGTCGACGCGGATGAGCTTCTTGTTCTGCTGCGTCCAGCGCTGCCCGGTGGGCGTCTCCTTGAACTTCTCCAGCGCGGCCGACACACCGGCGCCCTGAGGAGAACCCGACGGCACTCCGTAGGCGGCTGCCTGCCCCGGGACCTGCCCGAAAGCGGGCGGCTGCTGCCCGTACCCAGGAGGCGCGGGCGGCTGGCCGTAGCCAGGGGGCGGAGTCGGCTGACCGTAGCCGGGCGGCGGGCCCGGCGCGTGCGGAGCCTGGGGCTGCGCGTAGCCGGGCGGCGGAGGCGGGGTCTGGCCGGGGGCCTGCTGTCCGTACGGCGCCTGCGGCTGGCCGTAGGGCGCGGGCACGGGACCCGGGGGCGGCACGGTGCCCGCCCCGGGCGGGGTCATGGGCGCGATGATGGTCGGCGCGGCATGCACGGAGGGCGCGGGCGCCGGCGGGGGTGCGTACCCCTGCGCGACGGGCTGGGGGGCCGGGGCGGGTGCCGGGGCCGCAGGGGCGCCGAACGCGGGCGGAGCGAAGCCAGGAACGGCACCGGACTGCGGCGGCGCGGGCTGCGCCTGCTGCGGCTCGGGCGTCTCCTCCTCGGCGACCTCGCCGCCGAAGTTCTTCAGCAACGCTTCCAGGCCACCGTCGAAGCCCTGGCCGACGGCCGCGAACCGCCAGACGTCCTTCAGGTAGAAGTCACCCAGCATCACGGCCCGCTCGGTGGTGAACTCCGAACCGTTGAACGAGTAGCGGGCCACCTCCTCGCCGCCCGCGACGATCCGGACGTAGCCGGGGGCGATCTGCGACATCTGCCCGGCACCGTCGAGCGTCGCCGTGAACGCCAGCTTGTGGATCTGCGGCGGGATCTTGTCGAGCGTGACCCGGAAGGACTCCGAGTCGCCCGCCTGGGCACCCAGGAGCTGGATGGACTCCTCGGGGGACTTCGGCTGGTTGAAGAACACGAAGTACCGGTCGTCCGAGAGCCGCTCCTCGGCGTCGAGGCCGAAGCAGCTGATGTCGAACGTCAGTCCGGGGCCCGTGATCTGCACACCTACGTACAGATCCGTGCCCGCGGTGAGGTCACTGATCTTGGCCTTGTGGCCGCGTTGGAATTCCCTGGCCATGCGTAACGACCGTCCCCCATCCCGATGCAAGTGAGTCGCGCCAGGCTAACGGCAATCACTGACACCGGAGGAAGTCGGTACAGACCCGGTACACAATCCCCCACAAGAGGGCCTCACTCGTCGCGGGCGCCCGGGGGATGGGGCAGCCGCTCAGCCGCGACCACACCTTCGAGGTAGCCCTTGGCCCGCTCGGTGCGCGGATACGCCTCAAGGAGCCGCCAGAAACGCGGCCCGTGTCCGGGCACCAGGAGATGCGCCAGCTCGTGCAGCAGCACGTAGTCGACGACGTACTCGGGCATGCCCTGCAGCCGGTGCGAGAGCCGGATGCTGCCCTCGGAGGGCGTGCAGGAGCCCCAGCGCGTGTTCTGGTTGGTCACCCAGCGCACGGAGGTGGGCCGGGCGCGGCCGTCGAAGTACTGGGCCGACAGCCGCTCGGCGCGCTCGGACAGCTCGGCGTCACCGAGCACGCGTTTGCTCTCCTGGGCGGCCAGCTTGTCGAGCATGACGGTGACCCAGCGCTTCTCCTCCGCCTCGGACATGCGGGCGGGGATGAGCACGACGGTGCGATCGCCCTCGCGGTACGCGGAGACCGTTCTGCGCCGACGCGCACTCCTGCGGACCTCGATCGCGCTCGCCCCCGAGCCGCTTGGCGGCTGGCTCGTCGTACTGCGCTGTGGTTTTCCGGCGCTGTGCAGTGGGTCGGCGGGCACGCCACGACGTTACCCTCTGCACACGCGGGAAGTCCCGACTCCGGGGCGGTTTCGGTATCGATCCGCCACCAAGCATTTGATTTGTACGACGAATCCCACAGCCTGTGGACAACTTTCTGCACCCGACGCCCGGGCCGGGCAGGCTGGCATCGCAGGCGGAGCACCGACCGGTTCCGTCGGCACACGGGACGTACTTCTAGGGCTACGGGGGCCTGTCATGCATCCGATGGTGAAGCCCGCGCTGCGGCGCGGCTGGCGCGATCTCCACACCGTGCAGTTCGGGATGACACCGGCGCACGCGATGACTTTGGGCCCGATGGACACCGCGACGAGCAGTTTCCTGGACCTGCTCAACGGCACCCGCGGACTGCCGCTCCTGCGCGAGGAGGGCGAGCGGATGGATCTGCCCGAGGGCCAGGTGGACCACTTGGTGGAGGGGCTGACGCGTGCGGGACTGCTCGACGACGCGAAGGGCGGCGGGCCCGCGGCCGATGCCCTCCGCGCGAAGAAGGACGTCCTCGACCGGCTGCGCCCGGACCTCGCCTCGCTCTCCCTGATCACCGGCGAGCCGGGCGAGTCGATGGGCCGTCTGGCGGCTCGCCGCGAACTGCGGGTACAGGTGAGAGGCGCGGGCCGGGTGGGCGCGGTGCTGGCCGCGCTGTTGTCGGGCGCGGGGATCGGCGAGGTCGACGTGCGCGACGGCGGTCGCACCGAGCCCTGGGACGTCGCTCCTGGCGGGCTGCCCGCGGAGGCGGTCGGCGAGCGCCGGGACGAGGCGGCGCGCCGCGCGGTACGCCGGGCGGCACCGGACCGCCCGCCCCGCCGGACCTCGCAGGCCGCGTCGGAGGAGAGCGACCCTGGTTTCTCCCTGGTGATCCTCGCCCCACGGGACGACGTCGCCGTCCATGCGCCCGACCCGGCCGCCGCCACCGGTCTGATCGTCTCGGGGACCCCCCACCTGTACGCCGGTGTCGTGGAGGGCACGGGAGTCGTGGGCCCGCTGGTCCTGCCCGGCGAGACGTCCTGCGCGGGTTGTCTGCACCACGCGCGCACCGACCGTGATCCGACCTGGCCGCGTCTGGTCGCGCAGTGGCGCTCCGGCAGGCAGCCGCAGGTGCGGCCCTGCGATCTGACGCTGGCCACGACCGTCGCCGGGCTGGCGGCCGCGCACGCGCTCGCCTTCCTGGACGGGCGGTCGCCGTCGAGCGCGGGCGCGCGGTGGGAGGTCTCGCTGCCCGGTCTGCACTGGCACGCGCGACCGGTCTGGGCGCATTCCGGCTGCCCGTGCGGAGCCGCGGAGAAGGGTACGAAGAAAGGTAAGGAGGGACACACCTCTACGGACGAGGATCGACACGCGACAATGACAGGGGACCGGCCGTCGAGGGATGTGCGCCGTAAGGCAGACTCGGCCCGGCCGGCCGGGACTTGGAGGGCGCATGTCTGATCTTCCCCGCAAGGCGGTCACCCGCACCGCCAAGCTCGCCGCGCTCCCGCTCGGCTTCGCCGGGAGAGCGACGTGGGGGCTCGGGAAACGGATCGTGGGCGAGTCCGCGGAGATCGTCGGCCGCGAGCTGCAACAGCGCACGGCGGAGCAGCTGTTCAAGGTGCTCGGCGAGCTCAAGGGCGGTGCGATGAAGTTCGGGCAGGCGCTGTCCGTCTTCGAGTCCGCGCTGCCCGAGGAGGTGGCCGGTCCCTACCGTGCCGCACTGACCAAGCTCCAGGAGGCGGCACCGCCGATGCCGACGCGCACCGTGCACGGTGTGCTGACGGAGCGGCTCGGCGAGGACTGGCGGGAGCTGTTCCTGGAGTTCGAGGACAAGCCCGCGGCGGCCGCGTCGATCGGCCAGGTGCACCGGGCGGTGTGGCACGACGGCCGCGAGGTCGCGGTCAAGGTGCAGTACCCCGGCGCCGGCGAGGCCCTCCTGTCCGACTTGACCCAACTGAGCCGATTCGCCCGCCTGTTGGGCCCGCTCATCCCCGGGATGGACATCAAGCCCCTCATCGCCGAGCTCCGCGACCGTGTCTCCGAGGAGCTCGACTACGGCCTGGAGGCGCAGGCCCAGCAGGCGCACGCGGAGGAGTTCGAGGGCGACCCGGACGTCGTGGTACCCGCCGTGGTCCACCAGTGCGACCAGGTCCTGGTCACGGAGTGGATCGACGGGATCCCGCTGTCGGAGGTGATCGCCGACGGCACCCAGGAGCAGCGCGACCGGGCTGGCCAGCTCCTGGCCCGCTTCCTCTTCTCCGGCCCGGCCCGCACCGGTCTCCTCCACGCGGACCCGCATCCGGGCAACTTCCGTCTGCTGCCCGCCGATCCGGACGGCAAGGGCGACTGGCGGCTGGGTGTCCTGGACTTCGGCACGGTCGACCGCCTCCCCGGCGGTCTGCCGACGCCCATCGGCGACTCCCTGCGCATGACGCTCGACGGCGACGCCGAGGCGGTCTACGAACTGCTGCGCACGGAAGGCTTCGTCAAGGAGTCGATAGAGCTGGACCCCGACGCCGTACTCGACTACCTCGTGCCGATCATCGAGCCGGCCCAGGTCGACGCGTTCACCTTCAGCCGCGGCTGGATGCGCAGCCAGGCGGCCCGTATCGCCGACCCCCGCTCCCCCGCCCACCAGTTGGGCAAGCAGCTCAACCTGCCCCCGGCGTACCTCCTGATACACCGGGTGACATTGAGCACAATCGGCGTCCTGTGCCAGTTGGGTGCGACGGTTCGGCTGCGCGATGAGCTGGAGGAGTGGCTGCCGGGGTTCGTACCGGAGGACCCGGACGCGTACGAGGAGTATGAGGAGTATCTGGACGAGGAGGATCCCGCGGCGGAGGCGTGAGCCTAGCCGCGGGTGGCGCGAGCCGGGCCGCTGACGGCGCGCGTGCGGCCTACCACCAGGCCGAGTCCAGCCGTCCCTCGATCGCCCTGAGGTTCTCCCGGGCACAGAGGTCACAGAAGTAGTGCCGGGTTCCGTTCTCCACGGAGCAGGTCCAGGTGGGCTGCGGGCCTTCGGACCTGGTGCCGCAGCGGGCGCACACGAGGGGTTGGGGCTCCGCGGTGAAGGCTCCGGTGTCACTGCCTCCGGGAAGACTCGTCACGCGCCGACGATATCTCCGCGGCCGGGGATCGGCGGGCGGAACGCACCGCGGGGCCGGTCCGTTCGGACGGACCGGCCCCGCGGGGAGAGCTTTCGCCTCCGGAGATCGGAAGGCCACCGCTTCAGGTGTGATCGGTTACTGCATGACGGCCATGGCGAGCGCACGGCGGGCGCGCATCGAGGCGCGCTCGGCCCTGCGCTGCATCCGGCGGGCGGTCACCAGGCGCACGGCCCGGCGTTCCCGCTCGGCCTCGTGCAGGCGCTCGTGCATATGCGCACGAGCCAGAGCTTCTGGGATGAGTTGCATCTCTCGGGTCCTGTTCTGGCGCGACTCGGTCGCACCCGGGGTGGTGAAGTCTGGGATCGCGGAGCCCGCGGGCTCGCTGGGAGTGGACGGCTTCATCGGGGCCTGCTTCTTGGGGTCGTGCGTGAGGGGGCGGTCGATCGTTCCGAAGATGTTCATGCCGTGACCGGGTTCTTGCGCGGACGGCCACGCGGCCGCTTGCGGGCCACGACGACACCCTGGACGAAGAGCTCGCCACCCCAGACACCCCAGGGCTCACGCCGCTCCTTGGCGCCGGCGAGGCAGGCCTCGATCAGCGGGCAGGTGCGGCAGAGGGACTTGGCGTACTCGACATCTGCCGGCGACTCGGCGAAGAAGACCTCCGGGTCGTAGGAACGGCAGGGGACGGGCACGCCCAGGTTCTCGATGGCGTCGTCGAGCGCGGTGAGCGTAGTGAGCGGAGTCAAGGTGGAGTCCTCCGTGAGGCCGGGCGGGGGGATCGTTTCGGAAGGCGGTACGGACGGGGCGTGCGCTTCGAGTTGCACGGTTGTTCTTCCTCGTCTGGTCGGTCCGGCCCTGTTGGGCCGGTTGTCGGCTTGGTACCGGGTTCTTTTCTTGTCCCGAGGCCCCTTCGCTCCGTCGTCCCCGTTCGGGGAAAACAGAAGGGCCGCGGATCCCGGATGGGGTTCCGCGGCCCTGAAGGCGCCGGCCTGATCGATCAGGCTGGATCACTCCAGGGTTCTGGCCCACGGAAGGCCCACATCTGGTGGTGCTGCGTCGTCTGCTTCCGGCTTCCGGCACCGGGTGCAAAGGCATAGGCCTGCGCCTGTGCCCCTACTGCTTCCAGTGCCTTGGTCGGTCGCTCATTGCGCTCACGGACGGGAAGGACCGCGAGAGACAGGGCGGAGGCCGGACGGGCGGCAGAAATGCCGGACAGACCGGTGCCCAGGTTCGAAACGCCGAGCATGCACAGGGAGACGACCGAGGGATCGGTCATTTTCACGGTGCTGGCGGAGCTGGTGTTGATGCTGATCACTGGAATCGCCTCCTCTCGGCGTCTCGGGGGACCGGGGGTGAGACCGGTCCTACGGATATGCAAGTACAGCACGGAATCAGGGCCTTCGAGAAGGCCCCCTGTTCCCGTGTCTAAGAACCTATGGGGATTGCTGGGGCATGCGCAAACTATTTTCTCGACGAGTTTGAATCAGTCCTCCGCGACACCCTCCGCAGGCTCCTGACCGCCGCAGATGGCCAGGACATCGGCCCCGTAGCGGTTGAGCTTGCGGACGCCGACGCCGGGGATCCGCGCGAGTTCGCCGTCGTCGTCGGGGACGGTCTCGGCGATCGCCATCAGCGTCTTGTCGGTGAAGACGCAGAAGGCCGGCTGACCGCTGCGCTGCGCCTGGACCTCCCGCCACTCGCGCAACCGCTCGTAGAGGCCCTCGTCCATGTCCGAGGGGCAGTCCTCGCAGCGCATCAGCTTCATCTCACCGGCCTCGGTGAGGGTGCGGCCGCAGACCCGGCAGCGGGCCACCGTGCGCTGCGTCCGGCGCGGCACGGCCTTGGGGTCGCCCGTGAAGCCGCGCTCGATGCCTCCGGGGGCGACCGTGCCGGGTCTGCCGACGGCGCCGGTCGAGCCGGGGCGCAGGCCGTCCAGGAAGCGGCTGGGGCGGCGGTTGGGGCGGCCGCCGGGTGAGCGGGAGAGGGCCCAGGAGACGTGGAGCCGCTCTCTGGCACGGGTGACGCCGACGTAGAGGAGGCGGCGCTCCTCCTCGATCTGTTCGTCGGTCTTCGCGTACGTGATGGGCATCATGCCCTCGGCGACGCCGACCAGGAAGACGACGTCCCACTCCAGGCCCTTGGCCGAGTGCAGGGAGGCGAGGGTGACGCCCTGGACGGTCGGGGCGTGCTGGGCGTTGGCCCGCTCGTCGAGTTCGGCGACCAGGTCGGCGAGGGTGGCTCCGGGTTTCGCCGCGGCGAAGTCCTGGGCGAGGTTGACCAGGGCCGCCAGCGACTCCCAGCGTTCTCTGACGGCGCCGGAGCCAGCCGGGGGCTCGGTGGTCCAGCCCTCGCCGGAGAGGACGGCACGGACCTGCGAGGGCAGGTCGATGACGTCGTCCAGGAGGGAGTCGTTGCCGCCGAAGCGGGCCGCGCCGCGCAGGGCGATGCCGGCCTTGCGGACCTCGGGGCGGTCGAAGAACCGCTCGGCGCCGCGCAGTTGGTAGGGCACTGCGGCGTCGGCGAGGGCCTGTTCGTAGGTCTCGGACTGGGAGTTCGTGCGGACCAGGATCGCGATCTCGCTCGCCGGGACGCCCGCGTCCATGAGGTCGCGGATGCGGCGGGCGGCGCCCTCGGCCTCGGCGGGCTCGTCGGTGTACTCGGCGTAGACGGGCTCGGGGCCCGCGGCGCGCTGGGAGATCAGCTCCAGCCGGTGGTCGGCGGCCCGGCCGCGGGCCTGGGAGAGCAGGCCGTTGGCGAGGTGGACGACCTGGGGTGTGGAGCGGTAGTCGCGGACCAGCTTGACGACGGTGGCGCCGGGGTGGCGGGTGCGGAAGTCGAGCAGGTGGTCCGGCGTCGCTCCGGTGAAGGAGTAGATCGTCTGGCTGGCGTCGCCGACGACGCACAGGCTGTCGCGGTCGCCCAGCCACAGCTCCAGGAGGCGCTGCTGGAGCGGGCTGACGTCCTGGTACTCGTCGACCACGAAGTGCTGGTACTGCGAGCGGACCTGTTCGGCGATGTCGTCCCGGTCCTGGAGGACGGCGACGGTGAGCAGCAGGACGTCCTCGAAGTCGATGACCGCGCGGTCGCGCTTGACGTCCTCGTAGGTGGCGTAGAGCTGGGCGATCTCGGCGGGGGCACGGGGGACGTCGCGGCCCGCCTTGGCCGCTGCGGCCGCGTAGTCGGAGGGCACGGTCTGGGTGACCTTGGACCACTCGATCTCGGCGGTGACGTCCCGCAGTTCGCCGCGGTCGAGGCGGATGCGGCAGGCGGCCGCCGCGTCGGCGACGAGCTGGATCTTGCGGTCGACGAGCCGGGGCATGCTGCCGCCGATCGCTTTCGGCCAGAAGTACTGGAGCTGGCGCAGCGCGGCCGAGTGGAACGTGCGTGCCTGGACTCCGGTGGCGCCGAGCTGGCGCAGTCGGCCGCGCATCTCACCGGCGGCGCGGTTGGTGAAGGTGACGGCCAGCACGCTGGAGGACTGCAGGACCCCGGCGCGCACTCCGTAGGCGATCCGGTGGGTGATCGCCCGTGTCTTGCCCGTGCCGGCGCCCGCCAGCACGCACACCGGACCGCGCAGGGCGGTGGCCACCTCGCGTTGCTCGGGGTCGAGTCCTTCGAGCACCGCGTCGGCCGAGTCCGGTACCTGCGGGAAGAGGGAGGAGTGCGTTGCTGCTGTCACACGGCCATGCTGCCAGGTCGCCGGAGACGGGTGAGCCGGTTGTCCACAGGGAGGCACCCGCAGTCGTACTAATGCGGCAGGCGTCACGTGCCGCATGCCGCCCCTGGTGGGAATTGCGGCCGTGTCGCGTACGTTCCCTCACTGCGAGGACACATCCCCCGAGCTGTTGAGGAGCGCGAGAGAATGTCGGGCACTGTGACGATGTACAGCACCACGTGGTGCGGTTACTGCCGTCGGCTGAAGAGCCAGATGGACCGCGAGGGAATCGCGTACAACGAGATCAACATCGAGCAGGATCCGGCTTCGGCGGCGTTCGTCGAGAAGGCGAATGGCGGGAATCAGACGGTGCCCACCGTTCTGGTGGTTCCCTCCCAGGGCGGCTCCGAGGTCGTCATGACGAACCCGAGCCTTGCCCAGGTGAAGCAGGCGCTCGGCGCCTGAACGACGGTCGGCGCACACAGCTCCGAAGAGGGCGGCCCCTGATGTCGGGGGCCGCCCTCTTCGTCGTCGTCCTCACGAGTGCCTTCGGCGAGTGAGGGGCCGTCGAGGAAATGGGCCTCTACGAAGGTGACGTCTTCCGGCGGCGCGTCCTCGCGGGCGAGCCGGATCATCTACGGCGAGCGATCCACACCCGTCACGGATCCGCACCCCACTCATCAGCGCCCCGTCATCCGCCCCCGGTTGCCTCAGACGAAGGTCCGCGTCGGTAGCGGCTTGCCGTACCAGAGCTCGATCAGGCGGGCCGCGATGGAGATGCCGTACGGCGGCAGCACCTCTTCGGACTCGAAGGCCGCGCGCAGTTCCTCGCGGGAGAACCAGCGGGCTTCGTGGATCTCGTCGCCGTCGACGTTGATGTCGGTCGAGGTGGCGCGGGCCATGAAGCCCAGCATGAGGCTGGACGGGAAGGGCCAGGGCTGGCTGGCGACGTACTCGACGTGGCCGACGGTGATGCCGGCCTCCTCGAAGACCTCGCGGCGCACCGACTGCTCGATGGACTCGCCGGGCTCCACGAAGCCGGCGAGCGTCGAGAAGCGGCCCTCGGGCCAGTGGACCTGGCGGCCGAGCAGGATGCGGTCCTCCTCGTCGGTGACAGCCATGATCACGGCGGGGTCGGTGCGCGGGTAGTGCTCCGCGCCGCAGGCCGGGCAGCGGCGGATGTGGCCGGCCGCGGCGATCACCGTGCGCTCGCCGCAGCGGGAGCAGAAGCGGTGCAGGCGCTGCCAGTTCTCCAGGGCGACCGCGTGCACCATGAGGCCCACGTCCCGGGGTGACAGCAGCAGGCCGGCCTCGCGGAGGCCCGCGGGCCGCGCCGACTGGTCGATACGGCCGGGCAGGGCGTCCTTCTGGAGGGCGAAGTAGCTGACGCCGTCGTCGTCGGTGCCCAGGAAGTAGCGGTGCGCCTCGGTGAGCGGGGCCTCGAAGGACGGGGTCATGACGAGTTCGGTGTTGCCGTCGGGTGTCTCGTCGATGAGGACCTGGCCGCCGGAGACCACGAAGCAACGGGTGGTGGGGTGGCTCCACGCCGCGGCGAGCCAGGCCTCGTCGAGCCGGTGGTGGGCGGCTCGGTCGATGCCGCTCGGGGCGGTGAGCGAGATGGGTCGGTCGGCTGTGTGGTCGGTCCAGGTGGTCACGGGTGCTTCCAACTCCCCCGGCAATGCGGATTGTTTCGGCGGGCGGTTCAGCGGGACGTACGGCAGGAGGTGACCGGGTCCGGCGGGGACGGGGTGTGCGGGGCGGTTCTTCCAGTGTGCCTCGCGCGCGTGGCCGTTCCGGTCGCGCGGGTTCGTCAGGGCGCGCGGCGCCAGGTGTCGGCGAGGTCTCCCCACAGGTGGGCGGTGGTTTCGACGCCCTTCAGGAGGAGGTCGATCTCGACCTTCTCGTTCGGGGCGTGCCAGCCGTCTGAAGGGACGGAGATGCCCAGGAAGAGGACGGGTGCCCCGAGGACTTCCTGGAGGTCGGCGGCCGGTCCCGAGCCGCCCTCGCGGGTGAAGAGGACCGGTTTCTCGAAGGCGCGGCCCATGGCGCGGACGACGGACTGCAGGGCCGGGTGGTCCAGGGGCGTCAGGCACGGGCGCGTGGCCGCGCTGAACGTGATCTCCGGCCGGATTCCGTCGGGCACCTGCTGGGCGGCCCAGGCTCGGACGGCCTTCTCGATGTGGTCGGGGTCCTGGCCTGCGACCAGCCGGAAGGAGAGCTTCACCATGGCCGAGGACGGGATGATCGTCTTGCTGCCGGGGCCCTGGTAGCCGCCGCCGATGCCGTTGACCTCGGCGGTCGGGCGGGCCCAGATGCGCTCCAGGGTGGTGTGTCCGGCCTCGCCGTGGGTGCCGTGCGACTTGGCGGTGCGCAGCCACTCCTTCTCGTCGAAGGGCAGCTCGGCGAAGAGTTCGCGCTCCTGGTCGGTGAGTTCGGCGATGCCGTCGTAGAAGCCAGGGACGGCCACGCGTGCGTGCTCGTCGTGCAGCGCGGCGACGAGGCGTGCGGCGGCGGTCGCCGGGTTGGGCACTGCGCCGCCGAAGGAACCGGAGTGGATGTCCTGGTCGGGGCCCAGCAGCCGGATCTCGCACTCGGCGAGGCCGCGCATGCCGGTGCACACCGTGGGGGTGTCCTCGGACCACATGCCGGTGTCGGAGACGATCACGGCGTCGGCTGCGAGCCGGTCGGCGTGCTCCTCGGCGAGCGCCCGGAAGTGCGGGGAGCCGGACTCCTCCTCGCCCTCGACGAGCAGCTTCAGGTGCACGGCCGGGGCGGTGCGGCCGGTGGCGGCGAGGTGGGCACGGACGCCGAGTGTGTGGAAGAACACCTGGCCCTTGTCGTCGGCGGCCCCGCGCGCGTAGAGGCGGTTCTCGCGGACGACGGGCTCGAAGGGCTCGCTGTCCCAGCCGTCCTCGCGGGCGGCGGGCTGGACGTCGTGATGGCCGTAGACGAGGACCGTGGGTGCCTCGGGGTCGTCGGAGGGCCACTCGGCGAAGACGGCGGGGGCGCCCTGGGTCGGCCAGACCTCGACGGTGGGGAAGCCGGTCTCCCTGAGTGTGGCGGCGAGCCAGTCCGCGCTGCGCCGGACATCGGAGACGTGCTCGGGCTGCGCCGACACGGACGGGATGCGCAGCCATTCGGCGAGGTCGTCGAGGAAGGCTGCGCGGTGCTGCTCGATGTACGTGCGGACCGCGCTGACGGCACTGTCAACGGTGTGGCTCATGGTCACGAGCCTATCGGCCCGCACTGACATCCTCGGTGGGCGGTTCCTCACAGTTTGCTTGCGCGCCCGGCTCCTCCAGCAGCAGCCGCTCCAGCGCGGCCCGGTCCGGGAGGTTCTCGGGGCGTACGACCTCACCGCCGCGCACGTACAGGAACGCGGCCGTGACCGCCTCCAGGGGCACGCCCTGCCGCTCGGCCCAGGCCAGCCGGTAGATCGCGAGCTGGAGCGGATCGGCGGTACGGGTGCGGCTGGTCTTCCAGTCGAGGATCTCGTACGTCGCTTCGTCGCCGTCGCCCTGTCTGTAGACGGCGTCGATACGGCCCCGTACGACGCGGCCGGCGATCGCGAGCTGGAAGGGGGTCTCGACGCGGTAGGGCGTGCGCCGGGCGTACTCGGTGCGTTCGAAGGCTTCCTTTAGGGCTTCCAGATCCCGTTCGTCGGCGATCTCGGCCTCGCTGCCGGGCAGTTCGTCCGGCTCCAGCATGGGCAGGGTCAGCTCTTCGTAGCGTGACTCCACCCAGGCGTGGAAGCGGGTGCCCCGACGTGCGGCGGGTTGCGGCGGGCGCGGCAGCGGGCGCGCGAGTTCCTGCGCGAGGGCGTCCGGGTCGGCGGCCAGGAGCATCAACTGGGTGGCCGTGAGCGAGTCCGGCAGGGGGACGTCGGTGACTCCTCGGCGGGCGCGGAGGAGTTCGCCGGTGAGGGCGTCGAGGTCGCGGTCCCAGGAGGCGATGGCGCGGGCCTCCTCGGGGGTGAGGCGCGTGCCGGGCGGTTCCGTGGGGTGCGGGCGGGCGCCCCCTGGCGCACTGGAGTGCTCGGCGACGTGCGGGGCCGTCGCCTGGTGCGGGACGGTCGGGCGGTCCGTGGTCCAGGCGTCCCAGTCGGCGGGGTCGTCCTCCGGGAGGGCGTCTTCGGCTTCGGCCCCGGTTTCGGGGAGGGACTCCTCATACGGAGGCTCCCCGAAGGGGGGCTCGTCGTAAGGAGGTTCGTCGTCCTCCGGTGGTGGGGGCCAGTCCGGGTCGTCGTGGGCGTTCGGGTCATGCGTGGCCGCGGGGTGGCCCTCGTCGTGGGAGGCGAGGTACTCCAAGTGGTTCATGACCAGCTTGGCGGCCTTGTGGCGGTGGGCCATCGCTGCGTCGTCCAGGGGCAGCGGCCAGGCCTGGTCGGCGGTGGCCGTGTGCAGAGCGGGGTTCTCCGCGCCGTCCTCGGGCTGGTCCGCCCAGGCCTCGATCTCGCCGTATCCGGCCGCGCAGTGGTCGTACAGGGCCTGGAGGAAGTCGGAGGGGCCGCGGGGCTTCTTCTGGGTGGGGCCCCACCAGTGGCCGGAGCCGAGCAGCAGGGAGCGGGGGCGGGTGAAGGTGACGTAGCCGAGGCGGAGTTCCTCGGTGTGCTGGTGGTCCTTCATGGCCTCGTGGAAGAACCTCAGGCCCTTGGAGTCCCAGGACGCGACGTCGGGCAGGGTGGCGGTGTCGCCGCGCAGCGCGTGCGGCAGGACCTTGCCCTGGGCGGTCCATTTCTCGCGGCCCTGGCCGCTGGGGAAGGTTCCGGTGACCAGGCCGGGGACGGCCACGACGTCCCACTCCAGGCCCTTGGACTTGTGCGCGGTGAGGACCTTGACGGTGTTCTCGCCGCCGGGCAGGGCGTTGTCTAGGCCCTTCTCGTACTGGGCGGCGGTGCGCAGGAAGCCGAGGAAAGCGAGCAGGCTCGCCTCGCCGTCGCCCGCGGCGAAGGAGGCGGCGACGTCCAGGAAGTTCGACAGGGTCTCGCGGCGGCGGGCGGCCAACGCGTGCGGGGACGCCGCCAGTTCGACCTCCAGGCCGGTGACGGCGAGGACGCGGTGCAGGACGTCCATCAGGGCGTCGGACAAGGATCGGCGCAGGTCGCGCAGCTCGGTGGCGAGGTGGGCGAAGCGCACGCGCGCGTCCGGTGAGAAGGGCAGCCCGTCGTCGTCCCCGGTGCGGTCGGCGCCGTAGAGGGGTGTCTCCAGGAACGTGTCGAGGGCGTCGGCGAGCGATATCACCTCGGAGGGGTCGACCCCCTCGACGGCCTCGGCGAGTCGGCGGTCGGGGTCTTCGTCGTCCCCCACGCGCGTGTGCGCCACCAGGAGCCGGGCGCGCCGCCCCAGGAGGGCGAGGTCGCGCGGGCCGATGCGCCAGCGTGGGCCGGTCAGCAGCCGGACCAGGGAGGCGTTGGCGCCGGGGTCCTGGAGGACTTCGCAGACGGCGACGAGGTCGGCGACCTCGGGCAGGTGCAGCAGCCCGGAGAGCCCGACCACCTCGACCGGGATGTCGCGGGCGACGAGGGCGCCCTGGATCTCGGCGAAGTCGGTGGCCGTGCGGCACAGGACGGCGATCTCACCGGGCGGCTTCCCGGTCCGTACGAGGTGGGCGATGGATTCGGCGAGCCAGTCGATCTCCTCGGTGTGGGTGGGCAGCAGCGCGCAGCGGACCATGCCGTCGCGCTCGGCGCCGGGGGCCGGGCGGAGGGCCTCCACGCCCGCGTGCATGGCGCGCAGGGGTTCCGCGAGGTTGTTGGCGAGGTCGAGGAGGCGGCCGCCGCTGCGGCGGTTCTCGCTGAGCGACTGGCGGGCGGCGAGGCGGCCGTCGGCGTGCGCGAAGTGCTCCGGGAAGTCGTCGAGGTTGGCGACGGACGCGCCGCGCCAGCCGTAGATCGCCTGGCAGGGGTCGCCGACGGCGGTCACCGGGTGGCCCGTGCCGGCGCCGAACAGGCCTGCCAGGAGGATGCGTTGGGCGACCGAGGTGTCCTGGTACTCGTCGAGCAGCACCACCCGGTACTCGTCGCGCAGGATGTCACCGACCTCGGGGCGGGTGCGGGCCAAGGTCGCGGAGAGGGCGATCTGGTCACCGAAGTCGAGCAGGTCGCGCTCGCGCTTGGCGGTCCGGTAGCGGCTCACCAGCTCGGTGAGTTCACGCCGTGCGGCGGCCGCCTCGGGGACCTTGCGCAGCTCGGCGTTGCTGAGCTTGCGGCCCTCCAACGCGCGCAGCAGCTCGGCGTCGTAGGCGCGCAACTCCTCGGGGCGTACGAGGTGTTCGGACAGCTCGCCGTCGAGGGTGAGGAGGTCGCTGACGAGGTCGGGGAAGGAGCGGGTGAGCGCCGGGTAGGGGCCTGGGGCCTCGCGCAGCACGCGCGAGGCGAGCTGGAAGCGGGTGGCGTCGGCGAGCAGACGGGCCGTCGGTTCGAGTCCGATGCGCAGGCCGTGGTCGGTCAGGAGGCGGCCCGCGAAGGCGTGGTAGGTCGAGATCACGGGCTCGCCCGGAGGGTTGTCCGGGTCGATGACGTCGGGGTCGGTGACGCCCGCCTTGATCAGCGCCTTGCGGACGCGCTCGGCGAGTTCACCGGCGGCCTTGTTGGTGAAGGTCAGTCCGAGGACCTGCTCGGGGGCGACCTGGCCGGTGCCGACCAGCCACACCACGCGGGCCGCCATGACCGTCGTCTTGCCCGACCCGGCTCCGGCCACGATCACCTGCGGGGCAGGCGGCGCGATGATGCAGGCCGTCTGCTCCGGGGTGAAGGGGATGCCGAGGAGCTCCTTGAGCTGCTCGGGATCGGTGATACGGGCGGGCATGTCGGAGAGGCTAGCGGCGGCCACTGACAGTCGAGGACCAATCGCCCTCAGGGGCAGAAGAAGCGCAGGTCAGCACATGTGGTGCGATACGTCACGCGAGTTACTCGACGACGTGTCGTCCCTCGGGCCGTGCGCTGCACGAGGCCCGGAACGCGCAGTGCGCGCAGTGCTGCCCGGCCGTGGGCGTGAACCGTTCGTCGAGGACCTTGCCCGCCGCCGTGGCCAGCAGTTCACCGGCCCACTCCCCCTCCAGGGGCTCCTGGGCCTGCACCTTGGGCAGGGTCTCGCCGCCGTCCCGCTGTGCGGCACCCTGGCGCAGCTGGACGAGTTCGGCGCCGCCCGGTTCGGGGCGCACTCCGTCGAAGGCCTCGTCAACGGCGCCTTCCTGGACGGCGAGTTGATAGACGGCGAGTTGAGGGTGGAGCTCCACCTCGCGGGCGGTGGGCGTCTGCTTGCCGGTCTTGAAGTCGACGACGTAGGCGCGTCCTTCGCCGTCCGCCTCGACGCGGTCCATGGAACCGCGGATGCGCACTTCGTAGTCGCCCGCTTCGAGGGTGACGTCGAAGTCGTGCTCGCTGGCGACGGGCGTACGGCCGGGGCGGACGCCGTTGGAGTCGACGTGCCACTTCAGGAAGCGTTCGAGCGCCACGCGCGCGTTGTCCTTCTCCTGCGCCGACTTCCAGGGCGCGTCGAAGGCGAGCGCGTTCCACACGGTGTCGAGGCGCTCCATGAGGGCGTCGAGGTCGGCGGGGGTGCGTCCGGAGGCGACCTCGTCGGCGAGGACGTGCACCACGTTCCCGAAGCCCTGGGCGGCGGTCGCGGGCGCGTCGGCCTTCACCTCGCGGCCCAGGAACCATTGCAGGGCACAGGTGTTGGCGAGCTGGTCGAGGGCGCTGCCGGAGAGCACGACGGGCTGGTCGCGGTCGCGCAGCGGCACCTTGCTCTCGGTCGGGTCGTACATGCCCCACCAGCGGTACGGGTGCGCGGACGGGACCAGCGCGCGGCCCTCCTCGTCGGCGAGCGCGGCCAGCCGGGCCAGCCGGCGCGCGGCGGCCTCCCTGAGGGTCTCGGACACGCGCGGGTCGACGGTCGTGGCGCGCAGCTCGGCGACCAGTGCGGCTACCGACAGCGGGCGGCGCGGGCGGCCGGTGACGTCCTTGGGCTCGACGCCGAGTTCGGTGAGGAAACGGGACGGCTGATCCCCGTCGTCCGCGGGTGCCTTCACGGCGGTGACGACGAGGCGTTCACGCGCGCGTGTGGCGGCGACGTAGAACAGGCGGCGTTCCTCGGCGAGCAGGGCCCCCGGGGTGAGCGGTTCGGCGAGTCCGTCGCGGCCGATGCGGTCGGCCTCCAGGAGGGAGCCGCGTCGGCGCAGGTCCGGCCACAGGCCCTCCTGGACGCCTGCTACGACGACCAGGTTCCACTCCAGGCCCTTGGAGCGGTGTGCGGTCATCAGGCGTACGGCGTCGGGGCGTACGGCACGCCGTGTGAGCGTGTCGGCGGCGATGTCCTCGGCGTCGATCTCCTCCAGGAAGTTGAGGGCGCCCCGGCCCCCGGTGCGCTCCTCCGCGCGGGCGGCGGTCGCGAACAGCGCGCACACCGCGTCCAGGTCGCGGTCCGCGTTGCGCCCGGCCGCACCGCCGCGCAGTGCGGCCCGCTCCAGGCGCCCGGGCCACGGTGTGCCCTGCCAGAGGTCCCACAGCGCCTCCTCGGCCGTACCGCCGCCCGCCAGGCGCTCCCGTGCCTTGCGCAGCAGCGCGCCCAGGCGCTGGGCTCCCCGCGCGTACGTCGGGTCGTGAGCGACCAGACGCTCCGGCTCGGCGAGCGCCCGCGTGAGCAGCTCGTCGGAGGGCGGCGGCACGGAGTTGCCACCGGCCCGCTCCTCCTCGCGCAGCGCCCGGCCCAGGCGGCGCAGGTCGGCGGCGTCCATGGCGGCGAGGGGGGAGGCGAGCAGGGTGAGGGCGGTCTCGGTGTCGAGCCAGGAGGAGGCAGCGGGCTCTTCGGGATCGGCTTCCGGCGTGGCCTGTTCGTTCTCGGCTTCCGCCGCGGACCGTTCGTCGCCGGCTTCCGACCCAGCGTCTTCTCCGTCGTCGCCCTCCCCTACGGCTCGTACGGCTTCGGTGTCGTCCTCGGGCCGTACTGATGCTTCCGCCGCCGCCACCGCCCGCAGTGCCGTCAGCAGCGGTGCCACCGCCGGTTCGTGGCGCAGGGGCAGGTCGTCGCCGTCGATGTCCAGGGGGACGCCGGCCGCTGTGAGGGCGCGTCGGATCGTGGGGATGGTCCGGGAGCCGGCGCGCACCAGGACGGCCATGTCGTGCCAGGGGACGCCGTCCTCCAGGTGTGCCCTGCGGAGGACGTCGGCGATGTTGTCCAGCTCCGTGCCAGGGGTCGGGTACGTGTAGACCTCGACGCGGCCGCCGTCCCGTACCGGGGACAACTCGCGGTGGGCGCGCACCTTCTGTGCCGGGAGCCTGGTCAGGGGCATGCGCTGGGTGAGCAGGCGGGTGGCGGTCAGCAGGGCGGCGCCTGAGCGGCGGGAGGTCCGGAGCACCTCTACGGGGGCCGGACCGCCGTCCGCGCGCGGGAAGGCGTTCGGGAAGTCCAGGATGCCGTTCACGTCGGCGCCCCGGAACGTGTAGATCGACTGGTCGGGGTCGCCGAAGGCGACGAGGTTACGGCCGCCGCCGGCGAGAGCGTGCAGCAGCCGTACCTGGGCCGGGTCGGTGTCCTGGTACTCGTCGACGAACACGGCGTCGTACTGCGCGGCGAGCCGCTCGGCGACCTCGGGGCGCTGTGCGAGGAGCACCGCGCGGTGGACGAGTTCCGCGTAGTCGAGCACTCCTTGGAGGTCGAGTACGTCGAGGTACTCGGCGAGGAACGCGGCGGCGGCACGCCAGTCGGGGCGGCCGATGCGGCGGGCGAAGGCGTCCAGGGAGTCCGGACCCAGGCCCAGTTCGCGGCTGCGGGCGAGGACCGCGCGGACCTCGTCGGCGAAGCCGCGGGTGGTGAGGCAGGCCCGCAGTTCGTCCGGCCAGCGCACGTGGGCGAGACCGAGGCGCTCCAGGTCGGGCTGGCCGACGAGCAGTTCGCGTACGGCGACGTCCTGTTCGGGTCCGGACAGCAGCCGTAGCGGCTCGACGAACAGGTCGCTGTCCTGGTGGGCGCGGACCAAGGCGTAGCAGAACGAGTGGAAGGTGGTCGCGCGGGGCGCGCGGGCGGCGCCGATGCGCGGCGCCATGCGGTCGCGCAGCTCGACGGCCGCCTTGCGGCTGAACGTCAGCACGAGGATCCGCGCGGGGTCACCTCCCCGGGCGATCCGTGCCGCGACGGACTCCACGAGGGTGGTCGTCTTGCCGGTGCCCGGACCTGCGAGGACGAGCAGCGGACCGGACTCGTGGTCAACCACGGAGCGCTGTGGCGCGTCCAGACGAGGGGGAGCCGGCCGGGTCGGCGGGGTACGCACCAGTCGGTAAGCGCCACGGCTCCCCTGTCGCACCTGGGGGTGCGACAGGCGCCTGGTGGAGGAAGAGGAGCTCACGTGGTTCGCCGGTCCTGGTGGGTGTGCTGGTTGCCTGACCACCGCGCGTGGAGGGCGGTGACCGCGAGGTGAGGGGGACAGGTGCAGCCGACGCTACGCCGACGGGTCACCGGGAAGCAGGACTTCCGCGCGTTCCCTCACGGCTCGCGCTCCCCTCGCGTCCCTCGCCCCTCGAACGTACGGCATGCCACGGACGTGCCGGGTTTCCCCCGTACGGGCCACAGGCCGCCCCGGGGCGCGTCCGATGGCGGAAGCTGTCAGGTGTGACCGTCCGCGCGCTCGCCGCCGTCCCATCGCGCCCGTTTCATGTCGACGCGTGGCAGGTGCCCCTCGGCGGATCTGCTCGCCTCCTTCAGAGGAGTGCCCTCCGCCCGGTAGTTGTCGAGCGCCCGCAGCTCGTGGCCAGGGAGCAGCACGCCGTCCGCGCGGATTACCCGCCACCACGGAACGGCTCCCCCGTAGAGGGCCATCACACGGCCGACCTGGCGCGGGCCGCCCTCCTCCAGCCATTCGGCGACGTCCCCGTACGTCATGACGCGCCCGGGCGGAATTCGTTCGGCCACGTCGAGGACGCGCTCCGCGTACTCGGGCAGCGCGTCGCCGTGCTCGGGGCCGGTGTCGTCCGGAAGGCTCTCCTCGCTCATCCGACCCATCCTGCCGCACCCCACCGACAATGCGACGCGCTGGCGACTCTGCGTATCCCTCGCCCCGGAGCGGCGCGTGGGGCAGACTGTGCGCCCCCGCATTTGCACCCTGATGCCCCCGTGTGTCGGTGGGGCATGCCACCATCGTGCGGGCGGTGACCGGTGATACGAGATCAAGAAGAGACGATGAAGCAGCAGGGTGTGCACCCCGAAGACGCGGAGGGCACCTCTGACGCTGCGTCGCGCCCGGACACCGCCGACGCCCGCGAGCAGGACCCCACGGAGGGGTCAGCCGAGACGCCCGCGCCCGGCCCCGCGCCTGGCCCTGTGGCCGGTCTCGACGACTGCGGCGACGACCCGCACGTCGAGGAGGTCGAGGGCGACGAACCGCTGCTCCCCGCGCGCGTGCACCGCCCTTCCGATCTCATGCGCCTCCTGGTGGGCTTTCTCGCGATCGTCGTACTGCTCGCGATCGCCGCGTTCGCGCACGGCACGACCTCGGGGCTCGAACAGGACATCAACAAGGGCACCGGGCAGGCGCCCGACCTGCTGATCAAGATCGCGGGGCTGGCGTCCAGCATCGCCATCCTGCTGGTACCGGTCGCCTTTGCGATCGAGCGGCTGATCAAGCGGGACGGGCTGCGCATCGCCGACGGCGTCCTCGCGGCGGTCCTCGCCCACGGAGTGACACTCGCCACGGACCTGTGGGTCGCGAAGGCCGCCCCGGGCTCCATCCAGGAGGCGCTCACCCAGCCCTCCCCCGGCGACATCCACGCCCTCACCGACCCGGTGCACGGCTATCTGGCGCCCGTCATCGCGTACATGACGGCCGTAGGCATGTCCCGGAGGCCGCGCTGGCGCTCCGTGCTGTGGATCGTGCTGCTGCTCGACGCCTTCTCGATGCTGGTCACCGGGTACACGACACCGTTCTCGATCATCCTGACGGTGCTGATCGGCTGGACCGTGGCCTACGGGACGCTGTACGCAGTGGGTTCGCCGAACGTCCGGCCCACTGGCCGGACGCTGATGGCGGGCCTGCGGACGGTCGGCTTCCACCCCGTGGGCGCGGCCCGCGAGGAGGTCGTCGACACGGAGAACGGCGACCGCGGCCGGCGCTACTTCGTGACCCTGGAGGACGGTCCGCCGCTGGACGTCACCGTGGTCGACCGCGAACAGCAGGCCCAGGGGTTCTTCTACCGGGCGTGGCGCAATCTGACGCTGCGCGGCTTCGCGACCCGCAGCAGCCTCCAGTCGCTGCGCCAGGCGCTGGAGCAGGAGGCCCTGCTGGCGTACGCGGCGATCGCAGCCGGGGCCAACGCCCCGAAGCTGATCGCGACCTCGGAGCTCGGCCCCGACGCCGTGATGCTCGTCTACGAGCACACCGGCGGGCGCACGCTCGACTCGCTCGCGGACGAGGAGATCACGGACGATCTGCTGCGCCTGACCTGGCACCAGGTGCAGGCGCTGCAGTCGCGGCGCATCGCCCACCGCAGACTCGCCGGTGACGCGATTCTGGTGGATCGTTCCGGCACGGTGATCCTCACGGATCTGCGCGGCGGTGAGATCGCGGCCGGTGAGCTGCTGCTGCGCATGGACGTCGCCCAGTTGGTGACGACGATCGGTCTGCGGGTGGGCGCCGAGCGCGCGGTTGCCTCGGCGGTCGGTGTCCTCGGTCCCGACGCCGTGGCCGACTGTCTGCCGATGCTCCAGCCGATCGCGTTGTCGCGCTCCACGCGCGCGACGCTGCGACGCCTGTCCCGGGAACGCGCTCAGCGGGAGCGCGACGCGATCCTGGAGGCGTCCCAGCAGACCAGGCTGGCCCGCGCGGAGGATGCCTCGGAGAGCTCCACTCCCGTACTCGAAAAGCCCGACAAGAAGGCCGTGCGCGCGGAGCAGCGGGCCGAGAAGCGGGCCATCGACGAGGCGTTGGACGAGGCGCGCGAGGAGGATCTGCTCACCCAGATCCGTCATCAGGTGCTGCTGATCAGACCGCAGGCGCACGTCGAACCGGCCCGTCTGGAGCGGGTGCGGCCGCGCACGCTGATCAGTTTCATCGCGGGCGCGATCGGCGCGTACTTCTTGCTGACGCAGCTCACGCACATCGAGTTCGGTCCGCTCGTCGCCAACGCCCAGTGGGGCTGGGTGGCCGCGGCCGTGCTGTTCTCGGCGCTGAGCTACTTCGCGGCGGCGATGGCCCTCCTGGGGTTCGTGCCGGAGCGGGTGCCGTTCCTGCGGGCCGTGGCGGCGCAGGTCGCCGGGTCGTTCGTGAAGATCGTGGCCCCGGCCGCGGTCGGCGGTGTCGCCCTCAACACGCGCTTCCTGCAGCGTGCCGGGGTGCGGCCCGGGCTCGCGGTGGCGAGTGTCGGCGCGTCGCAACTGTTCGGCCTGGGCTGCCACATCCTGATGCTGCTGTCGTTCGGCTACCTGACCGGCACCGAGAAGACGCCGTCGCTGTCGCCGTCCCGGACGGTCATCGCCGGTCTGCTGACGGTGGCGGTGCTCGTGCTCGTGGTGACCTCGGTGCCGTTCCTGCGGAAGTTCCTCGTCACGCGCGTGCGGTCGCTTTTCGCGGGCGTCATCCCGCGCATGCTCGACGTGCTGCAGCGGCCGCAGAAGCTGGTCACCGGCATCGGCGGCATGCTGCTGCTGACGGCTTGCTTCGTGATGTGCCTGGACGCGTCGATCCGGGCGTTCGGCGACGACTCGACGTCGCTCAGCCTGGCCAGCGTCGCGGTCGTCTTCCTCGCGGGCAACGCGCTCGGTTCCGCGGCCCCGACCCCGGGCGGTGTGGGCGCGGTCGAGGCGAGCCTGACGCTCGGTCTGATCGCCGTGGGCCTCCCCAAGGAGGTCGCCGCTCCGGCGGTGCTCCTGTACCGGCTGCTGACGCTGTGGATCCCGGTGCTGCCGGGCTGGCTGTTCTTCAACCACCTGTCCCGCAAGGGCTCCCTGTAGAGCACCCACACGGACACGCACGCGTGCGTACCTCGTACGGCCCGCGCCCCGAGCGCAGCGCCGTGTACGACCCCAGGATGGGGTCATGCCGAACCCCTCCCGGCTGCGTGCCGCTGCCCTGACCGCCACCGTCGTCCTGCTGTCCGCCACGCTGGCGGGCTGCGGCGGCGACTCCAAGGACGAGGATCCGACGGCCCAGAAGCTGAGCTGGAAGGACTGTCCGGCCCCGTCCGAGGCCGAGGGCGGCGGCGCCGCGCCGTCGCCGCTGCCGAACGGCACCAAGTGGCAGTGCGCCACCATGAAGGCGCCGCTCGACTGGAGCAAGCCCAAGGGCGACACGATCGGACTCGCCCTGGTGCGGGCGAAAGCCAGCGGGGACAAGAGCAAGCGGATCGGCTCGCTCGTCTTCAACTTCGGCGGCCCGGGCGGCTCGGGCGTCACCACGCTGCCCGCGTTCGGCGAGGACTACGCGACCCTGCGCACCCGCTACGACCTGGTGAGCTTCGACCCGCGCGGGGTGGGCCGCAGCGCCGGCGTCGAGTGCGAGAGCGACTCCCAGCTCGACCAGTACTTCCAGCAGGACGCGACCCCGGACACCACGGCCGAGCGCACCAAGCTCCTGGCCAACACCAAGCAGTTCAACGCGGCCTGCGAGAAGCACTCCAAGAAGATGCTCCCCCAGGTGCGCACCACCGACGCGGCCCGCGACATGGACCTGATGCGTCAGGTCCTCGGCGACGACAAGCTGCACTACTTCGGCATCTCCTACGGCACCGAACTCGGTGGCGTCTACGCCCACTTGTTCCCCAAGCACGTGGGGCGTGCCGTCTTCGATGCGGTCGTCGACCCCACCCAGAACTCCGAACAGGGCTCCCTGGGACAGGCCAAGGGCTTCCAGCTCGCGCTCGACAACTTCGCCGACGACTGCACGTCCAAGACCACGGACTGCCCGATCGGCGACACCGCGCAGGACGTCAAGGACCGCATCGCCAAGCTACTCAAGGACCTCGACACCAAGCCGATCCCGGGCATTTTCCCCCGTCAGTTGACCCAGACCGCCGCCACGAACGGCATCGCTCAGGCGCTGTACTCGAAGGACTTCTGGGAGTACCTCACCGAGGGCCTCGAACAGGCATACAGCGGTGACGGCAAGGTCCTCATGGCGTTGTCCGACTCCATGAACGGGCGCAGCGAGAACGGCGAGTACAGCAACATCACCGCGGCGAACGTCGCCGTCAACTGCGCCGACGACAAGCCGAGATACACCGCCGACTACGTGGAGCAGAAGCTGCCCGAGTTCCGCTCCGCCTCTCCCCTCTTCGGCGACTTCCTCGCCTGGGGCATGGTCGGCTGCACCGACTGGGCCGTGCCGGGCGCCGCCGACCATCCCGATGTGAGCGCGGCCGGGTCGGCGCCGATCCTCGTCGTGGGCAACACCGGTGACCCGGCCACGCCGTACGAGGGCGCGCGGAAGATGGTGGACGCGCTGGGCAAGGGCGTCGCGGTCGAGCTGACGTACAAGGGCCAGGGGCACGGGGCGTACGACAGCAAGAACAAGTGCGTGCAGAGCGCGGTGAACGGCTATCTGCTGAACGGGAAAGTCCCGGCGGCCGGCACCGTCTGCTCCTGAACCCACTCCTGAAATCCGGGAAAAAGCGCAGGTCAAAAGGTTATCCACAGGTCGTCACGGGCTCGGCTCGCGCCGCCTACTATGGCCTGACCGCCATCCGCTGCGTGACGCGGACGGCCTGCGAGGGGGGAATGCACATGGCGCGATTCGTACGGTGGACGGCCCTGATGGCCGCCGCCGCACTGCTGACGGCCGGCTGTAGCACCGGCTCGTCCGACGACGGCAAGGACGGCGCGGGCGCGGGGGACGCCAAGCCGTCCGCAGTCGGCTCGTCCTCTTCCACGACGGCTGCGCTGCCCGCGTCGCTGACCGGACAGAAGCTCGGCTGGGGGCGCTGCAAGGCCACCGCCGACTCGGCCGCGCCGAGCAGCGACTGGCAGTGCGCGACGCTCAAGGTGCCGCTGGACTGGGCGAAGCCGGACGGCTCGACGATCGGGCTCGCGCTGATCCGCTCCAAGTCGACGGGCGGCGACCGCATCGGCTCGCTGCTGTTCAACTTCGGCGGCCCCGGCGGCTCGGGCGTGGACTACATGCCGGCGTACGCCACCACGGTGTCCGCGCTGCACGAGCGTTACGACCTGGTGAGCTGGGACCCGCGCGGGGTCGGCGCCAGCGAGGGCGTCCGCTGCCGCGGCGACAAGGCGATCCAGGCCTCCGAGGACATCGACGCCACGCCGGACACACCGGCCGAGGAGACGGCGTACTTCCAGGACGCCACCGACTTCGGCAAGGGCTGCGAGAAGGCCGCCGGGAAGCTGATGGCGCATGTGTCGACGACCGACACGGCCCGCGACATGGACCTGATGCGCCAGGTGCTGGGTGACACGAAGATGCACTACTTCGGCATCTCGTACGGCACCGAACTCGGCGGCGTCTACGCCCACTTGTTCCCCAAGAACGTGGGGCGGCTGATCCTGGACGCGGTCGTCGACCCGAGCGCCGACTCGGTGGGCCACGCGCTGAACCAGACCCGGGGTTTCCAGCGCGCGCTGGACGACTACCTCAAGTCGACGGACCAGGACCCGGCTCAGGGCTCGAAGAGGATCGCGGCCCTGCTGAAGCGCATGGACGCCAAGCCGCTGGCGACCTCGACCGGGCGGAAGCTGACCGAGACACTGGCGCTGACCGGCATCGTCCTCCCGCTCTACAGCAAGGAGAGCTGGCCCACGCTGACCAGCGCCCTGAACTCCGCGGAGGAGGGCGACGGTTCGGAGCTGCTGGCACTCGCCGACGGCTACAACGACCGTGACAGCGCGGGGCACTACGGCACGACGACGCATTCCCAACGGGTCATATCGTGCTTGGACGACAAGCAGCGGCCGACGCCTGCGCAGACGCAGAAGCTGCTGCCCGAGTTCGAGAAGATCTCCCCCGTGTTCGGCGACTTCCTGGGCTGGGACACGGCCGGGTGGTGTCACGACTGGCCGGTGGCCGGGCAGTACGACACCCCCGAGGTCAGCGCGCCCGGTGCGGCGCCGGTCCTGGTGGTCGGCAACACCGGGGACCCGGCGACGCCGTACGAGGGTGCCCGCAAGATGGTCGACGAGCTGGGCAAGGGCGTCGGTGTGGAGCTCACCTGGAAGGGCGAGGGACACGGGGCCTACGGGAGCGGGAGCGACTGTGTCGACTCGACGGTGGACGCGTATCTGCTGAAGGGGACGGTGCCCAAGGACGGGAAGGTCTGCGCCTCGTAGCCGGGGCGGTCGGGGCGACGGGGGCAGCGGAAAGGGGCCCGGCACCGATGGTGCCGAGCCCCTCCCGGGAAAGCGTGCGTCTAGTAGACGGGCTTGTCGGGCTCGATCTGGTTGACCCAGCCGATCACGCCGCCGCCGACGTGGACCGCGTCCGCGAAGCCGGCCGACTTGAGGACGGCGAGGACCTCCGCACTGCGGACACCCGTCTTGCAGTGCAGGACGATCTTCTTGTCCTGCGGGAGCGTCTCCAGGGCGGTGCCCATGAGGAACTCGTTCTTGGGGATCAGCTTGGCGCCGGGGATCGAGACGATCTCGTACTCGTTGATCTCGCGGACGTCGATGATCTCGATGTTCTCACCGTCGTCGATCCACTCCTTGAGCTGCTTGGGAGTGATCGTCGAGCCGGCGGCCGCCTGCTGGGCCTCCTCGGAGACGACGCCGCAGAAGGCCTCGTAGTCGATGAGCTCGGTGACGGTCGCGTTCGGGCCGCAGACCGCGCAGTTGGGGTCCTTGCGGACCTTGACCTGGCGGTACTGCATCTCCAGGGCGTCGTAGATCATCAGGCGGCCGACGAGCGGGTCGCCGATGCCGGTGAGGACCTTGATCGCCTCGGTGACCTGGATGGAGCCGATGGACGCGCACAGCACGCCCAGGACGCCGCCCTCGGCGCAGGAGGGGACCATGCCGGGGGGCGGGGGCTCCGGGTAGAGGCAGCGGTAGCACGGGCCGTGCTCGGACCAGAAGACGGAGGCCTGGCCGTCGAAGCGGTAGATCGAACCCCACACGTACGGCTTGTTCAGCAGCACCGCGGCGTCGTTGACCAGGTAGCGGGTCGCGAAGTTGTCCGTGCCGTCGACGATCAGGTCGTACTGGCTGAAGATGTCCATCACGTTCTCGGCCTCAAGCCGCTCTTCGTGGAGGATCACGTTCACGTACGGGTTGATGCCCAGCACGGAGTCGCGCGCGGACTCGGCCTTGGAGCGGCCGATGTCGGCCTGGCTGTGGATGATCTGGCGCTGCAGGTTCGACTCGTCGACCTCGTCGAACTCCACGATGCCGAGCGTGCCCACGCCCGCCGCGGCCAGGTACATCAGCGCCGGCGAGCCCAGACCGCCGGCGCCCACACAGAGCACCTTGGCGTTCTTCAGCCGCTTCTGCCCGTCCATGCCCACATCGGGGATGATCAGGTGGCGGGAGTACCTGCGGACCTCGTCTACGGTGAGCTCGGCAGCCGGCTCGACCAGGGGTGGCAGCGACACGGGGACTCCGTTGGTCGGTCAATCACTACAGTTGTTCTCCCCGTAACACTGCCATGCCCTTCTTCATTCCGAGACACCCGTTCCGATCCGCGAGACGATCTCGTCCCAGTAGCCGGGCATGGTCTCCCAGGGGTCGGTGCGGCCGCCGTGATCGGTGCGGTCGGTGAAGTAGATCGTCGAGGCGCCCTGCCAGCGGGCGATCCGCAGCGCCTCGTCGAGATGGCCGCGCGGGACGCCGTGCACGAAGTGGCAGAAGCGCTCGGGCGGGTAGTCGGCGGTCCACTCGGCGACCTGCGACCAGCGGTAGTCGCTCCACGGGCCGGAGAAGGTCACCAACTGGTCGGCGCACTCGGCGTATCCGGGGTGCGGGTGGGTGCCGTGCCCCAGGACGATGTGGGCGCCGTCACGAATCTCTCGGAGCGCGCCGACCGTGCGGCGGGCCTCGGGGAGCGCTGCCCGGTCGGTGGGACAGCGGTCCAGGAGAAAGCCGTCGACCTGGTACCAGTCGCGGTAGCGGTGTGCCTCGGAGATCAGGTCGCCGAAGGTGCGGGCGCCGTGGGCGGCGTCCAGGTGGCCGAGGACGCGGACGCCGGTGTTGCGGAGCCGCCCGGCCGCCTCCAGGCAGTGCGGGTCGGGGCGGGCCCCCGGGCCGGAGGAGACGTTGAGGACGACCCAGTGCAAGGGGGTGCCGGGGCGAGCGAGCTCGCCCCATTCGGTCGGCGCGACCAGGGGGTGCGCGTAGCCGGGGATGCCGAAGCCGGTGCGGACGCCGGTGCTCGCGGTGCCCGGGGTCGTGCTGGTCAGATGCGGCATGCCGCCTCCATCCAGATGTCGGCGAGGGACTCTTCGAGGTTGATCCGGGGCCGCCAGCCGAGCCGGTCGCGCGCGGTGCGCACATCGGCCTGCTGCCAGCTCCCGCAGCCGTCCGGGTACGGGTACGCGACCGGGGCCGCGTGGTCGGGGTCGGTGCGGGGGTGCCCGATGGCCGCCCTCAACGGGCCGGGCGGGCCGTCGAGTTCGTGCAGGGCGCCGCCGTATCCGGCCACGCGGGCGAGGACGGCGGCGGCGTCGCGCAGCCGGACCGCGCGGCCCGAGCCGATGTTGATGACGCCCTGCGCGGCGGAGAGCGAGGCGGCGTGGACGGCGCGGGCCACGTCCCGTACGTCGACGAAGTCGCGTTGCGCGCCCAGGCCGCCGAGCTTGAGTTCGCCGTCGCCGGACTGCATGGCCCGGCGCATGGCCTCGGCGAGCCGACCCAGCGGGGAACCGGCGGGGGTGCCGGGTCCCGCGGGCGAGAAGACGCGCAGCACCACGGCGTCGAGGCCGGAGCCCAGGACCAGTTCGGTGGCGGCGAGTTTGCTGACGCCGTACGGGCCGCCGGGGCGGGGTACGGCGTCCTCGGCCGTGGAGGAACCGGGCTGGCTGGGGCCGTACTCGGCGCCGCAGCCGATCTGCACGAGCCGGGCTCCGCAGCCGCTGCGGCGCAGGGCCTCGCAGACGGTGGCGACGGCGACGGTGTTGTGCCGGGTGAGCTCGCGGGCGCCGCCCCGGGTGGCCCCGGCGCAGTTGATGACGACTCCGGGGTGGACGGCGTCCAGGAAGCGGGTGAGCGCTCCGGGGCTGCCGGTCGCGAGGTCGAAGCGGACGTCGGCGTCGTCGCCGCGGCCGAGCGCGGTGAGCTGGACGGCCGGGTCGGCGAGCAGGCGGTCGGCGACGAAGCGGCCGAGGTAGCCGTTGGCTCCGATCAGCAGGACCCTCATCGGACGGCTCCCGGGGCCGACTCTCCGGATCGGGAGGTGATCATCTGGTGTTCTCCTTCACAAGGTGATGCGGTTGCCTCCGGCGGTGGGGCCGGGCGCCTGCGGCTGGGTGACGCGTCTGGTTGGTGCGGGTCATCGGCGGCGTCACCGCGGCTCGTTCGCCGGCGCGTGCGCGGAGGCTCTGGTCAAGGTGCGGATGGTGTGGAACAGGAGGGCCAGGGCGGCTGCTCCGCAGGCCAGGGCGGGGATGCCGCCCTGGCCGCAGGAGGCCAGGACGGTTTCGACGGGGGTGGCCAGGAAACCGCAGCCGGGGAGCCGGCCGATGAGGTCCGTGGCCAGGGCCGTCGCCTCCGTCGCGGCCGCCGCGCCGAGCGCGAGGGTCGGGGCACGGGTGAAGCCGTGGACGGTGAGGAGGCGGGCGAGCAGCAACAGGGCACCCAGGGTGATGGCTGGGGCATACGCGGCGGGCTCGCCCAGGGCCGCGCCACAGAGGGCGAGGAGGGCGGTCAGTGCGCACAGGAACAGGGCGAACGTGCCGAGCAGCAGCGGCCGAACCGAGTCGGCGAAGTCCTCAAGTCCGCGACTGGTCGCGAGCTTTCGCCGGGCGCGCACGGCGAAGTGGTGGGCGCACCAGGCGGCGGGGGCGCAGGCCAGGGTGAGGGCCAGGACCGGTGCGGTGGCCGTGGACCAGGCTCCGCCCGCGATGCCGGTCGGCAGGCCGTCGGGCCCGCCGTCGTCCGCAGCGCGGAGCAGGCCGTCGCCGAGGAGGGCGTAGGCCAGCAGCCAGTACGTCCACAGGCGCGTGCCGGGGGGCGTGCGCCACGCGTGCGTGCCGGGCGGGTTGCTCAACGGGCCGCGGCCGAGGGCCAAGCGCACACCGAGCGCCACGGCGAGAACACCGCCGACGGCCACCGCCAGCCGCAGCCGGCCGTCCGTGAGCCGCACTCCGGTGACGGCCGCGGCGCAGAGGACTCCGGGCAGGAGGGCGAGTACGGCCCAGCCGGCGCGGGGCGCTTGTCCGGTCACGGCATCGGAAGGCGGGGCGGCCGCGTCGTCGCGGGGCACGCGTGCGTACATCTCCTCGGCGAGCGAGAACACGTCCCGGTGCCGGAAGCGGGCGGCGGTCCGATCGGTGACGCCGTGTGCCTCCAGCCCTGCGGCGATCTCCAGCGGGTCGACGGCTCGTTCGCACAGTTCGCGGTGACGGTGCATCAGCGCCTTGACCGGGTCGGCGGCGCCACGGCGGGCTGGGGCCGGTTTGCGGTCGGTCGCGCGGGAGGCCGCTTCGGGCGCCGTACGACGGTGTGGCTGCTCGGCGTCGCTTGCGGGACGGGCGGCACGTGGAGCGGGGGCGGCGGTGATCGGGGCGGTGTCGTAGCTGTTGGGGCCGGCGACCAGCAAGGCTTCGTCACGGTCTACGGCGACACGGACGTCACCGGTGTCCTGGCCAGCGGCCGACGGCTCGCCCGGCACTTCTCCCTCGCCCTGCACTTCTCCCTGCGCCTCTCCTTCCGCCCCCGGCTCCCCGTTCTCCCCGAGCCACTCTTCCGACCGCGCGTCCCACGCCTCCGCGCTGCCGGGCGTCCCGGGGCGGTCGAGTTCGCCGAGGCCGCTCATCGGGCTGCCTCCGTGGCCGGCAAGGGAGTTGTGGCGCCAACCGGCGCTCCGGTCGCCCAGGCGGGGCCGCCGCGGGCCACGACGCGGGCCATCGGGCCGGTCCAGCGGCCGGGGACGTGGGACTCGGCGGGGGCCGCGAAGGGGAGGGGGTCTCCCGACTCGTTGAGGACGACGCGGCGTACCGGGGAGTGCGAGACGATCTCCAGGTAAATGCCGTGAAATGCCGCGATGTTCTGCTCGACGGTGAACAGTTCGAGCGCTCGGGCGCGGGCGGCGGCGCCCAGGCGCTCACGGCGCTCGGGGTCGCGCAACAGGCTCACGCACGCCTCCGCGAGCGCCCGCGGATTACGCGGGGGCACGACGAGCCCCGTACCGCCGATGGCCTCGACCACCGCGCCGACATCCGTGGACACGGTCGCCCGGCCGCAGAACATGGCCTCGACGAGGCTGAGCGGGAAGCCCTCGACGACGCTGGAGAGAACGATCACCGTGCCGGCCGCGTACGCCTCGGCGAGCGTGGGGGCCTCCGGGCCGCCGATCTCATCGAAGGACACCGGGTTGTCGCCGACCGCGTGCACGCCCTCCGCCTCGTCGGGGAAGAGCTGTGCGGCCAGCGCCCGGCAGTGGCCCAGGTAGGCCTCACCTTCGGCACCGGACGGCGCGCCGACGATCCGCAGGCGCGCCTTGGGCTCGTCCTTGCGGATCTCCGCGAAGGCGTGGAGCAGGGAGATCAGGTCCTTCGCGGGTTCGACACGGCCGACCCACACCAGCGTGTCCGGGTCCGCGCCGTCGGGCGCCTCGCCGACCTCCGCGAAGCGGGTCGCCTCCATGCCGGGGTGGACCGTGCGGAGCTTCGTACGGTCGGCGCCACAGCGTTCCTGCCAGCGGCGGGTGTGGCTGTTGCCAGGGGTGATGAGCGTGGCCCGCCGGTAGATCTCGGCGGCCAGCCTGCCGTGGAAGGCGGCGAGCAGGGCCCGTACGGCGGGCGGCGCGTCGGCGGAGGCCAGGTAGTGCGTCCGCAGTTGTACGCCGTACTCGGTCACGAGCAGTGGGACGCCTGCGAAGTGCCGGGCGAGCAGTCCGGGCAGGGCCGCGGTGCCACCGGCGGTCGCGTGGCAGAGGTCCACGGAGCCGAGGGCGTCGTCCTCGTACCAGTCGAGCGAGAGGGGGCGCAGGGCGCGTTCCAACTGCGCGGCGACGGTGAGGAGTTCGGGTACGCGCGCCTCACGTGCCCCACGGAGTGCGCCGGGCGCACGACAGGCGCGTTCCAGCGCACGTACGGCGCTCTCGGAGCGCAGCGCGGCCACGAGTCCGCCCTCGTCGCGGGCGAGTTCCGCAAGCCCGTACAGCGCGTTGGCGAAACGGTCCGCCACATCGGCGGAGGGCGCCCCCGGCTCACCCGGCACCCCTTCCGCCACCCCCGAGGAGGCCTGGCCGTCCCCCTCGCACAGCACGGCCGCCAGCTCCTCGTAGCACTCGGCGAACCGCCGACGTGCGCGGCGCCCGAGGGTCACCCCGTCGTCCTCGGCGGTCCACAGCGGCGCGGTGCGCACCCGGCTGACCTGGGGCGGCAGTTCGAGCCAGCCCTCGTCCTCCTGGCGCTCGCTGCGGCTGAGCGCGTAGATGTCGAACTCGTGCTGCCCGAGCCCGCGTACGAGCCGGTCGCACCAGAGTCTGGCGTCACCGCTCACATACGGATAGCCACCCTCCGTAAGCAGTCCTATGCGCACGGGTACACCCCCGATCTCCCATATGGGGAGCCGCCGTTGACCCGGCGGCTCGCAGCGGGACGAACGTATGCGGACAAGGCGGTGGCGCGACGGACGGTTGTCCATCGCGCCACCAAAAGGGGTGAACGGGCGTAACTTTCCCGTGCAGGTCGCGTTCCGTCGCGCTAAGAGATCAATCGCGCACGAAACGTCAGACCGCTGTCGCGCCGTCGCTACGGTGCCGTAGCGACGAGTTCGTCCCGTCGTGGGGACGGCACAGTCCCGTCGTAGGGACGGCACCGTCTCGTCGTCGCCAACTCCCTTCGGACCGCCCTGCGCTGGGCCGCGACCTGGGGATCGAGGGCCGGTACGGCGGCCAGGAGCTGCTTCGTGTACGGGTCCTGGGGTGCGTCGTAGACCTCGTCGGCCGGGCCTTGTTCAACGATCCTCCCGCGGCGCATCACCGCGACCCGGTCGCTGACCTGGCGGACGACGGCGAGGTCGTGGGCGACGAACACGAGCGCGAGGCCGAGTTCGCGCTGGAGTTCGCCGAGCAGGGCGACGACCTGGGCCTGTGTGGTGACGTCGAGCGCGGAGACCGGCTCGTCGCACACGATCACGCGCGGGTCGGCCGCGAGCGCCCGTGCGATGCCCACGCGCTGGCGCTGGCCGCCGCTGAACTCGTGCGGGTAGCGGTCGTAATGCGCCCCTTCCAGCCCCACGCGCTCCAGGAGTTCGCGTACGCGCCCCCGGATGCTCTCCTCGTCGCGTTCTCCACGCGCGCGGAGCGGGTCGGCGATCGACTCGCCCACGCTGCGGCGGGGGTTGAGGGAGGAGACGGGGTCCTGGAAGACCATCTGCACGTCGGGGCGGACGCCTCCGCCGGGCTTGATCTCGCCGGCCGTCGGCTTCAGGAGCCCGACCAGCATCCGGCCCAGCGTCGTCTTGCCGCTGCCGCTCTCGCCCACGATGCCGAGGGTCTCGCCCCGGTGGATCGTCAGCGACACGTCGTCCACGGCCGCGAACGCCCGCTTCCCGCGCCCGAATTCACGCCGTAGGCCCGTCGCCTCCAGGACGACGTCCGCAGGCGCCGTGGACGCCGCCGAGAGGGTGCGCGGCGCGTCCACGCGCGGGACCGCGCCGAGCAGGTCGCGGGTGTACGCCTCGGTCGGTGCCCCGAGGACGGTGCCCACCGGCCCGTGTTCGACGGCCCGCCCGTGCCGCATGACCAGGATCTCGTCGACGCTCTCGGCGGCGACACCCACGTCGTGCGTGACGAGCAGCAGCCCCAGGCCGGTCTCCTCGCGCAACGTGTGCAGCAGGTCCAGGATCTGCGCCTGGACGGTCACGTCGAGCGCGGTCGTGGGCTCGTCGGCGATCAGGAGGTCGGGCTCGCACGCCAACGCCATGGCGATCAGGGCGCGTTGCCGCATGCCGCCGCTGAACTCGTGCGGGCGCGAACGGGACCGCCGTACCGCGTCCGGAATGCCGACCCGGTCCAGTACGTCGACGGCACGCGCGCGTGCGGCCCGACGCGACACGCGCGTGTGCACGCGGTAGACCTCGGCTATCTGGTCGCCGATCGCGTAGTACGGGTCCAGGGACGACAACGGGTCCTGGAAGACCATCGCGGCCTTACCGCCACGCAGCCGGCGCAGGTCCGCGTCGGACGCCTCCTGTACGTCGATGCCGGCCACCCGTACCGAGCCGCCGACGTCGGCCCCCGTGCCGCGGTGCAGCCCCAGCAGGGCCGAGGCGACGGTGGACTTGCCCGAGCCGGACTCGCCGACCAGGCCCAGCGCGGCGCCCTTCTCCAGCCGGAAGGAGAGGCCGTCCACGGCCCGCAGAGAGCCGAACCCGACCGTCAGGCCGGTCACTTCCACCAAGACGTCCGCCGAGGCGTCCGTCGAACCGTCCAGCGAACTCATGCGAGCACCACCCGTCGGTCGGCCACCGCGTACAGCACGTCCGCGACGGCGTTGGCGATGACCACGAAGAAGCCGATGACCAGGACCATGCCGACGACCACCGGCAGGTCGACGACATTGACGGCGTGGACGAGTTCCTGTCCGATGCCGGGCAGCCCGAACAGCGTCTCGGTGAGCACCGCGCCGCCGACCGCCGAGCCGACGTTGTTGGCGTTGAGCGCGATGATCGGCGCGAACGCCCCGCGCAGCGCGTGCCGCCCGATGATCGACCGTTCACCGACGCCGTACGCGCGGAAGGTGCGGATGTGGTCCTCGGCGAGCGTCTCCAGCATCGACGCCCTGGTGAGCCGGGCGAACGTGGCGGCCTCGATGAGGGCGAGGGAGAGCCAGGGCAACAGCAGGTTCCAGGCCCACTGTTCGGGGTCGTCGGTGAGGCCGACGTACTGCGGGAAGGGCAGCAGTTGCAGCTGCCCGCAGACGACGATCATCAGCACCAGGCCGATCACGAACACCGGGGTGGCGACGCCCGCGAGGGTGATGCCGGTCAGCAGTCGCTCGGTGAACCGGCCGCGCCGCCACGCCGACAGGATGCCCGTGCCGACGCCGAGGATCAGCCACAGCACCATCGCGCCGAACACGAGCGACAGGCTGACCGGCAGCTTCGCCAGGATCAGCTGGGTGACCTGCTGGTCGCCCTGGTACGACTGCCCGAGGCAGGGCGCCGAGCAGTGCTCCACGGAGGTGCCCGTGGAGTAGTCCTGGCCGACGAGGATGCCCTGGAGGAAGTGCCAGTAGCGGAGGTACAGCGGGTCGTCGAGCCTCAACTGCTGCGCCACCTGGTGCACTTGCTCCGGGGAGCAGCGCGGGCCGCAGGTGATCTGGGCGACGTTCCCGGGGGTGACGAAGAAGACCACGTAGACGATCACCGAGATGGCGAACAGGGTGATCACGGTGCCGATGGCCCGGCGCAGGACGAAGCCTCCGAAGCCGCTCATGCCGGGTCCTCCTTCCCGCCGTTGGCGTCGGCCGACTTGATCGTGTTGATGCTCGGATCAACTGTTGACCGGCCGGAACCGGGGTCCACCGCGACCTTCTTGCCGCTCGCGTCGGCCTTCGCCTCGCGCTTGCGGCCCGTGCCGACGCGCAGGCGGGAGGCCGCGCGCGGGTCGAGGGCCGTGCGGACGCCGTCGCCGAGGACGGTCAGGGAGAGCACGGTGACGAAGAGGGCGCCGGCGGGCAGCAGCAGGTACTGCGGGGCGGCCTGGTACCAGACGTCGGCGGCGGTGAGCATCTGTCCCCAGGAGGGCGTCGGCGGCTTCACCCCGACACCGAGGAAGGACAGCGCTGCCTCGGCGCTGATGTTCATCGGGAAGAGCAGCGCGGAGTACGTGATGACGGGCGCTGCCAGGCCGGGCAGCAGCTCGCGCCGGGCGATGCGCCAGGTGCCCCAGCCGCTGAGCCGGGCGGCCGCGACGTAGTCGAGTTCCTTGAGGGTGAGCGTCTGGGCGCGCACGATCTTCGCGACGTTGCCCCAGGCGATCAGCCCGATGACTCCCGCGACCAGCAGGGGCCTCGGGAAGCTGTTGGGCACGATCGCGAGCAGCGCCAACGACATGATCATCAACGGCATCGCCACGATGATGTCGGTGATCCGGCTCAACACTTGATCAACCCATCGGTTGCCGAGCCCGGCGGCGACACCGATCACGACTCCGATGAAGACCTGCACGACGGTCGCCCCCAGGGCGACGCCGAGGGAGACGCGGGCGCCGTAGGCGAGCCGGGCGAACAGGTCGCGGCCGGTCTGCGGTTCGACGCCGAGCCAGTGGTCGCCGGTGATGCCCCCGAAGGAGCCGGTCGGCACACCTCCGCGCGCGGAGTCGATGAGTGAGGGGTGGTAGGTGAAGGGGTCCTGGCCCTCGATGGCGGTGAGCAGCGGCGCGGCGAGCGCGACCAGGACGAGCAGGGCGACGACGACCGCCGCGACGAGGGCGGCGCGCTGCACACGCAGCCGCCGCCAGAACTGACGGGCCCCCGAGACCGCCGGGACGGAGAGATCCGTCCCGGCGGTCTGGGAGGCGACAAGTGCCTCGCTCATGGGGTTACTTGACCGCGACCTGGGAGATGTCCAGGACGCCGGTCCAGTCGCTGATCACGACGTTCTTGATGTCCTTGCCGACCAGTCGCTTGTAGACGGGGTGGAACAGCGGCACGGTCAGGGCCTGCTCGCCGATCTTCTTGTCCAGCGCACCCCACCGCTTGGCGGCGTCGTCAAGATTCGTCAACTTGTTGATCGCGTCAATCTCGTCATTGACCGACTTGTCATTGAGCATGCCGGTGTTGAAGTTCGCGCCGTCCTTGACGATCTGGCGGCCGTCGAAGATCGGGGCGAGGAAGGGACCGCCGGAGGGCCAGTCGGCACCCCAGTGGGCGAGGAAGAAGCCCGGCTCGGTCTTGACGCTGTGGATCTTGTCCTTGTAGTCGTTGATCTCCAGGCCTTGGAGCTTGACGGTGATGCCGGCCTTCTTGAGCGCGTCCTGGATCGCGGTCGCGATCTCGGGGCTGGTCTCGAAGTCCTTGTCGTTGGAGTGCGTCAGCGTGACGGTGATCCCCTTCGGGTAACCGGCCTCCTTCAGCAGCTCCTTGGCCTTCGCCGCGTTGCCGGACGCGCCCGCCGGGAAGAGGTCGTAGGGGTCGTACCCGAAGGACTTCTGGTTCGGCAGGAAGGTGGTCGCGGCCTCGGCCAGCGACGAACCGCCCGCCGCGTTCACCACCGACGACCGGTCGATGGCGTACGAGATCGCCTGCCGCACCTTGGCGTTGTTGAACGGGGCGACCTTGGGGTTGAACGCGATGTAGTTCGTGTAACCGAAGTGCCCGGTACCGACGCGCGCAGCGAGCTCCTTGTCGCCCGTCACCTTGGCGAGCTCGGCGGGCCCGAGGTTGGTGTCCGTCGTGACAGCCGCGGCGTCCGCACCCTGGGACGCGGACAACCGCTGGTTGATCACGGACGAGTCGAGCCCGGACTTCACGTCGATCTTGTCCGGGTAGGCCTTGCGCTCGGCATCCGTGGCCGTGGACCAGTACGTGTTGCGCTCCAGGACGATCGTCTCACCGTCGTTCTGGTTGCTGACGACCTTGTACGGCCCGGACGAGACCGGGTGCTCCTCGTACTTCGTCCCCGTGTCCTTGCCCTTCGGGACGGGCGTGAACTGCGTCTGCGTGGCGAGGTACGGGAACTCGCCCTCGGGCTTGTTCAGATGGAACACGATGGTTCGGCTGTCAGGAGTCTCGATCGCGCTGAGCCCCTTCTTGTCCTTGTACGGCCCCTGGTAGTCGGCCGCGCCGACCAGCCAGTCCCGCAAGTAGGGCGCGCCGCCGGAGAGTTCGGGGGCGAAGGAGCGCTCGATGCCGTACTTGATGTCGGCCGAGGTGATCGCCGTACCGTCCTCGTACTTGAGGCCCTTCTTCAGGGTGTACGTCCACACGGTCGCGTCCTTGTTCGGGCGCCCGGTGTCGGTGGCGAGGTCCGGGACGACCTTGGCACCGGCCGAGCCGTTCTCACGGTTGCGGGTGGTGAGCGTACGGAAGACGAGGGAGGGGACGTTGCCGCCGCCGGAGGTGTACAGGCGGGCCGGGTCGAAGTCCTCCTGGGGCTGCGAGTTCAGGACCGTGAGCGTGCCGCCCTTGTGGGGCGTGGAGTCGCCACTGGAGCCCTTGGCATCGTTGTCCTTCGGCCCGCAGGCGGCGGCGCCCGCTGCCACGGCCAGGCTGACGGATGCCACGGCCACGCGCCGGGCTATGACGGACGGTTGACGCATCGGAATGACGACCTCTCGGGTGACTTCCGAGGATCTCGCGGGGATTTCCCGGAGAACTCTCGAATGGTGAGACGGATGGACGAGGAGTGAGACGGGAGTGAACAGCCGTCTGCCCCGGCGTCAGGTCGTCGAAAAAACCCTGCCAAGGTCGTACGGCAAGGGCATGGTGGTGCGGGTCGCGACACAAACGCCAGAGGCGGTGTTCAGCGACAGAGAATGTCGGCCACGCAGAGCGGGGTCACGCCGATGAGCGCCAGCTCGATGCCGGCGCGGTTCGGAACATGACTAGACCACATGCCCAAAAATATGGTGGAAGTTGCGGCTCGTGTCAATGTGACATAAGCGTCGCCCGTCAACTGCCCGGGTACGGCCAGGGGTTCGCCAGGCAGTGGATCCCGTCGTGATCGAGGAACTTGGTCTGCTGCTGCATGACGGGCGCCAACTCGCCGTCCTTGTCGCAGGTGACGTGCCCGTAGCCGAGACGATGACCGACTTCATGGTTGATCAACATCTGTCGATACGCGTACATCTTGTCCCCATATGTTGACGACCCCTGCGCCCATCGATACGCATTGATCATCACGCGCTCGGTGGCCGCCGAGTCGCACGACACATTGTCCTCGGTGGTGTCGAGCCCGGACTTGGCACACCACGTGGCGGTGGTACCAGGGCTCGCGAGGGTGATCACGAAGTCCGGTTTGCCGGAGTAGATGCGCTCGAAGGTACGGGCGCCGTTGTGGGCCCAACTCCGCTTGTCGTTCAGCGTCTTCTGCACGGCCTGCGCGAAGAGCGTCCCGTCCAGCCCGAGCCCCTGCTCGACATCCACGCGGTACGTGTACTTGCGCCCCTTGCCGGGCGCCCTGTCGACCCCGGGCACGGCGTCGAACTTGTCCGGCCCCTTGAGCTTGGCGCTGAGCGGGTACTTCTCGGCCATCTTCTGGGCGTACGTCAAGGTCACCAGGCGCGGCGAACTGGAGGGGCTCGCCTGCGGCGAGGCCGTCTCTCTGGCATCCCGGGCCCGATCGGTCGCCGCCTGCGACCGCGCACCGTCGCCGTCACCGTCCTTGGCGACCTGCCCGGCCACGATGACGGCCAGCACGGTGGTGACGGCGGCGGCCGCGATACCGGTGTACGTCCGTCCCTTACGGCCCTTGGCGGCCCCGGGCGCGGAGTCGAGGTCGGCAGGGGGCTCGTCGGCGTCGCTCTCGGGGGTCCAGGTGGTGACGGAGCCGTACGGGTCGGAGGGGTGCGTCGCGACGCCGGTACGGGGCGCGAACACGTCGTCGTCGGCGTCCGCTTCGAAGGCGTCGACGTAGTCCTGCCGGGGACTACGACCGGCCTGCCCGCCTCGCCGGGGACCGGCTTGAGGGGCCTGGCGCTGCCGCGGGATGGGCAGCCCCGGGCCCGAACCGGAGGGCGTACCGGCGAGGGGGGTGTGGGGCATGCCGGGGGCACCGGGTGCGCCGGGCGGAGCTTGCGAAGCACCGAGCGGCCCGCGCGGCCCGCCGGGTCCCACACCGCTCCGCCCCTTCAACTCACCCCAGGCACCCCCGGATTCAGGCTGCTCGGGATGACCGGCACGCGCGCGTGGAGCGCCGTCGGACACACGGGGGACACCACGCGCGGGAGTGCCATCGGGCAGCCTCGGAAAACCGTGGGCCGGAGTGCCGTCGGCACAACGGGGAGTGCCCTGCACGGGGGTGCCGTCCGGCGCCCGCGGAACACCGCGAGCCGGTGTGCCATCCGCCAGCCTCGGAAACCCATGAGCCGGCGTGCCGTCCGGAAGCCGGGGAACACCGTGCCCCGGAGTGCCGTCGGCGGAACGCGGCGCACCCTGCGCCGACCAGCCGTCCGGCAAACGCGGAACCCCGCGCGCGGGAGTGCCATCAGGAAGACGCGGCCCGCCGGCCTCAGGACCACCGCCGAAGAAACGCAGCGACCCGTGAGCCGGGGTCCCATCAGGAAGACGCGGCCCACCTTGCGCGGGCGGCTGCCCCTGGTAACGCGGTACTCCGTGAGCGGGTGTCCCCTCCGGGGGGCGCGACCCACCTTGAGCCGACGGCTGGCCCTGGAAACGCGGCACGCCGTGAGCGGGTGTCCCCTCCGGCGGACGCGACCCACCTTGAGCCGACGACTGCCCCTGATAACGCGGCACCCCGTGAGCAGGCGTCCCGTCCGCGAAACGCGGCCCACCCTGCTCGGACGGCGGCCCTTGGAAACGCGGCACGCCGTGACCGGGTGTCCCCTCCGGGGGACGCGGTCCACCTTGAGCGGGCGGCTGCCCCTGATAGCGCGGCACCCCGTGAGCGGGAGTCCCGTCCGCGAAACGCGGCTCGCCCTCCGAAGACTGCGCCCCTTGGAAGCGCGGCACCCCATGAGCCGGAGTCCCACCCGGAAAACCCGGCACGCCGTGAGCCGAAGTCCTGTCCTGGGGACGCGGCCCCCTTTGAGCAGATTGAGCAGGCGGCACCCCCTGCCCCCGTGGAACTCCCCGCGCAGGCGTGCCGTCGGTCATCCCCGGACCCGGGATCCCCCGGGCCGGTGTCCCGTCCGGGAGGCTCGTCGCGCCGTACCCCGGATTTCCGCCCGCCGAAGACTGCTGCTGGCCAGGTACAACCCCGGGCCCAGAACCAGGAGAACCAGGCCGGCTTCCCTGCCCCCGCTGAGACTCCCGAGTCCCCGGTGGCGTCCCCGGCGTCCCCTGAGCGTCCCCAGACGCGCCCTGCGCGCCCGTTCCGCCCTTCCCCGCTCCTATGCCTACGTCCGCGGAGTCACCCTTCGCAGGGGACCTACGGCGACTATGGCGTCCCACGTCGCCCCCTCAGCTCCCCGCGTTCGTATCGTCGGCCCTGCCATCGCCCCCGGCACCGGATCCGGACCCCGCGCCCGCTCCCGCTCCCGCACCGCCGGCATCACTCACCGTACTCACCGAACCGCCGCCCCGGGACCCCCGCGCACCGCCTCCCCCACCTCGGCCGAAACCATCCGCCTCAACAGCGCGACGTCCCCGCACGGCACCGGTGTCCGCAGCGCTGTCGGCACCGGCTCCCGCCGACTCCCCCACCTCGCCGAACTCTCCCAACTCCCCCGCATCCGCGAGAAATTCACGGAACGCCACCGCCACCGTCTCCGGGTACTCCATCATCGCGACGTGCCCCGCGTCCGGCAGGGACAGCAGGCGGGAGTCGCGGAAGGCGCGGGCCGCGCGCTGGGCCATGCGGTAGCCGACCAGTTGGTCGCGGCCGCCGTAGACGAGGAGGGTGGGGGCGAGGACGCGTTCGGCCTGGCGCCAGAGGCCGTGTTGGCCGCCCAGGGTGTACGCGTTGACGATGCCGCGCGAGGAGCGGGCCATCGCGTCCCAGAAGTACGGGAGTTGGAGTCGCCGCTCCAGCTCCTCGACCGCGTAGCGGAACGCCTCCGGTGTCACGTTGCCGGGATCGCCGTAGCAGAGGCCGAGGACGCCGCGGACGCGCTGCTCGGCCGTCCAGTCCCTGCTGATGCGGGTGAACAGGGACGCGACCCCCGGCAGGCCCAGCAGGGCCGTCGGCACCGCCGAGCGCTGGATGCGGATCTCCGGCAGGGCCGGCGAGATCAGCGTGAGCGTATGGACGAGGTCCGGGCGCACCGCGGCCACGCGGGTCGTGATCGCGCCGCCCAGCGAGTTGCCGAAGAGGTGCACCGGGCCGCGCCCGGCCGCGTCGAGGTAACGGATGACCGCGCGCGCGTGCCCCGTGACGGAGTAGTCGCCGTCGTCCGGTGGCGGGGAGTCGCCGAAGCCCGGCAGGTCGAGGGCCTCGCTGTCGGCCAGGCCGTCGAGCTCGGCCATGAGCTGCGACCAGTTCTGCGAGGAACCGCCCAGCCCGTGGACGAACAGCGCGGGCGGCAGCCCTTCGCGCACCGCCGCTCTCGACCGCACCGTCAGGGTGATCCCCGGCAACCCGACCGACCTGAGCCGCTCCCCCTCACCGACCCTGACGGGCGCCACCTTGGGGAGCACACTGGCGGCCGACACGGAAGGCAGCTCTGTCGAAGACATGCGGCAATGTTACGAGACGATCACGCAGTGGCTCGTGTGTTCGCCGTCACAAGCCCTGTGCGAGCCCCACGACAGCCCTACGGCGTCCGCCATGGCACCTGGCACCCCTGCCCGGTGTCTCCTAGGCTCGTAAACAGGGCACCCGTATCGACAAGCGCACGACGGACGACCGTAAAGCGCACGACGTACCAGGAAGGGAGCCCGCCATGACCGTCGATCCCAGCGATCCCGAGACGTTCGAGGACGAGAGCGACACCCCGTTCGATGCCGAAGCCCCCGAGGACGACCCCACCGACGAACAGCCGGCCGACGTCGACCCGGCCAAGGCCAACGAGGCCGACGTCGTCGAACAGGCCCGCGTCGTCCCCCTCGACGAAGACGACTATCGGTGACACGGCCGAGCCCCTGAGCAGACGGATCGAGCCCCTTCAGTAAGAAGACGGATCGAGCCCCTTCAGTAAGAAGAAGCCACTTACCTCCGACTGCCCGCGACCTCTACATCCCCTTCTAGGGGCATTCGCGCGGCTTTCACCATCGTCCGGTACGTGAAATTCTGCGCTCGCACCGCGCACACCACGGTTACCGAAAAGTACGATGGCGGCGCGGCGCTCACCGCATGAGGACGACATTTGGGAGGCGGCGTGACAGCCATCGAGCAGACAGAGGCGGCGCGCCCGCGGGGCACCCGCCTGCCGCGCCGTGCCCGACGGAACCAGCTGCTGGGCGCCGCCCAGGAGGTCTTCGTCGCGCAGGGCTACCACGCGGCCGCGATGGACGACATCGCAGAGCGCGCCGGCGTCAGCAAGCCGGTGCTCTACCAGCACTTCCCGGGCAAGCTCGACCTCTACCTCGCCCTCCTCGACCAGCACTGCGAGTCGCTGATCCACGCGGTGCGCACCGCGCTCGCGTCGACGTCGGACAACAAGCAGCGCGTCCGGGCGACCATGGACGCGTACTTCGCCTACGTCGAGGACGACGGCGGCGCCTTCCGGCTGGTCTTCGAGTCGGACCTGACGAACGAGCCCGCCGTGCGCGAGCGCGTCGACAAGGTGACGAACGAATGCGCCGAGGCGATCTGCGACGTCATCGCCGAGGACACCGGCCTCTCCCGGGCCGAGTCGATGCTGCTCGCCTCGGGTCTGGGCGGTCTCGCCCAGGTCGTCGCCCGCTCCTGGCTGCACAGCGACCGCAGCGTCCCGCGCGACCAGGCGGTCCAGCTGCTGGCCTCGCTGGCATGGCGCGGCATCGCCGGTTTCCCGCTGCACGGGAGCGAACAGCACCACTGACGGCCGTTTGTTCCCATGGGCTGTTCGCTCTTGGCGTTCCGGCGCGGAACATCTACGTCCCCTCGCCGGGCTAATGTGTGCTGCGTACGGCGCGGAAGATCGCGCACTTTGCTGACCGTCGGAGGGACATAGCCGTGGAGGTCAAGATCGGCGTGCTGCACACGCCTCGCGAGATCGTTCTGGAGACCGGTCAGAGCGCCGAGGAGGTCGAGCAGGCCGTGGCCGAGGCGCTGACCGGGAAGGCTCCGCTGCTGAGCCTCGTGGACGAGCACGGCCGCAAGGTCCTCGTCCCCGCCGACCGGCTCGCCTATGTCGAGCTCGGCGAGGCGGCCCCGCGCAAGGTGGGCTTCGGCGCGCTGTAGTCGCGAACGGACGAGGGGCCCGGTGACCGTGGAGGTCACCGGGCCCCTCGCGTTTCCGCCGCTGTTCTCGTCTGCGTTTTCACCACAGATGGAGCACAAGTCACCCACAGGGGAGGATTGCATTCCGCAGGTCACGGGTATGACCGGCTACGACCGCACAACGCACGCCGGCCGTGGGAGGGACCCCCGTGATGATCCTGGAAGCGCTCGGCTCCGCTGTGCTCGGCCTGCTGCTCGCGTGGGCCGCCACGCACCGGCTCGCACACCGTCTGCCGACCCGCCCCCTGGTGTTCTGCACGGGCGTCGCCGGAGCCCTTTTCGGTGACTTCGTCACCCACAGCGCGCTGGGCCCCGGCAGCGGCCTGGCGAGCCTGCTCGGCGCGGCGGTCGTCTCGGCGGCCTCGCTCTCGCTGCTCCTTCGGCCCTCACGACGGCTCCGGGGGCGGTCCGCCCCCGCCTAGCCGTCCTCCCCCGTAGCCGTATCTAGGCGGCGAGCCCCAGCGCCGCCATCCGCTTGGTGTGCGCCTCGGTGATCCGGGAGAACATCCGGCCCACCTCCGCGAGGTCGAAGCCGTCCGCCACGCCGCCCACGAGCATCGTCGACAGTGCGTCGCGATCGGCGACCACCCGCTGCGACTGCGACAGCGCCTCGCCCATCAACCTCCGTGCCCACAGGGCGAGTCGGCCGCCCACGCGCGGGTCCGCGTCGATCGCCGCGCGTACCTTTTCCACGGCGAAACTGGCGTGCCCGGTGTCGTCGAGGACGCCGAGCACCAGCAGGCGGGAGTCCTTGTCGAGGCGGGCGGCGACCTCGCGGTAGAAGTCGCTGGCGATCGAGTCGCCGACGTACGCCTTGACGAGGCCTTCCAGCCAGTCCGAGGGCGCCGTCTGCTTGTGGAAGCCGTCGAGGGCGGCGACGAACGGCTGCATCGCGTCGGTCGGCTCGGCCCCGATCTCGGTGAGCCGGTCCCTGAGCTGCTCGAAGTGGTGGAACTCGGCCGACGCCATCTTCGCCAGCTCGGCCTTGTCCGCGAGCGTCGGCGCCAGCTTGGCGTCCTCCGCGAGCCGCTCGAAGGCCGCCAGCTCGCCGTACGCGAGCGCGCCGAGCAGGTCCACGACCGCGTTGCGGTACTGCGGGTCGACGGAGGCCGTGGCCCAGTCCTGGGCGGCGACTCCGGTGGGTTCGGCGGGCGCGTCGGAGGCGTTGTCAGCGGTCGTCATGAAGCGCACAATAGCCCGCTCACAGCACGGCGGAAGTCCCTGGTCAATCAGTGTGACGACGACTACGTGACCAAATCGGCCAACGCATGTGCGCGATTCCGGGGTATGGTGGTAATGCGCCCGCCGAGTATTCGCCGGGCCGCACGAATGAGGATGCCCGGTCGGTGGCCCGATCGGCTCCGACCCGACAGCCCTCCTCGCCCGTACGTGACAGTGCGTACGTCGTTCGGAGGGGGACCCTCAGCGGTTCGAGCGCTAGAGCGTCGGCAGTGGTCCCGTGCAGTACGGCTTGCCCTCACGGGTTGTCCGTAAGGCAGCCGACGTCCCCGGCACGGTCCTGACACGACCCCCGCGCTCGCCTCGCACCGCGCACACAGAAGAGGCAGCACCCTGACTACTTTCCGAGAGCTCGGAATCCTTCCCGAGACCGCTGAGGCCCTTGAGGCCGTAGGTATCGTCTCCCCCTTCCCGATCCAGGAGATGACGCTCCCCGTCGCCCTTTCCGGCACGGACGTCATCGGCCAGGCCAAGACCGGCACCGGCAAGACGCTGGGCTTCGGCCTCCCGCTCCTGGAGCGCGTGACCGTCCCCGCCGACGTCGAGGCCGGCCGCGCCAAGCCCGAGCGGCTGACCGACGCCCCGCAGGCGCTCGTCGTGGTCCCCACGCGCGAGCTGTGCACGCAGGTCACGAACGACCTGCTGACCGCGGGCAAGGTGCGCAACGTCCGCGTCCTCGCCATCTACGGCGGCCGGGCCTACGAGCCGCAGGTCGAGGCGCTCCGCAAGGGCGTCGACGTCGTCGTCGGCACCCCGGGCCGCCTGCTGGACCTCGCCGGCCAGAAGAAGCTCGACCTCAAGCACATCAGGTCGCTCGTCCTGGACGAGGCCGACGAGATGCTCGACCTGGGCTTCCTGCCCGACGTCGAGAAGATCATCAACTTCCTGCCGGCCAAGCGTCAGACGATGCTGTTCTCGGCGACCATGCCGGGCGCGGTCATCGGTCTCGCGCGCCGCTACATGTCGCAGCCCACGCACATCCGCGCCACCTCGCCGGACGACGAGGGCGCGACGGTTGCGAACACCAAGCAGTTCATCTACCGCGCGCACAACATGGACAAGCCCGAGCTCGTCGCCCGCATCCTGCAGGCCGAGGGCCGGGGCCCGGTCATGGTCTTCTGCCGTACGAAGCGCACGGCGGCCGACCTCGCCGACCAGCTCCAGCAGCGCGGTTTCGCCTCCGGCGCGGTCCACGGCGACCTCGGCCAGGGCGCCCGCGAGCAGGCGCTGCGCGCGTTCCGCAACGGCAAGGTGGACGTGCTTGTCTGCACCGACGTCGCCGCCCGCGGTATCGACGTCGAGGGCGTCACGCACGTCATCAACTACCAGTCCCCCGAGGACGAGAAGACCTACCTGCACCGCATCGGCCGTACGGGCCGCGCGGGCGCCAAGGGCATCGCGGTCACCCTCGTCGACTGGGACGACATCCCGCGCTGGCAGCTCATCAACAAGGCGCTGGACCTGGGCTTCCCGAACCCGCCGGAGACGTACTCCACCTCCCCGCACTTCTTCGAGGAGATGAACATCCCCGCGGGCACCAAGGGTGTCCTGCCCCGCTCGGAGCGCACGCGCGCCGGGCTGGCCGCGGAGGAGGTCGAGGACCTCGGCGAGACCGGCGGTCGCGGCGGCCCGCGTGGCCGGGGCGGTCGCGATGGCGGTCGTGGCGGCCGAGACGGTGGTCGTGATGGCGGCAGGGGCGGTCGCGACAGCGGCCGTGACAACAGCCGCGACGAGTCCCGTTCCGCCGACACCGAGCGCCCGGCGCGCACCCCGCGCCGCCGCCGTCGGACCCGCAACGGCGCCCCGATGGAAGGGACTTCGGCGGCTACGGCCGTGACGTCGTCCACTCCGGAGGAGACCGCGCTGGCCACCTCCGAGGACACCGCGACCCGCACTCCGCGCCGCCGTCGCCGCACACGCAACGGAGCGGCGGGAGAGCAGCTGCCGGCCACGGCAGTCACCTCCACGCCCGCGTCCGAGGTCGCGGAGAACGCCGTGGCCACGGCCGAGGGTCCGGCGCTGGACGCCCCGACGACGTCAAGCCGTCGGCGTACGCGGAAGTCGGCGGAGCCCGCGGTCGAGGCCGCGGTGGTGACCCCGGTGGCCGAGGCCCCCGTGGTCGAGACTCCGGTCGAGGAGACGAAGCCGCGTCGCCGGACCCGTAAGGCCGTACAGGCCGCGGAGCCGGTCGAGGTCGTGACCCCCGCTGCTGCCGAACCCGCCGCCGTGGCCGCGGTCGACACGGTCGAGGCCGTCGAGGCCAAGCCGCGTCGGACCCGGGCGCGGAAGACCGCGGCTCCGGTCGAAGCGGTCGAGGTCGTCAACACGGTCGAGGCCGTCGAGGAGACCAAGCCGCGTCGCCGTACCGCGACCCGCAAGGCCGTCGCCGGCATCCCCGCGCAGGTGGTCGAGGAGCAGGGCGGTGCCGTGGAGGCCGCGCCCCGTCGTCGTACCCGCAAGGTTGCGGAGCCGGTCGTGGAGGCCGTGGAGACGCCGGTCGTGGCGGAGGCCAAGCCGCGGCGGGCCCGGAAGACCGCGGCTCCGGCCGAGGTCGTCGCCGTGGACACCGCCGAGGCCGTCGAGGCGAAGCCGCGCCGTACGCGCAAGACGGCCGCTGCCGTTGCCGTAGAGGCACCGGCGGAGGTCGCCGAGACCAAGCCGCGCCGCACTCGCAAGGCCGCGGTTGCCGCCGAGACCGCCGTGGACACGGTCGAGGCCGTCGAGAGCAAGCCGCGTCGGACCCGCAAGACGGCCGTTGCCGTCGAGGCACCGGCGGAGGTCGCCGAGGTCAAGCCGCGTCGGACCCGCAAGACCGCGGTTGCCGCTGTGGACACGGCCGAGGCTGTCGAAGCCAAGCCGCGTCGGGTCCGCAAGACGGCCGCGGCAGCCGAGATCCCGGCCCAGGTGGCCGAGGAGGCGGATGTCAAGCCGCGTCGCCGTACGACCCGCAAGGCCGCCGAGGCTCCGGTCACCGTGGAGACGGCGGAGGCGCCCGAGGCGAAGCCGAGGGTGCGCCGGCCGCGCAAGACCGCGGCGACGGCGGCAGCTGAGGCCACCGAAGGCTGACCGACTCAGTAACGCCGATGGCCCGGCCCACGTCACGTGGGTCGGGCCATCGGCGTTCCACCAGCCCGTTAACCCCGGTTACACCCTCCCGTCCCCATTCCGCTCAGTCTCGCCGGTTAACCTCACCCCATGAGCAAGCCGCCCTCCTTCACCCCGCCCCCCGGTGCTCGCGCGTACCAGTTGCGGACCGCTCGCGGTGAGTTCGCCGTCGTGGACTCGCCTGTCGGCGACGGTGTCGAGGCCAAGGGAGTCGCCTTGTTGCTGCCGGGATTCACCGGGAGCAAGGAGGACTTCAACCCCTTGCACGAGGCGTTCGGGGCGCGCGGATACCGGACCGTGGCCGTGGACGGGCGGGGCCAGTACGAGACGGACGGGCCCGCGGACGACGAATCCCCTTACGCCCAGGACGAGTTGGCGCGGGACGTGCTCGCGCTGGCTGAGACCGTGGGCGCGCCGGTGCATCTGCTCGGGCACTCCTTCGGCGGGCAGGTCGCCCGGGCCGCAGTACTGCTCGACCCCGCACCCTTCGTATCGCTGACGCTGATGGCGTCGGGGCCGGCGGAGATCTCGGCCTCCCAGCAACAGCGCGTGAAGCTGTTGCGGGACGCGCTCGCCGTGATGTCGATGGCCGAGGTGTGGGACGCGATCCAGGCGATGGAGGCACCGGAGGAGACCGAGACCGGCGGTGGGCTGGACGAGGGGCTCGACGACCGGGCCGACCTGCGCCGCCGCTGGCTGGGCACCAAGCCGGCCCAACTCCTCGCCGCGGGACGCCAGTTGTGCGTGGAGCCGGACCGGGTGGCCGAACTGGCCGCGGTCCCCCTCCCCGTCCATGTCCTGTCGGGCTCGCGCGACGACACCTGGCCGGTGCCGCTCCTGGACGACATGGCCGTACGGCTGAAGGCGCGGCGGACGGTCATCGCGCGGGCCGAGCACTCACCGAACACGGACCAGCCGACCGCTACGGCCAAGGCCATCGCCGACTTCTGGGACACCCCGAGCCGGTAAAAAAGCGCTAGTACTGCGTCTGCAGGTGCTCCCAGAACCCGTCCCGCAGCGCCCGCCGCAGATCGGCCTGCCCGCGCAGGGAGTACTGCAGCAGCCCTTCCGCCTCGACCAGCAGGTCCTGGTCGACGGACCCCGGCAGATACGGATGCCCGGGCAGCAGCTCGACCAGCGCTTCCCTCCCTCGTGCCGCGAGCCACTTCGCCGCGATCTGCGCGCCCACGAAGCGGACGTCGTCGCGGGTGGGCCGGGTGGCGGCGGCCTCGTAGACGGCGGACGCGCGCCGGGAGACGTACGGCTTGAAGAAGTCGAGGTCGAAGGTGCGCTGGCTGTCGACCTCCCAGAGGAGCGGCTCAGCCTGGTTACGGCCCTCCGGGGCCTCGATGCCCCACAAGTGGACGCGGGCGCCGTACCCTTGGGCCGCCTCGACCGCCGAGACCAGGTCCTCGTCGCCGCCGATGAGGGCCGCGTCGCTGATGGCGCGGTGCCGGGCGAGGGACTCCAGGTCGGAGCGGATGAGTGAATCGACGCCCTTCTGCTGGTTGTTGGCGTTCAGATTGCCCAACCGCACCTTGACGTCCGGGAGTTCGGCGATGGACTGCTGCTCGGAGGTGTGGATGCGGCGCCGGGCGCCGTCGTACCAGTAGACCCGCAGCAGCCGGCTGTCCGCGAAGATCGTGCGGGCCTTGTCGATGAGCGCCTCGATGAGGCCCTCGGTGTCGAGGTCGAAGGTGCGTCGGTCCTCGGTCCCGGAGACGAGGCGGCCCGCGGCTGCATACAAATACCCGGCGTCGACGAAGATCGCATGCGTCGAGGGCGTCTTCGCCACTTCGGCGAGCATGCGCTGCAGCAGCTCGTTCGTGCGGTCGATGCGGGCACTGAGGGCCGCGAGGTCGTCGTTCATCGCTTCCATTGTCCCGGCGGTCACGCTGCGAACACAACCGGTCCCGGTCAGTCTCGCGGCGATCTCTTACCGGTCAGTAATTAGGCGTTCGAAAAATTTCCTTAGCGTAGGGAATGTTTGTAACACGCATCCCGTTGACTACATCAGTAACCAAGTAGTTCTCCTCAGGAGGATGACCAGACGAAGGGAGAAGCCAATGCGCTTCGAAATCATGCGTCTTGACGAGGTCGACGGCACCACCGTGGACAGCACCGTCGTGGACGCCGCCTCCGTCAATCGGATCGTGCAACAGGCCGCCGCCATAGGACAGCGACTGTGGATCCGCCCCGCCGAGACCAAGGCCTCGTAACACTCAAGGCCGCGTAACACCGACGACGTAACGACCACGACCCATACCCGCGACCCTTACGCGGATCGCAACCACACTTCAGAACCCCCGTACGGCACCGACGCCGTACGGGGGTTCTGCGTATATCCGCGTGCGGTGGAGGCCTACGGCGCTCAGCTCGCCCGGATCACCTGGGTGATCCCGTTGATGATCTGCTGCACGGCGATGGCGGAGAGCATCATCCCGGCGAGCCGCGTCACCAGCACCACCCCGCCGTCCTTGATGACCCGGATGATCAGCAGCGAGTAGCGCATCACCAGCCACAGCACGACATGGATGGCGAGGATCGCCGCCCACACCGACACCTGCGTGGCCACACTGTCCGCCTTCTGCACGGCGAGGATGACGGACACGATCGCACCGGGCCCGGCGAGCAGCGGCATGCCCAGCGGTACGAGCGCGACGTTGACGTCCTTGGTCTGCTTGGGCTCATCGGTCTTACCGGTGAGCAGGTCGAGCGCGATGAGCAGGAGCAGCAGCCCGCCCGCGATCATCAGCGCGGGCACGGAGACATGCAGGTAGTCGAGGATCTGGTGCCCGAGCAACCCGAAGACGGTGATCACACCACCCGCGACACACACGGCCTGGAAGGCCATGCGCTTCTGCACCTTGGACGGTCGTCCGGCGGTCAGCGCGAGGAAGATCGGGGTGATCCCAGGGGGGTCCATGATGACAAAAAGGGTCAGGAAGAGGGAGCCGAAAACGGCGACGTCGAACATGGGTGAGCCACGAGCCTTGCAGAGAGATGAGCGGAGGGAGACGTACGGAGTGGTCGGACGAGTTCAGGCTCCGCCGGTCCCCGGCACCGGGAACGCCCCGGTGGCGCGCCGCGTGATCTCGCCGTACACCTCGGGATCGGTCGTGTACTCCCCGAGCTGCACGCTCTTCCGGCTCCCGTGATAGTCACTGGACCCGGTGGCCAGCAGCCCGAGCTCCTTCGCGAGCCCCCGCAACCGCAGCCGCGTCTCCGCGTCGTGATCCATGTGCTCGACCTCGATACCGTCGAGCCCGGCGGCAGCCATCTCGGCAATGGCAGCTTCGGGCACGGTGTGCCCGCGCTTACTGGCGCCAGGGTGCGCGAACACGGTCACGCCCCCCGCGGCCTTCACCAGCCGGATCGCCTCAAAGGGATCGGTCTCGTGCTTGGCCACATGAGCGCGCCCCCCGTCGGCCAGCCACTCGACAGTGAACGCGTCGTTCACCGTGGGCACAACGCCCAACTCGACAAGCGCGGTGGCGACATGAGGCCGCCCGACAGATCCTTCGCCGGCGATCCGGGCAACCTGCTCCCAGGTGACCGGCACCCCCAGCTCCTGAAGCCGCCCCACCATGGCCCGAGCCCGAGGCACCCGATCGTCCCGAACCAGCTCCCGCTCGGCGAGCAGTGCGGGCTCCTCCGGATCGAAGAGATAAGCCAGCATGTGCATGGACACCCCGTCGATCCGACAGGACATCTCGGCCCCGGTGACAAGAGTGAGCCCCGAGGGCAACGCGCCGATCGCCTCGGCATACCCACGACTGGTGTCGTGATCGGTCAACGCGACAACATCCAGCCCAGCAGCGGCGGCGTTCCGCACCAGCTCAGCGGGCGCATCCGTACCGTCAGAGGCCGTGGAGTGGGTGTGCAGATCGATACGCACGCGCAGACTCCAGAGGGTGACGATACGAAAAGGGACCACTCAAGGGTAACGGCAACCCCGGGCCCCTCATGAACACCGCTGAGGGCAACCCCCTAAGGGGCGCGGGGCTGCATCAATTTGCGGCTCCGCCGCGTGGGCGCGACCAGCCACAACGCACCCGCACCCGCACCCGCACCCGCACCCGCCCCACAACCGTCCGATGCACCCCCCTAGGCGCTACGGCTCCAGCAAGCGCGGCGAAAGCGCCCCACACGGCACGAGATCAACCTCAGCCCCCGCATCCCGCAAATCCGTAAGCACCAGCTCGTCATACATCAACAACCCCGACTGCTCAGGCCAGACAACCGCCCACAGCCACAACCCCAACGCCTCGCCGGCGAAAACCGCCCGGTCATCCGGCGCCGTAGAAACATGCCACAACGGCGTAGGCCGCCCCGCGGCGAGCAACTTCGCCTGAGGAGGCTTCTCCACGTTCATGTAAGGCCCAGGATCCGGCCCGTCGATCCCCGCATACCGCGCCCCGAGCCCAACCCCCAGCTCCTCGGCGACAAGGATCAACTCCCCGACCCCTCCAAGGGGCCCCGGCCCGGAACAGGCAACAGCCGTAGCCCGCCCGCCACTACGGTCGTCCCCCGCACAGGCCACGCCGGTGAACAGCCACCCGACGGGCAACGGCCACGGCATCCACACCGGCACGTTCGTCCGATGCACCACGACACTGAGCGCCTCGACGCTGGGCGGGATCACGGGCTGCAGCGGATGCACCGTCCCGTGGACATCGCACTGCCAGGAATCGGCGAAGAGTCCGGGAGCCCTGACCCGGCCACCACACTTCGGGCAACTGGGTTCGCCCCTCATAGGGCCCCACGGTCCTACCCTCACCCGCGCACGTCAAGGACGATCACCCGTCCGGCCGGGACCACTCACGGAGCGAAACCAGGGCCATCCGCCGAGCGAAACTAGATGTAACTTGCATTCATTACCTTGCCTAACTTACTATGTGCATATACCAACTACTTGGGAGGAAGCATGGACGACCCCTTCGACAAGGGAGCCGACACCGGCTCGGGCAGCATCCTGCGGCAGCCCAAGGCGGTCTGGGCCACCGCCGGCGCCTCGGTCGTCGCCTTCATGGGCATCGGACTCGTCGACCCGATCCTGCCGTCGATCGCCAAGGGCCTGGACGCCACGGCGAGCCAGGTCTCCCTGCTCTTCACCTCGTACTTCCTGATCACCGCCATCGCGATGCTGGTGACCGGCTTCGTCTCCAGCCGCATCGGCGGCAAGAAGACCCTGCTGCTCGGCCTCGCCCTCGTCGTGGTCTTCGCGGGCCTCGCCGGCACCTCCGGCTCGGTCGGCGAACTGGTCGGCTTCCGGGCCGGCTGGGGTCTCGGCAACGCGCTCTTCGTGTCGACCGCCCTCGCCGTCATCGTCGGCGCGGCGGCCGGCGGCAGCGCCGCGGCGATCCTGCTCTACGAGTCCGCCCTGGGCCTAGGCATGGCCTGCGGCCCGCTGCTCGGCGCCCTGCTGGGCAACCAGAGCTGGCGCTACCCCTTCTTCGGCACCGCGTTCCTGATGGCGATCGGCTTCCTGTGCATCACGGTGTTCCTGAAGGAACAGCCGAAGCCGGCCCGGAAGACGTCACTGCTCGACCCGATCAAGGCCCTCGGCCACGGCGGTCTGGCCTCAGCCGCCGTCTCGTCCTTCTTCTACAACTACACGTTCTTCACCGTGCTGGCCTTCACCCCGTTCGTGCTGAACATGACCCCGTACAAGTCCGGTGCCGTGTTCTTCGCGTGGGGCGTGCTGCTCGCCGTCTTCTCGGTCTTCGTCGCCCCGCGCCTGCAGGCCCGCTTCGGCTCCCTGAAGGTGCTCGGCGGTTCACTCGTACTGCTCGCCGCCGACGTCCTGGTCCTCGGCTACGGCAGCCACACCACCGCCATCGTCTGCACGATCCTGTCCGGCGCCTTCATCGGCGTGAACAACACCGTCTACACCGAGCTGGCCCTGGGTGTGTCGGACGCGCCGCGCCCGGTGGCGAGCGCGGGCTACAACTTCGTCCGCTGGTTCGCCGCAGCTGCCGCGCCGTTCTTCGCGCCGAAGATCGAGGGGTGGAGCAACATCCACATCCCGTTCGTGGTCGCGGCCGTCACCGCGGCGCTGGGCGCGCTGGTGGTCCTCGTACGACGGAACGCGCTCACGCACGAGGCCGAGGAGCTGGAGCCCAGGCACGCGGTGGAGGACAGTGTCGCGGTGTTCGCCAACTGACGGATTCCGGCCGGGCATTGGTGACATCGGTCACGCGCGTGGCCGGTCAGGAGGTCAGTCCAGCGGGACGGACCTGCGGGAGGGATCCCGGAGGTCCGTCCCGTTCGTCAGCCAGCGTTCCTGGAGGGCCTGGGCGCCGTGGACGCGCTTCCAGGCGGCCTCGTTCGGGGTCATGGGGAGCAGCGGCAGGAAGCGCACCGGGTCGAGAGGTTCGTCGAGTTCCAGGTCCTCGACCAGGCCGCCCGGCTCGGCGACCAGAACCGAGGTGAACGGGGCGCCGGGCCACAGCGGTTCGCCCACGTCGAGCGAGGCACCGGGGGCCACGATCACGCCCTCGACCTGCGGGGACGCGGCGAGCACGGCAAGGGGCCGGAGCACTTTGTCGGTGTCGGCGAGGCCGCCGCGGACGGAGAGGACCAGCTCGGCGCGCGGGCCCGCGACCGGGTCGGCGAGCATCGCCGTGGGGTCGCTCATCGGCTGCGCGGACATGCCGAGGGTGGCGTAGCGGACGACGGTCCCGTCCTGGTTGTCGCCCGGGAAACGCAGGACCTCGACGCGGTCCGTGCCGAGGAAGGTGACCGCGGCGCGGGCGTCCGGATCGCCCAGCGCGGTACGCAACCGTGCCTCGACCAGAGCAAGAACATCAACCATGCGGCGAGCATAGAACTCGTCAGTACCGGGCAAAGCAGCGCCTTGACAGTTCAGTCGGCTGATAGTCTTGGCCGGTCGTTCGGGGCAGCACGCAGAAGCGTCGCGATCAAGTCCCGACGCCGTTGAGACTCCCCCACGGGGGACCGGCCGGAGGAGGTGGGGCTGCAATGGACCGAAGTCGGCCTGGCAGTACCACCCGCTCTTCCGGCCGCTGATGTCGTCGCTCTGGCTCTGCTTCTAGCCTCCAGTCGGCTGCCGCCGCCTCTCGCACTTCTTCACTGTCGCGGAAGAGCACTTCGTTTCTTTTTCCTGATCTGCCTGATCTGTTCGGTGTATCCGATCCGACCGATCTGTCTGTTCCGAAGTCAGTGCCTGTATCAGTAGCGAAGCTCGCCACCGCGACGGTGCGGTGCTCCCCGCTTTGTGGACGTGCCAAACATCCGCACTCAGGACGTCCCCATTCCGGGCAGTTCCAACCGTCGTCGGCGCCTTTCGTTGCTCTTCGCGAAGGAGCCCGCCATGTCGATGATCCGCGACCTGCGTGCCGTGGTCCGCCCGTCCCGTCCCTCCCTGCGCAAGGACAGCGGCGCGTACGACACGACCCGCGACCCCGGCACCCCCTCGGCCGTCGTCGACTGCGCCGTGTACCGCGACGGCGCCCGCATCGACACCGGCAAGCCGCTCACCCCGCACGAGGCGATGCGTCTGGTGCGCCGTGACGGCGGCTTCGTGTGGATCGGCCTGCACGAGCCGACCGAGGCCGAATTCGCCGGTATCGCCCGGGAGTTCGGACTCCACCCGCTCGCCGTCGAGGACGCCGTCCAGGCCCACCAGCGGCCCAAGCTGGAGCGCTACGACGACTCGCTGTTCACCGTCTTCAAGACCATCCACTACGTCGAGCACGACCGACTCACCGCCAACAGCGAGGTAGTCGAGACCGGCGAGGTCATGTGCTTCACCGGGCGGGACTTCTTCATCACCGTCCGGCACGGCGGCCAGGGCTCGCTGCGGGCGCTGCGGCACCGGCTGCAGGACGACCCGGAGCTGCTCGCCCGCGGTCCCTCGGCGGTGCTGCACTCGATCGCCGACCACGTCGTCGACGGCTATGTCGCGGTCGCGGACGCGGTGCAGGACGACATCGACGAGGTCGAGACCGAGGTGTTCACGCCGGGCCGCAAGGGCGGGGTCTCGCGCGGTGTCGACTCGGCGCGGATCTACCAACTCAAGCGCGAGGTACTGGAGTTCAAGCGCGCGGTGTCGCCGCTGCTGCGTCCCATGCAGCTGCTGAGCGAGCGGCCGATGCGGCTGATCGACCCGGACATCCAGAAGTACTTCCGCGATGTCGCCGACCACCTCGCCCGCGTCCACGAGCAGGTCATCGGCTTCGACGAGCTGCTCAACTCGATCCTCCAGGCCAACCTCGCACAGGCGTCCGTCGCCCAGAACGAGGACATGCGGAAGATCACCGCGTGGGCCGCGATCATCGCCGTACCGACAATGGTGACGGGCGTGTACGGCATGAACTTCGAGCACATGCCCGAACTGCACGCGCGGTACGGGTATCCGGCGGTGCTCGCCTTCACCGTGACCGTCTGTCTGGCGATCCACCGAACGCTGAAGCGCAACGGCTGGCTGTGAGCGGCCTGGATAGGCTGAGCCCATGACTAGCAGCGAGCTGCTCGACCAGGCCCTCGTCGAGGAGGCCACGAAGAAGTCCGGCCTCGTCTGGGTCAACGGTCCGGGCGTCCCGGCCCGCGCCCTGTGGCACGTCTGGCACGAGGGCGCGGCCTGCCTGATCGGCGACGGACCGGGCGAGCAGCCGCTGCCGGGGCTGACCGACGGCGGCCCCGCCGAGGTCACGGTCCGCAGCAAGGACAAGGGCGGCCGGCTCGTCTCGTGGACCGCGAAGGTCGTGGAACTGGCCCCGGACTCCGAGGCCTGGACGGCGGCCGTCGCCGAGCTGAAGGGCAAGCGCCTCAACGCCCCCGACGGCGAGGCGATGACGGCCCGCTGGGCCCGCGAGTGCCGGGTACTGCGCCTGGAACCGACGGGAGCGACGGCCGGTCTGCCCGAGGGTTCGCTGGCGGAGCCCCCGCTGCCGACCCCGGCGACGACCCGTCAGCCGGTCCCGGCCGGGTTGCCGCGCCTGCTCCTGAAGAAGAAGCGCAAGCAGCGATAAGTACGTAACTACCGCTAGGAAGACGGCAGTTGCTTGCCGTAGTCGACAGTGTCGTCGCCCGCCGGCTCCTTCACCGTGAAGCTCTTGCCCCAGTCCGAGAAGGTCAGGGTGCCCGCGCCGCCCGCGCGGACCAGCCGGAGCGGATACGGCTTGCCCTCCAGGGACACGTCGAGGGTGCCGCCGGAGCCGTGGTCGCCGGTGATGCGGATCGTCCGGACACCGTTCTGCGCGTGGTGTCCGTCCGTCGCGAGCGAACCGTGCAGGGTCAGCAAGCTGGAGAGGAGGATGTCCTTGTCCGTGAAACCACTGAACTTCTTGTACGAGGGGTCCCCCTGCGGCACCTTCACGTACTTGCCGTGCAGCGAGTCGCCGGCGCCCGAGTCCCCGTTGCTGTTCCAGAAGTCCGCGTCGGCCTTCAGGTACAGCTGCTCGCCGATCCGCAGCAGCCCGAAGGTCGACCCCTTCGAGGTGACCGACCCGCTGCCGCCGTCGGACTTCAGCCGCATGTCGAGCGTGTACGTCAACCCACTCGTGACGACGGTCCCGGACAGCCGTACGGCGTCGGCGGCGCCCGCGGCCGTCACCGACCTGGACTGGATCTTGTCGGCGGCCAGCTTGCCGACCCCGTTGGTCCCCGCGTCCGGGTCCCCGCCGCCGCACCCCGTCAGGGCCACGACACAGACCGCGCCGAGCAGCGCCGCACGACGGTTTCGGACCTGGGGGATCGCAGTCACAGGTGGGGTGCCTTCCGTGCGGCGGGGGCGATGGCGTACGGCAGCGTACCGGGGCCGCGAGGCGTCGGCCGAGCCAGTCCGTCCGGACCGCCCACCAGCGCGGATCACATGGGGACGGGCTAGCCTGAAGCCCGTCCGAGCAGGCATTTCGGAACATCCGGAAACCACGGAATCCACCAGCGGACCAGCAAAGAAAGAAGGAGGTGCGGCCATGGCAGCCGGCGCTCCCCGAGTCTTCGTGTCGCACCTCTCCGGTGTCGCCGTATTCGACCCGAACGGCGACCAGGTGGGCCGCGTCCGCGACCTCGTCGCCATGCTCCGTGTCGGCCGGCGGCCCCCGCGGCTGCTCGGCCTCGTCGTCGAACTCTCCACCCGGCGCCGCATCTTCCTCCCGATGACCCGCGTCACCGGCATCGAGTCCGGCCAGGTCATCACGACCGGCGTGCTGAACGTCCGCCGCTTCGAGCAACGGCCCACCGAGCGGCTGGTGTTCGGCGAACTCCTCGACCGGCGCGTCACCCTCGTCGAGACCGGCGAAGAGGTCACCGTCCTCGACCTGTCGGTGCAGCACCTGCCGGCCCGCCGCGACTGGGAGATCGACCGGGTCTTCGTCCGCAAGGGCAGGGCCGGCGGAGCCTTCAGAAGGGCCAAGGGCGAGACGCTGACCGTGGACTGGTCCAGCGTCACCGGTTTCTCCCTTGAGGAGCAGGGACAGGGCGCGGAGAGCCTCCTGGCCACCTTCGAGCAGCTGCGCCCCGCCGACCTCGCCAACGTCCTGCACCACCTCTCCCCCAAGCGCCGGGCCGAGGTCGCCGCCGCCCTGGACGACGACCGCCTCGCCGACGTCCTCGAAGAGCTCCCGGAGGACGACCAGATCGAGATCCTCGGCAAGCTGAAGGAGGAGCGCGCGGCGGACGTCCTGGAGGCCATGGACCCGGACGACGCGGCCGACCTCCTCTCCGAACTCCCCGAGGACGACAAGGAGCGCCTGCTCAACCTGATGCAGCCCTCCGAAGCGGCCGACGTACGCCGCCTGATGTCGTACGAGGAGCACACCGCGGGCGGCCTCATGACGACCGAGCCGATCGTCCTGCGGCCGGACGCGACCGTCGCCGACGCGCTCGCCCGCGTCCGCAGCGCCGACCTCTCGCCGGCCCTCGCCGCCCAGGTCTACGTCTGCCGCCCGCCCGACGACACCCCGACCGGCAAGTACCTCGGCACGGTCCACTTCCAGCGGCTGCTGCGCGACCCGCCGTACACCCTGGTCAGCGCGATCATCGACGACGACCTTCAGCCGCTCGACCCGGACGCGACGCTGCAGCTCATCGCCGGGTTCTTCGCGACGTACGACATGGTCGCGGCGCCCGTGGTCGACGAGACCGGGTCGCTGCTCGGGGCGGTGACCGTGGACGACGTGCTGGACCACATGCTGCCGGAGGACTGGCGGGAGACCGAGTTCCATCTCGACGAGGGCGACGGCGAGAACGAGGCAGAGACATCGGCAGAGGCGGAGGAGGTGGCGGCTCATGACTCCTGAGCGCGAGACCACGCGCGAGCGGACCCCGGCGGGCGCGACCGCCACCAGCCGGACGCGGGCCCGGCTCGACCAGCCGCGTTCGCCCCGGCGCCGGTTCCTGCCCGAGTACGACCCGGAGGCCTTCGGGCGGCTGTCGGAACGGATCGCGCGCTTCCTCGGCACCGGGCGGTTCATCGTCTGGATGACGATCGTCATCATCGTCTGGGTGCTGTGGAACATCTTCGCGCCGGCCGATGTGCGCTTCGACAACTACCCGTTCATCTTCCTGACGCTGATGCTGTCGCTCCAGGCCTCCTACGCGGCCCCGCTGATCCTGCTCGCGCAGAACCGGCAGGACGACCGCGACCGGGTCAACCTCGAACAGGACCGCAAGCAGAACGAGCGGTCGATCGCCGACACCGAGTACCTGACCCGCGAGATCGCAGCCCTGCGCATCGGCCTCGGCGAGGTGGCGACCCGGGACTGGATCCGCTCCGAACTCCAGGATCTGGTGAAAGAGCTGGAGGAACGGGAGAACGGCCACCACAAACACGTCGTATTCCCGGCGGAACGGTCGCACGGACGTGACGTAGACGACCGGTGACCGACTTACCTGGGGCCCGGCGCGGCGCCGTACCATCGACTCTATGGCTACGGAAGACGCGGTGCGTGAAGCGCTGTCGACGGTGAACGACCCCGAGATCAACCGACCCATCACCGAGTTGGGGATGGTCAAGTCGGTGGAGATCGGTGCGGACGGAGCGGTCGCGGTCACCGTGTACCTGACGGTCTCCGGCTGTCCCATGCGCGAGACGATCACGCAGCGCGTGACGGAGGCGGTCCTGGGTGTCGAGGGCGTCACCGGTGTCGACGTGACCCTGGACGTGATGAGCGACGAGCAGCGCAAGGAACTCGCGACCGCCCTGCGCGGTGGCAAGGCCGAGCGCGAGGTCCCCTTCGCGCAGCCCGGCTCCCTCACGCGCGTGTACGCGGTCGCGTCCGGCAAGGGCGGCGTCGGCAAGTCCTCGGTGACGGTGAACCTCGCGGCCGCGATGGCCGCCGACGGCCTGAAGGTCGGTGTCGTCGACGCGGACATCTACGGCCACAGCGTCCCGCGCATGCTGGGCGCCGACGGCCACCCCACCCAGGTCGAGAACATGATCATGCCGCCGTCGGCACACGGCGTGAAGGTCATCTCCATCGGCATGTTCACGCCGGGCAACGCACCGGTGGTGTGGCGCGGCCCGATGCTGCACCGCGCGCTCCAGCAGTTCCTGGCGGACGTGTACTGGGGCGACCTGGACGTCCTGCTCCTCGACCTCCCGCCGGGCACGGGCGACATCGCGATCTCCGTCGCCCAGCTCGTCCCGAACGCCGAGATCCTGGTCGTGACGACCCCTCAGCAGGCGGCGGCCGAGGTCGCCGAGCGGGCCGGCTCCATCGCCGTACAGACCCACCAGAAGATCGTCGGCGTCGTCGAGAACATGGCGGGCCTGCCGTGCCCGCACTGCGGCGAGATGGTCGACGTCTTCGGCACGGGCGGCGGCCAGTCGGTGGCGGACGGCCTCACGCGCACGACGGGCGCGTCGGTCCCCGTCCTCGGCTCCATCCCGATCGACGTCCGTCTCCGCGAGGGCGGCGACGAGGGCAAGCCGGTCGTCCTGACGGACCCGGACTCCCCGGCGGGCGCGGCACTGCGAGCGATCGCGGGCAAGCTGGGCGGCCGGCAGCGCGGTCTTTCGGGCATGTCGCTGGGGATCACCCCGAGGAACAAGTTCTAGGGATCTTCTTACGACGATGGGGGCGCCGTCCGGTGAGACGGCGCCCCCATCGTCGTAGCCGCTACTGGGGTGCGTAGGTCGCGATGTCCTTGATCATGGCGAAGCCGAGCCCGTACGCGCTCATGCCCCGGCCGTACGCCCCCACGTGCACGCCCTCCTGAGTCGACCCGGCGAGGACCCAGCCGAACTCGGACTCGCGGTAGTGGAAGGGCGTGGGGACGCCGTCCACGGGGAGGGACAGGGTCGACCAGTCGTCGCCGGCGAGGTCGTCGGCCAGTACCCAGGCCGTCTCCGTCTGCTGCTCCAGCCAGTCGTCGCGCAGGGTGTGGTCCATCTGGCCGGGCCAGGTGAAGGACAGCAGCCCCACACCGGCGAGCCAGGCCGCCGAGGAGACCGAGGTGGCCTCCAGGAGGCCCGTGCCGTCGGCGGTGCGCCGGGCGGGGTTGCCCGCGACGGTGACGACGACCGCGAACTTCTCCTTGTCCTCCGTGCCTTCGTTGCGTACGGAGGGCTCGTCGCCGTGCCCGATCGAACCGTGCTCGACGGCTCCGTCCGCCGCCATGCCCACCTGCATCAGCCAGCGCGGTCCCGTGAAGGCCTCGTCGAGGCCGTACCACGGGAAGGGCGCCAGCAGGTAGCCGTCGACCGTGCGCCGGGCGGAGGGGAGTTGTTGTCCACCCTCCGCGGCCGGCGCCTGCGCGCCTACCCGACTCGTCGTCTCCATGCTCCGGACGCCTCCTCGTTCTCGTCGGACCGGGGCGGCCCGCCCCCCTTCGGGCGACTCGCCCGGTCCGCACAACAACTCGGCAGCATAGCCACCTCGTGCGAGGCAGCCCGGAAAGCGCCCGGCGCGCGAGGCGCACGGGGGCCTTGTTCAGGCCGTACGGAGGCGTGGAAGTGACGGGAGACGTATGAAACGCGTCACGTAGGACGCGGTGAGGCGACTGTCCTCATGCGGCTCGGTCTGCGTCCGCCTACGGCTCAGGTGGCGTCCGCGTCGAAGGGCGGGCGGTCGTCCTTCTCCGGGTCCTCGGACTTCTTGGTCATGTCGAGACGACCGCTGCCGGAGGAGGACGAAGAGGGGGACGACGAGGAAGAGGAGGGGGAGTCCGCGCTCTGGACCGCCTCCGTGACCTCGGCCATCTCCTTCTTCAGGTCGAAGCCGTTGCGGATCTCCTTGAGCCCCAGTTCGTCGTTGTCCAGCTGCTTGCGCAGGAACGTCTTGGGGTTGAGGTCCTCGAAGTCGAAGTCCTTGAACTCCGGGCCCAGCTCCTCGCGGATGTCCGCCTTGGCGCTCTCCGAGAACTCTCGGATCTTCCGGATCGTCCGCATGACGTCCTGGATGACCTTCGGGAGCTTGTCCGGACCGAAGACGAGCACGGCGAGGACAATGATCGTCACCAGCTCTAGCGGGCCTATGTCATTGAACACCTGAAGCTCCTTGCGATGTCCTCGGTCCTCGGCCCTCGGTGGTCTGTGCGGGTCTTCCGTGGTCCGGGCCGGGTCCACGGTACCCGGCGATCCCACCCGACCGGTACTGTCCCGGGGGCTACGAGTGGGTGTACACCACCGGTTTTCCGGGTTGTTTGCCTAGTGGGACGGGGCGCGGGCCTCTCACCTGTGACGTTTCTGTCAATCACCGGTCGCCGAGCCCAGAACGAGCGACAAGGTCATCTCTTTGCCGCCTCGCCGCAAGGTCAGCCGCAGGTGGTCGCCGGGCCGATGCGCACGCGTCCTGACGATGAGCTCGTTCCCGGAGTGGACTGGCTCGCCGTCGACCCGGGTGATGACGTCGCCGGCCTTGAGTCCCGCCTTCGCACCGGGACCGCCCGCGGTGACGGCGGGCCCGTCCCCGCTGCCCTTCGTGGCGACCCGGGCCCCGTCTCCCGCGTATTCCATGTCGAGGGTGACGCCGATGACCGGATGAGTCGCCTTCCCCGTATTGATCAGCTCCTCGGCCACCCGCTTGGCCTGATTGACGGGAATGGCGAATCCGAGCCCGATGGACCCGGCCTGTCCGCTCTCCGTCCCGTCCCCTCCCCCGCCCCCGTAATCGGCGGACCGGATGGCCGAGTTGACCCCGACCAGCCGTCCCTGAGCATCGAGCAACGGCCCACCGGAGTTCCCGGGATTGATGGGCGCGTCGGTCTGCAACGCGTCGACATACGACACATCGCTCCCGTCCGACGCCTCACCCCCGGCGGTGATCGGCCGCTCCTTGGCACTGATGATCCCGGAGGTCACGGTGTTGTCGAGATCGAAGGGCGCGCCGATCGCGACAACGGGGTCCCCCACCCGCACGTTGTCGGAATTCCCTAGCGGCATCGGCGTCAGCCCCCGCACCCCGCTCACCTGCACGACGGCGAGGTCGTATCCGGTGTCACGCCCGACGACTTTGCCCTTGACGGTCTGTCCCCCACTGAAGCTGACGGATATCCGGCCGTCACCACCAGCGGACTCCACCACGTGGTTGTTGGTGAGGATGTGCCCCCGCGTGTCCAGCACGATCCCCGTCCCGGTCCCCGACTCCTCATCCCCGGTGACATGCAGCGTCACGACACTGGGCAGGGCCCGAGCGGCAATCCCGGCAACACTGCCGGGCGCCCGCCGGCTGTCCTCCTTACCGGCCTGCGGCAACACGATGTCCCCACCGATCCCGTCCCGCTCCAGATGCGCCCCTACGACGCCACCGATGCCGCCGGAGAGAAGAGCCAGGACGAGGGCTGGGCCGACGAGAAGCTTCCGGGTGCGGGCGCGCTGCTGTCCGGGGGTGGGGGTTGGGGTGCCGGTCTGTTGGAGGGGGGCGGGGGTGGCCCAGGGGTCGTAGCGGTGCCAGGGGTTGGTGGATGGGGCGGGGGCTGGGGCCTGGCCCGGGACAACAGGGGTGTGGGCGAGGTCGGGCGGGGTGAGAGGGCCGGTGGCCGAGGCGTTGGAGAGGGGTGGTGCGGGGGAGGCGACGGGCTCCAGGCCTGAGCCGTCGCCGCCAAGCCCGGGGCGCAAGGGTGCCGTGAGGCGCGATGGCGGCGAAAGATGATGCAGGAGCACCAGGAGACGCAGGACCGGCACACGGGACGGGCGTACCAGGAGCCACTGTGGAGGCCTGTGGGGCCGCCCCGGACCCAGAGGTGCCCCCCGGATGCTGAACGGCCGGCGCGGGCGCCCAGGGCCCCGGCTCACCGTACGGCGGGGTGCTGTAGGGGTCGGGGTCGTGCAGGGACCTGGGCCGGTCGGCGGGCGGGAGGACCGCGCCGGGCGGTATCGGGGGTTCGGCCACGGGAGGTCCCGGTTCCACATCAGCGCCGGCGCCTACAGAGGCGGCGGTCGGGGAGAACGACTCGGGGTGGTCCGACTCGGAAACACCGTCGACGTCTACGGCCGCGCCGCCGCGCCGGGAACCCGACGCGGGGTGGCCCCACCCGGAAACACCGTCGCCGTCCACGGCCACGCCGCCGCCCCGGGAACCCGACACGGGCTGGCTCAGCTCGAAGTCACCGCCAGCGTCTACGGCCGCGCCGACGGCCTGAGACCCCGACGCGGGATGGTCCAACTCGGAAACACCATCGCCGTCCACGGCCACGCCGCCACCCCGGAAACCCGACACGGGCTGGCTCAGCTCGAAGTCACCGCCAGCGTCTACGGCCGCGCCGACAGCCTGAGACCCCGAGACCGGGTGACCCAACAGGACACCAACGTCCGCTGCCGCAAGGCCCGTTGGAGACTCGGCCGCAGACCTGTCCAGCTCTGAGGCACCGCCTTCGCCATCGACCGCACCGCCGGGCGAGGACGCCGACGCAGGACGGCTCAACTCAAAGTCACCGCCAACACCCGCAACCGCACCGCCGGCCGAGACCTCCGGAACACAACGCCCCGACTCAGTCTCACCGCCAGCGTCTACGACCGCCCCGGCAGCCGAAGACCCCGCTACGGGACGCCCCAGCTCGAAATCCCCATCAACGTCCGCACCCGCACCGCCAGTTGGGGCCCCGCCCGCAGGCCGACCCGGCTCGACGTCACTGCCGGCATCGTCAGCCGCGTCCCCGGCCGAGCCCCTCGCCACAGGACGCCCCGTCTCGAAGTCGCCCCCACCGGAAGCCTCTTCACCGCTCGGTCCCTCGGCAGGTGCTCGCAGCTCGAAGTCCCCGTCGTCGGCTCCCCGCGACGTTTCGCCCCGCAACGCGCCCGGCGGCCGCGACGCAAAGTCCCCGTCGGCATTCCCGACACCCTGGGTATCCGCGCCGACATCCCCGTCGATGCCAACCCCGCGGACAGGGACCCCGGCATCACCCAAAGGCTCCGGCGCAGCACCCTCCGCCTCAGCCGCTCCCGGCACCGCGGGACCCCAGCCCCGAGCCCACCACTTCGTCTTCGCAGGCCCCTGACCCGACGTCCCCTCGTCCATGGTCCCGTCCCCCCCCCAACTGCCCGCGCCGACCCCGTACTCCCCGGATTCAACCAGGTTCGCGGGTCGTGGCGCAGAGGGCGGTCAGTGGAGGGGGTGGGAGGGGAGCGAGGGGGTGGAAGAGGGGGACGAGGTGGCGTCGGGCGCCGGGGTGCGGAGCAGGCCCGGGGTCATGACCTCGGGGGCCGCGGACCACGACGTGAGGGCGACCGGCGGGGTCGCGTTCAGCGGGCGTATCAGGGGGGACATGACCGCCGCTCCGGCCATCACCGGCGCGGAGAGCGTGTGCATGACCTCGTCGCCCTGGACGGCCGCAGGTGACGGCACTCCGGGGAGCAGCGGGGCGGAGACCGAGGTCGACGGGACCCCGGTGTCGCCGAGCATCGAGCGCTGGCTGGTGCCCTGGGCGAGCAGGGGGCCGACCGCACGGCGGCGCCCCGCGTCGGTGGTCGCCGCCGCACCCGTGCCCTGCGTACGCGCCGGCGTCACACCCGTACCGCCCCGCGCTTCCGCGGCCGTGTCGCCCGGCGCGACCGTGGCCACCCCGCCCAGCGCGATCGCGGCCAGCGAGACCGCCCCGGCAGCGACGAACGCGAACCGCATTCCGCGCGAGGCGGAGCGGTCGGCGTCGTGCCGGCTGACGTCATGGATACGGAAGCCGTCACGGGCGGACCGGGACGGGGACGAAGGGGTCAGGGCCGTAGCGGCATGCGGGCCCGCGGGGACGTAGCCGAACTCGAACGCGTCGAGCGGGCCGTCTCTTTTGACGCCGAAGACGCCGATTCCGGCGGCGAACAGTCCCCCGCCGGGCGGCTCCTCGCCGTCCGTGTCGCCGCCTCCCCCGGGGAGCCCCTGCAGACGGGCCAGGAAGCTCTCGGAGGGGGGCGGCGGGGCCATTTCCGCGAACACGTTCTTCAGTCGGCGCTGCGCGTCGGCCTCGGCCTTGCACTTCGTACAGGTGGCCAGGTGCGCCAGTACACGCTCGCGCGACTCATGACCGAGCTCCCCGTCCACCAGGGCGGAAAGTCGGTCTCCCAGGTGCTGCTCCGCAGGCGTAGGACGTGATCCACTCACGCGGTCGCGCCCCCTCCCCCCAGCGCGGGCACACGCGCCACGAAGGAACGGCGCTCGGCCCGTGCTTCCGGCGAGCGGTGCGCGAGGGCCTTGCGGAGCTGGGAGCGGCCGCGGTGGATCCGGGAACGGACCGTACCGAGCTTGACGCCCAGGGTCGCGGCGATCTCCTCGTACGAGAGACCCTCGATGTCGCACAGGACGACCGCCGCCCGGAACTCCGGGGCGAGGGTGTCCAGGGCCTGCTGGACGTCCGCGTCGAAGTGCGCGTCGTTGAAGACCTGCTGGGGTGACGGCTCGCGGCTGGGCAGCCGCTCGGCCGCGTCCTCCCCCAGCGCGTCGAAACGGATGCGCTGCTTGCGGCGGACCATGTCCAGGAAGAGGTTGGTGGTGATGCGGTGCAGCCAGCCCTCGAAGGTGCCGGGCGTGTACGTCGACAGCGAACGGAAGACCCGGACGAAGACCTCCTGAGTGAGGTCCTCGGCGTCGTGCTGGTTCCCCGTCAGGCGGTACGCGAGCCGGTACACACGGCCGCTGTGGGTGCTGACGATCTCCTCCCAGGTGGGCGGAGTCCACGCCTGCCCGTCCGCGTCGGTGGAGAAGGTCGCGGTCTGGGCATGGTCAGCGGCGTGGCTGTGGTCAGCAGCGGTGTCGTTCACGGATTTCGGCCTGCCCGCCGATCCGAGAAAGCGCCGAAGCACTCCTCCCCGATCCACAGGTACAGCCGCACCTCCCCTGTCGGCTCTGGTGGTGTCCAGTGGAGCCCCTACCATAGCCACCTCGCCCGTTAGCTCCGGATAAGCGGTTTTACGAGAATTTGATACACGCTCATACCGACCTGCCGGTGGCGTGAGCCGATGCCCGCGCCCCTGCCCGACGCCTTGCTCGACGTCGTGCTCGACAACCTGATCCATCGTCATCCCCCGCCCTTCCCTCCGGTCGCGCCCCCCAGTGCTTTCCTCCCCCCTCTAAACGCCCGGTCCCATCAGCAGGTTCCCGGCGCCAACGGATACAGTCACGCCCAGGCAACCACGGGGACAGGAGAGGGTCATTACCGGCAACCGGCAGACGAGCTGGGCGTTCGCCGACGCCTATGTCGCCGAGGACGAAGCACTGCGCTGGGCCCGTGACCGGGCCCGCGATGCAGGGCTGCGCTCGGTGTCGCCCGGCACGGGCGCCGCGCTGCGGATGCTCGCCGCCACCGTGGACGCGAAAGCGGTGGCCGAGATCGGAACCGGGACGGGTGTCTCCGGAATGCATCTTCTGTACGGCATGCGGCCGGACGGGGTACTGACCACCGTCGACCCGGAGCCGGACCACCAGCAGTTCGCCCGCCAGGCCTTCCGCGCGTGCGGCTTCGCCAGCAACCGGGCCCGCTTCATCCCGGGCCGCGCCCTGGACGTGCTGCCCCGGCTCGCGGACGCGGGCTACGACCTCGTGTTCTGCGACGGTGACCGGCTGGAGTTCCTGGACTATCTCGCTGAATCGTTGCGCCTGCTGCGTCCGGGTGGCCTGGTGGTCTTCGAGGGCGTCTTCGCCAACGGCCGCACCGTCGACTCGGGGCCCCAGCCCACCGAAGTCCTCCGGCTGCGCGAGCTGCTGCGCGCCGTGCGCGAGAGCCCGGAGCTGGTGCCGTCGCTGCTCCCGGTGGGCGACGGCCTGCTGTGTGCCGTCAAGCGGTAGAGCGGTAGACAGGCGTCAAGCGCCGGACCTGCCGTACGACTCCGAACTCAGGACCCCGGGAAAGCAGCTGCCCCGGCACCGTCTCGGGTGCCGGGGCAGCTGAAGGGGTATGGTCGCGTTCCGCCCCGTCAGCCGACGACCTTCTTGAGGGCGTCGCCCAGCGCGTCGGCCTCGTCAGGGGTCAGCTCGACGACGAGCCGCCCGCCGCCTTCGAGCGGAACGCGCATGACGATGCCCCGCCCCTCCTTGGTCACCTCGAGCGGGCCATCGCCCGTCCGCGGCTTCATGGCCGCCATGCTCGTTCCCCTTCCTGAAACCAGCTCATCGTCGCCGACGGCCCCATGGAGGGCACGCGCGGCCCCTAATGAGACACGCGTCACCGGCATCGAACACATTGCTTCCAAGCCATTATCCCGCATCTCAGGACCCGATGACCAACATCAGTCGGCATCGCTTGGGCAACGCGCGCGAGCAAAACCACTCAATTCGACGATGTGACTGCGATACTGCGCCGCCGCGCCGACCCCCGCCGCCCGAATCCGGAGCGGAATTCTTTGACGCAGGTCACACGTCCGGTCCGGTGCGCGGACGGTGATCTCCGCCATGCTGTCCTACGGACGTACGGCGTACCGACCGGTACGCCGGAGCCGCGACACCTGAGGGGATACGCCATGGCCGACACCGTGCTCTACGAGGTGAGCGACGGACTCGCGACGATCACGCTGAACCGCCCCGAGGCGATGAACGCGCTGAACATCGCGACCAAAGTCGCCCTCCGGGACGCGGTACGGGCCGCGGCGGACGACGACGCCGTACGGGCCGTGCTGCTGACCGCGGCCGGCGAGCGGGCGTTCTGTGTGGGCCAGGACCTCAAGGAGCACATCACGCTGCTGGCCTCCGACCGCGAGGCCGGGACCGGGGCCACGATGACCACGGTGAAGGAGCACTACAACCCCATCGTGCGGGCGCTGGCCGGCATGACGAAGCCCGTGGTCGCCGGGGTCAACGGGGTCGCCGCGGGCGCCGGTTTCGGGCTCGCCCTGGCCGCGGACTACCGGGTCGTGGCGGACACGGCCGGCTTCAACACGTCCTTCGCGGGGGTCGCCCTGACCGCGGACTCCGGCATCTCCTGGACGCTGCCCCGGGTGGTCGGTCCTGGTCGCGCCTCCGACCTGCTGCTGTTCCCGCGCACGATCACTGCGCAGGACGCGTACGACCTGGGGATCGCCAACCGTCTCGTGCCGGTCGCTGAGCTGCACGCCGAGGCGGAGAAGGTGGCCCGGCAGCTGGCGGACGGCCCGACGGTGGCGTACGCGGCGCTCAAGGAGGCGGTGGCCTACGGCCTGACGCACACCCTTGAGGAGACGTTGGAAAAAGAAGACGAACTTCAGTCTCGGGCGGGCGCGTCGGAGGACCACGCGATCGCTGTGCAGGCGTTCGTCAACAAGGAGAAGCCGAAGTACTTGGGCCGCTGAGTTCTCAAGCTGCGGGTGCGTGGGGGCTGGTCGCGCTCACGCGGCGGAGCCGCAAATCGACACAGCCCCGCGCCCCTTAAGGGGCGCTTCTCGCCACGCATGCTTCCAGGTGATCGTCGACCAACCCACACGCCTGCATCAGGGCGTATGCCGTCGTCGGCCCTACGAACTTCAGGCCCCGCTTCTTCAGGGCCTTAGACAGGGCCGTCGACTCGACCGTCACCGCCGGGACGTCCCCGAGTGTCTTCGGGGCCGGGCCCGGCTTCGGGGCGTGGGACCAGATGAACTCGTCGAGCTCGCCCGGCGCCCAGTCGGCCAGCACGCGCGCGTTGGCGATCGTCGCGTCGATCTTGAGGCGGTTGCGGATGATGCCGGTTTCGGCGAGGAGGCGTTCGCGGTCGGTGTCCGTGAAGGTGGCGACCTTGGAGATCTGGAAGCCGTCGAACGCGGCCCGGAAGCCCTCGCGGCGGCGCAGGATCGTGATCCAGGAGAGGCCGGACTGGAAGGCCTCCAGGCTGAGCCGCTCGTAGAGGGCGTCGTCGCCGTGGACCGGGCGGCCCCACTCCTCGTCGTGGTACGAGACGTAGTCCTCCGTGGACAGCGCCCAGGGGCAGCGCAGGGCGCCGTCCGGACCGGCGACGGCCCCGCCCTCGCTCACTGGTGGTCGCCTTCGACCGGCTTCTGCATGGAGACGTGGGCGCTGGCCTGCGCGCCCGCGAGGGCGTGCTCCAGGTCGGCGATCCGGGCGTCGCGCTCGGCGAGTTCGGCGGCGATGCGGCCCAGCGCGTCGTCCACCTCGGCCATGCGGTAGCCCCGCGCGGCGAGCGGGAAGCGGAGGGTCTCGATGTCGGCGTGGTTCACCGGCCGGTCCGGGGGCAGCGGGTCGTCGAGGCGCTCGGGCGCGGCGTCGGGCAGCGGGGCGCTCTCGCCGCCGCCGATCACCGAGAGGGTCACGGCGCCGACCACGACGGCGAGCGCGACGACCAGGAACACGAACATGAACATCTCTGAGGTCTCCACGGGCGTCGATGTCGGACGTGCCGAAGCCGAATGTGTCAGGGTCCGATCGTGCCATGCGACGCTGACAGTTAGGGTCACAGGCGGCTGAAGACCGGTACGTACTAGGAGAGGTCACAGGGGATGCTCAGGCTGGGCAGGCGTGAATTCGACGCGCACGAGCCGGTGATCATGGCGATCGTGAACCGGACCCCGGACTCCTTCTACGACCAGGGGGCCACGTTCCGCGACGAGCCCGCCCTCGCGCGCGTGGAGCAGGCGGTGGCCGAGGGCGCCGCGATCATCGACATCGGCGGGGTCAAGGCCGGCCCCGGCGAGGAAGTGACCGCCGACGAGGAGGCGCGGCGCACGGTCGGCTTCGTGGCCGAGGTGCGGCGGCGCTTCCCGGACGTGATCATCAGCGTGGACACCTGGCGGCACGAGGTCGGCGAGGCCGTCTGCGAGGTGGGCGCGGATCTCCTGAACGACGCGTGGGGCGGTGTCGATCCCCGGCTCGCGGAGGTCGCCGCGCGGTACGGCGTGGGACTGGTGTGCACGCACGCGGGCGGCGCCGAGCCCCGTACGCGGCCGCACCGGGTGACGTACGACGACGTCATGGCCGACATCCTGCGCGTGACCCTGGGTCTCGCCGAGCGGGCAGTGGAACTCGGGGTCCCCAGGGAGTCGGTTCTGATCGATCCCGGGCATGACTTCGGGAAGAACTCGCGGCACAGCCTGGAGGCGACGCGGCGGCTCGGCGAGATGGTCGGCACGGGGTGGCCCGTGCTCGTCTCGCTGTCCAACAAGGACTTCGTGGGCGAGACGCTCGACAAGCCGGTCAAGGAGCGGGTTGTCGGGACGCTCGCGACCACGGCGGTGTCGGCGTGGCTGGGGGCGCAGGTGTACCGGGTGCATGAGGTCGCGGAGACTCGGCAGGTGCTGGACATGGTTGCTTCGATCGCGGGGCATCGGCCTCCGGCCGTGGGGAGGCGGGGGCTGGCGTAAGTTTTTTTCGCCCCCGCCGCCCCTACCCGTCCCATCACTGGGGGCTGCCGCCCCCAGACCCCCGCTTCGGCCTGGACGGCCTCGTCCTCAAACGCCGGACGGGCTGGGAATCAACGTCCCGCTTCCTTCGAGACGAGGGCTACCGCCTCGTCCACGTCGTCCGTCACGTGGAACAGCAGCAGGTCCTTCTCCGACGCCTTGCCCTGGGCGATCAGCGTGTTCTTCAGCCAGTCGACCAGGCCGCCCCAGTACTCGCTCCCGAAGAGGACGATCGGGAAGCGGGTGACCTTCTGGGTCTGTACGAGGGTGAGGGCCTCGAAGAGTTCGTCGAGGGTGCCGAGGCCGCCGGGGAGGACCACGAAGCCCTGGGCGTACTTGACGAACATCATCTTGCGGACGAAGAAGTAACGGAAGTTCAGCCCGATGTCGACGTAGGCGTTGAGCCCCTGCTCGAAGGGCAGCTCGATGCCGAGGCCGACAGAGATGCCCTTGGCCTCCAGGGCGCCCTTGTTGGCCGCCTCCATGGCGCCGGGGCCGCCGCCGGTGATCACGGCCCACCCGGCCTCCACGAGGGCGCGTCCGAGCCGTACGCCCGCTTCGTACTCCGGTGACTCCGGCTTGGTGCGGGCGGAGCCGAACACGCTGATCGCGGGCGGCAGTTCGGCCAGGGTGCCGAAGCCCTCGATGAACTCCGACTGGATCCGCAGGACGCGCCACGGGTCGGTGTGGACCCAGTCCGAGGGGCCGCCCGCGTCCAGGAGGCGCTGGTCGGTCGTGCTCGCGGTCACCTGGCCGCGCCGCCGGAGGACCGGTCCCAGGCGCTGCTCCTCCGGTGGCTGCTGCTTGCCCTCGGGGTTGCCTGTAGCCATGTGCGCTCCCTCCACTTGCAGGTGTTTCGTACTTCAGCGTAGGTCTACGCGGGTTACGGAGGGGGGACATACGGATGTCAGGCGGTGAGCCAGTCCCGCAGCCGCCGCTCCGTCTCGGGGATCAGGGCCGCCTCGACCCGCTCGTCGACCTTGTGGGCGAGGAGTTGGGCGCCGGGGCCGTAGTTCACCGCGGGCACGCCGAGCGCGCTGAAGCGGGCCACGTCGGTCCAGCCGAACTTGGGGCGGGCTTCGCCGCCGACGGCCGCCATGAAGGCCGCGGCGGCCGGGTGGGTCAGGCCGGGGCGGGCTCCGCCCGTGTGGTCGTCGACGACGAACTCGTCGACCCCGCAGTCGGCGAAGTAGTCGCGTACGAAGGCCTCCGCCTCCTCCTCGCTGCGGTCGGGCGCATAGCGGAAGTTGACAACCAGGGTGCACGCGTCGGGGATGACGTTGGTGGCCACTCCCCCTTCGACGCGTACCGCGTTGAGGCCCTCGTGGAACTGGAGGCCATCCACCACGGGCGTGCGCGGCTCGTACGCGGCGAGCTTGGCCAGTGCCCTTGAGGCCGCGTGGATCGCGTTGGAGCCCATCCACGCGCGCGCGGAGTGCGCTCGTTCACCCTTGAACTTCAGGAACACCCGGAGCGTGCCCTGGCAGCCGCCCTCGACCTGACCGTCGGTCGGCTCCAGGAGGACCGCGAAGTCGCCCTCCAGCCAGTCGGGATGGGCCTCGGAGACGTGCTTGAGGCCGTTGAGGTGGGCGGCGACCTCCTCGTTGTCGTAGAAGACGAACGTCAGGTCGCGGTTGGGGGCCAACACCGTTGCCGCGATGCGGAGTTGGACCGCCACGCCGGACTTCATGTCGCAGGTGCCGCAGCCCCACAGGACGCCGTTCTCGTCGAGGCGCGAGGGGACGTTGTCGGCGATCGGGACCGTGTCGATGTGGCCGGCCAGGACGACGCGTTCCGTACGGCCGAGGTTCGTGCGGGCGACGACGTTGTTGCCGTACCGGTCGACCGTCAGGTGCGGCAGGGTGCGCAGGGCGGTCTCGATCGCGTCCGCGAGGGGCTTCTCGCTGCCACTCTCCGAGGGGAAGTCGACGAGCTGCGCGGTGAGCCGTGCGGCGTCCAGCGTGAGGTCAAGTGCGGTGTCGGCCATGGCGTCGACCCTAACCCGAACGGTCTGCACACCGTTTGTCCACACCCGGCGCAGCGGTAACAGGAGCCTCCGCTACCTTGTGGGGATGCTCCAGTCCCCCACCCCCAAGAAGCGTCGACGCGGCCGCCTCTTCCGGTTCTCCTCGGCGTTCGTGGTGCTGCTCGCGGTCGCGGGCTATCTGGTCGTCCAGTACGTCACCGGCGGCCGGGGCGGGCCCGGTTGCAAGGTGGTCTCCGGCAAGGACGACGGCCAGGCGTACGAGTTCTCGCAGGAGCAGACGATGAACGCGGCGACGATCGCCGCCGTCGGCACCGGGCGCGGTATGCCCGAGCGGGCCGTGACGATCGCGCTCGCGACCGCCCTCCAGGAGTCGCAGCTCGTCAACATCCAGCACGGCGACCTGGATTCGCTCGGCCTGTTCCAGCAGCGGCCCTCGCAGGGCTGGGGCACCAAGAAGGAGATCCTGGATCCGACGTACGCGGCGGGCGTCTTCTACGAGCACCTCTCCAAGGTGGACGACTACCAGCAGCTCCCCCTCACCGTCGCCGCGCAGCGCGTGCAGCGCAGCGGCTACCCGGAGGCGTACGCCAAGCACGAGCCCGAGGCCACGCTGCTGTCCGCCGCCCTCACCGGACAGGCGGCCGCCACGCTGACCTGCCAGGGCCTTCCGGACACCACCCGGGCGGACACCGGCCCGGACGCCGTACGGGCCGCGCTGGTACGGGACTTCGGGCGCACCGTGCTGAAGGAGACGGGCGCGGAGGTGACCGGGGACGGCTCGGCGTCGAAGGACAAATCGGAGTCCAAGGCGAAGGCCGAGTCCACGCCCACTCCCAGCACGAGTGCGTCCGGCGGGAGCAGCACGGTGACCCTGCCGGTGCGGTCCGGCAGCACGCGGACCGGCTGGCAGCTCGCGCACTGGGCGGTGGCCAACTCCTCGGTGCTGCACATCGAGCGCGTGTCGTACGCCGGCCGCGAGTGGGCCGCCGGCAGCGCGGACGACCCGTGGCACTCGACCGCCGCGAAGGCCTCCGGCGGGGTGCGGATAGTGACCGAGCGGCAGGGCGGGCAGAAGTAGCCGCGAGGTGTTGACCGGGCAGTCGTACGGGTCGTCACCCGTAGGGGTTATGCGCGGTCGTTCCGGGTCCGGGCGTGCTCAGGTTTTCGTGCCGTCACCCTGGCGTGCACCAAAGCCCTTGAAAACAAAGGGCTGCGAGCATTTGGCAGGCTTTCACACCGGGCGCTCTTTGTCCGTTTTTATCCGTAGCTGATTATGCGACGCATTGCCAACTCTTTGCGTTGCCGCTCCGCAACCTTCGCGCGCTTCGAGCGGTAGTCACTGCGTCCGAGCCCGGAGATCAACACAAGGAGCATCATGTCCCTCCCCCTGACCCGCCGGATCGCCCGTGCCGCGCTGCTCGTCGCAGCGGGAGCGGCAGCCGGGGTCGGTGCGGCCGGCTCCGCCAGTGCGGCCCCCTCCCTGCCGGCCACCCCGAACCTGGGCGCACTGACCGCCCTGGACGGGGCGAGCGTCGGCAACACGGTCGACGGCGCGAGCCAGAACGTCACGGGGGTCGCCGGCAAGTCCGGTGGCCAGACGCTGGAGAAGGCGGTGCCGGCCGCAGGCAAGACCGGCGGGAAGGTTGCCAAGACGGTGGCTCCGGCTGCGCAGCACGTTGCCGGGGACACGGCGGGGCAGGCCGGAGGCCTGCTCGGCGACACGGCCAAGACCGCGACTTCGGGTGGTGGGTTGCCGACCGACGCGGTGACCAAGGGTGGGTTGCCCACGGCGCAGGAGCTGCCGCTGAAGGGGTTGCCTCTCGGCTAGTTCGGCTGCGTTTTAGTGCGGCTGCGTTGAAGGGGTCCAGGGAGTTTCCCTGGACCCCTTTTCTGCGTTGTTTGTCGGCTTACGGCCGGTGGGGGCTGGTCGCGCAGTTCCCCGCGCCCCTAGGGGGTTTCAGCTCAGCCTGTTTACAGCTGCCTGTACTCGCTCGTCCGTTGCTGTCAGTGCCACGCGTACGAAGTTTTCGCCGGCCTCTCCGTAGAAGTCGCCCGGGGCCACGAGGATGCCCAGGTCGGCCAGGTGGGCGACCGTGTCCCAGCAGGACTCGCCTCTGGTCGCCCAGAGGTACAGGCTCGCCTCGCTGTGTTCGATGCGGAAGCCGTGGTTCAGCAAGGCCTCGCGGAGGGCCGTGCGGCGGGTGGTGTAGCGCTCGCGCTGTTCCTGGACGTGGGTGTCGTCGCCGAGGGCCGCCACCACTGCCGCCTGGGTCGGGGACGAGGTCATCATGCCGCCGTGCTTGCGGATCTCCAGGAGCGGGGCGAGGACCGCCGGGTCGCCGGCCAGGAAGGCGGCGCGGTAACCGGCGAGGTTCGAGCGCTTGGAGAGGGAGTGGACCGCGACGATGCCCTCGTACGAGCCGCCGTTGACGTCCGGGTGGAGGACCGAGACCGGGTCGGCCTCCCAGCCGAGTTCGAGGTAGCACTCGTCGGAGAAGATCAGGATGCCGTGCTGGCGGGCCCAGGCGACGATCCGGGTCAGCTCGTCCTTCGGCAGGACCTCGCCGGTGGGGTTCGACGGGGAGTTGAGCCAGAGGAGCTTCAGGCCCTCCGGGTTCAGCTGTGTCGGGTCGTCGTAGGTCTCGTACTCGGCTCGGGCCAGGCGGGCGCCGACCTCGTACGTCGGGTACGCGAGGCGCGGGTAGGCGACGCGGTCGCCGGGGCCGAGGCTCAGCTGGGTGGGGAGCCAGGCGACGAGTTCCTTGGAGCCGACGATGGGCAGGACGTGGCGGTGGGTCACGTCACGGGCGCCCAGGCGGCGCTCCACCCAGCCGGTGATCGCGTCGCGCAGTGCCGGTGTGCCCCAGACCGTCGGATAGCCGGGCGAGTCCGCCGCGGCGATCAGCGCTTTCTGGATCAGGTCGGGAACCGGGTCCACCGGGGTGCCGACGGACAGGTCGACGATGCCGTCCGGGTGCGCTGCTGCCGTCTTCTTGTACGGCTCCAGCTTGTCCCAGGGGAAGGCGGGCAGGCGGTCGGTGACTGCGGACACGATGACTGGCTCACTTTCTGGTGCGTGCGCCCCGTACGCGCGCCCCGTACAGCCGTCGTCAGACCGCCGTACGGCAAACGCCTCGGCCCCGTAGGGCGCTGATCGGGCGTGATCAGGCCGTACGGGACCGAGGCGGCGCGTCTGTTGCGGGCCGCTCTTACTGGTTCTGCGGCGGCAGCGCGGCGACGAAGGGGTGGTCGCGCTCGATCAGGCCCAGCTTGCTGGCGCCGCCGGGGGAGCCGAGCTCGTCGAAGAACTCGACGTTGGCCTTGTAGTAGTCCTTCCACTCCTCGGGAGTGTCGTCCTCGTAGAAGATCGCCTCGACCGGGCACACCGGCTCACAGGCTCCGCAGTCGACGCATTCGTCCGGGTGGATGTACAAGGACCGTGAGCCCTCGTAAATGCAGTCGACCGGGCACTCCTCGATGCACGCCTTGTCCTTGACGTCTACACAAGGCTGCGCGATGACGTAGGTCACGCTGTCGTTCCTCCTCGATAGGGCGCTGGCGGGCCTCCGTAGGCTCCGCCGCCCGGCGCGCGGGAGCGCGGCGTCGTCCATGCCCGCACCTAGTATCTCCGTTCCGGGGCGTGATCCATACAGGAGGGGTGAACTGACCTGTGGAAATCTCTGCGGCGGGACGTCTTGAGGTCCGTATAACCGCTGCTGACGTGGGCAAACGGGTGTCCGTCAGGTGCTTGACAGATGCTGAAGACACGACGGAGAAGTTCACCGACACGGTGGGTGTTCTCACATCATGGGACAGCGGTGTGTTGACGATCACACGGAAGGGTGGCGAGTCCGTCCGTATTTCGGAATCCTCGCTGGTGGCGGGCAAGGTCGTCCCGGCCGCTCCGGCCCGGCGACGGGGACCGTCCGCCACTTACGCGGAGTTGGCTCACGTCTCCTCGCGCGCGTGGCGGCCGGTGGAGAGCGAGCGGCTCGGCGAGTGGGAGCTGCGCGCCGCCGCCGGATTCACCCGCCGCGCCAACTCCGTGCTGCCCCTCGGCGATCCCGGCCCGCCCCTCGACGAGGCCCTGGCTGTCGTACGACGGTGGTACGGCGACCGCGGCCTGCCCGCGTACGTCCAGACCGCGACGGGCGCCGAGGGCACGCAGGAGCTGCTCTGCGCCGAGCTGGAACAGCGCGGCTGGACCCGGGAGGTGACGGCCGAGCTGTGGGTCGGGGCCCTGGCCCCTGTCGCCGACCGCGCCGATGCCTCCGGAGTCGTGCTGTCCCGGTCGGCCGACGAGGCGTGGCTGGCCCGCTATCAGCGCAAGGGGGTGAGCGAGGTGGCCCTGAAGGTGCTGGGGAGCGGGCCCTCGGTGTGGTTCGCGACCGTGCCCGGCGAGGGGGCCGAGCCTGCGGCCATCGGGCGGTGTGTCGTCGACGGGCGGTGGGCCGGGTTCGCCGCGGTCGAGGTCGATCCGGCGCTACGGCGGCGGGGGCTGGGGTCGGTCGTCATGGCCGCGTTGGCTTCGCGGGCGTTGGAGGAGGGGGCTTCGGCCGCGTGGTTGCAGGTCGAGGCGGACAATATGGGGGCGCGGGCGTTGTACTCCGGGATGGGGTTCTCCGCGCATCACGCCTATCACCACTACCGCGACGACCGCGGCGGTTCGTCGTGACGGGTTACGAGTTCGCCATGTCCGGTCCCTGCCCCCCGCCCCCCGAGCGGGCCGCCGAGGTACGTCGGCTGTTCGCCGAGGAGGTTCGGTCGGAACGGCCCGATCTGGCCGCACTGTGCCTGCTCATCGGAGCTGCGGCGGACGGGGCGCTGGACGACGCGGGCATCGACGTGGCGCAGATGGAGCTGGACCGGCTGGCCGGGCAGGTACCGTTCCGGCCCGGCGCGCCGCTGGCCTGGGCGAACGCGCTGCGCCAACTCCTGGGCGACCGTTTCGAGTTCCGGGGTACCCCGGGCGACTATCAGCGGCTGGAGTCCTCACTGCTGCACTCGGTGCTGCGGCGGCGGCGCGGGTTGCCCATCCTGCTCTCCCTGGTGTGGATGGAAGTCGCTCGGCGGGCGGGGGCGCCCGTGTACGGGGTCGCGTTGCCGGGGCACTTCGTGGTGGGGTTCGGGCCGGCGGAGGATCAGGTGCTGGTCGATCCCTTCGACGGGGGGCGGGTGTTGTCGGGCGGCGATGCGGAGTTGTTGGTGGCGGGGGCGACGGGGGCTTCGCTGGAACCCGGGATGCTGATGCCTGCGGCGCCTCTGGAGGTTGTTTCGCGTGTCCTGAACAACATTCGGGCGTGGGCTGCGGCTCGGCCTGAGCGGTCCGATGTTGCCCTGTGGGCTGTGGAGTTGGCGCTGTTGTTGCCGTCTCATGCGGCTCGGTTGCGGTATGAGCGGGCTCAACTGCTGGTTCAGCGGGGGGATTTCCTCACCGGGGCGGCTGAGCTGGACGCGTATGCCGAGGTGGTGGCGGTTGTGGATGAGCCGGCTGCGGATCGGGTGCGGGGGCAGGCGCAATCGGCTCGGGCTATGTTGAACTAACGCTCGCCTATGCGCCGTTGGGGCTTCGATCGTTTTGCGAGTGCAGGTACGTCGTGGCTGGTCGCGCCCACGCGGCGGAGCCGCAAATCGATACAGCCCCGCGCCCCTAGGTGGGCCGCCGAAGCCGGTGCTCTATAGCCAGCCTTTCTCTCTCGCGATCCGTACCGCCTCTGCTCTGTTCCGTACCGCCAACTTCTGGATCGCTGTCGACAGGTAGTTGCGGACCGTGCCCTGCGACAGATGAAGGGCCTTCGCCAACTCCGCGTTTGTCGAGCCGTCCGCCGCCGCCCGCAGCACCTCGCGCTCGCGGTCGGTCAATGGGTTCGCGCCCTCCGCCAGAGCCGCTGCTGCCAAGGTGGGGTCGATGACCCGCTCCCCCGCGAGCACCTTCCGTACGGCTTCGGCCAGTTGGGCTGCCGGGGCGTCCTTCACCAGGAAGGCGTCCGCTCCCGCTTCCATCGCGCTGCGGAGGTAGCCGGGGCGGCCGAAGGTGGTGAGGACCACCAGTTTCAGCGCGGGGAGTTCCTTGTGGAGTTGGGCCGCCGCCTCGATGCCTGTGCAGCCCGGCATCTCGATGTCGAGGAGGGCCACGTCCACGTCGTGCTGTCGTGCCGCCGCCAACACCTCGTCGCCGCGGGCCACTTGGGCGACGACCTCGATGTCGTCCTCCAGGCCGAGCAGGGCGGCCAGTGCCTCGCGGACCATCGACTGGTCCTCGGCGAGGAGGACCTTGATCGTACGGCTCATGCGGGCGATCCTACGTCCGTCGAGGCGGCCGGAGCGTCGGCGGGCACCCGTGCCACCAGCCGGAAGCCGTGTTTGAGGCGGGTCGCCTCCAGGGAGCCGCCGGCCTTCTCCAGGCGCTCGGTGAGGCCGGTCAAGCCGTTGCCGGGGCCCTTGCCCGAGCCGCCCGAGCCGTTGTCCTCGACGGAGAGTTCGAGCATCGGGCCGTCCAGGGTCTGGCGTCGGACCAGTTCCGCCACGCAGCGCTGGGCGCCGCTGTGCCGTACGACGTTCGTGATCGCCTCACGCAGGGCCCAGGCCAGGGCCGACTCGCTGTCCTCGGACACGGCGGTCAGGTCCGGTTCCGCCGGGAGGTCCGCGATGACTCCCGCCGCCGTCAACGCGACCTGAGCGCCCGCCAGTTCGCCGGCCAGGCGGGGACGGCGGTAGCCGGTGACCGCCTCGCGGACGTCCACCAGGGCCTGGCGGCTGACCTGTTCGATGTCGGCGACCTGCTGGGCCGCCTTGTCGGGGTGGCCGGGGAGCATGCGGCCCGCCAGTTCGCTCTTCAGCGTGATCAGCGAGAGGGAGTGGCCCAGCAGGTCGTGCAGGTCTCTTGCCAGCCTCAACCGCTCCTCGTTCGCCGCCAGTTGGGCCACCGTCGCCCGCGCCTTGCGCAACTCGACCGTCGTGCGCACCAGTTGGCGTACGCCCGTCATGGAGTAGCCCACCAGCAGCACGATCAGGAACAGGCCCCAGGCGTCGTCCAGGTCGTCGACGAACCAGCCCGCCAGCATCATCGCGGCGGTGGTCAGCGGGATCGTCCAGTACGCGGCGGTCAGGGGGAGGGTGACCCCGCAGGTGACGGAGACGTAGACGAAGAGGCCGAGCCAGGAGTGGCCGAGGGAGAGGGTCAGCGCTACCGCCAGTACCCACAGGACGGCGACCATGGCGCCGACGAGCCGGCCGGAGTAGGGGCGGCCCATGGTGCGGAAGACGACCGCCAGGTAGATCCCGGTGAAGGCCACCAGGCCCACCCAGCCGGCCGTCGTGGCCTCGGTGGTGTGGTGGCCGGCCAGCAGGTCCTGGACGGGCGAGCCGAGGAAGACCAGCCAGGGCAGGATCCACACCAGCTTGCGCAGCATCTCGCCCCGGTCGCGGGGCGGCTGTCCGATCCGGATCAGCCGCTCCACCCTGGCCTTCTCCGGCAGCGGGTCTTCGGTCATCGCGCTCACGCCTTCAGCGTGTCCTTCCGGTACAGCCACGCCGCCCCGCCCGCGAACAGGGCGAAGTAGACGACGAGGAGGGTGACGTCCTTGGCGTGGGGCGACCGGCTCTGCTCGATCGCCTGGCCGAGGGCAGCGTACGCGTGCGTGGGCAGCCACTTCGCGATGGACTGCAGCCAGTCGGGGAACGTCGTGGCGGGCATCCACAGGCCGCCCAGCATCGACAGTCCGAAGTACGTGATCATCGTGATCGGCCGGACCGCGTCCCCGCTCGCCATGTACCCGATGGCCACCCCGAGCGCGGCGAAGACGAGGCTCCCGGCCCAGATCGCGCCGGTCAGCGCGAGCCACTGCCAGGCGTCCAGCCGTACGTCCTTCACGGTCGCGGCGACGATGAAGACGACGATGATGGAGGGCAGGCTGACCACGGCGGCGCTGGCCGTCTTCGCGATCACATAGCCGCGGCCCGGCAGCGGGGTCAGCCTCAACTGCCGTACCCAGCCGCTCTCCCGCTCCTTCGCGATGCGCTCGCTGTTGCCCATCAGGACGGCGGTCAGGGCGCCGAAGGAGGCCATCGAGACCATCATGTAGGTGGCGACCGTCAGGCCCGTGCCGTCCACCTTGTCCGTGCCGCCGGCGCTGCCCGCGATCAGCAGGAACAGGGCCGAGGGGTAGATCACCGAGAAGAACAGGAACTTGCGGTTGCGCAGGGCGCGGGTGAGTTCCAGCTTGATGAGACTGTTCATGACTGCTTGGCCTCCTCGGCGGCGGTGATGGCGACGAAGGCCTGCTCCAGGCCGAGCCCGGCGACTTCGAGGTTGCGGGGGTAGACGCCGAGGCCGTAGAGCGCGTGGACGGTCGCGTCGGCGTCGGTGGACTGGATGCGGATCGTGGAGCCGCTTATGTCGACCGAAGTCAGGAAGGGGAGCGCACGGATCGGCGTCTCGTCGATCTCGCCCTCCAGGTCGAAGGCGACCTTGCGTGCGCCCGCCTTCGCCTTGATCTCGGCGGCGGTGCCGTCCGCGAGCAGCCGGCCGCGGTGCAGGACCAGCACACGGTCCGCGATGGCGTCGGCCTCTTCGAGGTAGTGGGTGGCGAAGAGGACCGTACGGCCCTGGTCGGCCTGTTCGCGCATGGTGGCCCAGAAGGCCTGCCGGGCGGTGACGTCCATGCCGGTGGTCGGCTCGTCGAGGACGATCAGGTCGCTGTCGCCCGCGGTCGCGAGGGCGAAGCGGACGCGCTGGGACTGGCCGCCGGAGAGCTTGTTGACCTTGCGGTCGGCGATCTGCGCGATGCCCGCGCGGGCGATCACATCGGCGACCTTGTACGGCTTGGGGTGCAAGTCGCAGGCCAGCCTGACCAGTTCACCGACGGTGACCTCGTCCATCAGCCCGCCGCTCTGCAGCATCGCGCCCACCCGCCCGGCGACGATGGCGTCACGCGGGCTGGTCCCGAAGACCTCGACCTTGCCGGTGTCGGCCTGCTTGAGCCCGAGCAGCAGATCCAGGGTGGTCGACTTGCCGGCCCCGTTCGGCCCCAGCAGGGCCACCGTCTCCCCCGGGTGCAGCACGAGCGACAGCCCGTCGACGGCCCGGACCTCGCCGTAGCTCTTGCTCACCTGGTCGAACCCGACCACCGCTGTGGTCGCGGTCCCCGCTGTTGTCGTCATGCCACCCATCGTGGCCGCCGGGGACCGGTGCCCGGCAGTGTCGGCGGTCCGGTGTGCCGCATGACAGATGTCATACGACCAGGGCGGATCCCGTACGACGAAGGGGCACCCGGCGCTGTGCCGGATGCCCCTCGTTCGGTCGTCGTGCGCTAGCTGGGGTTCGTGACGATGGTCCCGACCCGGTTGGTCTTGCTGATGAGGGCCTGGCGCAGGGCGCCGTAGACGTCCTGCGGGGTGACGGCCGTCTTCTGGCCGGTGGCCCGGGTGATCTTCACGCCGTCGAAGGTGCTGCCGTAGAGCGTCTTGAGGGCGGCGAGGTCGGGGCTGTCGGTGAGCTTGCCGTTGACCGCCTTCACCTGGAGGAACTTCCACAGGGAGTTCTTCGGGCTCAGCAGCAGCGTGACACCCGTGTCCGTCTTGACCGTGGCGAGGGCGGACATGGCGGGTTCCGCGAAGGCCTTCATCTCGCGGTCGACCTCGGCGTTCGAGACCGTCGGCTGCTTGGTGGTCGTCGGGACGGTCACCGGAGTGGCCGTGCCGGTCTCCACCTCGGTGCGGTACGCCTCCTCGACGGCGTCGGTGGACGCGGCCGCGTCGATCGCCTTGCCCGCCTTGCCGTAGACGGCGACCGCCTTGCCGGACGTGAACTTGATCGTGCCCTCGGTGACCGCGCCGGAGCCGGAGCCGCCGCCGAGGTCGGTGAGGGCCGCGTGCAGCTTCTCCTCGTCGACCGGCATGACCGGGGCGACGACCCGGTGCTGGCCGAAGAGCGAGCCGATCACGGAGACCGGGTTGTAGTCGCTGGTGGCGGCCGCGCTGACCGTGGCCGTGGTGTCGAACTGGAGCCCCGCCTGGTCCGGCTTGAGCGAGACCGTCTTGCCGCCGACCGACAGCTTCAGCGGCTTGTTCACGCGGTCGCCGAACGCGTCGTCGAGCTTCTTGACGGCGTCGTCACGGGTGCCGCCGCCGATGTCGACGCCGAGCACGGTGGTGCCCTTGGGCACGTCGGTGTGGTTCATCAGCAGGCCCGCGCAGTAGGCGCCGCCGCCGATGACGATCACGCCGACGCAGAGCAGGACCAGCTTGCTGCGGCCCTTCTTCTTTTTCTTCGCGCTCTTGCCGGTGCTCTTGGCCGCGGCGGGCTCGCTCTGCGCCGCACCGGGCTCGGACTGCTTCGGGGGCGTGTGCGGCAGCGGCCCGTCGGGGTGGGTGCCCGGGCCGAACGGCGAGTTCCCCGCGCCGGGGATGACCGGCATACCGCTGGTGACGGTGTGTCCGGAGACCTGGTCGGCGGGCGCGCCGTAGCCGGGGCCACCTGGTTCGGGGGCCGGCTTCTGCGGGGTGAGGATCGCGGTGTCGTCACTGAGCCCGCCGCCGGGGGGCATGCCGGGGAGACTCGCGCCGCCGGGGGTGCCGGGGCCCATACCCGGGCCGCCGGGGCCTGCGCCAGGACCAGCGGGGCCCCTGCCACGACCGCCGTGTCGGCCGGAACCCGCACCCGGGGCGCCGGGACCACCGGGACCACCCGGTCCGGCGAACGCACCGGGACCGCCAGGCCCACCGGCGCCGTTCGTGCCGCCAGGTCCAGGACCGTCGGCGTAACCGCTCAGCGCGCTGGGTGCGCCCGGTGCTCCGCCGCCCATGGGGCCGGGCGGCAGCATCAGGCCGTTGCCGGTGACCGGACCGCCGGTCGGGCCCGCAGGTCCCTCGGGACCGCCCGGACCGCCGCGCCCGTTCGGGCCGTTGAAGCCGTTGGGACCACCGGGACCGCCCGGGCCTCCGGGGCCCATGCCCTGGCCGTTCGGCCCGGGGAACTGTTCGGCTCGGTCCCCGGGGCCGTTGCCCCCGGGGAAACCGCCCAGCTCGCCCTGGCCGCCGGGCTCGGGGTAACCACCCTGGCCACCCTGGGCGTTGGGTCCGGGGTAACCGCCCTGCTGCCCGTTGTCCGAGAAGTACGGCAGGTCGTCGCGGCGCGGTTCGCCGGGGCCGCCGTTGGGGCCACCGCCGTTCGGGCGCGGCCCGTTGCCGGCTGCCAGCGCTTCCGTCACGTCGAAGGAACCCGTGCCGCCACCGTGCCCGGGGGCGACGGGTCCGGCACCGGTGGCGCCGCCGATTCCGGCGCCGTTCGTACCGCCGCCGTTCGCGCCGGCCTGACGGGCGGCGCTCGTCACGTTCATACCGCCGACCACACCACCGGGACGGCCGGCACTCGGCCGACCTGCACCGGGCGCACTCGGGGTGCCCGCGGCCGAACCGCCGGGAATTCCCGCGCCGTTGGTGCCGCCACCGCCCTGACCGCCCTTCGCGGGGCCGGACTTGCGGGGTGCGAACCAGTCGCTCGTCTTCTCCTCGGCGCCGGGCAGCGCGAGTTCGGCGGACGGCTCGACGCCGCCGCCCGTGGGCAGCGCGGAACTCGGCAGCTGCACCTCGGCGGTCGTGGATCCGTCGCCGGACCCGTTGTCCGCGACGGGCGTGCGCACGACGACAGGCGGAATGGGCCGCGAACCGGGGATGTTGATCCGGATCCGGGTCGTCAGCGTCGTCTCGGTCTTGCGTTCCTCCGGCTGCGCGGCCGAACGCCCCGCGTCCGTACGGTCGTCGGAAGCCGCCGGCGTCCCGTACGGCGGGGTCCCCGAGGGGTAAGCGGCTCCGCCGCGCCCGTCGGGCCCGGAGGACGGAGTGTCAGTTTCACGACTCAAGGCAGGTTCTCCCGGTTGGCTCCGCCGCCCGACACCCACGGGCGACTCGGCGGCGCGCACCACCATACTGGCCACTTCTTGGCGGTATCCCACGACCGCTGGGGAAACCCACACCGGACTCGCACGCGCGCGTCACCGCGAAGTGGTACGTCACTTGCCAAGTCGGACGTCAGGGCTGGTTGGTTGCCGCCCCAAACCCAACGTGGCACAGATCACAGCTACGGCCATCCCGCCGAGCAGGAACAGATAGGAACCGACTCCCGCGCCGAACAGGAAGTCGCCTTCCGGGCGGCTGGCGGTGAGCAGGATGACGGCCACCATCCAGCCCGCGGCGGGCGCCACGGCACCGCCCCGGCCCTCGGTCGCTCTCGCTCCGCCGACGAACGCCCCGGCCGCTCCCACGAGCGCGAGCAGCAGCCCGCCCGGGAACCACGCGGCCTGCACGAGGGCACCGGCCGCCCCGACGACCACGCCGAGCACGAAGAGCCCGAGGTAGGCCAACACCCGCAGTGCGGACGGCCGTTGCAGCGGCTGCGCGAGCAGATTCCCGCCGTTGGTGGCGCTCATCACAGGCCCAGCCCTTCGAAGAGATCGGTCTCGGGCGCCCCGTCACTCACCGCAGGATGCACCAACTCGTAGTACTCGGTGGTGAAAACGGGCTGCGCGAGGTCGTTCGACAGCGCGAAGTACGGCGCGTCCGGGGCCACTTCGATCTGCGTGGCGTGCGCGCGCATCGCCGCGGTCTTGGCGGCGGCGTACGCGGTGCCGTCGATCACGGTGGTGATCCGCCCGTCGTCCACGACACCCGGTACGTCGTCCACGGCGGCCGTCTCGGCGAAGGGCAGCTCCGGCAGCGCGTCACGGAGCCGCGCGAAGCCTTCGTCTACGACGGTCCTCGGGACGCGGTTCCAGTAGACCTTGGCAATCAACTGCCCGGCGTCGGCGGCGAGTTCGGCGGCGCGCATGGCGACGCGGTGGGCCTGGATGTGGTCGGGGTGGCCGTAGCCGCCGTCGGGGTCGTAGGTGACCAGGACCTGCGGACGTACCTCGCGGATCACCTCGACGAGGTGTCCGGCGGCCTCGTCGACGTCGGCCTGCCAGAAGCAGGCGGGGTCGTCGTTGTCCGAGGTGCCCATCATCCCGGAGTCCCGGTATCTGCCGGGGCCGCCCAGGAAGCCGTGGTCGGTGACCCCGAGGGCCTTCATGGCGGCGGTGAGTTCGCGCTCCCGCTCCTCGGCCAGTCCGGCGCCCGACAGATGCCGCAGTGCGGGCGGGATGACCTCGCCGCGCTCTCCGAGGGTGCACGTGATCAGTGTCACGTGGGCACCCTCGGCCGCGTACTTGGCCATCGTCGCGCCGTTGTTGATCGACTCGTCGTCCGGGTGCGCGTGCACCAGCAGCAGACGACGAGCGCAGCGAGATGGGGGTCCCCCCGCCCGCAGGGTGGGGGAGGGCAGTTCCGTCATGGACCCACCCTAAAGGCGAGCCGTCAGAACTTGATGCTGCCGATCATGCTCGCGATGTTCGTCGTGAGATCGCTGATCGTGGGCGCGATGGTCGAGGAGGCCAGATAGAACCCGAGGAGGACACAGACGACCGCGTGCCCGCCCTTCAGCCCTGATTTCTTGACCAGAAGGAAGACGACGATCGCCAGCAGCACCACCGCCGAAATCGAGAGTGCCACGGCGGCTCACCTCCAATGATCCCAGGGACTCGGGGGGTCGGACTATGGGGGCAATGGGATCCATGGGGTGGACCCCTTAGAGCAAATCGGTACAGCAAATCCATACAGGAGCCAGCAGGTTCATACCCACGCAGCGCTAGTGATCATAACTATCCGCGCTCGCGCATCGCTCGGCGCACAGCCGCACAAGGGGGCGCATGGCCAATATGGTCGGGGCATGACGACCGAGGCTGACTCCTTCCCCCGACGGCACGCCCGTACCCAGCGGTTCACGCTCGGCGCGCCGCGCGCGTTCACCGTGTCACCTGACGGTTCCCGGGTCGTGTTCCTGCGCTCCCCGTCCGGCACGGACCGGGCGAACGCGCTGTGGGTCCTCGATCCGGCGACCGGCGAGGAGCGCGTCGCGGCCGACCCGCGCGCCCTCCTGGGCGGCGCCTCGGAGCACCTCTCGCCCGAGGAGCGGGCCCGCCGCGAGCGCACCCGCGAGGGCGGTGCCGGGATCGTCGGCTACGCCACCGACAGCGAGGCCGAGTTGGCGTCTTTCGCCTTGTCAGGGCGGCTTTTCACGGCCGAGCTGCGGGCCGGCACGGCACGTGAACTACCGGTCCCCGGACCGGTGATCGACCCGCGCCCCGCCCCCGACGGACGCCACATCGCCTACGTGACCGGCGGCGCCCTGCGCGTCGTGGGAGCCGAGGGCGACGGCGACCGGGCGCTCGCCGAACCCGAGTCGGAGCAAGTCACCTATGGGCTGGCCGAGTTCATCGCGGCCGAGGAGATGAGCCGTACGCGCGGCTTCTGGTGGTCGCCGGAGTCGGACCGGCTGCTGGTCGCCCGCGCGGACGACACGCCGGTCCAGCGCTGGTGGATCGCCGACCCGGCCCATCCGGAGCGCGAGCCGCAGCGGGTCGCGTACCCGGCGGCGGGCACGGCCAACGCGGACGTACGGCTGTACGTGATCGGTCTCGACGGGACGCGCACGGAGGTCGTCTGGGACCGGGCGCGGTACCCGTATCTGGCGCGAGTGCACTGGTCAGCGGCGGGTGCGCCGCTGCTGCTCGTACAGGCCCGGGACCAGCGCAGCCAGCTGTTCCTCGCCGTGGAGCCCGGGTCGGGGGTGACCCGGATGGTGCATGCCGACGAAGATCCAGTTTGGCTTGATCTTTTCCCTGGCGTGCCGTGCTGGAGCCCTTCGGGACGGCTCGTGCGGATCGCCGACGAGGGTGGCGCGCGGGTGCTCGCGGTGGGTGAACGCCTGCTCACAGGACCGCAGTTGCACGTACGCGCGGTGCTGGACGTCTCCGACGACAACCTGCTCGTCTCCGCGTCGGCGGGCGAGGACGCGCCGACCCCGGAGACCGGCGAGGTGCACGTCTACCGCGTCAACGAGCTCGGCCTGGAGCGCCTCTCGCAGGAGCCCGGCGTGCACTCGGCGGTACGCGCCGAGGGCGTGACCGTGCTGATCTCGGCGGTGCCGGACCGGCCGGGCACCCAGGTCCAGGTGCTGCGCGCGGGCAAGAAGACGGTGACCATCGCGTCGTACGCCGAAGATCCCGGCCTGTCCCCGCGCATCACGTTCACCGAGGGGGGCGCACGGCGCGTCCCGTGCGCCCTGCTTATGCCACGGGACTACGACGGCAGCAGTCCCCTTCCGGTTCTGATGGACCCCTACGGCGGTCCGCACGGCCCGCGCGTGGTCGCCGCGCACAACGCGCACCTCACGTCGCAGTGGTTCGCCGACCAGGGTTTCGCGGTGCTCGTCGCCGACGGCCGCGGCACCCCGGGCCGTTCACCGGCGTGGGAGAAAGCCGTCCACCGCGACTTCACAGTCTCTCTGGACGACCAGATCGACGCCCTCCAGGACCTCGCGAAGAGCCACCCGCTGGACCTCTCCCGGGTGGCCATCCGCGGCTGGTCGTACGGGGGTTGGCTCGCGGGGCTCGCCGTGCTGCGCCGCCCGGACGTCTTCCACGCGGGCATCGCGGGCGCCCCGGTCACCGACTGGCGGCTCTACGACACGCACTACACGGAGCGGTACCTGGGCGACCCGGCCAAGGACCCGGAGTCGTACGCGAAGAGCAGTCTGATCACCGACGACGGGCTGTCCTCGCCCGCCGACCCGCACCGCCCGCTGATGGTCGTGCACGGTCTCGCCGACGACAACGTGGTGGTCGCGCACGCCCTGCGGCTGTCCTCCGCGCTGCTGGCCGCCGGCCGCCCGCACGAGGTGCTGCCGCTGTCCGGGGTGACCCACATGACTCCGCAGGAGCAGGTCGCGGAGAATCTCCTGCTGCTCCAAGTGAACTTCCTGCGGCGCGCGCTCGGCCTGGCCGGGCGGTAACACTCCACGGACCACCGCGGCCATCAATTGAGGAACCACGACGAAGCATCAGCCAGGTCCGCGAGAGCGGCGCCGGTTTAGGCGCAAAGAAAGGGCAACGGACCGGGGCGACATGGCGCGCCCCGGTCCGTTTACGGCACCCGCACGGCCGTACGTCATTCAGATTGACGCGTCCGTATATCGAGACCGGGTCGGCCGAGTTGCCTGCGTGTTAACGCGGTTGATGCCTGTTTGTGCGGTTATTCCACCCCATCCGCGAGATCGTCCGGGGTCGCTTCGGGGGTTTCGTCGTGGGTTTCTTCCTTCGGTACGACCGTCTTCTCCTCGGCGAAGTGACAGGCCGAGTCGTGTGCCGCGGGCCCGCTCGCGAGCCGGAACTCCGCGGGCACCGCGAGCAGCGGCACCTCCAGTGAGCAGCGCTCCCGCGCCTTCCAGCAGCGGGTGCGGAAGCGGCACCCGGAGGGGATGTTCGTCGGCGACGGCACGTCACCCGCGAGGATGATCCGCTCCCGGTGCTCCCGCGCGTCCGGGTCGGGCACGGGCACGGCGGACAGCAGCGCCTGGGTGTACGGGTGGGTCGGGTGGTCGTAGATCTCCTCGTCCTTGCCGATCTCCACGATCCGGCCGAGGTACATGACCCCGACCCGGTCCGAGATGTGCCGGACGATCGACAGGTCGTGCGCGATGAAGATGTAGGAGAGGTCGAACTCGTCCTGGAGCCGGTCGAGGAGGTTGATGACCTGTGCCTGGACGGAGACGTCGAGCGCGGAGACGGGTTCGTCGGCGACGATGACCTCGGGGCGGAGCGCCAACCCCCGTGCGATGCCGATGCGTTGGCGCTGGCCGCCGGAGAACTGGTGCGGATACCGGTTGATGTACTCGGGGTTGAGCCCGACCACGTCCAGCAGATCCTGAACCCGCTTGCGCCGGTCGCCCTTTGGCGCCACCTCGGGGTGGATCTCGTACGGCTCCCCGATGATGTCGCCCACCGTCATCCGGGGGTTGAGGGAGGTGTACGGGTCCTGGAACACCATCTGGATGTTGCGCCGCGCGGCCTTCAGGGCACGTCCCGACATCCGGCTGATGTCCTCGCCCTTGAACTTGATCGACCCTTCGGTCGGCCGCTCAAGGTTGACCAGCATCTTGGCGACGGTCGACTTGCCGCACCCGGACTCCCCGACGATGCCGAGGGTCTCGCCCTTGTTGAGCGTGAAGTCCACACCGTCGACGGCCTTGACGGCACCGACCTGTTTCTTGAAGAGGATGCCCTGGGTCAACGGGTAGTGCTTGACGAGTCCGGTCACCTCCAGGATCGACTCAGCCATTGAGGCACTCCCTCCAGAAGTGGCAGGCGCTGCCCCGGTGTTGATCCACCTCGTACAGCTCGGGTTCGTCGGTCCGGCACACGTCCTGGGCCATCGGACAGCGGGGGTTGAAGGCGCAGCCGGGCGGGATGTGCATGAGGTTCGGCGGTAGGCCCTTGATGGCGTAGAGCTCCTGCCCCTTCTGGTCCAGGCGCGGGATGGAGTCCAACAGGCCGCGCGTGTAAGGGTGGGCGGGCGCCTTGTAGATGTCGTGGACGGGGGCCGACTCGACGATCCGGCCCGCGTACATCACGGCGATCTTGTCGGCGACGTCGGCGACGACTCCGAGGTCGTGGGTGATGAGGATGAGCCCCATGTGCAGCTCGCGCTGCAACTCGGCCAGCAGGTCCATGACTTGGGCCTGGACGGTGACGTCGAGGGCGGTGGTGGGCTCGTCGGCGATGATGAGCGCCGGCTCCAGGGCCAGCGCCATGGCGATCATGATGCGCTGGCGCATACCGCCGGAGAACTGGTGGGGATAGTCACGCACACGCTGCGCCGCGCCCGGGATCCGCACCCGGTCCATCAGCTCAACCGCCTTGGTCCGCGCGTCCTTTCGGGACATCCCCCGGTGCACGATGAACATCTCGCCGAGCTGGTCGCCCACGGAGAGCACGGGGTTGAGCGAGGACAGCGCGTCCTGGAAGATCATCGCCATCTCGGCACCGCGGACCTTGCGCCGTTCCTCTTCCTTGAACTTCAGCAGGTCCTTGCCCCGGAACAGGATCTCCCCGCCGGTGATCTTCCCCGGCGGGGCATCGAGGATCCCCATCACGGCCTGCGCGGTCACGGACTTCCCGGACCCCGACTCTCCCAGCACGGCGAGGGTCTCCCCCTCGTCCACGCTGTAGTTGACCCCGTTGACGGCCTTGGCGACCCCGTCCCTGGTCCTGAACTCCACGTGCAGATCCCGCACTTCGAGCAGCATGACGCCGGTCACCTCAGCTTCGGATCGAGGGCGTCGCGTACCGCGTCGCCGAGCATGATGAACGCGAGGACCGTGATCGCCAGGGCGCCGGCCGGCCAGAGGAGCATGTGCGGGGCGTTGCGGATGTACTGGGAGGCCGCCGAGATGTCGATGCCCCAGCTGACCGTGGGGGGCTTAAGTCCCACCCCGAGGTACGACAGGGTCGCCTCCAGGGAGATGTACGTACCGAGGGCGATGGTGGCTACGACGATCACGGGGGCGACCGCGTTCGGGGTGATGTGGCGGAGCAGGAGACGGGAGTTGGAGGCGCCGAGGGCTCGCGCGGCCTGGACGTAGTCGTTCTGTTTGGCGGTGATGACCGAGCCGCGGGCGATGCGGGAGATCTGCGGCCAGCCGAGCAGGACCATGAAGCCGATGACCGGCCAGACCGTGTTGCTGGTCACCACGGAGAGCAGGACCAGGCCGCCGAGGACCACCGGGATCGCGAAGAAGATGTCCGTGAGGCGGGACAGGATCGAGTCCCAGATCCCCCCGAAGAAGCCGGCGAGTCCGCCCAGCACCGACCCGAAGATCGCCACCCCCAGCGTGGCGAGGACGCCGACCGTCACCGACGTACGGGTGCCGTAGACCGTGCGCGTGTAGACGTCGCAGCCCTGGCCGTCGTAGCCGAAGGGGTGGCCCGGCTGGGAGCCCTCCTGGGCCTTTGCGAGGTCGCACTTGAGGGGGTTGCCCGAGGCGATCAGGGAGGGCCAGAGGGAGATGACCACCAGGAAGAGGATGACGAGCGCGGAGATGATGAAGACGGGGTTGCGGCGCAGGTCGCGCCAGGCGTCGGACCAGAGGGAGCGCGGTTTGCCCGCCGGGCCCGTGCCCTCCGGTCCGCCAGGTGTCCTCTCAAGGGTTTCCGCCTCGCTCGTCGCGAGGTCCATCGCCCCGCCCATGCCGGTCCCGGCGATGGCGCGATCCTGCTCGAACGGCTGCTCAGGCATAGCGGATCCTCGGGTCGAGTACGGCGTAGAGGAGGTCGACGAGGAGATTCGCGACGAGGAAGACCAGGACGAGGACGGTCACGAAGCCGACCACCGTCTGCGTGTTCTGGCGCACGATCCCCTGGTAGAGCTGGAAGCCGACCCCGTGGATGTTGAAGATCCGCTCGGTGACGATCGCGCCGCCCATCAGGGCGCCGATGTCGGTGCCGATGAAGGTGACCACGGGGATGAGGGAGTTGCGCAGCAGGTGGCGGACGATCACCCGGCGTCTCGGCAGGCCCTTCGCGACGGCCGTACGGACGTAGTCGGAGCGCTTGTTCTCCGCGATGGACGTCCGGGTCAGCCGGGTCACGTACGCGAGCGAGACCGAGGCCAGCACCAGCCCGGGGACGATGAGTTCGCTGAAGGTGGCGTCCGGGGAGACGGACGGTTTGATCCAGCCCCACTCGACGCCCAGGAGCAGTTGCAGCAGCAAGCCGGTGACGAAGGTCGGGATGGAGATGACGACGAGGGTGAGCAGGAGCACGCCGGTGTCGATCGGGCGGCCGCGCTTGAGGCCGGTGATCACGCCGAGCGCGATGCCGACGACGACCTCGATGACGATCGCGACGAGGGTCAGCCGGATGGTCACCGGGAACGCGGTCGCCATCAGCTCGGTGACCTTCTGGCCGTTGAACGCCGTACCGAAGTCACCGGTGAAGACGTTCCCCATGTAGGTCAGGTACTGCTGCCACACGGGCTTGTCGAGGCCGAACTCCCGCTTCAGCTGGGCGGCCGTCGCCGGGTCGCACTGCCGGTCGCCGCACAGGCCCGCGATGGGGTCGCCCATCACGTTCACCATCAGGAAGATCAACAGTGTGGCGCCGATGAAGACCGGGATCATCTGCAGCAGACGCCGGATTACGTACCGTCCCATGGGGGCTCCGGGGATCGTGGGGGCAGGCGCTCGTGAACCCGCCCCCGGTGCGGCTCAGCTGGCCTTGATCTCGTTGTAGACGGGGACGCTGAACGGGTTGAGCGCCACGTTGGAGAGCCGGTCGGAGTAGCCCGCGCTGCCGTTCTGGTACCAGAGAGGGATGGCGGCCATGTTGTCGCGTACGACGCCCTCGGCCTGCTGGAAGAGCTTGATCGCCTTGCCCGTGTCCGTCTCCGCGTTGGCCTGGTTCACGAGCTTGTCGAAGTCCTTGTTGGACCACAGGCCGTCGTTGGAGGAGGCGTTGGTGTAGTACAGCGGCTGCAGGAAGTTCTGGATGAGGGGATAGTCCATCTGCCACCCCGCCCGGAACGGTCCGGTCATCTTGTGCTGGCCGATCTGGTTCCTGAAGTCGGCGAAGGTGCCGACCGGGTTCCCGACGCACGCCTTGTCGTTGCCGAGCGCGTTGTTGATGGAGTTGCACACGGCGTCCACCCACTCCTTGTGCGAGCCCGTGTCCGCGTTGTAGGTGATCTTGACCTGGCCGCCGGGGATCCCGCCGCCCTCCTGGACCAGCTTCTTCGCCTCGGTCGGGTTGTACTTGCAGGCGTCCCCGCACAGCCCGTCCTGGAAGCCGCCCGCGGTGCCGAGCACCGGTGAGGTCCAGTCGGTGGCCGGGGTGCGGGTCTTCTGGAAGATCGTGTTGGTGATCTGGTCCCGGTTGATCGCCATGGAAAGCCCCTGGCGGACCTTCTCCGAGCCGCTCTTGTTCCAGTTCTTGTCGTAGTACGGGAACGCGAGGGTCTGGATGATGCCGGCGGGCGTGTTGATGTACCGGCCGCCGAGGTCGCTCTTGACGTTCTTGAGCTGCGAGGCCGGGATGTCGTCGACGAGGTCGAGGTTGCCGGCCATCAGGTCGGTGTAGGCGGTGTTGTTGTCGGTGTAGACCTTGAGGGTCACGCCACCGTTCTGCGCCTTGTCCGTCCCGGTGTACCCGTCCCACTTCTTGAGCTGCATCTGCGAGCCCTTGGTGTACGACGAGATGGTGTACGGCCCGTTCCCGACCGGCTTCTTCAGCCAGCCCGCGTGGTCCGAGAAGAACGTCGACGGCAGCGGCGAGTAGGCCGCGTACCCGAGGGTGTCGGGGAAGGTCGAGAACTTCTGGGTGAGCTTGATGGTGAAGGTGTCCGTGCCGGTCACCTTGAGCCCGCTGAGCGTGCCGGCGGACTGCGAGCCGCTGTCGGGGTGGACCTTGTCGTAGCCCTCGATGTACCCGAAGAAGTACGCGTTCTTCTGGTTGTTCTTCAGGCTCGCCCCGTAGTTCCACGCGTCGACGAACGACTTCGCGGTGACGGCCTCGCCGTTGCTGAACTTCCAGCCGCTCTTGACGGTGACCGTGAAGTTCTGCGAGTCCGTGGTCTCGATCTTGTCGGCGAGCATGTCCTGGGCCTTGCCGGTCTTCGGGTCGTACCGCTTCAGCCCGCGGAAGACCATGTCGAGGACCTTGCCGCCCTGCACCTCGTTGGTGTTGGCCGGCTCCAGCGGGTTCTGCGGGTCACCCCAGGAGGCGCTGAGCACCGCGCTGCCGTCACCACCGCCGCCGCTGCTGCTTCCGCCGCCCCCACAGGCGGTCGCCGCGAGGGCTACCGCCGCCGCGCAAGCGGCCCATTTGGCGTGCGTGGCTCCACGCATCGAGTGCCTCCTCAGGAAAGCCGATCCATGCTGATCCGTTACCGGTCAATATCGACTGAAAAGGAGCACATCGCCTGCGGGCCCACCCTTTCGGGGGACCTCCGACGTCCGTTCAGAGGATCTTCGGTGTAGCGCACAATGGATCACCGCGAAGCGATGCGGAACCGTTGGATTGTGACGCCCCGGTGTACGCATTCCGATACAGAGGCGTCCGCATAACGAACTCATTGCCCGTTTAGCGCAGTTGGCCCGATATAAGGCACGGATCGATCACGGCACGCTACCCGCGTAGCTACGGACTGATCAAGAGATCGCAAAGAAGGTAAAGAGAAACCCAAGTCAGCCCAGATTTTATTGACCTTGCATGAATTGCGTTGAAAAAGTCCGGCGTAGCCCGTAGGGGAGTGCCCTGCGGAGTCTCATCAGACCCTCCCTTGGGCCAGGAGCACCATGACCCCCCCAACTCCATCCGCGGCCCCGCTTGAGGTGACCGACGAGAGCGTCGAGAAGTCGATCACTTCTCCCGCCTCGAAGGCCAACGAGAGCCGGTCCCCGGGTCAGCTCGCATGGCGCCGTTTCAAACGGGACCGTACGGGCGTCATATCGGCGATCATCGTGATCTTCTTCTTCGCGATCGCGCTGGCCGCACCGCTGATATCCAAGCTCTACGGGAAAGATCCGTACACGACGTACGCGAGCCAGGACCCGGGTCTGCTCGACGCCTTCTCCTACCCGGCGGGTCCCAACGGCGGCATGAGCTCGCAGTTCTGGTTCGGCATCGAGCCGCAGCTGGGCCGCGACGTCTTCACCTTCCTGATCTACGGCATCCGGACCTCGCTGGGCATCGCCCTGGCCGCCACCCTGATCACCACCGCCGTCGGCGTCGTGGTCGGCGTGACCGCGGGTTATCTGGGCGGCAAGACGGACTACTTCGTCGGCCGGGTCATCGACATCGTGCTGTCGATCCCCTCGACGCTGTTCATCATCGCCTTCATGCCGGTGGTGTTCGGACTGTTCGTCGCCGCCGACGACAACATCCCGACCTGGCTGCGGGCCACCGCGCTCATCATCATGATGTCCTTCTTCGGCTGGGCGTCGATCGCCCGTCTGCTGCGCGGCCAGGTACTCGGCCTGCGCGAGCGGGAGTTCGTCGAGGCCGCCAAGGTGACCGGGGCGTCACCGGCGCGCATCGTCTTCAAGGAACTCCTGCCTAACCTGTGGACCCCGATCCTCATCCAGTCCACGCTCATGCTCCCGGCCTACGTGACCGCTGAGGCGGGCTTCGCCTTTCTCGGTGTCGGCATGATCGACCCGACCCCCGACTGGGGCGTCATGATCCAGCGGGGCGCCCAGTTCTACACCCAGGACTTCACCTTCATGCTCTTCCCGGGCCTGGCCATGGTGATCTTCGTCCTGGCGTTCAACCTGCTCGGCGACTCGGCGCGCGACGCGCTCGACCCGAAGTCCAAGCGCTGACCCATCTCTCATCTCCGGCCCGGTCAACGTCGTCCGGCTGGTCCCGTCCCACCCGTAAGGCAGGGTTCCTGTGTCTTTTTCCCGTAGAAACTTCATGATCGCCACCGGTGTGGTGGCCGCGTCGAGCTCGGTGCTGACCGCCTGTGGCAGCGGCAACTCGACCTCGAACAGCAAGGTCCCCTCGGTCAGCAAGGCCAAGCAGAGCAAGATCGAGGTCGGCACGAAGGCCGACTCGACGGGCCCGGCTCCCGAGGTCGCCGGCGCGGTCAAGGGCGGGACGATCTACGGGCTCGACCAGTTCGACATGGACCACCTCGACCCGGCCCAGATCTACGTCTCCACCGAGATCCTCATCACCACGCCGATCATGCGCGGCCTGACCGGCTACAAGCTCGACTCCAAGGGCGGCGCCACCCTGGTCGGCGACGTGGCCACGGACGCGGGTACGGCCAAGGACGGCGGCAAGACCTGGTCGTTCACCATCAAGGACGGCATCAAGTGGGAGGACGGCTCCGACCTCTCCATGGACGACGTCCGGCACACCTTCGAGCGGCTCTTCGCCTCCTTCGTCACCGAGGGCCCGCGCTACGTCCAGCAGTTCCTGGTGGGCGGCGACAAGTACACGGGCCCCTACGAGGGCAAGAGCCTCGACTCCATCGAGATCGACGGCAAGACCATCACCTTCCGCCTCAACGAGGCCCGCGGTGACTTCAACTTCACGCTGGCCGAGCGGGCGTACTCCTTCGTGAAGAAGTCGAAGGACACCAAGGAGAAGTACGACAAGCAGCCGTTCTCCTGCGGCCCGTACAAGATCTCCGCCCGCGACGTCGGCAAGTCGCTGACGTACACCCGCAACGAGCACTGGGACGCGGCGACGGACCCGATCCGCAACGCCTACCCGGACAAGTACCTCTTCCAGTTCGGCTACGAACTGCTGGCCTCGACCGACCGCTACATAGCGGACAAGGGCAACGACCAGTACACGATGTCGATCTTCAACGAGGTCGCCCCCGAGCGGATCGCCACGGTCCTCACCAACGCGAAGCTCAAGCAGCGGGTGCTCACCGCGGTCGACACGGTCACCTACTACTGGCCGATCAACACCACCCGGATCACGGACGTCAAGGTCCGCCAGGCCATCAACTACGCCTGGCCGAACCAGCAGTTGCAGACCATCCGCGGCGGCGCGTCCACCAGCGCGATCGCGACCACGATCTTCTCCCCGGTGACGCCCGGTTACGTGGAGTTCGACCTCTACGGCAAGACCACGAAGCCCGGCGGCGACCCGGTCAAGGCCAAGGCCCTCCTCAAGGAGGCCGGCAAGGTCGGGCAGAAGCTGGTCATCGCCTACCAGACGTCCGACAACGCGGTGAAGCAGGCCGTGGCGATCAAGAACGCGCTGGAGGCGGCCGGCTTCACGGTCGTCAACAAGCAGATCGACAAGTCGACCTTCTACACCCAGATCGGCAAGATCGACAACACGTACGACCTGTTCGCGGCCGGCTGGAGCCCGGACTGGCCGGGCGGCTACTCGGTCTTCTACCCCTGCTGGGACGGCGAGAACATCGGCGACGGCCGCAGCAACTACGCCCAGCTGAAGAACGCGAGCGTCGACAAGGCCATCGCGGCCGCCTCGCAGATCACCGACGCGGACGCGGCCAACAAGGCCTGGGGCGCCATCGACAAGCAGGTCATGGAACTCGCGGCCTGCGTCCCGGACTACCACGCCATCCGCAACTGGATGCACGGTTCGAAGGTCGGCGGCTTCGTCTACGACGCCGGAAACACCGGCATCGCGCTCACGAGGCTCTACGCCAAGGCGTAGGCGCCACACGGCACCAGGGGGCGGCCTCACCGGGCCGCCCCCCACCGGCCCCACACCCCTCACGCCCCGGCAACGGCGCCTCGCCCGGAGAGTCCTGACCCCATGTTCCGCTTCCTTGTCCGCCGTACGATCGGCGCGCTGGTCATTCTGCTGATCATCAGCGCCATCACCTTCTGGCTCTTCTACGCCGTCCCGCGTGACCCGGCCATGATGTCCTGCGGCAAGAACTGCACGCCGGCCTCGCTGGCACAGATCCGGCACAACCTGGGCATCGACCACCCGATCCCGGTCCAGTACTGGGACTGGCTGAAGGCCATCTTCGTCGGGCGTGACTACAGCGGCTTCGGACACTGCAACGCTCCGTGCCTCGGCTACTCCTTCGCCAACAACGAGCCCGTCTTCGGCACGATCATGGACCGGCTGCCGCTGACCCTCTCGCTCGCCTTCGGTTCGGCCGTCATCTTCCTGATCTTCGGTGTCGGCACGGGCATGATCGCGGCGTTGAAGCAGGGCAAGTTCCTGGACAAGTTCGCGACCTCGGCGTCGCTGCTCGGCTCCTCGCTCCAGATCTACTTCGTCGGCTACATCGCGCTGTACTTCCTGGTCTTCAAGACGGGCATCCTCGACCAGCCCTCGTACACGCCACTGACCGACAACCCCGTCTCGTGGTTCTCCGGACTGCTGCTGCCGTGGCTGGTGCTGTCGATCATCTTCACCGCCAACTACACCCGTATGGCCCGCTCCCAGCTGGTCGAGCAGCTCAGCGAGGACTACGTCCGCACCGCCCGTGCCAAGGGCCTCTCCCGTAGCAACGTGTTCCTGCGCTTCGCCTGGCGCGGCGCGATGGGTCCGATCGTCACGGTGTTCGGCATCGACCTGGGCACACTGATCGGCGGCGCGATCATCACCGAGCAGGTCTTCAGCCTCCAGGGCATCGGCCGCCTCGCGGTGATCTCCGTCATCCAGAGCGACCTGCCGATGCTGCTCGGCGTCACCGTGCTGGCGGCCGCGGCGATCGTCTTCTTCAACATCATCGTCGACGCCGCCTACGCCTTCATCGACCCGCGGATCCGGCTCGCCTGACCCTCCGCCCGTACCCCCTACCCCCCGCATCGCCCCCCAGGAGCGTCTCCGTGACGAGCACCGATCAGCAGCCCTTCCTCTCCGTCAGGGATCTCAAAGTCCACTTCTCCACCGAGGACGGCATCGTCAAGGCCGTCGACGGGCTCTCCTTCGACCTCGCCAAGGGCAAGACGCTCGGCATCGTCGGTGAGTCGGGCTCCGGCAAGTCCGTCACCAACCTGACGATCCTGGGCCTCCACGACCGCGACCGTACGGCGATCGAGGGCGAGATCCTGCTCGACGACAAGGAGTTGCTCACCGCGAGCGAGCGGGAACTGGAGCGGCTCCGCGGCAACAAGATGTCCATGATCTTCCAGGACGCGCTGGCCTCGCTGTCGCCGTACCACACCGTCGGCAAGCAGATCAGCGAGGTGTACCGCAAGCACACCGGCGCCTCCAAGAAGGAGTCCCGCGAGCGGGCGATCGAGATGCTGAAGCGGGTCGGGATCCCCCAGCCCGAGGTCCGGGTGGACGACTACCCGCACCTGTTCTCGGGCGGTATGCGCCAGCGCGCGATGATCGCCATGGCGCTGGTCTGCGACCCCGAGCTGCTGATCGCCGACGAGCCGACGACGGCCCTCGACGTGACGGTCCAGGCCCAGATCATGGACCTGCTGAAGGACCTCCAGCAGGAGTTCGGCACCGCCATCGTGTTCATCACGCACGACCTCGGCGTCATCGCCGACATCGCCGACGACGTCCTCGTGATGTACGGCGGCCGGTGTGTGGAGCGCGGCACCAAGAAGGAGGTGCTGACGGACCCGCAGCACCCCTACACGCTCGGTCTGCTCAGCTCCATGCCGAGCCTCGACGGACCGGTCGACGTGCCGCTGATGCCGATCCCGGGCTCGCCGCCCTCGCTGCTCAATCCGCCGTCCGGCTGCCGCTTCCACCCGCGCTGCACCTTCGCCGAGAAGGTCGAGGGCGGCCTGTGCTCCAGCGAGCGGCCCGTGCTGGAGGTGGTCGACGGCCGGGGCTCCGCCTGCCACCTCACCACCGGGCAGCGCCAGGAACTCTTCGCCGACATTCTCGCCGTAGCCCAGCACAACTGACGTACTAGAAACGGGACTTCCCATCATGAGCAACGCGAACCCCCTCCTGGACGTCAGCGGGCTGACCAAACACTTCCCGATCAAGGGCGGCTTCCCGATCCGGCGTACGGTCGGTGCCGTGCAGGCCGTCGACGGGCTGGACTTCCAGGTCGGCGAGGGCGAGAGCCTGGGCCTGGTCGGCGAGTCCGGCTGCGGCAAGTCGACGACGGGCCGCCTGATCACCCGGCTCCTGGAGCCGAGCGGCGGCCAGATCACCTACCGCGGCCAGGACATCACCCACGCCTCCCGCAAACAACTGGCGCCCATCCGGTCCGAGATCCAGATGATCTTCCAGGACCCGTACGCCTCGCTGAACCCGCGGCAGACGGTCGGCAAGATCGTGGCCGGCCCGATGGAGATCAACGACATCAACCCGGCCGGCGGCCGCGAGGCCCGCGTCCGTGAGCTGCTGGAGATCGTCGGCCTCAACCCCGAGCACTACAACCGCTTCCCGCACGAGTTCTCCGGCGGCCAGCGCCAACGCATCGGTGTCGCCCGCGCGTTGGCCCTCGAACCGAAGCTGATCGTCGCGGACGAACCGGTGTCGGCGCTGGACGTGTCGATCCAGGCGCAGGTGGTCAACCTGCTCCAGAAGGTCCAGAAGGAACTCGGCATCGCGTTCGTGTTCATCGCCCACGACCTGGCGATCGTCCGGCACTTCTCACAGCGAGTCGCGGTAATGTACCTCGGCAAGATCGTGGAGATCGCCGACCGCGACGACCTGTACGGCAACCCGCGCCACCCCTATACGCGGGCCCTGTTGTCCGCCGTGCCCGAGGCCACGGTGGACGAGACGCCCGCCCGCGACCGCATCCGGCTGGTCGGTGACGTGCCGTCGCCGATCAACCCGCCCACGGGCTGCCGTTTCCGTACCCGTTGCTGGAAGGCGACGGAGAAGTGCGCGACGGAGGCTCCGCCGCTGGTACAGGCCGAGGGCAACAAGCCCGGTCACCTGACCGCATGCCACTACCCCGAGACGGCGGACACCGTTCCGGCACCCCGTCTCGCCAAGGACCCCGAGGCGGCGGTCTGACACACCCCTTTAGTCAGCCGCCCCCTTCAGGAACGGACTTTCACCGGCCCATTGACCCGAGCCCATGAATGTCCGATCCAGGGGACGAAGGCCCGCGCCCACCCAGGCGCGGGCCTTCGCCATGAACGGGCGGTCCGGGATTCGGCGTGACACACTGCCGCAGTGGTTGATCGTTCGTTCGCGGATCCCTCGCTAGCAGCGCTGTACGACACCCTCAACCCGTGGGGGCCCGGCGACGACTTCTGTCTCGGGTTGGTCATGTCCGCCGGCTCCGTGCTCGATGTCGGGTGCGGTACCGGGCGATTGCTCGGGCGGGCCCGGCGGGAGGGGCATCGGGGGCGGCTGATGGGGCTCGATCCCGCCGCGGCGATGCTGGTGCGGGCGCGGGCTCATGAACCCGGCGTCGAGTGGGTGCTCGGAGATCTACGGGCGCGCGCGTGGCACTGCGAGTTCGAACTCGCCGTCATGACCGGGCACGCCTTCCAAGTGCTGCTCGGCGACGAGGAGTTGCGCCTCGCCCTACGTGCCGTACGTGCAGCTCTCGTACCCGGCGGGCGGTTCGTGTTCGAGACGCGGAATCCGGGGGCCCGGGCGTGGGAGACGTGGACGCCGGACCGGGTGCGGGAGATTCCCGACGGGTGTGGCGGGGTCGTACGCGTGTGGCACGAGGTCGAGTCCGTGGCGGCGGGCGAGGAACGCGTGACGTTCACCGAGACCTTCGAAGGCGCCCAGTGGGAACAGCCTCAAGTCGACCGAACCACCCTGCGGTTCCTCGACACCGACCCCTTGGACCGCTTCCTGAGCGAGGCCGGGTTTGTCGTCGTGGAGCGGTACGGCGACTGGGGGCGGGGGCCGTTGGTACTGGACAGTCCCGAGATCATTACCGTGGCCGAGACTACGAGCCGGTGCGGCTAGGGCGTTTCCCGGTTGCCGTTGGGCCACTCGCTTCTTGGCCAGTGTCGGACTTCCACGGCCCGACACTGACCAAGAAGCGGGCGGCCCAACGGTCACCTCACAACCCAGGGCCGCAGCAACCCCCTAGTCCTCCAACGACTCCTCCAGCGCAGCCAACGCCGGGTCCAGCACGATGTCCTCGCCCCGGCCCTCGATCGTCGGCTCCTCCGGGAAGTGGCAGGCCGTCAGGTGGGCGGGGCGGTTGCCCTCGATCTGGATCAGCGGTGGTTCCTCGGTCGCGCACTTGTCCTGAGCCTTCCAGCAACGGGTGCGGAAGCGGCAGCCGGAGGGGGGCGAGATCGGGGAGGGGACGTCGCCGGCGAGGCGGATGCGTTCGCGGCCGACCGTTTCGTTGTCGCTGAGGTTCACCTCGGGCACCGCGGACAGCAGGGCGTGGGTGTAGGGGTGCCGGGGGCGGGTGTAGATGGAGTCGCGGTCGCCCACCTCGATGATCTTGCCGAGGTACATGACCGCCACGCGGTGCGAGAAGTGTCGTACGACTGCGAGGTCGTGGGCGATGAACAGGAACGCGATGCCGAGTTCCTTCTGGACCTCCTGGAGGAGGTTCACGACCTGGGCCTGGATCGAGACGTCCAGGGCCGACACCGGTTCGTCCGCGACGATCAGCTTGGGTTCGAGGGCCAACGCGCGGGCGACACCGATGCGTTGGCGCTGGCCGCCGGAGAACTCGTGCGGGAAGCGGTTGTAGTGCTCGGGGTTGAGGCCGACGATCTCCAGCAGCTCACGAACGCGGGCCTCGCGGCCGCCCTCCGGCTGGATGTCGTTGATCTCCATCGGGCCCGAGATGATCTTGCCGACCGTCTGCCGCGGGTTCAGCGACGAGTACGGGTCCTGGAAGATCATCTGGATCTCGGAGCGGATCGGGGCCAGTTGTTTGCGGGAGGCGTGGGTGATGTCCTGGCCGCTGTAGGTGATCTTGCCCGCGCTCGGCTCCAGCAGGCGGGTGATCAGCCGGCCCGTCGTCGACTTGCCGCAGCCCGACTCCCCCACCAGGCCGAAGCTCTCCCCCACGTGCACGGTCAGGTCGATGCCGTCGACGGCCTGGACGGCGCCGACCGTACGGCGGATCGGGAAGCCGCCCTTCACCGGGAAGTGCTTGGTCAGGCCCTCCACCACCAGCAACGGGTCGCCGGAGGCTTCCGGTACCGCGTCGCGCGGGGCGGGCAGGACGAGGTCCTCTGTCATGACGTCTCCTCCTAGCCCAGTCGGGGCTTGATCTCTTCGATGAAGATGCTGCGCTTGTCGTCCGCCGTGAGGTGGCAGGCCGAGGCGCGGTCGGGGGCGAGCAGCGGGCGTTCGGTGACACAGCGGGTGCCGCCGACCCGGTCCTGGAAGGTGCAGCGGGGGTGGAAGCGGCAGCCCGAGGGCGGGTTCAGGAGGGAGGGCGGAGCGCCGGGGATCGGGTCCAGCGGCGCGCTCAGGTCCGAGTCCAGGCGAGGCATGGAGTTCAACAGGCCCCAGGTGTAGGGGTGTTGGGGTGAGCGGAGGACCTCGTTCGTCGAGCCGCGTTCCACCGCGTTGCCCGCGTACATCACCATGATGTCGTCGGCCATGTCGGCGATCACGCCCAGGTCGTGCGTGATGAAGACGATCCCGGAGCCGAACTCCTGCTGGAGGTCCTTCAGGAGGTCGAGGATCTGGGCCTGGACCGTGACGTCGAGGGCCGTCGTCGGCTCGTCGGCGATCAGCAGGTCGGGGTCGCAGACCAGCGCCATGGCGATCATCGCGCGCTGGCGCATACCGCCGGAGAACTGGTGCGGGTAGTCCTTCGCCCGTTCCTTCGGGTTGGGGATGCCGACCTTGCCGAGCATCTCCACCGCGCGCGCCCAGGCGACCTTCTTCGAGGCGCCCAGGTGCTTCATGTACGGCTCGGCGATCTGGCGGCCCACCGTGTAGTACGGGGAGAGGGCGGTCAGCGGGTCCTGGAAGATCATGGCGACTTTGTTGCCGCGCAGTTTCTCCATCTCGGACTCGCGGGCCGTGGTCAACTCCTGGCCGTCCAGGAGGATTTCGCCCTCGACGGTGGTGAACATCGGGTTGTGCAGGCCGAGGATCGTCAGGTTGGTGACCGACTTGCCGGAGCCCGACTCCCCCACGATGCCCAGCGTCTTGCCGCGTTCGACGTCGAAGGAGAGACCGTCGACGGCGCGCACGATGCCGTCCTCGGTCTTGAAGCTGACATGCAGGTCCCGCACCGAGAGAAGCGCACCCGCGTCGGCCGGCGAGGGAGCGCCGGCTTCCTTGGTCAATGTGGTCACGAGTGCTCCTAGGCCAGCCGCACGCGCGGGTCGATGAAGGCGTAGCAGGCGTCGACGATGATGTTGAAGAGGAGGATCATGGAGGCGGAGAAGATCATCACGCCCAGCAGCAGCGGCAGGTCGCTGAAGAACACCGCCTGGACCGCGAGGTTGCCGAGGCCCGGCAGGCTGAAGGTGTACTCGGTGATGATGGCGCCGCCGAGCAGTGCGCCCAGGTCGATGCCGAAGATGGTGACGATGGGGATCAGCGAGCCGCGCCAGGCGTAGCGGAAGAAGACGTATCTGCGGGACATGCCCTTCGCCTTGGCGGTGCGGACGTGTTCCTCCTGGAGCTGTTCGATCATCGCCGAGCGCGCCATACGGGTGTACTGCGCGGCGAAGATCGTGGACAGCACCACCCAGGGGATGATCAGCCCGGTGAACCAACTGACCGGGTTCGCGGTGAAGTTGTTGTACGCCGGCTTGTCGAAGATGTGGGTCTGATAGACCAGCAGCGCCAGTGCCAGCGGGCCCAGGAAGTAGATCTGCATCGAGCTGAGAACCATCGCTCCGGCCGTGGCCGTCTTGTCGATGATCGTGCCGCGCTTCCAGGCGGCGAGCAGGCCGGTGCCGAGGCCGATGAGCAGGAAGAAGAAGGCGCCGCCGAGGGTGAGCGAGATGGTGGTGGGCAGCCGGTCGATCAGCGTGGCCCAGACCTGGTCGTTGGTGTGGTACGAGTACCCGAAGCACGGGGCGGGGCAGGGCCCTTGGGCGAAGCCGTTGCTGCCCATGACGAGGTTCTTCAGGAAGATCCCGTACTGCGTGCTGATCGGCTTGTCGAGGCCGAGCACATGGTGGATGTTTGCGAGGCTGGTCGGGTTGCACGTCTTGCCGCACATCAGCAGCCCCGGGTCGCGTGGCATCCCGAAGAACAGCAGGAACGTGACGATGCTCAGCAGGAACAGGATGACAACGGCGCCGAGGGTCCGGCGGACGAGGAAGCGCAGCATGACAGGGGCAGCTCTCTGACGTCGGCGGGCCGCCCGGCACCCGGTGCGTCGCCCCGGAGGGGGACGGACGCAACGGGTGCCGGACGGACGGCGGTTACTTGACGAACAGGCGACGCGGGTCGACGCCGCCGATGACGTCGTCGTAGACGAGGCCGCCGACCTTGGAACCGGCGATCTGGGTCTGCTTGTAGTACGCGGTCGGGACGAAGGCGACGAGGTCCTTCACGAGGTACTCGTCGATCTTCTCCCAGGCGGCCGCGGCCTTGACCGGGTCGGTGATCTTGTTCGCCGCGTCGATGTCGGCGTTCACCTTGGGGTCGTTGACCTGCGAGTAGTTCTGCGCACCGTCGGCGATGCCGCGTCCGTCGTAGAGCGGCGGGACGACGGTCGAGGCGGACGGCCAGTCGGCGCCCCACGCGGTGTGGAAGATGTCGTAGTTGTTGTCCAGCTTGCTGACCTGGTCGTAGTAGGTCTCGGCCGGGATCTCCTGGCGCTGGACGTTGAAGCCGGCCTTCTTCAGGCCCGCCGCCATGGCGGTGGAGTACTGCTGGCCCTCGGGGGTGTTGGTGTAGCCGAAGGTGAGCTTCATGCCGAGCTTGCCGGCCTTCTTCAGCAGCGCCTTGGCCTTCTCCGGGTCACCGGCCGGCTTCTTCTTCTTGCCGAACGGGTCGAACGCGGCGTTGTAGCCGGAGACGGTCGGGCTGATGGTGCCGCCGGCGACCTCCATCGCGTCCGTGCCGCCGAAGGCACGGAGGAACGGCGTGATGGGCAGCGCGTAGGCGATGGCCTCACGCACCGTCTTGTCCTTCATGGCCGCGTGGCTGTTGTTGATGTTCATCTGTCCCACGTACGGCTGGTAGCCGGAGACCGTGCGGGACTTCAGCTTCGGGTCCTTGAGGACGCTGGACAGGTTGCCCGCGTCGACCTGGTTGTTGAAGCTGATGCCGGTCTGGTCCGCGCCGCTGTCCGCGAGGAGCGCCTTCGTCGACGTCTCGAACTGCTGGTTGAACGTGAAGTTGAACTGGTCCACGTACTGGTGGCGGATCGGGTCCGTCTTCGGGTCCCAGTTGGTGTTCTTCACGAGCACCATCGACTTGCCGGACTTGAACGACTGGATCTTGTACGGGCCGCTCGTCACCGGCGACTTGTCGTACTTCGCCTGGGTGTCACCCTTGGCGGAGACGACGGCGTAGCCCGCCATGGCCAGGGCGTACGGCAGGTCGGAGTGCGCCGTCTTGAAGTGGAAGATGATGGTCTTGGCGTCCGGGGTCTCCAGGACGCTGCTCGGCAGGTGCTTGCCCTTGTACGGACCGTCCGGCAGCAGCTTGCGGTAGTCGGCGCCGGAGGTGTCGGCCAGCCACTGCTGGAGGTAGGACGGGCCCTGGTTGATGAAGGGCGCGAAGAGCCGCTCGAAGGTCTGGCGGAAGTCCGCGGACGTGATCGGCGTGCCGTCGGCGAACTTGATGCCGTCCTTGAGCGTGTACTTCCAGGTCTTGCCGCCGTCCGTGGTGGTACCGGAGTCGGTGGCGAGGTCGCCGACGACCTCGTGGCCCTTGCCGTCGTTGGTGGTGGTCTTGTAGCCCGTGAGACCCCGGTGGATCAGGGTCGAGAGCGAGCCCTCGTCCGAGACGTATATCTGGGCCGGGTCGAGGTGGGCGTAGCTGTCACGCTGGAGGACCTCCATCGTGCCGCCCGACTTGGCGCCCGGTACGGCCGCGGCCGGTCCGGTGGAGTCCGCGGTGTCGCCGAACTTGATCGACTTCTGCTGTCTTGCCGCGTTCTCCTTGTCCTGCTTGTTGTTGTCGCTCGCGTCGCTGCCGCCCTTGCTGCAACCGGTGAGCACAAGAGCCCCGGCCGCGAGCACGGAGAGCGCGGCGTATACGTGGCGTCCGCCCCTACTCATCACTCAGTTTCCACCCATCTGTGTGTCACCAGTGCACAAAGGAATTCCCGTGCTGGATCGCCGTGCTGGATTGCTGTGTTGCCGTGCGGTAGCCGGGCGCGAACGCCCGCCAACGGACGGTCAGCGGGCCGTCTTGGGATCGAAGGCGTCCCTGACCGAGTCCCCGAGCAGGTTGAAGGCCACGATGAAGATGATCATCGAGACACCCGGGAAGAACATGTAGGTGATGTCGTTCGACATCACGAGTTCGGTGGACGCCTTGGAGAACATCTGTCCCCAGTCCGGCGTCGGTTCGACGATGCCCACGCCCAGGTAGGACAGGCCGGCCTCGGCGGTCACGAAGCCGGGAAGCATGTACGTGGACTGCACGAGGATCGGCGTGACCACGTTCGGCAGGATCTCTCTGCTGATGATCCGCCAGGACGAGGCTCCGCTGACCCGGGCCGCCTCGATGAACTCCCGTTCGCGCAGCGCCAGACTGGTGCCGCGCAGGATGCGGGCCAGGCTCATCCAGCCCAGGAACCACTGCACCGCGATGAGGGCCACGACACGGACGTACGTCGGTGTCTCGTCGGTCGGGCTCACGAAGAGCGACACGACGACCGGCATGCTCGCGATGAAGAACAGCTGGGCGGGGAAGGCCAGCAGGAAGTCGATGACCCGGCTGATGAAGTAGTCGGACTTGCCGCCGAGGAAGCCGGCCGCGACGCCGAGCAGGATGCCGGTGAGGACGGTCGCGATCGTCACGCAGACGGAGATCATCAGCGAGGTGCGGATGCCGTAGAGGAGCTTGGTGAAGACGTCGTAGCCGTTGCCCGGTTCGAGGCCGAACCAGAACTGGCTGCTGATCCCGCCGTTGGGCTGCAGCGGGACGCCCGCGCTGTCGAAGAGCTCGGGGCGTTCGTCCGCGTACACGGTGTACGGGTCCTTGCCGTACAGCTTGGAGATCAGTGGTGCGAGGAGTCCGACGAGGAAGAAGAAGGCCACGACGTAGGCCGAGATCACGCCGGTGCGGTCGCGCTTGAAGCGGATCCACATCAGCTGGCCGGGCGACCGGCCCTCCATCTTCTTGGCCTCGGGTTCCGCCTGCGGCCCTGGTTCGCCGTCGACGACGACCGAGGTTCCGCCGCCCTCAATGTCGATAGGACTTGTCACTGTTCGCCCATTTCACAGGTGTGGGTGTGCCGAGCGGGCGACCGCCGCAGGGTGTGCGCGATCACCGGTCGGAGCTAGGAAAGAGGTCCCGAGCGTCCCGGTGCGGTGGGAGATCCCGCAGCCGGACGCGCGTAGTTGAACGGCGGCACTGGACCGCCGGCCGACTCCTCAGAGCCAATCTCCGTATGGGCGGGCGAGGTTGCTACTGACGGACGGCGTGTCCCACCTGGCGTTCATGACACCACGCATGGGGCTCCTCCTCATGACTCCACGTGTTCACCAACAGGAGGGGGTTCACGTCTTTCCTCCGCCACCCCTGGCGGAGGGTCAGACACCCCCTGGTGCTCGCGAGTCGGCGCCGTCCCCACGGCGCGCTGACCCATTGACCCGAGCGCTACGCGGCTAACTATCTGCCATGTGCCAGGTGCCGACCACTGTCTTTAAATCTCAATTCAGTCACAGCTCGCCCGTACATCTTCCAAAACATGGACAAACTGTTCGATGCGAGAAGGCCACGAAACGGACTTGTTACATGGGTATCGGGCGAGGATCTCCGCATTACGGACAGACCGTCCCGGGGAACAGGGCGAAAATCAGTTGCAAAAAGCCCGGGCACCCCCAAGATGGGGGCACCCGGGCTCAGTTGGCCGGTAACAGCGCCTCGAACGGCCTGCGATCGTATGCGTCAGCCGTGCTTGGCGCGGCTCGCGGAGCGGCCGCGCTCCTTCTGGTCGAGCACGACCTTGCGGATGCGAACGGCCTCCGGGGTCACCTCGACGCACTCGTCGTCGCGGCAGAACTCCAGGGACTGCTCCAGCGAGAGCTTGCGCGGCGGCACGATCGCCTCGAACGAGTCGGCGGCGGCCGAGCGCATGTTGGTGAGCTTCTTCTCCTTGGTGATGTTCACGTCCATGTCGTCGGCGCGCGAGTTCTCGCCGACGATCATGCCCTCGTACACCTCGGTGCCGGGGTCGGTGAACAGCACACCGCGCTCCTGGAGGTTCGTCATCGCAAAGGCGGTGACGGCACCGGCGCGGTCGGCGACCAGCGAACCGTTGTTACGGGTCGTCAGCACACCGAACCACGGTTCGTGGCCCTCGTGGATGGAGTGGGCGATGCCCGTACCGCGCGTCCCGGTCAGGAACTCGGTACGGAAGCCGATGAGACCGCGGGACGGGACGACGAACTCCAGCCGGACCCAGCCCGAGCCGTGGTTCGACATGTTGTCCATCCGGCCCTTGCGGACGCCCATGAGCTGCGTGACCGCGCCCATGTGCTCCTCGGGCACGTCGATCGTCATGCGCTCGACCGGCTCGTGCACCTTGCCGTCGATGATCTGGGTGACGACCTGCGGCTTGCCGATGGTCAGCTCGAAGCCCTCGCGGCGCATCTGCTCGACCAGGATGGCCAGCGCCAGCTCACCGCGGCCCTGCACCTCCCAGGCGTCGGGACGCTCGGTGTCGAGCACGCGCAGCGAGACGTTACCGATCAGCTCGCGGTCCAGGCGGTCCTTGACCTGACGGGCGGTCACCTTGCGGTCCTTGACGGCCGCCTTCGCGGAGGCGCCCTTGCCGGTGCCGCCGCGGCCGACGAGCGGCGAGGTGTTCGTACCGATGGTCATGGAGATCGCCGGCTCGTCGACCGTGATGAGCGGCAGCGCGATCGGGTTCTCGGGGTCGGCGAGGGTCTCGCCGATCATGATGTCCGGGATACCGGCCACGGCGCAGATGTCACCGGGGCCCGCCATCTCGGCCGGCTTGCGGGTGAGCGCCTCGGTCATCAGCAGCTCGGTGATGCGCACGTTGGACATCGTGCCGTCGCGCTTGATCCACGTGACGGTCTGGCCCTTGCGCAGCTCGCCCTGCTCGACGCGGAGCAGCGCGATACGGCCGAGAAAGTTGTCCGCGTCCAGGTTGGTGACGTGCGCCTGGAGGGGGGCGGCCTCGTCGAACTCGGGGGCCGGGACGTGCGACAGGATCGTGGTGAAGAACGGCTCCAGGTTGTCGCTGTCCTGCGGGACGGTGCCGTTCTCGGGCTTGGTCAGCGAGGCCACGCCGTCACGCGCACACGCGTAGACGATGGGGAACTCGATCTGCTCCTCGTCCGCGTCCAGGTCCAGGAACAGGTCGTACGTCTCGTTGACGACCTCGTCGATCCGGGAGTCGGGGCGGTCCGTCTTGTTGATGCACAGGATGACGGGCAGGCGCTGCTGGAGCGCCTTGCGCAGCACGAAGCGGGTCTGGGGCAGCGGGCCCTCGGACGCGTCGACGAGCAGCACCACCGCGTCCACCATCGACAGACCGCGCTCGACCTCGCCACCGAAGTCGGCGTGGCCCGGGGTGTCGATGATGTTGATGGTGATGACGTCGCCGCCATCCTTCGGGTGGTACTTCACGGCCGTGTTCTTGGCCAGGATCGTGATGCCCTTCTCACGCTCCAGATCGTTCGAGTCCATCATTCGGTCGTCGAGCGATTCGGCGGCGTGCGCGGCGAAGGCACCGGCCTGCTTCAGCATGGCGTCGACGAGGGTCGTCTTCCCGTGGTCGACGTGGGCGACGATGGCGACGTTGCGGATGTCGTGGCGCGTGGCCATATTGCGGCGAACTCCCGGAGAGTGAGGAAGGCCTGCGCGTACGTCTGTGTTACGCGGACCCTGCCGGGCTGGACACGCCACGGCCTTACCCCATCGTACGTGGCGTACGGGGAAGGGGCCTCCGCAGGGCCTTACGGGCGGCGCCGGGACCGGTCAGACGCCGGTCACGGCAAGGGATCCGGCGGGGCACAGCTTCGCCGCGGCGACCTTGGCCGGGGCGCCCTCGGAGGGCTGGGAACAGGGCAGGAACCCACCGCCGTAGGTGTCCCAGGTGTGCACGTGGCCGTGCACCGGCGGGTTCAGTCCGCAGGTGTATGTGAAGTCGGCCTCCACCAGGTCGACCGACTCCCAGGCGTAGTACGGCTGCCGGGGTCCGACGAGCTCGTCGAAGAAGTCCGTCTCCTCGCGCCCGGCCGTTTCGGACGGTCCGGCGAGCGGGTTGTCCGTCTTGAGGTGGGCGCCCAGGGCCTGGATCACGCGGGCGGGGGCGACGCCCTTGGGCGGGTGGGTCACGGTGGGGCGGTAGACGGTGCCGGAGACGGGTTCGATGACACCCTGGTATCCGCCGTCGGCGTACGTGATCCGGTCGGGCAGCCCGGTCAGCCGCTCGACGTGCCGGATGCCGGACCAGGCGTACGTCCCGTGCGCGCAGATCGTGGCCGCGTCGGCGGAGAGCCGGCTGCTGCCCGCCGTGACTCCGCAACCCGCCGAACTCGCACCCAGTACCACCACGGCCACCGCCGCTCCCCAACCCCGCATGCCCCACCCCCGTACGACAACCGCCGCCCCGCAGGTAGCTGCGGGACGGCGGCCGTGCTCGTCATGTGCGGGTGATGCTAATCCCTCAGTCCTTTGTCGGGCTCGCCGAGGGGTGGGCGCCCTTCTTCAGGAAGCCCATGTCCTCGTAGACCGGGGTCTGGAAGCCGAAGGAGCCGGCGTTGACGACGGTCTTGCGGGCGGCCGTGAGCTGGGGGCGCTGGTAGAGGGGGATCGAGCCGGCCGCCGCCCAGATGCGGGCGTCGGCCTTGCGGACCAGGGCGGCGGACTCGTCCTCGTCGAGGGTGGAGGCGGCCTGGTCGAAGAGCTGGTCGACCTGGTCGGTGCCGACGCGGGTGTAGTTCTGCTCGACGTTCAGGGAGCCGTCCGCGGCCGGGACCGGCTTGGCGAAGATCGGGCGGGCGTCGGTGGCGGGGAAGGCGGACGCGGGCCAGGAGTAGAGGGCGAGGTCGTACTGGCCGGACGCGATGTGGTCCTTGAAGTAGCTGACGTCGGAGACCTTGGTGATCTCCGTGCGGATGCCGACCTTCTCCAGCATCCGGGAGATGCTGTCGGCGACCGTGCTCAGCGACTCCGAGCCGGTCCCGGAGGGGAGCACGAAGCGGAGGGTGAGCGGCTTGCCGTCCTTCGCGAGCGGCCCGGTCTTCGCGCCCGCCGGAGCGGCCGTGCCCTTGGGGGCGTACGCGCCGGGCGCGCCGCCCTGCTTCACCTTGCGGCCGTCGTACTGCTTGCCGTCGGCGAGGTGCTTGGAGCCCTCGTCGCCGTGCCCGTGCTTCTTGGTGTGGTCCTGCGGGTCCTTGTTGTCCTCGCCGACGATGTACTGCCCGTCGGAGCCGCCCTCGGACTCGGCCTCGTCGTCGGACTTCTTGCCCTTCTTGCTCTCGGCGCCGGCCGCCTTCTCGCCCTTGTCCTTGAGCGGTCCGCCGGGCACCCAGCCGGCGTCGGCGAGCAGCGCCTGCGCCTCCGCGGTGTCGTGGTCGCCGAGCGCGCCGCTGTTGTCGGCGTACGCGGCCTGCCCGGAGAGCGCGAGGTGGCTGCCGACCGGCACGGCGGGCAGGCCGAGCGGCTTGAGTACGACCTTCGCCAGCTCGGTGCGGTCGAGCGCGCGGGCCACCGCACGGCGGACGCGCTCGTCGGCGAGGGGGCCCTCGGAGCCGTTGAGGGCGAGCTGGGTGTACGCGGGCTCGAAGGAGCGGCGGACGGTGAAGGCGCGCAACTCGTCCTGCTGGCGCAGGTACGTGGCGACCGCCTTGCGCTCCTTCTTGCTGAGCTTCTTCTTCTGCCGGCTCTCGTTCTTGTTCTCGTCCTTGCCCGTGGGGCTCGCGCCCTGGAGCGGGGTGCTGGTGCCCTTGGCGCGGCCCGCGAGCGCGATCCGGCTCGCGTCGGCGGGGTCGATCTCGGCCAGGTCGACCGTGCCGTCGGCGAGCGCCGCGGCCCGCTTGTCAAGCGGTACGGCGTGCAGCACGATCTGGGAGAGCTTCGCGGGCCGGCCCCACCAGTGCGGGTTGCGGGCGAGGACGATCTCCTTGTCCTTGCGGTCGATCTTCTGCACCCCGAAGGCGCCGGCGGTGACCTTCAGCTTGCGGCGCGCGCCGTCGTTGAAGGCGTCCGGGGTGCCCATGACGTCCTTGGGATACAGCGGCGAGAACAGCGCCTTCCAGTCGGCGTACGGCCTGCTGAAGGTGACCTTGACCTCAAGGTTGTTGGCGCCGCGCTCGATCTTCTCGATGCGGTCGTAGCCGGCGTTGCGCGCGGTCCAGTACGCGGAGTCCTTGCCGGACAGGGCGCGCCACTGGGCGGCGAAGTCGGCGGCGCCGATCTCGCGGCCGTCGCTCCACACGGCCTGCTGGTCGAGCTTGTAGAGGACGACCTCCTTGGGCTCGGTGTCGACGACCTTCGCGGACTCCAGGTAGTCGGCGTCGCGCTGCGGGCGGCCCTGCGCGTCGAGCCGGAACATGGCGGGCAGGACGGCCTGGGCGACGCGGGTGGTGGCGTCGTCGGCGTCCGACTGGAAGGTGTTGAGGGTCTCCGGTACGTCGTCGACGGCCCAGTTCAGGGTGCCACCGTCGGCGACCAGGTCACGGCCGACGGGGGCGATGTCCTGGCCGGCCAGCGGCTTGCCCGATTCGTCGTCGGAACCGCATGCCGCGAGGGTGGGCACCGCGAGCGCGCCCGCGGTGAGGAAGGCGACCGAGCGCATGACCGCGCGCAGTCTGACGCCGTCGTGGGACATCACTGCTACCTCCGGTAAACCGCGGGACTTCTGATCACTTTTGGCCGTATATGGTGCTGATCAGATCTTTGCGGCCACTGAAGAGGAAACGGTTCGGCCATGGGGGGAGACACGGCGGAGGGCGCCGGGAAGCCCACCCGTGCGGCGCAATGTTCGAATCTGCCCCCGTACACACCAACGCACCCCGGCCAATCCGTGCACACCGCTTCCCACCGGTAGGTGTGACGCGCAACACTCGCAGGCGCATGAACGTTGCCGTCCAGGGCCGACGCCCGCGGAAGTGAGGTCACGTCATGTCCGTGCACGACGAACTGACGTCAGTCCAGCGCTGTCTCGACGACCTGTTCAGGTCGGTGGGACGGCTGGAGAACCAATTCGGCAGCGGCGGCCTGGAGATGCGCAGGGTCAAGGCCGACGCCGACCGGCTACGCGAGAGCGTCGCGCTGCTGCGCGACGCCGCACCAGGGATCGAGCGCCCCCGGCGCCCCGATCTCGTCTCCATCCCCGACACCCCCTACGACAACACCCTGTGGACGGACTCGGACGACGAAGGACTCGGCGCCCACGACCGCCACGCACCCTGAACCGACCGGAGTCCTGACTTGGCCACTGGTACGGAACCCCAACCGAAGAGCGGCGGCGTACACACCGGTACGCGCGCCGCGATCGACGCCCCGCATCTGCGGACCGACCGCTGGTGGCTGGCCCCGGCCGTCACCGCCGCCGGACTGCTGGCCTTCGTCGTCTACTCGACCTGGCGGGCCTTCGCGGACTCGAACTACTACTCGGCGCCCTATGTCTCGCCGTTCTACTCGCCCTGTCTGGCCGACCGGTGCCGGACGATGCACGCGGGCCCGAACGCGGATCTCTTCGGGAGCTGGTGGGGCATCTCCCCCGCCATCATCATCCTGATCTTCCCGCTCGGCTTCCGCCTGACCTGCTACTACTACCGCAAGGCCTACTACCGGGGCTTCTGGGCCTCGCCCCCGGCCTGCGCGGTGGCCGAGCCGCACAAGAAGTACAGCGGTGAGACCCGCTTCCCGCTGATCCTGCAGAACGTCCACCGGTACTTCTTCTACGCGGCGCTCCTGGTGGCGGGCACGCTGACGTACGACACCGTGCTGACCTTCCGCGACGAGCACTACCACTGGGGCCACATGGGCCTGGGCACCCTCGTCTTCGTGGCCAACATCGTGCTGATCTGGGCGTACACCCTGTCCTGCCACTCCTGCCGGCACATCGTCGGCGGCAAGCTCAAGCACTTCTCCAAGCATCCCGTGCGCTACAAGGCGTGGAAGTTCGTCGGGAAGCTGAACAACCGTCACATGCAGCTCGCCTGGGCGTCGTTGATCAGCGTGGCGGCTGCCGACTTCTACGTGTACCTGGTCGCCTCCGGCGCTTTCAACGATCCGAGGTTTTTCTGATGTCCGTGGTCGAGCGACAGGAGTGGGACGTCGTCGTGGTCGGTGCCGGTGGCGCCGGTCTGCGGGCCGCCATCGAGGCGCGCGAGCGCGGTGCCCGTACGGCGGTGATCTGCAAGTCGCTGTTCGGCAAGGCCCATACGGTGATGGCCGAGGGCGGCATCGCGGCGGCGATGGCCAACGTCAACGAGCACGACAACTGGCAGGTCCACTTCCGCGACACCCTGCGCGGCGGCAAGTTCCTCAACCAGTGGCGCATGTCGGAGCTGCACGCGAAGGAAGCCCCGGACCGCGTCTGGGAGTTGGAGACCTGGGGTGCCCTCTTCGACCGTACGAAGGACGGCAGGATCTCCCAGCGCAACTTCGGGGGCCACGAGTACCCGCGCCTCGCACACGTCGGCGACCGTACGGGACTTGAGCTGATCCGCACGCTCCAGCAGAAGATCGTGTCGCTCCAGCAGGAGGACCACAAGGAGACCGGCGACTACGAGTCCCGTCTGAAGGTCTATCAGGAGTGCACCGTCACAAGGGTGTTGAAGGACGGCAGCCGGGTCTCCGGGGTCTTCGCCTACGAGCGCGAGACGGGCCGTTTCCTCGTCCTGGAGGCGCCCTCCGTGGTGATCGCGACCGGCGGGATCGGCAAGTCCTTCAAGGTGACGTCCAACTCGTGGGAGTACACGGGCGACGGCCACGCGCTGGCACTGCTCGCCGGAGCGCCCCTGCTCAACATGGAGTTCGTGCAGTTCCACCCGACGGGCATGGTCTGGCCGCCGTCCGTGAAGGGCATCCTCGTCACCGAGTCGGTGCGCGGCGACGGCGGGGTGCTGCGCAACTCCGAGGGTAAACGCTTCATGTTCGACTACATCCCCGACGTCTTCAAGGAGAAGTACGCCGAGTCGGAGGCAGAGGGCGACCGCTGGTACGAGGACCCCGACAACAACCGCCGTCCCCCTGAACTCCTCCCCCGCGACGAGGTCGCCCGCGCCATCAACTCCGAGGTGAAGGCGGGCCGCGGCTCGCCGCACGGCGGGGTCTTCCTGGACGTGTCGACGCGGATGCCGGCGGAGGTGATCCGGCGCCGACTCCCGTCCATGTACCACCAGTTCAAGGAGCTGGCCGACGTCGACATCACGGCGGAGGCGATGGAGGTAGGGCCGACCTGTCACTACGTGATGGGCGGTGTCGCGGTCGACTCGGACACGGCGGCGGCACGCGGGGTACCGGGGCTGTTCGCGGCCGGTGAGGTGGCCGGGGGCATGCACGGCTCCAACCGGCTGGGCGGCAACTCCCTGTCCGACCTGCTGGTGTTCGGCCGCCGGGCGGGCTGGCACGCGGCGGACCACGCGGCCGACCTGGCGGACAGCCGCCCGCTGGTGGACGACACAGAGGTCGACCTGGCGGCGGCGGAGGCACTGCGCCCCTTCTCGGCGGAGGGCCCCGAACCCGGCAAGGAGAACGGGCGCCCACCGGAGAACCCGTACACCCTCCACCAGGAACTCCAGCAGACCATGAACGACCTCGTCGGCATCATCCGCCGCGAGGGCGAGATGGAACAGGCGCTGGAGAAACTGGCGGATCTCCGGGTACGGGCCCGTAGGGCGGGAGTCGAGGGCCACCGCCAGTTCAACCCCGGCTGGCATCTCGCCCTGGACCTGCGGAACATGCTGCTGGTCAGCGAGTGCGTGGCCCGGGCCGCGCTGGAGCGCACCGAGTCGCGCGGCGGACACACCCGCGAGGACCACCCCGGCATGAACCGCGACTGGCGCCGCATCAACCTGATCTGCCAACTGACCGACCCCAACGGCGGGTTGGCGGCCACCGACCCGGTGTCCGGCCAGATCAGCCTGACCCGCGAGACGACCGACCCCATCCGCGCCGACCTGCTCGCCCTCTTCGAGAAGGAAGAGCTGGTCAAGTACCTCGCCGAAGAGGAGCTCTACGAGTGAGCAGCTACGAGGCCCGCTTCAAGGTGTGGCGGGGGGACGTCAAGGGCGGCGACCTGGAGGACTTCAAGGTCGAGGTCAACGACGGCGAGGTGATCCTCGACATCATCCACCGCATCCAGGCCACCCAGGCCTCCGACCTCGCCGTGCGCTGGAACTGCAAGGCGGGCAAGTGCGGTTCGTGCTCGGCGGAGATCAACGGGCGCCCCCGGCTGATGTGCATGACCCGCATGTCGGTGTTCACCCGCGAGGAGACGATCACGGTCACCCCGCTCCGCGCCTTCCCCGTCATCCGCGACCTGGTCACGGACGTCGGCTTCAACTACCAGAAGGCCAGGGAGGTTCCGGCGTTCGTGCCGCCGGAGGGGGTGGGTCTCGGCGAGTACCGGATGATGCAGGAGGACGTCGACCGCTCGCAGGAGTTCCGCAAGTGCATCGAGTGCTTCCTGTGCCAGGACACCTGCCACGTCGTCCGCGACCACGAGGAGAACAAGACGGCGTTCGCGGGCCCCCGATTCCTCATGCGGGTCGCGGAGTTGGACATGCACCCGCTGGACGCGGCGGCGGACTCCGGCCTCGACCGCAAGAAGACCGCCCAGGACGAACACGGCCTCGGCTACTGCAACATCACCAAGTGCTGCACCGAGGTCTGCCCCGAGGGCATCCACATCACGGACAACGCCCTGATTCCCTTGAAGGAACGGGCGGTTGACCGCAAGTACGACCCGCTGGTGTGGCTGGGGTCGAAGATCAGGAGGCGTTCTTCAGAAAGCTGAGGACCTGGCCGAGGTTGTGCTCGGCGATGCCGCGCATGAACTCCGGGTCGTGGAAGTCCCCGACGTCGAGGAGGCGGAGGGGGCCTGCCACGAGGGAGAGGTGCATCGCCAGGCGGTACAGGCGCAGGCGGTCCTCGTCCAGGCCCTCGGTGAGCAGGGCGTCGTAGTGGGGGCCGAAGCGCAGGCGGAGGAAGGCGTGTTCCCACTCGGCGTCGAAGTACATGAGGCCCTCGATGTCGATGAGGGCGAGGTCTCCGTCGGGGGTCACGCGGACGTGGTCGGGGCCGAGTTCGCCGTGGATGAGGGTGGGGGGCTCGGCGCGGGGGCGGATCTGCGCGGCCAACCCCCTTAGCCAGTCGGCCAGTCGGGTGTGGACAGCGGTGACTCGGGGCTCGCGGCCGGCGAGTTCGTCGAGGTCGCTCAGGGCGCGTGCGACGACGATCTTCTCGCATGACCTCCCGTACGAGGAACCGCCGTTGTCGACGACCACGACCTTGCCGAAGCGCGGACCCGTGCAGGCGTGCAGGGTGTCGAGCAGGGCCGTCATCCGCTCCAGTGCCTCCGCCTTTACGGCGGCCGGGGCGCCGTTCAGCAGGTCCTCCAGGGTGCCGCCCGGGAGGTCCTCGACGATCGCCACGTCCGCCGGGAGGTGGGTGTGCGTGGGGTCGGCGTGGAGGAGTCGGGGGGCGCGGACGCCGGCCGCGGCGAGGCGGTTCGCCGCCGCGGTGAAGAGGGGGAGGCCGGAGGCGTGGGAGAAGGGGTCGCGGGGGTCGCCGGGGCCGGCGTCCCAGAGGTCCTCCTCGGGGGACCAAACGTAGGCGACCGCGGTCGAACCGTCCTCGAAGGCAAGCCTGTAGACGCCCTTCTTCGAGCCGCCCCGGATGCGGGTGACGGTCGTCGGAGTGCGGCCGAGGGCGGACCGGGCGAGCGGTGCCAGGTCGTCGCGGGTGAGGGACTTGCGCGTGCTGGTCACAGGGTCGCGGGACGCCGGGCGCGCGACTGGAGCAGGAAGCCGGAGAGGATCAGGACAAGGCCCAGCGGTCCCAGGAAGTCGAGCAGCGCCTGCGAGTGCCCCAGCCAGCGCAGGCACATCTCCGTCGCCAGGCCCACGGCCGACATCAGCGCGCCGTACCCCCACAGGTCCGGCCGTACGACTCTGGCCCGCAGTGCCGGCGGCAGCCAGCCGGTCGTCAGCGCAATCACTCCGGGCGTCGCCATCGCCACAATGGCCACCGCACCGATTACGGTCCACACCATCGCCCACCCCCATCAGACGTGCTGGATCATCGCACCCCTGGCTGTGAACAGCACCGTATTTTCAGGGAACTTGAGCGCGCGCTCAGCGCACCCAGCCCTCCCGGTACGCCGTCCAGTCCGCCTCCGTCGCCGCGAAGTCGACGTACAGGGCGACGCCGAAGTTCGTACGGTCCGCGTCCGTGCGGGACAGGCCGAGGCGGACGCCGCGTACGGCGGCGGGGACGGTCTCGGCGGCGCCGCGGTGGCCGAAGCGGTTCTCGTGGAAGAAGGGCAGGCCCATGAGGAGGTCGGTGGAGTCCGGGGTGACCTCCAGGGCGAGCGAGGTCTGTTGGGCGACGTAGCCGCCGTAGAGGCTCTGCAGGGGTTGCATCGTGTCGTACGACATGACGGCGATCTGGTCGACGCGGCGGGCGACCTGGCCGAAGTACGCCTGCGACCACCACTTGGGGTGGTTGGTGACGGTGCCCCAGAAGGAGTGGAAGGCGGGGAGCGGGTCGATCTGGTGGGCGGCGACGGAGAGTTGGGCGTCGTGGGCCCGGGTGACCTCGTGGAGTCTGTCGAGGAGGTCGAGGTAGTCGGCGTCGCCGGAGTGGAGGGGTTCCAGGTCGAAGTGGGCGCCCTCGAAGCCGGCGGCGAGGATCTGGCGGGTCGAGGCGACGATCGCTGTGCGGGTCGCGGGGTTCTGCAGGCGCAGGCCGTCCGGGCTCTCGGTGGCGAGCTTGTCGCCCAGCCAGGCCTGTACCCGGACCCCGGGAAGTTCCCTGTGCACCGACTCGATCAACCAGGCCGCCCTGGGATAGTCCGACGCCGGGAGGGTGCCGTCGTGCTCCAGGGGGCCTGAATGGACGTACAGATCGTGGATACCGGCGCTTTTCAGCCGACCGGCCAGCGCTGCGAAGTCCGCGTCGGTCTTGCGCCCGTCCACCCACGCGTGGCCCAGCCAGATCGCGTCCTGGCCCCGGGTGTACGTGCCGTCGGACAGCTCACCGGCGTAATTCACGCGGAGGGCGATCTCGGCGCCGAGGGCAGGAAGCAACAGGGCAAGCACAAGCGCGACGAGGCTCCGCCGAACCCACCTGGTTTTCCCACCCCGCCCACCCGTACTACTTTCGTCGTCGGCCGCGGGTGGCCCTTGTGGGGGTACGCCACCGCCGGCGACCTCCGGTGAATCGGTCCCCGCAGACCCGACGGTCGCTTCGCTCCCGCCGCGCTTCCCGATCTCCGGTTCCCCGGGTTCCGGACCAACTGGCACGTCCCCGTCCCCCGGACCGGCCGCCGCTTCCCGCTCTCCTTCCTCCAGACCCGCAGGTGGGTCTCCCCCACGCATCTCCGGATCCGGATCACCCGCACCCGCCGGCACGCCTCCCCCACCTATCCCCAGCCCAGCCGTCGCAGCCTCCGCTCCCCCTTCCCCCACTCCCCCCGAGCCCATCCCCGACCTCGCCCCCGAATCCCCTGCGTGCCCCATCCCCGTGCCGCCCCTCCCCCTAGCTGAACCCCTCGCACCACACACGCCCCGACATCCCACCCCAGGCCCACCCCGGTCGCGCGCCCGCAATCCTGCTCATACGCTCCGAAATGTGACGTCATCCTTGATACGGGGCCGGCCGCGGCGCGGGACCTCCCACATATCCGTGCGGGTGGGGCATGCCGTGCTGGGTGGGGCGGTCGGCGTCGTGTGGCTGGTGTTGCCGGTGATGACGATCAACGCGGATGTTCCGGTTGCGGCCGCCCGGGGTGGGCCCGTCGCCGGTGCGGGCGGACAGGGGCAGCAGCAGGCCGAGGGGACGACCTCCGGCGCCGACCTCGTCCTCCCCCTCGTCGCCGTCGGCGGAGTAGCCGTACTCGCGGGGTACGGGTATGTGCGGCGCACCCGTAGGGCCCGTACCCGTACGACCCCCGGTGCCGGTGTCGTCTCACCCCAACCCCCCGTCACCCCGCTCCCCGTACTGGAACGCCAGGCCGGTGCCGCCCTCGTCCAGGCCGACGACTGCCTGCGCACCAGCAGTGAGGAACTCGCCTTCGTCGAGGCCCGGTTCGGGGCGACGGCCGTCGAACCGTTCGTACGGGCCCTGCGGGACGCCGAGCGCGAACTCTCCGCCGCCTTCGCGATACGCCTGCGCTACGACCGGGGCGTCCCGGAACCGAAGGAAGAAGCCGCCCGGCGGCAGGCCCTCGCCGGCATCGTCGGACGGTGTGCCGAAGCCGGGCGGCGGCTGGACACCGAAGCGCCCGCCTTCGATCAACTCCGGGCGTTGGAGCAGGAGATGAACGAAGCGCTCGGCGTCGCGGAGGCCCGGTTCCGCGAGCTGGCCGGCCGCACAGGGGGCGCGGACGCCACCCTCGCCGACCTGCACGCCCGCTACCCGGCACCCGCAACCTCGACCGCCTCCGTCACCGGGTACGTCGAACAGGCCAAGGACCGGCTCGTGTTCGCCACCACCCACCTCAACCAGGCCCGTCAGGCAGCCGACTTGGGACACACCGGCGAGGCCATACGCTCCCTCCGCGCCGCCGAGGGCGCCATCAGTCAGGCCGGCGTCCTCCTGAACGACGTCGACCGGCTCGCCAACTCACTCGCCGCCGCAGCGGAGTTGGTGCCCGCCACACTCACCGGCGCCGAATCCTGCATCGCAAGGGCAACGGCAACGGCAACGGCCAAGTCACCGACAGGGCCGCTCCGCACCCACCTCGCCCACGCCCACACCACCCTCGCCGCCGTACGAGAGGAACTGACCGGTGACCGCCCCGACGGCTACGACCCCCTCGACGCCCTGCGCCGCGTCGTCCAGGCCATGCTGCCGCTGGGCGGGGCGCGGGACGGGGTCCTCGGCGCCGCCGCGTGGCTCGTCGGGCGGAGTGACGTGGGCTCGGCGGACGGTTTCGTGGCGACGCACCGGGGTGCCGTGGGCGTGGAAGCCCGCACCCGGCTGGCCGAAGCGGAGCTGCTGCTCACCACCGACCCGGCCGCGGCCGACGTACCCGCGCTGGAGGCCCGCGAGTCGGCCGAGCGGGACGTCCGCGTGCACGGGAACCCGTACGCCGGTGCCGCCGAGCACACGAGCGGGGTCGGCGGGGCGGTCCTCGGCGGGATCCTCCTCGGCGAGGACCCGGACGGCGGCCCGCCCCTCACCTTCGGCGGACCGGCCACACGGAAACGCCGCGTCCTTCCGCCGACGTAGAACACCGCAATGGAGACCGGCCAAGCCACATCCGCAGCTGACCGCCCTCAGAACAGGCTCAGCAACGCCTCCGCCGGATCCACCACCCCGTTCTCCCCGTCCGGCAACGGCAGTTCGAACCACACCGTCTTGCCGCGTGGCGTCCGGCGGGAGCCCCAGGCCGCCGACAGGAGGCCGACCAGTTGCAGGCCCCGGCCGCCCTCGTCCGTGTCGCGGGCGCGGCGGCGGCGGGGCTGGACCAGGCCCGCGTCCCAGACCTCGCACACCAGGGTGCGGTCCAGCAGGAGACGGAGCCTGATGTCGCCCTCGCCGTACCGCAGCGCGTTCGTCACCAGTTCGCTGACGAGCAACTCGGCGGTGTCGATGAGGGGTTCGAGGTCCCAGGACTGGAGTCGGGCGCGGGCGTACTCGCGGGCGCGGCCCACGCTGCGGGGTTCGCGCGGCAGGGTCCAGTCGCCGACCGAGTCGGCCGGCAGGCCCTGGACGCGGGCCATGAGGAGCGCGATGTCGTCCTCGCCGTGGTGGGTGTCGAGGGTGCTGAGGACGTGGTCGCAGACGTCTTCCAGGTCGCGGTGGGTCTCGGCGTTCAGTGCCGCCGCGGGGGACGGGCCGCCGTCGGACGAACCACGGGTCGCCGGGTCCGTCAGAGCGCCCACGAACGCCTGGAGGCCCTCGTCCAGGGGGTGGTCGCGGGATTCGACCAGTCCATCCGTGTAGAGCGCCAGGAGCGCGCCTTCGGGGAGTTCGACCTCCACCTCCTCGAAGGGCTCGCCGCCGACCCCCAGGGGCATGCCGGGCGGGACGTCGAGCATCAGCGCGGCCTCGCCCGGTTCCACCAGGACCGGCGGGAGGTGGCCCGCGTTGGCGAACGTGCAGCGCCTGGTCACCGAGTCGTAGACCGCGTAGATACAGGTCGCGAGATACACCTCCGCGAGGTCCGCCTCGCGGGGGCGGCGGGCCGCCCGGGTGGCCTGTTGGACTCCGCCGGGGGTGCCGAGGCCTCGCGCGATCTCGTCCAACGCCGAGAGGACCTCGGCCGGTTCGAGGTCGAGGAGGGCCAACGTGCGGACGGCCGTGCGGAGTTCGCCCATCGCCACCGCCGCGCGTAGACCACGTCCCATCACGTCTCCCACCACCAACGCCGTGCGGTGGCCGGGGAGTTCGATGACGTCGAACCAGTCGCCGCCGACCTCCGTCGCCGCGTTCCCGGGCAGGTAGCGGCAGGCGATGTCGAGGCCGGATGCCTCCGGGTCGCCGGGCGGGAGGAGGGACCGCTGCAGTATCAACGCCCGTTCGTGCTCACGCCGGTACAGCCGCGCGTTGTCGATACAGACGGCGGCCCGCGCCGCCAGCTCCACCGCGAGATCCCGGTCCCGGTCCCCGAACGGCTCGCTGCCCTTCGTACGGGCGAACTGCGCGAGTCCTACGACGGTGTCGTGGGCGACCATCGGCACGGCCAGCGTGGACTGGACCGGGCCGCCCTCCTCGGCGGGGACGTACTGCGGGCGGGCGGTGCGCAGGGCGTCCGCGCAGGGCGAGTTGAAGGGGTAGTGGTGGACCGCGTTCACGGCCACGGGTGCGCCGCCGCCGACGAACGGGGCGTCGGAGACCGCGCTGGCGAAGGCCACCCGGCGGAGCTCCGCGCTGCCGTCGGCACGGCCTGGCGGGGTCTCGTCGCCGGCCAGCAGGCCCTGGTAGAGATCGACGGTCGCGAGGTCGCAGAAGCCGGGGACGACGACGTCGAGGAGTTCGCGGGCCGTGGTCTCCAGGTCGAGGGAGTTCCCGATGCGGGCGCCGGCCTCGTTCAGAAGGGCGAGATTGCGCCGCGCGGAGGCGGCCTCGCGGGCGGCGGCGCGGCGGGCGGTGACGTCGGTGCCGAGCCAGGCGATGCCGATGGGGCGGCCGCTGCCGCTGTGCACGCGATAGAGGTTGATGGACCAGTGGCGGCGTTCCTCGGAGCCCGGCACGAGGCCGGTGACATGCATGTCCGTGATGGAGTTGCCGGTCTCCAGGACGCGGCGCAGGGTCGCGGTGACCCGCTCGGCCTCGGGGCTCTGCAGATAGTCGTGGACGCCCCGGCCGCGGTGGTCCTCGGGGCTGCCGCCGAAGGTGTTGGCGATCTGCTGGTTGGCCCGCCGGACCCGCAGGTCGGGGTCGATCAGCAGGAACCCGAACGGAGATTGACCGAATATCGACTGCGAGGCGGCGAGATCGGTCTCGATCCGGCGCAGGATGCGGACGTCGACGACGATGCAGACGGCGGCCCGCTCGCCCTCCTCGGTCCGGGTCGGCATCACATAGACCTCGGCGAGCCCCTCCTTGCCCGGTTCGCCGCCGGCGGTCCCCGGCACCTTGAAGGGGACCACTCCGGTCCACTCCCGGCCGTCCAGGATCTCGGCCATCTTCCGCTGGCCGCGCTCGTGCAGTTCGGGGTCGACGAACGCCTCGATGGGATCCATGCCCACCGCGCGCTCCGTGGGGATGCCGAACAGCTGCTCGGCCCGCAGGCTCCACTGGTCGACGAGCCCGTCGGGGCCTATGGAGAAGGAGGCGACCTTGATGTAATCGTAGATCGAGCCGGGTGGGCTGCTCTGCCACATGGCGTCGCCGACGGTCATCGCGTCGCCGCCGGGCACACCCGACATGACGTCGGCGGCGGACACGCCGTCGCCTCCGGGCACGTCGATGTGACCCGGGGCCTCAGCCCTCGCGCGGTCCGACGGGTCCTCGGACTCCGTGGCCTTCGCTGGTATCTCGCTCACGCGAACCGTCCCCTCCAGCTCACCGCGTCCGGCACCGGTCACCGGGGGCGGCTGCCCGCAGTATCCAGCACTACGGCGCCGCACAACACGGTGTTCACGATCACAGGACAATCCCGATGCATTTCGGACCTGCCCGCGACAACACTCCCAGTCTTCTAACCAGCGGACACGCAGTCGAACCACGCCGATCGACAACCGTCACAGGCCTGAACCAGTCGGTGGACACGGCTGTCCGGTTCGTACAGCTGTGTTCGGCCCCGAATCACCCGGGTACGGCCAGCTCGAACCACACGGTTTTGCCCGTTTCGCCGGGCCGGGTGCCCCAGCGGACGCAGGCGCCGGCGACGAGTTGGAGACCCCGGCCGCTCTCGTCCTCGGGGCGGGCGACACGCTCGCGGGGCGGGTCGGGCAGCGGGTCGGAGACCTCGACCAGCAGCACACCGGCCGGGCCGGCGGGCCGGACCAGGCGGACGCCGATGGGGCCGGTGGCGTGCCGCAGCGCGTTGGTCACCAGCTCACTGACCAGAAGCGCCGCGATGTCGGCGAGGGCGTCGAGGTCCCAGTCCCGCAACTGGCCGCGGACGGCGGTGCGTGCGGTGCGGACGGCTCCGGGGTCCGCGGGAAAGGTCCACTCGGCGCAGTCGCCTTCGGTGTCGATCAAGCCGATCACATCCCGGGCCAGCCAGCACACCCATGTCCGATTTCATGGGGTTAATTGGCACATACCCGATATTCAGGGCCCGGTACCGTCCCCGAGGGCGCACTGTGGCACGAACGGCGTACACCGAGCCCGGCGCGCTCCGCCGTCCCGGCCCACGACGACTTCAGCGCGCCCCCGCGTCCAGGAGCGCGAGTGTCTCCCGTACGGCGGGCACGTCCTGGTCGAGCCAGTCGACGGTCCAGATGTCGGCGGGGGCGAGCCAGCGCAGTTCGTCGTGGTCTTCGAGGGGCTCGGGCTCCGCCGAGCCGGGGAGCAGCCGGGCCGTCCAGACCTGGAGGACGTACGGCGGCTTCAGCGGCCACTGTCCCGGGACGCGCTCCACGGTCTCGGCGTCGACGCCGAGTTCCTCGCGCAACTCGCGCACCAGCGCGGTCTCGGGGCGCTCGCCGGGTTCGACCTTGCCGCCGGGGAGTTCCCAGCGCCCGGCCAGTTCGGGGGGTGCGCTGCGGCGCGCGGCGAGCAGTCGGCCGCCGTCGAACAGGGCGGCTCCGACCACCACGATCCGTGTCGTCATGCGCGGGAGCCTACGGGGTGCGAGGGCGCCGTCAGTTGCGGGTGGCGTCCTCGCTCTGTCCGATCCGCTCGACCCAGTAGAGCTGCTTGTGCCCGCGGTCGTCGAGGCTGTCCGCGATCTTCTGGGCCTCGGCGCGGGTCGCGTACCGCCCCACGCGGTAGCGATTGCCGTTGTCGTCCTGCCGTATCACGAGCCAGGGAAGAGTGATCGTGCCGTCGTTCATCGCCATCGCGCCCCTCCGCCTCCCGCTCGCGGTTCGTGCCGTGCCCCACCCCATAAGGAAACCGCAATCCGCATATGCCGGAGCCTACGCCTAACCTTCACGCAGCGAATACGGGTTTTCACAAAGAGGTACGCAACCAGCCAGGACGGAGGGGGCGCACGATGACGAACGCGCCGTTGGCGCACCTCGACGCATCCGGTGAGAGGCACGCTACAGGCGCGGTGAACGACCTGCGAGAAAGACCGGAATCCAACGGCGCCCGAGGCAGGGCGGATTGACCGGTTCCGGCGACAAATGCCGCAAGGGGTGGACTACTTCACACGAGGCGCACTCCTCGGTGCGCTACTTGACCGGCAGGTGGTAGGCGATCCGGTAGCGGTCGGCCGGGACCACGACATCGGCCGTCTCCACCGGGCGCCCCGAGGCGTAGTACGTCCGCTGGATGACCAGGACCACGTGCCCGGGGACTCCCCCCAGGGCGAGCAACTCCTCGGCGAGACCCGGCCGGGCGCCGACCTCCTCCGTGACGTTGTCCACGACGACGTCGATGGCGCGCATCCGCTCGACAACGCCCATGCCGCCCAGTGGCCCTTCCTCCGGGAGCATCACGGGCGTACGGCCGGTCACCGCGAGGGGCTCCCAGGACGTGGAGAGCATCATCGTCTCGCCCGCGTCCCGGAACACGTACTTCGTGCACATCACGCGCTCACCGGGCTGAAGGGCGAGCCGCTCGGCGATGGTGCCGCCGGCCTCCACCTGCTCGCTGCTGGACTCCCAGGTGCCGCGTGCCTCCCCCTCGGCCTGCTCCTGCCGGAACGGGGTCGCGCCGGCCGGCGGCCGGAACCCGGAGCGGGAGACGCGCCGCGGCACGGGACGCTCGCGCACGTACGTCCCCGACCCGGAGCGGCCCTCGACCAGCCCCTCGGCCATCAGCACCTTGCGCGCTTCGAGCGCGACCGTGTCGGAGACCCCGTACTCCTCGCGGATCCTGGCCTGCGAGGGCAGCCGGGTGTGCGGGGGCAGCTGGCCGTCGACGATCTTCTTGCGGAGATCACCCGCGACGCGCAGATACGCCGGCTGCTCACCGAATGTCACTGGCCGCTCCCATCAGGTTGTACAGACAGCAACAGCCTGGCAACCGTGGGTTGTGCCATGCAAGCAAAGGCCAGAGAATCACTCGATGTGATGACTTATCCCCGGCGTGGGCTTTACCCAGGCACTTTCTCCCCGCTATAGGAGCCGTCACACCTCCATGCCGCCGGCGTCTCCCCCACCGTCCCCGCCACCGTCGTTCTGGTCGTACGACGGAGGGGTCGTGGCGAGCCCCAGAGCCTCGCGGGCGGTGACCGACTTCTGCGGGTCGATCAGGGCGGCGCCCTTGTCGTAGTGCGCGTAGAACTCGTCGGCGTCCGAGGCCTTGGCGGCCTTCGCCCACTCCTTCTGCGCGGCCCGCAGATCCTTGACCAGGGCCGCGACGGGCTTGGCGGAACCGCCGGGCCACTGGTGGCTGTTGAGCAGGTCGGCCTGCTGGGTCAGCGCGGTCGAGACCCGGCCCGCCCAGGCCTTGTGCCCCGGCAGGTCGTCCTCGACGTACTGCGCGTCGGGGGCCGAGTCCAGCGCCGAGTTGAGGACGTGGGCCGCCTTCAGATACGCGACCTGGTCGGAGTCGAGGGTCGTGGCGTCGTTGCGCAGCGAACCGCCGGGCAGGCTCGCCTCCTCGTCCGTGTTGCCGAACACGCAGGTGATCTCGCGGTCGCCCAGGCTCCAGCTCTGCGCGGTCGGGGTGACGTAGTAGATGTCCACGTCGTCGGGCACGGCCCAGCCGTCCATGGCGTAGGCGTCCTGGAGGGCGTAGCACTTGTCGTCGGCGGTGGCGGTGACCTTCTTGTCCCCGGGGTACGAGCCGCCGCCCATCCGCACGACGGCGAACACCTCCCCATCGTGCTCGCCGTCGCAGGACACCACGTCGAAGTCGTACGTCATGCCCTCCAGCGAACCGCTGGGCGCGTCGAAGCACTCGCCCTTCACCGGAGAGGCGCTGGAGTCGTTCCGCGCGCTGTCCTTGACCTCGTCCCAGAAGCCGGTCGCCGCGCCGGTAGCCCCGAGCACCCACACCATCAGCCCGAGCGCCGACAGCACCATGCCGGCCGCCGCCATGCTCCGCCCGCGCTCACCCCGCTTCTTGATCTGGTTCAGCGAGATCAGCCCGAGGACGAACCCGACCCCCGGTATGCAGCACAGGACGCCGAGCACGAGAGCGGCGACGGACATGCCGTTGAGGGGCGCGGGGTTGTTGTACGGGGTGTAGCCCTGGGACCAGGTCTGGTAGGGCTGCGGGCCGTAGGGACCCGGAGGGGTCTGCGTGCCTTGGGGGTACGGGGCGTAGGGGATCTGCGGCGGTGTCCCGTACGGGGGTTGGGGCTGCGTGCCGTAGGGGGTGTACGGGTCCTGTGACGGCGCGGCGTACGGGTCCTGCTGGGGCGGGGCGTACGGGTTGTACGGGGTGGATGCCTGCGGGGAGGGAGCCTGGGCCGGGGGCTGGTCCTGGGGGCTCTCGGGGCCCTGGGCGGGCGGACCTTGGGGCTCCGGGGGCGGAGGTATGGACACGGGTACCGTGCTCCTGGTTCAGGCGGGGATCTCCGGAAGGAGAGCTGGAGATCTTCAGATGCGGGACTGACGTACGACTTGGCGCATGGTAAGCGTGAGGTGAGCGGGGGCGGCCGACGGGGGCACGGTGTTCTCGGGGGCGGGGTGGGGCACGGAACCGGAGTTGTTCCCTGAGCGGGACCGGGGCTGATCATCGGGGCGGGGCGGCCGACGATAGCCTTCCCGTGCGCGATCTTGTGATCGGGCGATCTTGCGCTACGGGACTCATGGGGGCGGAATTGGGAGCGGTCGGGGGGATGGCGGTTCAGGGCGCGGTGGTCGAAGGCACCGCGGTCGGAGGGACCGTCGACGCGGTCAATCGGCTGACGGCGCGTTGGGCGGACGCGGCGACCGGGGGCACGGTGTTCTCGGCGGCCGGGGTGTGGCCGCTGCTCGCGTTCCTCGCCGACGGGGCGTCGGGCGCCGCGCGGGCGGATCTGGCGGACGCGGTGGGGATGCCCGCCGGCCAAGCGGCCGGTGCCGCGCGGGAGTTGTTGGACGCGATGGGGTCGATGCCGGGTCTGGACTCCGCGCTCGGCCTGTGGACCCGGCGTGAGCTGGCCGTACGGGAGGAGTGGCGGGCCGGGCTGCCGGCGGGCACGCACGGTGTGCTCACCGCCGATCTCCCGGCCTCCCAGCGGGCGTTGGACACGTGGGTGGCCGAGCGGACGGGCGGGCTCATCGAGCGGATGCCGGTCGCGTTGGACGAGGACGTGCTGATGGTCCTGGCGAGTGCGCTCGCGCTCCGGACCGAATGGCCGCGCCCCTTCAGCGAGTTGATGCTCCGCCCTGACTCCGGGCCCTGGCAGGGGCGGCAGCTGGCCGGCCTGCACCGCACCGGCGTCCGCCTCGACCGGGTCGGCGTGGTGAGCGGCCCGCACGGGTACGTCACCCAGCTGAAAGTCCCCGGCGACAACGGGATCGACGTCCACCTGCTGCTGGGCGAGCAGCGCATGACCTCAGGTCAGGTGCTGGGCACGGGAGTTGACGTGCTGGCCCGCCGGCTCCCTGTCACACCGAGCGGCCAACTCCCGTACGGCGACGTGGGACCGGGCCTGCGCGTCGAGCAACAGCGCTGCGCCACACCGCAACCGCCGGAGCTGTCGGTCACGACGGTGGCGTACGACATGCGGGCGCGGCACGATCTCCGGGGCCTGCACGGCCTGTTCGGCCTCACGACGGCGATGGACACCAGGGACGGCCACTTCCCCGGCATCAGCCCGGCCCCGCTGGCCGTCGGGCAGGCCGAACAGTCCACGACGGCCCAGTTCGGCGCCCTCGGTTTCCGCGCCGCCGCGGTGACCGCCATCGCCCCGGTCGCCGGCAGCGCCCTGCCCGACCTCCGCTGTACGGCCACCGTCGTCACGGCCCGCTTCGACCGCCCGTTCGGCTTCCTGGCCGTATACCGGGAGTCCCGCCTGATCCTGACGGCGGGCTGGGTCACGGATCCGACGCCGTACGGGAACGGGTCGAATCCCGTGCGCTGACGCAGCGGTGTGTCCCTATCGGCCGGCAAGGGCGGCTTCCTCCAGGTCTTCACCCACGGCCTCACCGGCCTGCGCCTGCGCCCCGACGCCCTCCACCTCGACCCGACCCTGCCGCCCCAACTCCCGGACGGCGTACGCCTGTCGGGGCTCCACTGGCGCGGTCGTACGTACGACATCGCGATCGGGGCGAAGACGACGACGGTACGGCTGCGAACCGGCGCGCCCTTCTCGCTGGACACCCCCGAGGGGCGCCGCACCCTCTCCGGCACGGTCACCCTGAAGACCCGGCGCCCGGACCTCACCCCCACCACCGACCTGGCCCGCTGCCGCCCGGCGACGGCCACCTCCTCGGTCTCCGGCCTCTACCCGGAAGCCGCCGTCGACGGCAGCCCCGCGACCGCCTGGTCCCCGGACGCCGACCGCGCCACCCTCACGGTCGACCTGGGACGGACGGTGCGCGTGGGGACGGTTCGGCCCACGTGGACGAAGCAGCCGGGGTCGTACACGGTCGAGGTCTCTGCGGACGGGCGCACGTGGCACGCTCCGGACGGCACGGCCGCCCGGTACGTGCGCGTCACCGTGCGGAGTGGCGGCAAGGGCGCCGCTCTCGCCGAACTCGACGTGCGCTCGTGACGGCCGAACTCCCCTGAGGCAGGGTCAGTTGGTGGCCTCGGCCGCCAGTCGCCGCTGCTCCTCCTCCACGATGCGGCGGGCCAGCGTGGCGTCGGAGATGTCGATCGCGTCCGGGGTGGCGTCCGCCAGAGCGCTGCGCCGGGCGAAGGCGTCGAAGAGGCGGTCCTTGTTCTTGAGGATGGTCAGGAGCCGGTCGTCCACGCTGTCGGTGGCGAGCATGCGGTGCACCTGGACCGTGCGTATCTGGCCCATGCGGTGGACGCGGGCCACGGCCTGGTGCTCCACCGTCGGTTTGACCTGGGGTTCGCAGAGGATGACCAGGGAGGCGGCCTGGAGGTTGAGGCCGACCCCACCCGCCTCGATCTGGGAGAGCAGCACGGCGTGGCCGGGGGCCTGGGTGAAGTCGTCGACGAGCTGTTGCCGGCGGGCGGCCGGGACGCTTCCGGAGATGGGGCCGAACACCCCCTTCTCCAGGGCCTGTTCCACCGCGGCGAGGACGTCCCGGAAGTACGAGAAGACCACCACCTTCACGCCGTTGTCCGCGGCCTCGGCGACCAGCTCCCGCAGGCGTTGCAGTTTCGCGGACTTCTCGGTGTCGGCGTAGGCGGCCCGGCGCATCGCCATGAAGTTGCCGTCGCCGACCGCGCGGCCGTACGCCTCGCGGTCGGCGACGCCGAGTTCCACCCACTCGTCGACCTGGACCAGGGCGGGCAGTTCGGTGAGCACGTCCTCCTGGTTGCGGCGGAGATAGGCGGGGGCGACGGACTTGCGGAAGGCGTGCGGACCGGCCGCCGCGGTGCCGTTGCGGACGGTCGGCAGGAGGTCGGGGCGGAGGTGGCGGACGAGGGTGCGGAACTCCTCGACGTGGTTCTCCATGGGGGTGCCGGTGAGGAACAGGACGCGGTCGCAGCGCTCGGTCCACAGGGCGACCGACTTGGTGCGGCGGGTGTCCGGGTTCTTCACGTAGTGGGCCTCGTCCACGACGAGCATGCCCGGGGTGGGGCCGGTCGGTGCCTCGGCCTTCGGCCTCTTGCCCTTCGGTGACTTGTCGGCGGGCGTCGGCAAGGTGTGCAGCGTGTCGAAGGTCGTGATCGCGACCCCGCCCCGCTCACCCCACTCCGCATAGGCCTCGTGCCGGTCCGGGCCGTGCACCGGCAGCGCGCGCAGGGTGCTGCGGGCGCCGATCTCGCGAGTCCAGTTGATCAGCACGCTGGCCGGGCAGACCACCAGGAAGTGGCTCTGCCCCTCGGCCGCGAGATGGGCCAGCGCGGCGATGGCCTGGACGGTCTTGCCGAGTCCCATCTCATCCCCGAGGACGACCCGGCGTTGGGCAAGGGCGAAGCGGGCGCCGAAGGACTGGTATCCGCGCAGGGAGACCCGGCGGTGGGTGTCGTCCAGCGGCTGGGCGTGCACGCGCTCGGCCAGCTCGGCCGGCAGGAAACCCTCGCTCGCCGCGAGGTCCGGCTGCTGCCCGTCGACCTCGGCGAGCTGGCTGTAGTACTCGGCGGACCGCAGCTCGAAGTCGACCCACGCCTCGATGTCGGAGACCGGCGGCCGCAGCAGGTCGGTGGAGGCCTGCGCGATCAGCAGCCGTACGTCCTTGGCGGCCGGGTCGGCGACCAGCTCGTGGAGTTCGGCGACCGCCGCGAGCGCGCCGTCCCGCCGCTTGCGCCCGGCGAGTGCCATCAACAGCCTGCTGCTGGCGGGCCGGGCCACGGGCAGCAGCGCGCCGAGCCGCTCGTCGAGCCTGGTGGCGGCGTCCAGGGCACGGCGCAGTTCGGGTCCGGCCTCGACGAGCCGCTGCAGGGCGATGACCAGGGCCGTGGTGCGGGGCTCGGGGTGGTCGACGTCGATGCGGACGGACACGGTCTCCGCGACGGCCCGTGCGATCTGCCGGGCCGCCGCGAGGGCCCGGTCGGCGGTCTGCTGTCCTACGCCGGGCAGTTGCCGCAGCTCATACCGGCTCGCCTCGTGCACCGCGCGCACGGAGGTGAGGCCCGCCGCCTCCACGGCCCCGAGCCGCAGCCGCCCTTCGGTGACGTCCTTCAGACGGGCGACCGGGATGGACTCCAGCTCCTGCGCGACGAGTTCGGCCCGCAACGGCTCCAGCGCGGAGCGGACGGTGTCGAGGGCGCGGGTGTGGTCCTCACGCAGGGCGCGCGCCACGTCGTAGAGCCGCGTGCCCCGTGCGCACAGCTCCCTGGCCCGCCGCCCGGCCCGCGGAAACTCGCCCTCCATGTCACCCCCCGCTCCCCATGCGTCTCGCCGTGCACCCATCGTGGCACGCACCACTGACAACGGGAGCGGGCCCGGCTTCCCAGCCCTCCGTCAGGCGTCGAACCCCGTCGCCCGGGTCCGCTTCTCCCACGCCGCGATGTCGCCGCGCACCTGCTCCAGGTGTCCGAGCACGGCGTCGACCGCTTCGTCACCCAGCGGCAGGTGCAGCGGGGTGTCCTCGGCGTCGAGGGCGGCGAGAATGAGGGCCGCCGCCTTCTCGGGGTCGCCGGCCTGAGCGCCGTCGCCGCCGGAGACGAAGCCGCGGGTCTCGCTCACCTTGGCGTACACCCCGCTGTCGGCGCTGACCCCGGCCCGGCTCGTGTCGAAGAGGGCGGTCCGGAAGGCGCCCGGCTCGACGATCAGCACCTTGATGCCGTACTCGGCGACCTCGTCCGCGAGCCCCTCGGAGAGCCCCTCCAGGGCGAACTTCGTTCCGCTGTACGCCGAGAAGCCCGCGAAGGACATCTGCCCGCCCATGCTGCTCATCTGCACGATCGCGCCGGACCGCCGTTCCCGCATGGACGGCAGCACCGCGCGCGTGAGGGCCGCAGGCCCGAAGACATGCAGGTCGAACAGGTCCCGAAGTTCCTGCTCGGTGGTCTCCTCGAAGGCCCCGACGTGCGTACGGCCCGCGTTGTTGACGAGGACGTCGATCCGCCCGTGCCGCGCCACCACGTCCCGTACGGCGGCCTCGGCGGCCCCCGTGTCGGTGACGTCCAGGCGCAACGCCTCCATCTGGTCGGGCCGCGCGGCCACCAGGTCGTCCAGTCCCTCGGTCCGCCGGGCCGCACCGACCACCACGTCACCGGCCGCGAGCGCCGCCTCGACGATCGCCCGCCCGAACCCGCTGCTCGCACCGGTGACCAGCCACACCTTGTTCATGACGTCTCCCCTTGAGATCCCTTGTCGTCCAACTGCCGACCAGCGTGCTCCCGCCCCCGATCGCCCGTCCAAGACCTACGCTGATAACCCATGGCTATGACGACGGACGTCCACGTACGGGACCTGCGGTACTTCGTCGCGGTCGCCGAGGAGCTCCACTTCACGCGCGCGGCCGAGAAGCTGTACGTCTCGCAGCCCGCCCTGAGCAAGCAGATCCGGGCGCTGGAACGGCAGTTGGGCGCCGAGTTGTTCCGGCGTGACCGGCAGGGCGTGGCGCTCACGGCCGCCGGTGCGGCCCTACTGCCGTACGCCGAGCGGGTGTTGGCGGTCTGGGCGGAGGGCGCGGCCGCGCTGGCGGAGGTGAGCGCGGCCGGGCGCAGCACCCTGGTGGTCGGCATGAGCACCAGCCCCGGCCGGGGCGGCCTCCTGCCCGCGATCCGCTCCCGCTTCACGGCCGCGCGTCCGGAGGCCACCGTACGGCTGCGGCAGGTGAGTTGGGACGATCCGACGGCCGGTCTCGCGGACGGCGACGCGGACGTGGCGTTCGTGTGGCTGCCGCTGCCCGACGCGGAGCGCTACGACTGGACGGTCGTGGCGGAGGAACCCCGCCTGGTCGCGCTCCCGGAGAGCCACCCGCTGGCCGCTCGCGCCGAGGTCGACTTCGCGGACCTCGCCGACGAGCCGTTCCTCGCCCTGCCGTCGGACGCGGGCCCCCTGCGCGACCACTGGCTCGCCCTCGACGAGCGAGGTGGCCAACTCCCGCGCATCGGCGCGGAGATCGCGAGCACGGAGGAGACGTACGAGGCGCTGGTCGCCGGTCTCGGCGTCTGTCTGGTGGCCACGGGCAACGCCCACCTGATCACTCTCGGCGGTGTCATCACCCGCCCGGTGCACGGTATTTCGCCGAGCCGTTACGCCCTGGCCTGGCGGCGGGAGGACGGCGGACGGCCGCTGGTCCGGGCGTATGCGGAGGCGTGCCGTCTGGGGGCGGGGCGCTGATCGAACGCGTCTGCGACACGGTTACGATGAGCCGTTTTCGGGGGTCGGGATTCAGGGTTCGGGGCTCGGAGGGGAACCATGTCCACAGGGGGAAGCATGTCCGTACGACGGACAAGACGCACGCCGATCGCATCGCTCGCGTTCGTCGGAGTGGCCGCGCTCGCGGGGCCGTTGCTCGTTCCGACCACGTCCGCGCAGGCGGCGTCGGGCTCGCTGACCGTGACCACGCTGGGCCGGCACGGCGCCAAGGTCGCGACGACGATCACCGTCGTCAACGCGTCGTCGGGTGAGACGCGTACCGTCAAGTCGGGCAAGCGGCTCAGCCTGCCGGCGGGCAAGTACCTCGCCATGACCGACATCTACGAGAGCGCGACGGACGGTCTGGGCACCGACACGATCGGCGCGCAGGTGGTGACGGTGTCGGGAGCCAAGTCCGTGACGCTGGACGCCCGTAAGGGCAAGGCCGTGAAGGTGTCGCTGGACACCCCGGCCGATGTGACGCAGCCGGCCCGGATCAGCGCGCAGGTGTGCGCCGCGGACATGGACATGCCCTCCGCGTTCAGCTCGGGCGGCTGGAACGACGCGGGGTCGCTCTACGCGATCCCCAACTCCTCCAAGCTGCTCCAGTTCGGGTACATGGCGCAGTGGTCGGGCAACGACAGCTATGTCGCGGTCAGGAAGACGACCGGGATCCCGGCCGCACCCGGCGGTTCGTTCAAGCGGTCGCAGCTGGCGACGTTGCGGTTCTCGGTGCGCAGCGGGGCGCAGATGGGCACGCAGAACGAGACCGCCGTGCAGGCCGCGCCCAAGGTCGACGACTGCACGACCGACCTGTACGCCAACGTCACCGACGACAGCGCGCCGTTCAGCACCGCGGTCCATGTGACGCCCGGGACCTGGCAGCCGCGCGACGACGTGATCGCGAACAACGGCGATGCCGTCGGCGGCGGTTTCCCGGCGACCAGGACGCTGAAGGCGGGACAGAGCTTCACCCAGTCGTTCGGGCGGGCCGTGTGGAGCCCGATGCACTATCTGCCCTTCGTCTGGCAGAAGTCCGTGAACTTCATCCCGGACGCGCTGATCGGCGACCCCGACGTGGGCGTCTGGGGCGCCGACCCGACGAAGGAGACGGTGGTCCTGTCCAAGGGGAGCACCACCGTCAAGAAGCAGACCCTGACCAACTGGGGCTCCTCGGCCAGTGACACCTTCGCCGCCCGTATCCACTCGGCCGGCACCTACCGGCTGACCGTGGACGCCCACCGATACCACCCGGGCATCACCTTCCCGTCCGGCATGCTGTCCTCGCGCGTCACCCTGGACTGGCGGTTCAAGGCCGACCCGGCCAAGTCGGTGGTCGCCCCCGTCTTCATGACCCGCTTCCTGCCCGCCGGCCTCGACAGCCGCAACCGGGCGAAGGCGAGCAGCACCACGTCGGTCACGGTCAGCGCGGGCCGCGGATCTCAGGGCCCGGACGTCAAGTTCACCAAGTCGACGGTCAAGTCCCTGAAGGTCTGGGCGTCTTCGGACGGCGGCAAGACCTGGAAGGCCGCCACGGTCACCCGCTCCGGTTCCTCCTGGAAGGCCTCCGTGCACAACCCGGCCTCCGGCGCGGTCGCCCTGCGCTCCCAGGTGACCGACTCCACCGGCGGCACGTCAGTGGAGACCGTCTACCGCGCCTACGCCATCGGCTGATCCGGCCCCGTTCCCGTCCCGGCCTCCGGCTCCGTCCGAACAGGGCTGGTCGCCGGTCGGGGCGGACGGTTCGGGCGCGGGTGAGGTCGAGGGCTCGGACGGGGTCGTCGGCTCCGGAGTGGTGACGGGATCCGGAGTCTCCTCCACGGGAGTGCTCGGCTCCGGCGTCGGCTCCTCGCTCTTCGGAGGCGCGGGAGTCGGTTCCGTGGGCGTCGGGTCCGGCTTGGGTTCCGGCTTCGGTTCCGTGACCACCGGCGGCGTGGGAGTCGGCTCCGGTTCCGGCTTCGTGGTCACCGGCGGAGCAGGAGTCGGAGGCGGGGTCGGAACCGGAACCGGCTCAGTGGTCACCGGCGGCGGCTCAACAGGAGCCGTGGGAACCGGAGTTGCCCCGCCGCCCGCCACCGATATCACGATCGTCCCGCCCCCGCTGTCCCCAAGTACAGCCGGGGACACGGCACTTATGGACCCGTCCGGCGCAGGGGACGTAGAACCCGTGCTCTTGCCCGGCGTCTTCGAGGGCTTCCCCGTCCGCGGCTCGGACGCCACCGGCGCCTGGGAGACCGGGACTTCGGCCACCGGGCCCTTCGCGACCGGGACTTCGGTGGCGTCGGTGCCGCCGAGGAGGACACACACCGCGACGGCGCCCGCCACGGCCGTACCGACGGCGGCCGCGACCTGTGCCTTGGAGGCGCCGGCTGCCGCATGGCGTACGCCGTGCAGCAGTCCGGCACCATGACCACCCGCAGCCGTGACCGCACTCGCGGAGCCCGCGCCGAACGCGGCGAACAGGAACTTGCCCGTGCCGCCGAGCACGAACACCAGCAGGGCCGGTGCGACGAGTGCGGGCAGGCGGTCGTTGGCGCGCATCTGGGCCGCGAGGCGAGCGCGGCAGTCGTCGCACGCGTCGACGTGGCCGAGGAGCCGTTCGGACTGCCGCTCGGTGGCGCCGCCGCGGACGTACGCGGGCATACGGGCCCAGTGGACCTGGCACGCGGGATCGTCCGGGGCGCCGGTCTGCTCGCGCAGGAACGCCTGCCGCATGCCCTCGCGCGCGCGGTGCAGCAGTACGGCCGTCGCGCCCTGCTTGGTGCCGAGTTGGGGACCGATCGCGGCCAGCGGAAGGCCCTCGGCCTCGGCCAGCCACAGTGCCTTCACCCAGCGCTCGGGCAGTTGCTCAAGTACCCGTACCAGCAGGTCGGTCGAGGACACCTGCTCGGCCGGGTCGCCCCCGTGGACGTGCGCGTGGCTCGCGTCCGCCCGCTCGTCGGCCTGCGGATCGCGCGGTGTCTCGCGTGCGGCGCTCCCCGCGGCCGTGGCGAGGTGCTTCACGGTCGTCATGAGGTACGCCGGTACGTTGTCGATCTCATGGCCGGCGGACAGCCTGCGCCACACCCTGAAGTGCGCCTCGGCGACGAGGTCTTCGGCGACCCAGGTGTTCCGGGTGAGCGAGCGGGCGTAGGCGACGAGGCGCGGCTGCTGCTCCTCGTAGATCCGGGCGTACGCGGCGGTGGGACCGTCGTTCATGGCAGCAACGCTCCAGTTGCCAAGGGGGGCGGGGAAGGATTTGTAAGCCTAGATGGCGAAACTTTCAACTAAAGTTGCAGCAATAACAGAAGGTGACCCAGATCACATCAACCTTCTTCCGTAACCGCGTAATCAAGCACCCCTCCACGCGCTCAAGGAGGTGAGTCGGCACAACCGGCCGCCGTCCCACCCGAATCGGAGACCGTCCATGCGCCACGTCACCCTGGAACAGCCCACCAGCGCCCGCCTGATCGCCGACGACGACCAGGAGCTGGCCGTCACGGTCACCCTTCGCTACTCCTCCGGCGACCCCTTCGCCGTCCAACTCCTGTTCCCCGCCTGGATATCGCTCGACGGCAAGAAGGTGACGTGGACCTTCGCGCGGGCGTTGCTGGAGGAGGGTCTCGCCACCCCGGCCGGGATGGGCAACGTACACATCCGTCCCTACGGCCCCGCCCACACGGCTGTTGAGTTCCACTCGCCGGAGGGCATCGCGATGATCCGCTTCGACACGGTCGCGCTGCACCACTTCCTGCGCCGCACGTACCGGGTGACCGAGCCGGGCCGGGAGGCCCTGGAGCCGTCCCTCGACCGGGGTCTCGCCTCGCTGCTCGACGGCGCGTGAGGGCGGTGGTCCCGTTTCGGTCCCCTTGCGATTGGCATATTCTGCGAGGCCTCTCGATGTGATCCGGTTCGCCGGTACCCCCTGCCACGCACGAACGGTGCCCGTCTGGAGAAAGCAGCCCCCCATGAGCGCATCGCCGCCCCGGACGCCCCGGTTGTCCACCCGTGCCGTCGTCGTCGGAGGCAGCCTCGCCGGCATGCTCGCCGCCGCCGCCGTGAAGGACTTCGTCGACACCGTCGAGATCATCGAGGCGCACGATCTGCCCGAGGGGCCGGAGTCACGCCCGGGCGTTCCCCAAGCGGCCCATTTCCACGTCCTGTTGTCCGGTGGGGCCAACGCGATCGAGGATCTGGTGCCGGGCACGGTCGGGGAGTTGTTGTCCGCGGGCGCCAACCGGGTGCCCATGACGACGAACATGCTGATCTACTCCCCCGAGGGCTGGTACCGCCGCTGGGAACGGGACAGCCACTACCTGATCACCGCGAGCCGCGACCTCACGGATTCCATCGTCCGCGGACAGGTGCTGAAGGACCCGCGCGTCAGCGTGCGCCCGCACACCAAAGTCACGGCCCTGCTGGGGAGTTCGCGCCGCGTCACCGGCGTACGGCTGCGCGCGGCGGACGGCACCGAGACCGACCTGACCGCGGACCTGGTGATCGACGCGTCCGGAAGGGCGTCCCGAACTCCGCAGTGGCTGGGCGAGTTGGGCATCCCGGGCCCCGCCGAGGACCGCATCGACTCCGGCATCGCGTACGCCAGCCGTATCTACCGCGCCCCGGTCTCCACCCGCGGCTGGCCCGTGATCAACGTCCAGGCCGACCCGCGGCGAGGCGAACCCGGCCGGACGGGCGGCATCGTCCCCATCGAGGACGGCCGCTGGCACGTCAGCCTGATCGGCACCCCGGGCGCCCAACCCACCCGTGAGGCAGCCGAGTTCGAGCCGTACGCCCGCACCCTCCGCCACCCGATCGTCGCCGACCTCCTGTCCCACGCCGAACCCCTCACCGACGTGGCCCTGACCCACAGCACGGTCAACCGCCGTTACTACTACGAGCGCCTGAAGTCCTGGCCCGAAGGCCTGGTCGCCCTGGGCGACTCGGTCGCCGCGTTCAACCCGATCTACGGCCACGGCATGTCGGTGGCGGCGCTCGGCGCGGTAGCGCTCCGCACCCAACTGACGTCCGTGGGCCTCGCCGACGGCCTCTCCCGCAAGGCGCAACGGGCCATCGCGAGACCTGTCGAACTCGCCTGGAGTCTCGCCGTGGGCCAGGACATCCACTACGAGACGACGAAGGGCAGGAACGCGGGCGCGGCCGACCGCCTCCTCCAGCGCTACGTCAGCAGGCTGTCCCACACCGCCACGGGCTCGTACCACGTGGCGACCGCGATGACGGAGGTACTGACCCTCCAGTCCCCGGGCACGGCGCTGCTCCGGCCAAGTGTGCTCGCGGCGGCGGCAATTGGGCCGCTGAGGCCGCAGCTCGACGGGCCGACTTTCACAGCTGGGGAACGGGAGTTGCTGGCTGAGGCCGGTATCTCGCTGCCCGGGATCGCCCAGTAGCGCGCCGGGGTTGTCAGTGGCGGCTGCTTCCATGAGGTCATGAGCACCGTGTACGAGGCCGCCGCCCTCCTCCCCGACCCCGCCGAAGTCCGTGTCCATCTGCGGGCGTTGGCGGTCCTGGACGCCACGATCGGCGACGATCCGCAGTTCTGCGTGTACACCTTCGACGCCGACTGGGGCCCGGGCGAGGAGGCGGCCCTGATGGACAACGGCTCGACTTCACTCGCGTCACCGTCTGTCTGTGGCGCGAGACCGGTGACACCGCGTGGCGCACCGGCTCGGCCATCGATTTCCCGGCGGGTCACGAGAGCCCGGACGGCTCCGGCTTCCTCATCCAGCTCCTCACCGACCGCTCCCCGGAGACCGTCCAGGCCCACTTCGAGGACTACTACGAGCGCCCCGTCCCCTTCGACGCCGTCCGTCACGTCCTCGCCGGACGCCCCGTGACCCCGGCGGTCGCGGCGGTCGCGGCGGTCGCGGCGGTCGCGGCGGTCGCGGCGGTCGCGGCGGTCGCGGCGGTCGCGGCGGCGCTCAACCCGGCCGCCGGGCGGGAGTGACGTGGGGACGGTTTCGCCGTCCGCCGGTCAGGCCGCCTGGCGCGCGACACCCCCGCGGTCGATGACGTCCCTGCGGGTCACCGCGAGGTACACCACCAGGCCGAGGATGACCGCCAGGAACAGCGCGCTCGTGACGACGGTTCCGAAGCCGAGGCCGCCGTCGCCGGTCGGCTGGGAGAGGTAGTCGCCGATCGAGGCGCCCAGGGGGCGGGTGAGGACGTAGGCGATCCAGAAGCTGCGCACCGCGTCCAGGCCGAGGGCGAAGTGCGCGACCGCCACCGCCCCGATGGCCAGGGCGAAGAGGACGGCGGACAGCCAGTAGCCGAGGTTCATGCGCTCGGAGACCAGGTCACCGGCGGCGGTGCCCAGGGCGAAGGTGAACAGCACGGCGAGCCAGTAGTAGGCCTCGCGGCCGGTGGTGTCGATGCTGTGGATGGACAGCGTCCCCTCGCGCCGGTACCAGACCACGAACACCACCACGAGGGCGACGGCGAACACCGCGGTGCTCGTCTCCAGCGGCACACCCATGTTGTCGGTCAGGTTGTCGCTGATGAGCGTCCCGACGACGCTGATCAGCGCCACGGCGAGCCAGTAGACGCCGGCGCGGTAGGCGGTCGTACGGAACTGGACCACCAGCACCACCGCCAGCAGCCCGCTCATCAGCACCGACACACCGGTCAGGCCCAGGCCGGCCTTCTCGTTCAGCAGATCGGCCGCGGTCTCGCCGACCGTCGTGCACAGCACCTTGATGATCCAGAAGTACGCGGTGACCTCGGGCACCTTGTTCCAGCGCGGCGGACGCGTGACGCCGGCCGTGCCGGTCGCAGAGGTCTCGGACGTCTCGGATGTCTCGTATGTCATGGGGCCCGACCGTGCCATCGGACACCTGAACGCATCCTGACCGTCGCGCGGCGCGCTCCCGCCCCGGCATCGTCTACAGTTCCGTAGACCGTCTACAGGATTGTAGTCAGGGAGGACCATGCGCCGGACGATCCTGGTCGTCGAGGACGATCACGCCCTGCGGGACGTGCTGATGCGCGGGCTGCGCGACGAGGACTACGACACCGTCCCCGCGCCGGACGGCGCCACCGCCCTGCGCCTGGCCACCGCCGACGTCTCCGCCGCCGTGCTCGACATCGGGCTGCCCGACGCCGACGGGCGGGACGTGTGCCAGGCGATGCGGGCGAACGGGTTCCTCTCCCCGGTGATCTTCCTCAGCGCGCATCACCGGCTGCCCGACCGGCTGTCCGGGTTCTCGGCCGGGGGCGACGACTACCTGCCCAAGCCGTTCCACCTCGCCGAACTCGCCGCCCGCCTGCGGGCTGCCCTCAAACGGGCGGCACCGGCGCCCGCCGCCACGGCGGGAGACCTGGTGCTGGACGCCGTCCGGCACACGGTCGACATGCGGGACACCCGGGTCGACCTGACACCGACCGAGTTCCGGCTCCTGGCCGCGCTCATGGCGGCCTCCGGCGGCATCGTCAGCCGCCGCGAGCTGGTCCGCGCGGGCTGGCCCGCAGGCGCCCGGGTCCACGACAACACCCTCGACCAGTACCTGACCCGCCTGCGCCGCAAACTCCGCGAGGCGGGCAGCACCCGGACGATCGGCACGGCCCGCGGGGTCGGACACCGCCTGTCATGAACGGGGTTGCTTCGTCACGGGCTGTGGGCCGGCGGCCGCGCGAAGGTCCCGGGCGCGAGGGCCCGAGTGGCCCACGGCGATTCGGCTCGCGGATGTGCCGGCGTCGGGCTGCGGGTGCAGGCGGGCCTGCCCTGCCAGCCCCGCACAGCCCGCATCCCCCGCACAGCCCGCCAGCCCGCCAGCCCGCCAGCCCGCCAGCCCGCCACGATCGGCATCCACCCATCATGAGCGACCCCGACACCCACCCCCCGCGCCCCGCGACCGCCCTCCACCACCACCCGGGACCCCGCACCACCCGCACCTCCGGCGACCAACCGTCATGAGCGCCCCCCGACACCGACCGCAGGCCACCGTCACCGCCGTCCTCCGGCGCCTGCCACCCCGCACCCTGCGCGGCCGGCTCTCCCTCGTGGCGCTGCTCACGGCCGCGTTGCTGATGGTGGTGCTCACCGTGGCGTTCAACTCCGTCGCCGGGCACCGGCTCCGGCATCAGGCGGACGATGAGCTGCGCACCCGTGCCGCCGCCGTCGCGACGACCGTCGACACCAGCGGGGCGACGGTACGGGTGCTGGAGACGTCCCACGACGACCTCCTCGACGCCAACGTGTGGATCTACTCCGGCCGGCGCCTGCTCGAACAGCCGCCGGCTGCGGGCCCGTTGACCCGGGTCGCCGACGCGCTCGCCGCGCGGGGCGGGCAGCGCTGCCTCACGACCACGGTCCGTCGCCCCCTCCGCTTGTGCTCCCACCCGGTACCGGGTGCGGGCGGGCGGGCCACGGTGGTCACCGCGCTGGACCTCTCCCCCTACCGGAGTTCGGCCGACACCCTGCTCCTGGGATCGCTCGCGCTGGACGTCGTCATGCTCGCCTGCACCTACGCCCTGACCCGACTGGCCGTCGGCCGCGCGCTGCGCCCCGTCCGCACGATGACCGACCAGGCCACCCAGTGGAGCGCGACCGCCTCCGAGGAACGGTTCGGCAGCATGCGGCATCCGGCCGAACTCGCCCGTCTCGGCGGGTCGTTGGACGCCCTGCTGGACCGTATCCGCACTCTTCTGCGCCACGAACGCCGGCTCACCGGCGAGCTCTCGCACGAGCTGCGCACACCGTTGAGCCGGATCATCGCCGAGCTCGACTGGTGGCGGGCCCGCCCCCGCACGGCCGATCAGACCCGGGCCACCCACCAGGTGATCGCGGATGCCGCCGAGTCGATGCGCAGCATCTGCGACACCCTCCTGGACGACGCCCGCGACGGCGCCCTCACCGCGCCGGGCACGGCCGAGGTCCTGCCCGTACTGCGCGGCCTGGCCGAAGTCCCGTACGCACCAGGGCACTTGACGGTCACGGTGGCCGGACCGCACCTCGTGGCCGGAGTTCCGCCCGCCCTCCTCGAACGCATTGTCAGCCCGCTCCTCGGCAACGCCTGCCGCTACGCCGAGTCGGTCGTCACCGTCCGCGCGTACCGCGCACCCGACGGCGCACCGGACGGCGTACGCGTCGACATCGTGGACGACGGGCCCGGCGTACCGCCCCCGTTCGCCGGACAGCTCTTCGAGCCCGGCCGTCGCGCGGATCCCGGCGACGGCCATGGCGGCGCGGGCCTCGGACTGCCGCTGGCGCGCCGCCTGGCCCGCTCCGCGGGCGGGGAGGTGACGTACGACGCCGGGCACGCCCCCGGCGCGCGGTTCGTGGTGGATCTGCCCGCCGGATGACCGTGGCCCGCGCTCACGCCACGGCGTCGTGCCGGATGTCCTTGCGGGAGACGGCGAGATAGCCGACGAAGCCGAGGATGGCCACCGTCCAGGCCAGCGTGACCGGACCGAGTCCCCAGGCGAGACCGCCCCGTTGGTGACCGACAGCCATCCAGTCGGCGACGGACGCACCGAGCGGGCGGGTGAGGACGTACGCCGCCCAGAACGCGGTCACCGCGTTCAGGTTGCCCCACCGGTGCGCGACGGCCGGAACCGCGATCGCGACGCCGTACAGGACGGCGGAGCCCAGATAGCCGAGGCCGATCGTGGCGGTGAGGTCCCCGCAGGCCGTGCCCAGCGCGAACGTGGCGAGCACGGCGGCCCAGTAGAAGGCCTCGCGGCGCCGGGTGTGGATGCTGTGGATCGACAGGGTGCCCTCGCTGCGGTACCAGAGGACGAAGACGGCGGCCAGGACGACCATGAAGAACGGCGTGGAGAGCGCGTACGGCACACCGAGGCCGACGTGCAGGACGTCGGCGGCCATCGTGCCGAACACGCTGACCATGACGATCGCCGTCCAGTAGACCCAGGCCACGTACCGCCGCACGGCGAACTGCGCCGCCAGGGCGGCCACCAGGGCGATGCCGCCGAGGCCGACGGCGGGGATCGGGCCGAACGCGTGGGCCAGGAAGTCGGAGGCCGTCTCCCCCATGCCCGTCGTCAGCACCTTGATGATCCAGAAGTAGACGGTCACCTCCGGCACCTTGCTCGCCGCGTGCCGGATGCGGCGCGAGGGCCGGTCGTGAGTGAGGTGATCAGTCGTCATGGCAGGCACCATGGCACGCTGTCCGAGGGTTGCCCCAGACCCCTTTGCCAGAGTTTTGGGGCTTCCTGTGCATGAGTTGCCCGAGGCCCCTCCGAGCCTGAACACAACCTGAAAGCGGTAGCCAACGCGCTGGTCAGGGGCGTGTTTCGGGTGATACACGCGGCGCGACAGCGAAGGCCGCCGCGCCGCGTGGACGGTGTTCCTGAGGAACTCGCCGACGCCGCTACTGCCCCTATCCGGGAGCCACGGCACGGCCGGTCTGCGGCGAGATCATCCCGGCGCACAGATTGCGGGCGGCCAGGCCCTGCGCGATGCGCGGGATCGCCGCGACCGTGTTGGCGGGCCAGTCGTGCATGAGGATGATCTGGCCGTTGGTGAGCCGGGCGGCCGCCGCGACGATCGCGTCGGTGCTGGCGCCGTTCCAGTCCTGGGAGTCGACGTCCCAAATGATCTCTTTCAGACCGTACTTGGCCTCTACGGCCTTCACCGTCGCGTTGGTCTCGCCGTACGGCGGCCGGAAGAGCTTGGGGGTGCCGCCGCCCGCGGCCGCGATGGCCTGCTGGGTCCGGGCGATCTCCGAGTCGATCGTCGCCTGGGTCTGCTGGATCAGGTGCGGATGGGTGTAGCTGTGGTTGCCGACCCACATGCCGGCGGCGACCTCCGCCCTGACCTGCGCCGGGTACGCGGCCGCGTACTGGCCCTCGTTGAACGTCGTGGCCCGGAGACCGTTCTGCTTCAGGGCGTTGAGCAGGGCGGGTGTGTTGCCGGACGGGCCGTCGTCGAAGGTGAGCCCGACGTACCCGCCGCACGTGGCGGCCTGAGCGGGGGTGTTCAAGCTGACGGCGAGGGTGCCCGCGGCGGCCAGGGCGACGACGGCCGGCGTGGCGACCAGGGGTCGCAGGGAACGTAACGAGAAGTGCGGTGCGGATGCCATGTGAAGTGGTCCTCCAGTCTGGGGAGTTGGGGGGGCGGTCAGCTCGCCGTGCAGGAGACCGTGGGCCAGGTCCAGTTGCCGTTCGCCTGGATGGTGGCGCCCCAACTGTTGCCGGCGCCGTTGGGCTTGGCGGTCAGCACCTGTGAACTCGGGTACGTGGCCGCGATGTTCCAGGTGGAGAGGACCTTCGCGGGCGACGGGACGTTCATCGTCACGGTCCAGTCGCTGGAGCCGGTGACCGAGACGTTGAGGTTGTAGCGGTCGCTCCACTGCTGGCCGGCGGACAGAGTCGCCGTGCAGCCGCTGGTGCCGCCGCCCGAACTCGTCCCGCCCACCGTGATGTTGGAGTTCCCGCTGCTCTGGTAGCCCTCGGTCGCGAGGATCATGTAGTAGCTGAAGCTGCCGAGCGGCATCCCGGCGCGGGCCCAGGCGTCGAAGTGGTTGCCGGTGGTGATGGTGCCGCCGGTGCGCTTCGTCTGCCGGACGCTCCAGTACTGGTCGAAGGTCTTCGTGCCCTCCACCGAGGGGGCGTTGTAGCGCGTGGTCTTGTAGATGTCGTACGTGCCGCCGTCGCTGGTGACGGTGCCCATGTACGTGCCCGTGGGCCGGTAGGTGCCCCAGTTGTCGACGATGTAGTACTCGACGAGCGGGTTCGACGTCCAGCCGTACAGCGACAGATAGCCGTTGCCGGACGGGTTGAAGGTCCCCGAGTACGTCACGCTGCGGCGGCCGCCGGTGCTCCAGCCCTTGCCGGCGACGAAGTTGCCGGTGTTGCTCCAGGTGGTGCTGTAGTTGCCGCCGGAGCCGAGGTTCATGGAGACCGAACCCTGGGTGTCGGTCCAGAACGAGTAGTAGTAGCCGTTGTTGGTGCCGGTCTGGTTCGTGGTGACGACGGTGTCGGCACTGGCGGTGCCGGGCAGGGTCATCGCCGCCAGGAGTGCCAGCAGCAGGGTGCAGGCACCGCTGACCAGCAGCCTGAAGCGTTTCGTCGTGCGTGCGGGTGTGTTGTCCATGGCGCGCCAGTGTTGGTCTGCCCCTGTCAACTGTCAATAGTTTCGGTATCGAATACGAAAGATTCGCCGCTCGCCAATGTCTGAACTTTTGCCGAACTTCCCAGCTCATAAGCACAATTGAACGATTCACGCCAGGAGGCCACTTATGGATAGCCGACAAACAAGATCCGAGCGTCGAATGTTTTCGCCCGAATGTTTCGAAGAATTCCCCGATCATACGGACCGCTACCCCACCGTCGCCGAAGTCGCCCAGTCCGCACGGCAGTTGGTCGCCCGGTATCCCGAAGCCTGCCGACTGCGCCGGATCGGGAGATCCCGCGCGGGCCGCCCGATCCTGATGCTGTCCGTGGGGCACGGGCGGCATCACGTCCTCGTGGTCGCCGGCCCGCACCCCGACGAGCCGGTCGGCGGCGCGACCGCGCTCGTGCTGGCGGAGCAAGTGGCGCGTGGAGAACGGCTGTTCGCGGCGACCGACCCGGCCGTCGTCACCTGGGACATCGTCCTGTGCCTCGACCCGGACGGCGCGGCCGTGAGCGAGGCCGGCGCCCAAGGCGTGCCGGGCACGGCGGCCCCCACCCTGCGGAGCTACTACCGCACCACCTATCGCCCGATCGCGGCGGAGCAACCGGAGTGGGCCCCGATCGTCGCGCGCCGACTCCCGGAGAGCGAGGCGCTGTTCGAGACGATCGACGCCCTGCGACCGTTCCTCCAGTGCTCCCTGCACAGCACCGATGTGGGCGGCAGCTGGGTCCAGTTGACCCGCGACCTCCCCGAACTGGCCGCGCCCTTCCGCACATCCGCCGCGGAACTCGGCATCCCGCTCCAGCACGGCACGTACGACGCCCTGTACTGGGAGAACCCCGGCCCCGCGGTCTACGTCCTGCCCCCGCCGGACAACACCGCACGCCTGGCGGCCGGTTCGGAGAACATCGGCGCGTCCACCTGGTGCGCACCCCTGCGGTACGGCGGTGTCACCGCGATCGTCGAAGTCCCCATGTGGGCAAGCGACTTGGCCCAGGACCTGACCCCGTACCCGGACGCCGAACACGCCCTCTGCGACCTGGCCGGCCTGGTCCTGGACGGCGGCCGCCAGGTGACCGCCGTACTCGAAAAGGCACGCGCCTTCCTGTCACCGCCCCGACACGACCCGCTCAGACGCGTGCTGGAGTGGATGGCCGACGGCCTCTACGACATGGTCGCCAACTCCTGGGAACCACTGGCCCGTCAGGCCGCGACCGCGTCGGCCGACGACGATCCGCGGCGCTTGACGACGGCCCAGGTCGCGGCCCTGAACATCGTGGCCCGCCGCCAACCGATCCGCGCGGCAGGCCTGTTGCTACGGCTCCTGCACGCGTCGGACGATCAAGCGGCCCCGGCTCTGTATCGCGAGCTGGACGACCTCTTCACCGCGTGGTGCGCGGACGCCGAGGAGGCCCTACGGGTGCGCTGGGTACCGGTCCGCCACCAGGTGGAACACCAGGCACGTACGGTTCTGGCCGGGGCGGACAGCGCCCTGAAGGCTCCCCGCTGAACACACGGCGGTCGCGCACGCGAGCCCGGAGACACTCCCGCTCACCGCCGTCCGGCAAGCAGCGCCGCCACCCCGAACTCGAACCGCTCCTCGAACGACGCCGGCGCGAGATGCCCGGCCACCCGGTGGAGCGCGGGATGGGTCGTCCCGGAGATCGCGCGCGCCAGGATGTCGCCCAACGGCCGGTGATCCACGGCCTGTTCCTCCTGGGTGAGCCCGAGCGCGAAGTAGACGACGGCCCACGAGGTCCACGCGGCCTCGCGGTCACCCAGGCCGCACGCGAGCAGTGCCTCGACCAGAGCCTCCGCGTAGGAGAGGGTCTTGGGCTCGGCGGCGTAGGTGCCGACCACGAGTGCCGCGCCGTCGCGATGGGACAGCAGCGCGCGGCGGAACCGGCGGGCCAGTTCGCGGGCGCGTTCGGCGGGGACGTTCGGCAGACCGGTGAGCGGGATCTCACCGATCACGGCGTCCGCCATCAGCTCCAGCATCCGGGCCTTGGTCTTCACATGCCACTGCACGGTGTTGATCCGCACGCCGAGCCGGTCGGCGACCGCGCGCGTGGACACCGCGTCCAGGCCCTTCTCGTCCAGGAGGTCGAGCCCTGCGCGGATCACCGTGGCCGGATCCAGTCGGTCACTCTGTCGCTTGTTGGTCACTGACCTAGTTTACTTCACCCGGCGACTCTAGGTCGGCGACCAAGAAATGGGTGATCTCATGGGTGCGCAGCAGGCGGAAGCAGAGCAGGCAGGGACGCGGCGGGTGGAAACCACGCAGGTCGTCATCTCCGGAGGCGGCCCCGTCGGCCTCTGGCTGGCCGCCGAACTCCGGCTGAACGGCATCTCCGTCACCGTCCTGGAACTCCGCACGGGGATCGACAACCGCTCCAAGGCGCTCACCGTGCACCCGCGCGGCGTCGAGGTGCCGGCCTCCCGCGGTATCCACCAGCGCACAGCCGGGAGAACTCGGCATGGTCGATCCGTTCGGCGTCGATGCCGAACAAGTACCGGGCACTCAACGGCAGACCGGCCGGAACTCGACGTCGCGGACAGAGGCGGTGTGGGAATGATCAGTCGCTATGTGTGGATCCCGCCGGCGGTGGCCGTCGTCGGCTGGATCCTGTCGTGGTGGGGACCGCGGTGGCTCCGGTGGAGCCTGCTGTCCGCCTCGGCCGTCGTCTCCGTGCTCTGCGTCGTCATCGGGGGCCTCACGAAGGGCTCGCCTGCCAGTCCGGAGGACACCGGCCGCTCGCCGGCCTTCGCGTGCATGGACTGGCATCCGGTCCACTGGCTGGAAGCCGGAGCAGCGCTGAAAGCCCCGCTCGTCGCCGAGCCGAAAATACTGTTATCCCTTCTCATTTTCTCATTCAAACGAAGGAAGGGTGTGATGTGCGGGTTAACCACCTCCCCCGAGGGCAGAAAGCCGTTGTTTCCGCCGAAGAATGAAAAGGAAGGGTGAGGGGGTGGAAAGAGTGGAGGGGATTTTCGTGCCATGAGAGCATGCGTGAAAACAATCGCCGGGAACATTTCTTTCGTTCGATCATTGGTGATACGCATGCACTTATGCCGCGATTCCTACTGGACTGAAGTCCTTCAGCATCGCGAGCGCCTCCTGCGTCTGGTGCGGCGTCGGCTGCCCAATCCGCATGACGCCGAGGACTGCGTCCAGGAGGCCATGCTGCGGGCGGCGACCCACCGCGACCTGGACCGCGACCGGCTCGGGGCCTTCCTGACCACGGTCGCCATGCGGCTGTGCATCGACAGCTACCGGGAACGGGAGCGCTGGCAGCGGCTGTTGCTGCGCATCACCGCCGACGGGGCGCCGGAGATGCTGGAGGAAGCCGTCTGCGACCAGGAATTCGGTCGCTGGCTGCTCCGGCAGGCCGGCCAGCTCCGTGGCCGGGAACGGCAGGTGATGCTCGCGCGGGCCGACGGGATCTCCATCGTCGAGTTCGCCCGCATCAACCAGATCTCCGTAAAGGCCGCCGAGGGTGCTTTCACACGTGGCAGAGCAAGGCTCCGGCACATGTGCACCCAGTCTCTGGGCGAATCCTGCGGATGACCGAAAAATGGTTGGGCATTCTGGCCTATTCCATGATGCCCTTAGGGAAGGACACCCGAAAAAGTGGCTGACAAACCGAGCACGCAGGACACCATCAAGAACTTACTCGGCGACATCGCCGACAGTTCCAACAAGGCCTTCAACGATTTCCTCGACCCGCCGAACAAGTCCAGGAAGTCCGATTACCCGGACTGGTTCGGCTCCGGCAATCCGATGGCGGCCCTGGCCGGGACCCCCCTCGGGGCGCTCCAGGCGATGGCCGCGTTCGGCGGTGTGAACCCCGTGGCCGCACTCGCCGGCGCCAACCCGCTCGCCCTCCTGGCGGGCGCCTCCTCCGACCGGGGCTCCGGTCCGGTGAACCCCCTGGCCGCACTCGCGAACGCCAACCCGCTCGCCGCACTGGCGGGCGCGACCCATCCGGCGGCGGCCCTCGCCGGGCTGGCCGGCTCGTCCAGCTCCTCCAACAATCCGCTCGCGGCCTTCGGGCAGCTCGCCGGTGCGGCGGCGGGACTGCCCGCTGCCGTGGGCGGTCTCGGCGGCCTGGCCGAATCCCTGGCGACCCTGCCCCAGCAGATCGCCAGGCTGACCGACCTGCTCTCCACGTTGGTCGGTTCCCTGGACGCGATCAGCGATGTCGCGGCGAGTGCCGGAGTCCGTCCGCCGGCCAAGAAGGGATGACCGACGCCGCCCTGGCACCAGGCCGTTGACCCGCGGTCCGTGCCCGGTGTGCCGGGCCGGCTGCCGCAGAACCCTTAGGAGGGAACCCGCGTCGTGAGGACCTTGATCGGCGACCGGCTCCGGCTGGTCGTGAAGGTGCTGGGCAGTCTGATCGCCGACGAGGTCGGTCATACGGCGCGGGAACGCGGCAGATCCAAGGGGAACGGCTGGTCCCCGGCGGAGGAGGAGGAATCCGCCGCCGGGGACGCCCAACGACGCGCAAGGGCCGTACGAAAAGCACTGGAGAGCCTGGGCCCGTTCTATGTGAAGCTCGGCCAGATCCTCTCCACCCGGCCGGACATGGTGCCGCCCTCGATGATCGCCGAGTTCCAGAACCTGCACGACCAGGTCGACGTGCAGCCGTTCTCCCTGTTCGAGCCGGTCCTGGAGAGTGATCTCGGCCCCGACTGGAAGCTCAGGTTCGACGACATCGACACCAGCAAGCCCCTCGGGGCGGCGTCGCTGGCCCAGGTCTACAAGGTGACCCTGCCCGGGGGCCGGCCGGCCGTGGTGAAGATCCAGCGGCCGGAGATCCGCGAGGCGGTACGGGCGGACATGGCCCTGCTGCGCCGGGCCTCCCGGATCGTGGCCCGGGCGGCACCGCGCTTCAACGAGGTCATCGATGTCGAGGCGATGCTGGGCTCGATCTTCGACGCCATGGAACCCGAGCTGGACTTCACCGGCGAGGCCCGCAACATGGAGGAGGGCCGGGAGGCGGCCCGGGACTTCAGCACCCTGGCCGTGCCCGAGGTCCTCTCCGCCACACCCCGGGTGCTGGTGCAGTCGATGGCTCCCGGGATGTCCGTACGGCATCTGGACCCCAGGGCGTTCAGCGACCGCGAACGCACCGACATCGGCAAGGACCTGCTGCGGTTCATGTACCGCGGCTACTTCGTCCAGCGGACGTTCCACGCGGACCCGCACGCGGGCAACGTCTTCGCGCTGCCCGGGGGCCCCGCGACGCTGATCGACTGGGGCATGGTGGGGCGCCTGGACAAGCGGACCAGTCTCCAACTGCTGCCGCTGCTGATGGCGCTGGCGCAGAACGACGGACACGGTCTGGCCCGCGCCTGGGCCGACATGGGGAAACTCACCGCCTGGGCGAACCTGCCGGCGTTCGCCGCCGACATGGCGGCGCTGGTCCCCAAGATCTCCAGCGCCTCGCTGGGCGAGCTGAACTTCGGTGTCTCGCTCACCACGGTGCTGGAGAAGGCCACCAAGCGGGGCATCGGTTCCGCGCCCTCGATCTCCCTGCTGGGAAAGTCCTTCGCCAACCTCGAAGGCTCGGTCCGCTGCCTGGCGCCCGAACTGTCGCTCGCGGAGATCTTCAAGGGCGAGGTCCGCGGCATCGTGATGTCCCTGCTGGGCGAGTTCATCTCGCTGGAGCAGCTGGGCCGTACGGCGATGGACCTGATGGTCACGGCCACCACCAGCCCCGAGCAGCTGCGCGGCCTGCTGGCCGACGCGTCCAACCGGCGGTTCGCGCTCCAGGTCCACCACCCGAGGACACCGGCCGCCCTGGGAGGCGAACGCGGCTCCTCCTACGCGGGGTTGATCGCCCTGGGTGCCATGGCACTGCTGCTGGACCACCGCCGTCGATCCCGCTGACGCGTCCGGGTCCCGGCGCACACGCTGCCTCGACCGCCCGCAAGGAACCCGTCTCGGACGTCCCCCGGGCTCCCGCCTCGACCGGCCGCTAGAAACCCGCCCCAGGCCATCCTCCAGGCCCCGGCCTCAGCCGCCCTCCAGCGCCGTCCGGAGGGCGGCGAGTGTCGCCCTCATCGTGGCGCGGTTGCGCTCGCGGCGCCGGACCACGCCGGTGACCACCGGGCTGACGACGGTGAGCAGTCGTCCGGCGACCGCCGACCGCAGGTCCAGCCACTCCTCCGTCACCTCGCATCCCCCGGGTACCTCCGTGAACCGGTACGTCCACTGCGACAGGGCGACACCCAGGATGCTGACCCTGAAGGAGAAGCAGTTCCCCGGCCGGGCGGCGACCACGGTGCACAGGGTGGCCCAGGGCAGCCACGCGGCGCGGTTGAGTCCCACGAAGCGGGTGCCCACGCGCACGGGCCCGCGGCCGCCCAGCACACGGGCGCCGCGGACCTCCGGACTCCACTGCCCCATGCGCGTGACGTCGCTGACGGCGGCGTACGCCGTGTCCGGCGGCACCCGGACCGTGACGCGCTCGCTGAGCGAGGCCGGGCCGCTCACGCGCGGATGGTGATGCCGTGCTCACGGTCGTCCGTGAGGATCTCCATCAGGGCGCGGCTGTCGGTCTTGAGCGCGGTGCGCCTGCCGGTGACCCGGTTGGCGATCTCGACCGTGCAGGACCCGATCTTCGTGTTGAGGCAGTGTTTGATCCCGCCCGGCGGGTTGTAGTAGTTGAGGCCCACGAACCGTTCCTTGGGGGCGGTCATCCTGCCGCGGATGTCGACGGTGCCGTCGGACGTGGCGAAGTCCCAGTAGAAGTAGCCGAAGTCCGCCTTCGCGGTGAGCGCCTGACGCAGGGACACGAGCGAGTACTCGCGGTCGTCGTGGCGCAGGACGAGGAAGGTGACCTGCGGGATGTGCACCGGGCCGAGCTTGGCGCGGGCGGTGACGACCTCCAGGAAGCTGTCGGGCTCCCCGTCGAACCCGGCGACCTGCCCGAAGGCGTAGTGGTCGGTGTGCCGGCTGCCCCAGTTGTGGTTCTGGCTGCCCGTCCAGCCGTCGATGTCGATCTCCTCGCCGTTGACGTCGAGGCTGCCGCTGTACCGGGCGAGCGGTGTGCCGACCAGGCTCTTGGCCTTGGGGAAGCCGCCCGTGTACATCCTCGGCGGCAGCAGGAGCAGCGGCGGCTGGTCCCCGGTGTACGTCAGGTCCCAGCCGATCCGGCCGTCCGGTCCCCGCGCCTCGCCCTTGAGGCGGCCCGGCTCCAGCACGCGGTCGCCGACCCGGGCGCCGAACGAGTCGGTGCTGAAGTGGCAGTCGGCGATGGGGTGTTCCTCCTTGGCCACCACATGCCGGCCGGTCACCCCGTCGAACCAGATCGCCCACAGCTCACCGATGGCCGCCTCGGGCATCCCGGCAGGGCTGAACACGGTGTACCTGATCCAGAAGGCGCGGGGTTCCGTGGGGTGGTTGCCCCGCTGGTAGAAGCTCTCGTAGTGGCCGGCCCGCTGGCCCGGCCGGTAGCGGGTCCGGTTGATGTGCTCGGGGTCGAGGAGCGAGGCGTCGGCGTTCATGAGGTCCGTTCTCCGGCGACATGGGCGGTACGTGCGGCCGAGGGCGTCCGCTGATGCATCGTCATCAGCATTCCGTACCTGGGCCGCAGGGTGATGGTGGCGTGGTTCACCACCCGGTGTGAGGGAACATGGCGGAACTCCCAGCGGCGCACCAGGGCGCACAGCAGCAGATGCGCCTCCATGAGCGCGAAGTGCTTCCCGATGCAGAGGTGGGGCCCCGCGCCGAACGGCAGATACGCGAAGCGATGCCGCCCTTTGCCTGTCTCCGCCAGGAAGCGGTCGGGGTCGAAGCGCTCGGGGTCCGGCCAGTGCCGGGGGTGCCGGTGGATGTCGTACAGGTTCACCAGGACGCGTGACCCGGCAGGCACCCGGTAGCCGCCCAGTTCGGTGTCCCGCAGGACCAGCCGGGGCAGGATCGGCGCCGACGGGTAGAGCCGCAGGGCCTCCTCGAAGACCCGCAGGGTGTACGGCATCGCCGCCAGGTCGTCGGGGGTGGGCAGGTCGTCGCCCAGGACGCCGTCCACCTCCCGCTGGACCCGCTCCAGCGTCTCACGGTGCCGGGAGAGCAGGTAGAAGGCCCAGGTGAGGGTGATCGCGGTGGTCTCGTGCCCGGCGGCGAAGGTCGTGATCACCTCGTCGCGCAGCTCCCGGTCGGTCATCCCCTGGCCGGTGTCGGCGTCGCGGGCGGCCAGCAGCATGTCCAGCAGGTCCCCGCCGCCGGTGCCGGCATCGGGTTGCCGGCGTTCCGCGATGATTCGATAGATGAGGTCGTCGAGTCCCCGCATGACCTCGTGGAAGCGCCGGTTGCGCGGGGTCGGCCAGGACGTCGGCGGGCTCAGCGGGTTCTGCAGCCGGTCGAAGGCGTAGTTGATGGCGACGTCCACCGCGTCCGGGCCGAGACCGGCCAGGGTCCGGCTCACATCGGTGCTGAACATGCAGCGGCTGACGATGTCGAGGGTGACCCGCATCATCTCCGTGTGCAGGTCCACCACCGCGCCCGTCCGGTAGCGGCCGGCCATGTGCGCGATCTGCTCGGCCGCCGAGACCCCCATCGTCGCGAACATGCCCGCGAGGGCCTGCTTGGTGTAGATCGGCTGCATCATCCGCCGGTTGCGCAGCCAGCTCTTGTGGTCGTCGCTGGTCAGCAGGCCCTCGCCGAGGACGAGCCGGAGCGGATTGTCCGGCCCGAGTTTGCCGAACCGGTCGCTGTCGGTCAGCACCTCGGCGGCCAGCTCCGGACTGGACACCCCGTGCACCGCCACCGGCCCGAGCCGGTACTGGACCAGGTCGCCGTGGGCGGCGCGCCCCCGGTGCATGGCCTGGAGGATGTCGCGCCGGAAGTCCAGCACACTGCCCAGCAACGGCAGCCCGGCCGCCCTCGGGGCACCCGCCGCCACACCATCGCGTACGCCGGTCATCGCGATCGCCCTCACTTCCGCGCCAGCGCGCAGACCCAGCCCAGCGAACGGCGTGGCTCCGACACGAACCGGGCGTCCTGGAACCCGGCCTTGGTGAGCCGTTCCACCAGGTCGTCCCCGGAGAGGATGTGCAGCCCCGCCCGCTGCGAGCGTTCCGTGAAGCGCCGGCCGAAGAACCGCTGCGTCAGCGACGGATCGTCAGCGGCCTCCCGGCTCATCTCCAGCGTGACGGCCACCTGGCCGCCCGGTTTGAGCACCCGGTACGCCTCGGCGAGACCGCCCAGGGGATCCGGCCAGAAGTAGAAGGTCTCGATCGCGCAGACCTGGTCGAACGAGGCGTCCGCGTACGGCAGTTGGGAGCAGTCCCCGTGCCGAACCTCGACCCGGCCGCGCGCGATCGCCGGCAGATTGCGCCGTGCCGCCTGCTCGACCATCTCCATCGAGTAGTCCACCCCGGCGACGAATCCCTGGGCGGCCCGCCGCGACAGCAGCTTCACCGCCATGCCCCCGCCGCAGCCGACGTCCAGCACCCGTTGGCGGCCGCGCACGTCCATGTGCTCGATCGTCCACTCGGTGAGGCTCCGGTGCTGCACCGCCATCAGGTTTCCGAAGAACCGCCCGGCTCGCCCGGTCGGCCTGCGGAAGTTCTCCTCCATGAGCTCCAACGGCCTTGCCAGCAGTGTCCCGATCATTGACATTCCTTTCCCGGTGAGCCCGGAGTCCGTGTGGTGGTGCGGCAGTCGAAGGGAAGCCGGACGGATGGTCCACGGCGCGGATGGTCTACGGCGGCTCCTCACCCCCGGGGCCCGAGTGCGGGCACCGCCGCGCGGCGGGCGGTACGGTCCAGCGCGGCCAGATGGGCCCGCAGGAGCGGCCGGGCCGGCCCCGACACCGGCAGCCGGGCTGCCCGGGAGCGGTGCCAGGGCAGCGGCTCGCGTCTGTCCGCGTCGCCCAACAGGGATGCGGCGAGGTAGGCGCCGTGCGCCACGGACATCGCGAGACCGTGCCCGTTGCAGCCGCCCGCGTACCAGACGCCGGGCCGGCCCCGGACCGGCCCCACCACGGGGAGGCCGTCGGCCGTCACCCCGATCCCGCCCGCCCAGCGGTGCGTGACCTCCACCCCGGCCAGCGCCGGGTGCAGGGCCCGCAGCCACTGCTCCAGCCGGTGGAACGCGAAGACCCGCAGCACAGCTCTACGGCGGGGTCCGATCCCGTCCGGACACAGGGCGGTGCCGCCCCCGACCACCAACCGTCCATCCGCGGTGAGGCGGAAGTACGGGGCCAGCGGCACCGCGTCGATCACCGCCAGGCCACCGTGCCCGAGGAGCGCCCGCGCCTCGTGGCCCAGCGGCTCGGTCGCCACCGCGTGCACCTCAAGCCCGAGCACCGTGCCCACCGGCAGCCCGAGCCCGGCCACCCCGGCGTTCACCGCCAGCACGGACGACGGCGCCCGCACGGTGCCGTGCGGGAACAGCAGTTCAGGCCCGTGTCCGTCCCCGCCGCGCACCTCCCGCAGCGGGCTGCCGCCGTAGAGCCGTACGCCCTTGGCCACGCAGGCCCTCGCCAGCGCCGCCGTCAGCGCGGCCGGGTCGAGGGTGGCGGTGTGCCGGTGGAGCAGACCCGCGTGGTACGGCACGTCGACCCGACGCCGGATGTCGGCGGCGCAGAGGACGGGCACGTCCAGGTCCAGGGCGCGGTAGGCGGCGGCCTGCCGGGCCAGGGACGCCAGCCCGGTGCGGGAGCGCGCGGCGACGATCTGTTCCCCGTCCGCGCAGGGCACGCCGAGCCGGTCGCACAGCTCCACGACGTGCCGTACCGCCTCGACGCTGGCCCGGTGCATCCGGCGGGCGACGACGGGCCCGTGCCGACGCACCGCCCGGTCGACCGGCGGGCCCACCCGCGGACCCAGCAGCCCGGTGCCCCGCCCGCTGGCACCGGCCGCCGGCCGTCGCGCGTCCACCACCACGATGTCCAGGGAAGGTTGACGTTCCGCCAGGTGGTAGGCCGTGGACAGTCCTACGAGTCCCGCGCCCACCACCGCGACATCGGTACCGATCCGGCCGCGCACGGTGGACGGCGGGTCCGTGCCGTCCGGGTCCCCGGACTCCCAGCAGGGTGTGCCCGGCGCGAAAAGGGTCACCGGGGCGCTCCTTCCCCTGCCCCGGACAGCGACCCGAACCTCCGGTCGTGCCAGAGCAGGGGTCGCCCCGACGCCACCTGCACCGCGGCCACCCGTCCCACCACCGCGCTGTGGTCGCCGTAGCGGCGGATGTCCTCGACCAGGCAGACCGACCAGCCGAGCGCGTCGCCGAAGACGGGGGCTCCCAGGACCGGACGCAGCGGGATCCCGCGGAACCGCTCCGCCGACGAGGCCGCCGGATCCGCGAAGCGGGCAGCCCGCGAACTCTGGTTGTCGCGCAGCAGGTTGACCGCGAAGACGCGCCGGCCGCGGATCGCCGACAGGGTGTGGGAGCCGTTGCGCAGGCAGGCGAGCAGGAGGGGTGGGCGGGCCGAGAGCGAGGTGAGGGAGGAGACGGTCATGCCGGCTGGGCCGGCCCCGCCCTGTGTGGTGATCACGGTGACGCCGGAGGCGAGTTTCGCGTACAGGCGCAGGCAGTGCTCGGTGTCCGGGCCGGGCTCGTCCCGCAGCTGTTGGCCCGGGTCCGGCGGGCGGGCCAGGACGAGGTCAGCCATGCGCGGCGTCCGCGAGACCGGCCGGTGACACCGTGCCGAGCAGACCCTGGAGGATCTTCTCGATGTTGGTGCGTAACGTCGACTCGGCCACCGGGTCGAGGATCTCGGCCAGCGTGGGAATCCCCAGGTCGAACGCGGCCCGGAAGGTGACGGTGGTGCCGTCCTGGTGCGCCTCGCAGGCCCAGCTGCCCTCGAAGGTCTCGAAGTCGCCGCTGAGCTGCTCGAACGCGATGGAGAGGGCGGCCGGCGAGAAGGTGTCGCGTTCCGTCCAGCGCATCAGCCCGTTGCGGAAGGAGACGGTCCACGCGGAGACCACGGAACCGTCGGGACGCGGAGGCTGCACCTCCACCGCGCGGACCGTCGTGGTGAGTTCGGGGTACCGGCTGAAGTCGCTGATCCTCCGGTAGGCGTGCTCGGGGTCGATGCCCTGAGCCGTCATCCGGACTGTCACATGGCGCATGGGGGTTCGTCCTCACTGGTGTGTGTGGGGGGCTGTCGTGCCGATGTCATGACGCTCAGCCGAGGCGGGTGTGCAGGGCCCGCAGAGCTTCGGCCAGGGCGTCCAGGAAGAGCTGGGTCTCGTCGGCGTCGGCGATCGCCGGGGGCGTCAGCCGGAGCACACGCGTGGAGTTGAGCGAGTGGTTGACCAGGACGCCGCGGCTCACCAGCTCCAGCAGCGTCTCGCCGACGGCCTGTGCCCGGGTGAACTCGATCCCGATCAGCAGTCCCCTGCCACGGACCTCGTGCACCAGGCGGTCCCGGTAGGGGGCGCAGATCTCCACGACTCCCGCGAGCAACTGCCGGCCGAGCGCGGCGGCCCGGCCCACGATGTCCTCACGGTCGATCGTCTCCACCGCCGCCATCGCCGCGGCACAGGCGATCGGCGAGGCGCCGAAGGTCGAGGTGTGGAGGTAGGGGTCGCGGGAGAACGGACCGTAGGCGTCCTTGGTGGCGACCATCGCCGCCACCGGTACGACACCACCGCTGAGCCCCTTCCCCACGAGGAGGACATCGGGCACCACGCCCTCGGCGTCCACACCCCACCAGGTACCGAGCCGGCCAAGACCGGTCTGCACCTCGTCCACGATCAGGAAGGCGCCGTACGCACGGCACAGCCCGGCCGCCTCCGCGAGATACCCGGGCGGCGGGATACGCACCCCGCCCTCGCCCTGCACCGGTTCGAGGATCACGCAGGCGCGGTCACGGCGCTCACTGAGTGCCGCCTCCAGCTCGGCCAAGTCCCCGTAGGCGACCTGCGCGGTGTCCGGCAACAACGGCTCGAAGGGCTTCTGGTAGAGGGAGTTGGCGGTGACACTCAACGCCCCCAGGGTCTTGCCGTGGTACCCGGACACGGTGGTCACCAGCGCGTTGCGTCCCTGCGCACGGGCCAGCTTCAGTCCCGCTTCGGTGGCCTCGGCACCGGAGTTGACGAAGTGGACGTGGTCGAGACCCGCCGGGGTGCGCGCGGCCAGCGCGGCAGCGGCCCGCGCGGCGACGGGCTCCAGGAACACCCGGGTGGCCAGCGGATGCGCGTCCAACTGCCGTTGCACCGCGTCGAGTACGGCCGGGTGCCGATGCCCCAGGATGAAGACGCCGTAGCCCCCGAAGTCCAGGTACCGGCGCCCATCGTCGGTGTGCACCCAGGCGCCTTCGGAGTGGACCTCGGCCATCCCGCCCAGCACCGTGCCCATGACCGCGCGGCCGGTGCCGAGGTGACGCCGGTAGAGCTCGGCGGTGTCGGGGGGCGGGCCTGTGGGGGCGGGAGCGGCCGTCTCTGCGAGGGCGGGAGAGGCCACCCCTGCGGGGATGGAAGCGGCCGTCTCCACGGCGGCGGGAGAGGCCGTCTCTGCGAGCGCGGGACCGGCCGCCTCTACGGCGGCGCAAGTGGCCACCCCTGTGGGGGCGAGACCGGCCGTCGCTGAGGGGGCGGGAGCAGCTACCTCTACGGCGGCGTGGGCGGCCACTCCCACTGGGGCGTGAGCCGCCACCTCTACGGCGACAGGACCGGCCGTCTCCACGGGGGCGGAAGCGGCCGTCTCCACGGCGACGGGACCGGACGTCCCTGCTGTAACGGGAGCAGCCATCCCTGCGATAGCGGGAGCGGCCGTCTCTGTGGCGACGGGACCAGCGACCCCTACGGCGGTGTGAGCCGCCGCCTCTGTCGCGGTCATGACGCCAGCTCCGCCGGGGTCTGGGGCGTGCGCGGCCGGCGCAGGCCACCTCGGCCGGTGGCCCAGCACTCCACGTTGCGTGTCAGCGCCGACCGGATCGCGGCGCGCGTGGGGGCCGTGCCGCAGTGCGGTGTCCCCAGGTCGGACGCGAAGGGCAGCTCGCGCTGGAAGACCAGCAGCAGCTCGGCGTAGTCCTGGAGCCGGCGCCGCACCAGCGCGGGGAAGGACGGCCCCTCCAGCAGTGGCAGCAGCAGCCGGTGCACGGCTTCCACGGGGATCAGCCGCGGCGGGTGCGGGCGTTCACCGTGCTGTCCGGCGAACTCCAGGCAGATGTCGACGACCTCCCGCTGCAGGATGGCCTCGCGCCCTGCGGTCAGCCAGTACTCGCCCTGCGCGACGCCGGATCTGACCAGGTCGCCCACCGCGCGGGCCACCACGTCCTGCGGCACCATGTCGATCCGTGTCCCGGGCGAGCCCGGCAGCACCGGGACCTGGCCCTTGACGATCCCGCCCAGCGCCCGGGTCAGGCCCTGCACCCGGGCGATCCGGCCGGTGGACGAGTCGCCCATGACCAGGGACGGACGCAGGACGACCCCGGGGACCTCGGCCGACCGTACGGCCTCCTCGGCCGCCGTCTTGGAGGCGAGGTAGGCGGCCGCCCCGGGAAAACGCTCCCGCTCCTCGGGCGCGAGCGGGTTCGCCACGAAAGCGGTGCTCATGTAGAAGAAGGGGGCGTCGGCGCGGGCCGCGAGGTCGAGCATCGACCGGGTGCCGTCCAGGTTCGTGCGCCAGATGTCGGCCGGGTCCAGCCGCCAGTTGGTGGCCGCGGCGGAGTGCACGACCACGTCCACCTCGGCGGCGAGGTCCAGCCGTTGGGCCGCGGAGAGCCCCAGACCGGGGGCGCGCAGGTCCGCCGTCACCTCCCGTACCCGGGGGTCGTCCAGGGGTGCCCGGTGGCGCAGGCAGATCAGGTCGTAGTCGTCGCAGAGCTCGTCGATCAGTGCCTGGCCGAGTACTCCCGCGGCGCCGGTGAGCAGCAGGGTCGGGCGTTGACTTCGAGAGCGGGACGGACGGGATGGGCTGGACGGACCGGTGGGTTCTGGCGGCATGGTTCGGAAACTCCCATCGGGTAGGGGGTGTTGGGGGGGGACGCCGTTCGTGGAGACGTCCGGAGTCGTACCCGGGGACGTAGTCGTGCCCGGGGTCGGATCAGGCGACGGTGAGCGGGCCGTCGGCCAGGTGTGCCGCCAGCGGGCCGGTCATCCTGGACCGGGCGGGCGGGTGCAGGGAGAGCCCGTTGGCGCAGGCCGCGAGGTGTCCGACCTCGTCCGAGCTCATGAAGTTGAGGCCGCCGAGCAGTTCCACCGCCCGGGGGACGATGCGGGCCAGGGCGTCCTGCACGCAGTACCGCACGTACAGCGAGTCGGCGAGTGTCGACTCGTCCGGGCAGCCCTCGTCGAGCCGACGGGCGACGCCCTCCGCGGCGGCCATCGCGCCCTCGGCCTCCACCAGCAGCCGGACCCGCTCGGAGTCGGGCACTCGCTCGTTGCGCAGCACCCGCTCCACCAGCGCGCTCGCGGCCCCGAGATAGCTCCCCGTCATCAGCAGCTCGAACCAGACCAGGCCCGCGGTCTGCAGTTCGTCCAGCCGCCCCTCCGTGGCCGAGGTACGCAGCAGCAGCTCCGGCGGTACGAGCACATCCGTGAGGGTGACCTGGTCGCTCTCCGCTCCCGACAGGAAGGTGCTGGACCAGAATCCGCTGACGCTCACGCCCTCGCTCTCGGCGGGCACCAGCGCCACCGCCAGCTCGTCGCGCGCCCCTTGCTCACCGGGTACCAGGACGCTGGCGGTGAGCAGATCCATGGACCGGGCGAGGCTGCACGGGCGTTTCACCCCGCTGATCCGCACCCCGTCCGGTCCCACCGTGGCGGTCATCGACGGGGAGAGGATGCCGGCGCCCGGCCGCCCCTCGGCGAAGCCGGAGGCCACCAGGCGGTTGCCTGAGGCCACTCCCTCGACGAGCATCCACTCCAGGCCCTCGCCGTCGGTGACCAGACCGACCAGGGTGGCCAGGGAGAAGTGGTGCATCGTGGTGGCCACCGCCAGGGACGGCGACCTGCTGCCCAGCGCGCGCTGCACCCGCAGGGCGTCCAGCGCGGAGGCGCCCTTCCCCTTGCAGGAGACCGGCACCACAAGTCCGGGCCCGCCGCTGTCGCGGAAGAGCCCGATACCGGGGCTGCGCGGGCTCTCCAGCTCCATGAGCGGCACCGCCCGCAGACTCTCGTCGAGCCCCGGCAGCATTTTCGTCAGTACGGCGCGTTCGCGCTCCAGAAACCTCATGTGCTCCCCTGCTCCGGGACGGGACCCGGTCGCGCTGAACCCCGTCCGACGGACGGGAATGACGGGTGGCGGGAATGGTGGATTGACGGGACTGGTCGGACGGCGGAACTGACGGGATGACGGGACCGATCGGACCGGCGGGACTGGCAAGTTGACGGACTGGCCGGACAACGGGACTGATGGGACACGCGGGACCGGCAGGACGGCGGGACTGACCGGACGCGCGGGACCGGCAGGACGACGGGACCGATCGGACGAGCGGGACGGGCGGGATGACGGGCCTGGTCGGACGAGCGGGACTGATCGGACCCGTGGGACCGGCAGGACGGCGGGACTGGCCGGACGCGCGGGACCGGCGGGACGACGAGGATGGCCGGACAACGGGACTGATCGGACGGCGGGACTGATCGGGCAGCGGAACTGATCGGGCAGCGGAACTGATCGGGCAGCGGAACTGGCAGGACTGATCGCCCGGCCCCTACACCGCTCGCGTGGCACGCAGCAGCTGCCACACCGCCGCTGGACCGGGCCGCCCCTGGAAGGCGATGTACTCGGGCAGCACCACGTGGGGCGCCCATTTCCGCTTGTACTCAAGCTGCGCGGCGGCCGGGTAGATCCGTTCGCCGTGCTGGGCGAGCAACCGCACGCAGCGCGTGAACGTACGGCTCGCACACGGCAGTTCGTGCTCGTCGGAGAGACCGGTGAAGGGCGTGAAGCCGAAGTGCAGCCAGCCCGCGCCGTCGGCCGACATCCGCTCCATCGCGGTCGCGTTGAGCGCCTCCATCACCCCGGGCGGAGCGTCCGGGGAACGCCGGCTGAGGTCGTGGAGCCAGCCCGGCCGGCTGCCGAAGACCGGCGAGTAGCTGATGTACCCGACGGCCACCCCGCCGATCCGCCCCACGAACAACCGCCGGTGCCGCTGAGCCAGCCCGGTCCGCTCCCCCACGAGGAACCGCAGCTCCTTGGCACCGCCCTTGCCTTGCAGCCAGGCCCGGTCGATGAGATCCAGCTCGCTCCGCACCTCGTCGTCGGCCACGGTGGGAGCCTCGACCACCTCAAGACCGGCGCGCCGGGCCCTGGATATCTTGTTGCGCAGCCGTACGAAGGCCGATCCGCGCAGCGTGAACCGGCCCAGGTCGACCGCGTACGACGCCCCGAGCTGATTCACCGTGAACCCGTGCGCCCCGTACAACTCGGCGTCCGCCCGCTGCAGTTGTACGGCCACCAGCCGGCGCGGCCGGGCCTGCGCCGCGAAGGCGTCCAGCAGACCCGCACGCTGCTCCTCGGCCGCGAAGGGCCCCGCGAACTGGAGCAGATGACGCCCCGACCGGCGATAGACGCAGGTGCCGTCGAACCGTGGATCCCGGAAGTACTCATTACCCTGATTGAGGGCAAGAAAAGAACTCGGATTGTCACTGTGCCGGACCAGGGTCTCAAAGACGGACGGCATCAGCACCCCTTCGGAGGTCATCGGAATTCCTTCCGTCCGAATCAGAGTATGCCCGCTCGAATTCGACGTACGCCGGATGCGAATGCGGTTCGAAAAGCACCCCGAACGGCTTGAGTGAATTCCCGAACAGGGCACGGTCCCCCAGCAGATGCAGGGGCAGAGCGAGCAGCGCCCACTCCGGCTTCACCAGCACCGCCCACAACCCGGCGACGACGCCCGCGGTCACGAGGCTGTGCATGGTGTTGTACGCCACGAAGTACCAGCGCGAGATACGCCCACCCCCACTCCTCCGGAAGGCCAGGGCGCCGGGAAGATATCCAATGACATCAATGACGACGAAGAGGGCTATAAACACTCCCCACCGGATCTCCGAAAAATGCCGCACGGCAAGCACGGCACATACAACGAGACCGCCCAGCCATTCCGTGCGCAGCAGCAGGAAAGTGGCTCTCGTCTCGAATCTGTTTTTTGCGTCCATGTACCCTCCGCCCTTCACCCTTGTTTACGGGGGAAGCGAAGGAAACCCTCACAGAAAAACAAATACAGAATTAATAACTTTTACTATAAACCTACGAGCGCGCTACACGGTGAAGCGGAATCCTCAGCGCCGACCCGGCACCCGGACAGTCCTGCGAGCGAGACGACCAGGGGCCCGACTCCGATGAGCTGGGAGCCACCTGACCTGCATGCCAGCCAGGACAGCAACGTGGTGCTGGCTTCAGTTGCTCACACAGCTCCCACCTGCGGAGACGTTCCTTCGAGTGATCGCATCCAGCACCTCCGGCAGGTCGGCCGACGGGCACGGCCGGTCGGTACACCTCCGGCGGCGTGCAAGGACACCGATCAGGGGGTCAATCCCGGCTGCGGCCTCATCTCGTGCTCTTCGGTCCCGGCAAACTTGACCATTCGGAGTCGCGCCCCGGTGCCCATCGAAGCAAACATCCAAGAACCACCGTCTCAAGACGGAGCGCTCATCTCGGCATCCGAAAACGCGTCGGTCCTGGGAGCGGGGAACGGAACCGTGCCGCCGAGGACCGCATCCAGGGCTTGGCGAACCTCGCGGCCCGGCCCGACCGCGAGTCCCTCCCCCAACCGACGGGCAAGGCTCGCGTACACCGCGTAGGCGTCATGAGTTCGGCCCTCGCCGTGCAACGCCGACATCAGAAGGGCGACTCCGCGCTCCCGGAGCGGATGCTCCCCGACGTGCCGCAGAAGGCGCGGAATCACCCCGCTGCCGCGGCCGGTCGCGATCGACAGGGCGAAGTACTCCTCGGCCGCGATCGCCTGCTGCTCCTCCAGCGCCGCCGCGTGCGAGGCGAGACTCGGTACATCGAGCCCGTCGTACACGCCGCCGCGCCACAGCGCCAGCGCACGCTCGTACAGGCCGAGGCTGGACTCGACCCGCCCGAGCGCCTTCGCCGACTCCGCCTCGGCATGGAGCCGGGAGAACACGACGTGGTCGATCCGTTCGGCGTCGATACCGAACACGCACCCGTCCCGGACCCGGTCGAGACGCATGTCGGCGGCGCCCGATGCCGTGATCGCCCGTCGAATGGAGCCGAGGCAGTTCATCACCTGTTCGCGTGCCGTCCGCGGCGGGCCGGTATCCCACATCGCGTCGATGAGCGCGCTCGTGGAAACAAATGCGTTGGGCCGCGTCATCACGGCGGAAAGAATGATCCATTCACGCCTGCGGTTAACGCCGATGCTGGACCGGAGGGGCTCGGCATACGGTTGCCCGAGAATCCCGAAGTCGGGCATCGGCCATCCCTTCCGATAAAAGACGGGAGCAAGGAGATTCACAGAAAACCAACAGGATGCCGCTACCACATGTTTGAAAGTATAGGTGCCGCAGACTCCTTTGCTGCGCCTGAGCACGACTCTTTATGGCTCTTTGAGGCCGCCTTGGGGACCTCATGCACATCCGCTCGCTGCGGCCCGGCGATGACCTGGTGATGGGGAGGCGATGGGAAGGCGATGGAGCGAGCTGACATCTTCTTGGTCGTCCGGCTCGCTTGAACCAAGAAGGGCCACCCTGTGGATCAAATGGTTCTCAAGGCTCAGCAATGGGTCAATGCAACATACACAGGCATATCCGGTTACAACCCGTGCACCGAGAACGGAATGACCGGCTGGGAGACGATCTACTGCCTCACCCGGGCACTCCAGCACGAACTCGGCATCACCACGCTGTCCGACAACTTCGGGCCGACGACATGGGCGGATCTCAACGCCTACGGCCCGGTCGGGCGGGATTCCGCCAACATAAACATGCGGACCATCGCGGAGGCGGCCCTCTACTGCAAGGGCTACAGCGGCGGCGACATCGACGGCGGCTTCAACGTGGACACCGGCGCCGGTGTGACCGCCCTGGTGGCGGACATGGGCCTGCCGGGTCCACCGGTCCCGGACAGCCAGCTCTACGACGTGGAGCCGAAGGTCTTCAAAGCACTGCTGACCATGGACGCGTACGTGATAACGGCCGGCGGCTCCGACACGATCCGGACCTGCCAGCAGTGGCTCAACAGCGCGTACTACCAGAAGGGCCAGTTCTTCATCGGACCGTGCGACGGGCACTTCTCCCGCAATGTCCAGCAGGCCCTGGTGCTGGGCATCCAGTACCAGATGGGCCTGACGGACAGCCAGGTGACGGGCGCCATCGGACCGACCACCGAAGGGGCGCTCAAGACGGTCGCCTATGTGTCCAGCGGCTCACAGGACTCGGGGTCGGCCGGCTGGGTCCGGTTGTTCCAGTGTGCCCTCACGTTCAACAACTTCGACGCGCACTGGGGGGACGGCGGCGGCACGTTCGGTTCTGACCTGGCCTACACGGTGATGCGTTTCCAGCAGTTCTGCTCGCTGGACGCCAACAGCGCCGCCGACTACGAGACATGGATGTCGCTGCTGGTGTCGACCGGGGACCCGGACCGCAAGGGCACCGCGTTCGACTGCATGTATCCGCTGAACGCGACGACGATCCAGACGGTGAAGGACAACGGGTACTCGATAGTCGGCCGCTACCTGATCGGCGGCACGAGCAAGGTGCTGACCAACTCCGAGATCGCGCTCATCTTCGACAACGGCCTGTCCCTCTTCCCGATCTATCAGGACGAGGGCAACGTGATCACCGACTTCGGCCCCGAACTGGGGGTCGCGGCCGGAAACGACGCGGCCGGAGCCGCGATGGACTTCGGCATCCCCTACGGCACGGTCATCTACTTCTCGGTCGACTTCGACGCGACCGACGCGGACATCACCAGCGTGATCATCCCGCACTTCCAGGGCATCAACGACGGGGTGGGCGCGTACGGCAGCCTGTACGCGATCGGTGTGTACGGGTGCCGGAACACCTGTATCCGCCTGGCGGCCGAGGGCCTCACCACCCGGAGCTTCGTCAGCGGCATGTCGACCGGCTACAGCGGCAATCTCGGCTACCCGCTCCCGGACAACTGGGCCTTCGACCAGATCAAGGACTTCACGCTGGCCCCCGGCACCAGCGGCGCGGTGGAGATCGACAACGACATCGTCTCGGGCCGGGATCTGGGCGTCGACAGCGTGACCCGGCCGCGCGATCCCAACGACGGCTTCTACACCTACCTGATCTGGCTCGAAGCCAGGGCCGGCCAGTGGATCGACCAGGGGCACACCTCCCGGTCCGCGCCCGAACTGGTCGCGCAGTACCTCCGGGCACGCGACGGGCTCTACAAGTTCACGGGCGCCGACACCACCTTCGGCTCGCTCGACCAGGACTTCGTCGACTTCGTGAACGCCTATCCCGACGAGCCGTTCGCGAGCCCGCTGCGCGACCCCGACCTGCTGTGGGATTCCGACGTCGCCCACTTCGGCGCGTCGTACGGCGCCGTCATCACCACCGGTCTCGATGACGACCTCACATCGGCCAACCTGGCGGACTTCGGGACCTGGGGCGGCGATCTCGTCAGTGTGCTGGGGCAGTTCCACCAGAGCGGGCTGTCCGACGACCAGGCATACGACTACGCCGCCGGCCTGATCGGCGCCAAAGGTGAGGGCACCTACTTCTCGCTTGCCGATGTCCTCGCCGACATCGACGCGTGGATCCTGGGCCACGGCGCCTTGCAGGACTCAAGCCAGACGCTGTCCGCGGCGTTCAAGGCGAACTACGCGTCGTCGGCCGCTTCCGTCGCACGACGCAAGGCGTTCTACGCGCTCCGGTTCGGCAGTTCGTCCGACACCTTGGGAACGGCGGCCGTGAACGCGATGGTCCGCGGCACCGACGAGATGGCCGTCATCCGAGGAGCCTTCTGGTACGACCAGTTCGGATCGGTGACCTGCCCCTCTCCCGAATTCATGTCCGCCGACGCGATCGGTGGTGTGGCGACGGCATTCCGCGACGCCATCCTCCAGTACTGCTCATGACGAATCGAGGACGTGACATGAACGATCCGAAGGTCACCCGTCGGCAGGTCCTGGCCCTCGGAGGTCTGACACTGGGCGTCGCCACCATCACCGTCCCCGGTCTGGGCGGACCGGCGTGGGCCGATTCCGCGGCCTCGGACGTAGTGCTGGTGCCGGTCGGCGCGAGCCCGGTCGCGGTCCTTCCCGGCGTCGGTGTCCAACCGGCGGCGTTCCCCAGACAGTTGGCCGTACAGGTCCAGCACGCGGGGACGAATCTTCCGGCCGGGACCGAAGTGACCGTCACCTACGACCCTCGGCTCTACTCCCCGCTGCCCGCCGCGGTGGCCACCGTCGACGACCGCCGGCTGCGCACGACGAGCACGATCACCACCGACCCCAGGACGACACTGGCGACCTGCACGGTCACCCTGGCCGAAACCGTCGCCGCGGGCAGTGATCCGGTGGTCGTCGTGGGAACCGCCTACCCCGTGCTCTATCCGCGCGATCTCGTCGTCGGGCCCGCGGACTCGACCGCCGCCGTGAGCCGGAAGAACGCGAAGGCGAGCGGTCGACGGAGCCTCCAGCCGCACCGGCCGAGCACGTTCGGCGGCGTCGCCACACCATGGGGCCTTGAGGTCAGCGGTGTCTGGGACCGCCACGAGTGGGGGAACGGAAAGCGGTGGTACTACTATCCGGTGCGGGTCACGGTGCACAGCGTCGGACCGGGCCCCGCCCCCGCGACCGCGTCCTTCTCCGTGGCGCTGGATCCCCAGATCGTGAGCGACGTCAAAGTCGCCGACGCCCGGCTCAATCACACAGCGCACGACGCCGGTGTACGACTCCTTTCGCGTACCCGGACCAGGTCGCTGTTCGAAACCAAGTGGAGCACAACGGTGAAGCTCAAGTCCGGTGACCGGCTCGATCTGAGCCTGGAGGTGACGACACGGAAGCCGGCGGGCGATCTGCCGACCATCAAGCACCCTCTGATAGGGCTGATCGACACGGGCAACCACGTCACCCAACGGCAGACCGGCCGGAACTCGATGTCACGGACCGATGCCGTGTGGCAATAGTCAGTGGATACGTGTGGATCCTGCCGGCGGTGACCATCGTCGGCTGGATCCTGTCGTGGTGGGGAACACGGCGGATCCGGTGGTGCCTGCTGTCCGCCGCGACCGTCATCTCGGTGGCCTGTCTCCTCATCGGGTACCACGAGAAGGGACCGCAGATCAGCCCCGGAACCGTCGGCTGCTCACCGGCCCTGGAGTGCATGGACTGGCATGGGATCTACTGGCTGGAGGCCGGACTGATCGGGTTCGTATGCTGCCTGGCGCTGCTGATCGTGACCACCGTCGCCGAAATAGCGCTCTGGTTCGATCGTCGGGGGACGGCCTCCGCGGAATCACCCGGCTGACGTGACGACCGAAGCACGGTGCCACCGCGCCGACCGCGACGGCACGGCGGAGAGCTGCGCTCGTCTCCGTCCAGCAGCGGGCCGGGCTCGACAGAGCCCGGCCCCTTCCGAAGCGCACGCTTGACCCAATAGCTCACATCCAGTGAACGAACGAATCACACGTTGAACCGGAATCCACAGTACAGAGCTCCCACCTGCGGAAACTCGGTTCTGGAGAGGGTCATCCCAGCACGACCCCAGCACAGGAGGTCTATCCCAGCACCATGCAGCTCGGGCGCCCCTTGGGCCCCTCCCTCTACGCGGCCTGTGTGCAAGCACCTGGTCTTACCTCCTCCGGAGACTGGACCGCCGCGTCAAGGGGCGCGGGCCGCATGGCGTTCTGCAGAACCTCCCTGCAGCGATGCCAGGCACGGGGTACGAGATGTCCGTAGATGTCGATCGTGGTCTTGACCGACCGGTGACCCAGCCAGCGCGAGACCTCGTGGATCGGCACGCCATGGGCCAAGGCGATCGAGGCGAAGAAGTGCCGCAGGCTGCGAGGCGTGTACTTCGCCTTGCCGTCCACGTCGATCAGGCCGGCCAACCGGCACGCCTTCTTGAAGTGGTACCCGTAGGTGGAGGCGGTGGGCATCGTGCCCTTGCCGCGCTGACGCGGGGCGAAGAACACTTCAAGCCTCAGCCGCTTGCCCCTCTGACCTGTGAAGACCACGGGCACCGGTGCACGCCACGACAGGTGGGCCTCAATTTCCTGATCGACGAACGGGGCAGTCGGAACGTCTCGGTACTCACCCTCCACCCGGTTCTTGCAGGGCACGAAAGCCGTGCGGCAGTCGGCACGGTGAGCCTTGGCGCTGACCTGCCAGCGGATTCTGACGAAGCCAGCCCGCCGACATTCGCTGGAAAAGGCCAGGGCCTCACTGGGTCGCTGGCCGGTGCCCGACTGCAGGTAGACAGTGAGCTTCTTCGAGTTGGCCACCGATCAGGTGATGGCCGGTGAAGCGCAACGAGCGAGGCCCCCGGGCTGTTGATCGAGATGTCTGACGTCTCAA
>NZ_JBICXA010000023.1:0-54526 GCF_043200035.1 Streptomyces sp. NPDC048504
CTGGCGTTGATTTTTGGCACGCTGTTGAGTTCTCAAGGAACGGACGCTTCCTTTGTACTCACCCTCTCGGGCTTTCCTCCGGGCTTCCCTTCGGTGTTCCAAACTCTATCAGTGTTTTTCCGGCCCCCTGACCACCGTCCTGCAGGCATGCAGAAGGTGATCCCGGGATAGGATCTGACAAGTTGGGTGCTGCCAAGCCAAGCAAAGACGCTTGGTCGCGTCGCTCGGCCTCAAGCAGGAGTACGACTGTACATGCGGCCGTAGAGCAGGTGCAAATCGATTAGAGGTGTGGTCTAGACCACTAATCCGGACCTCTCGGGCGGAACCGTTACTACATATGACATACCCTGCTGCTCAGTGTGCCGTCCGGGACAGGTAGTGACGGCCCCATCACATTTCCACCCCTGGGAGGCTTCCCATGACCAGCGTGACGTCCCCTCTCGCAGGACGTGCCATCGGACTGGCCGCGGTGCCGGATCCGGTCTTCTCCGGAGCCATGGTCGGCCCCGGCACTGCCATCGACCCCGTACGTGAACCCTCCGAGGCTGTCTCTCCCGTGGACGGAGTCATCGTCTCCCTCCACCCACACGCCTTCGTGGTCGTGGACAGTGAAGGGCACGGCGTGCTCACTCACCTCGGTATCGACACCGTGCAGCTCAATGGCGAGGGCTTCGAGCTGCTCGTCAACAAGGGCGACACCGTGACCCGCGGCCAGAGTGTGGTGCGCTGGAACCCGGCCGCCGTCGAGGCCGCCGGCAAGTCCCCGGTGTGCCCGATCGTGGCTCTCGAAGCAACGGCCGATGCCCTCTCCGATCTCCGCGAGGACGGCGATGTGAAGGCCGGCGACAGTCTCTTCACCTGGGAGTGACGTCAATGCCGTCGTATGACGGTGAGCAGGACAACCACCGCGGCGGCGGGACCCGCCGCACTATCGGAGACGGGTGAGATGGAGACAACGCTGCGAGGCGTCGGTGTGAGCCACGGTGTGGCGATCGGCGAGGTTCGGCACATGGGGACGGCGGTTCTGGAACCGCCTGCCAAGCAGATTTCGGTGGAGGACGCGGAGCGTGAACAGGGGCGCGCCCGCCAAGCCGTGGACGCTGTGGCGGCCGACCTGATGGCGCGCGGCAATCTGGCGGGGGGCGAAGCCCAGGCGGTGCTCGAAGCGCAGGCCATGATGGCCCAGGACCCCGAGCTGATGGCGGACGTGGAACGCCGTATCGCGGTCGGCAGTACCGCGGAGCGGGCCGTCTATGACGCCTTCGCCGCCTACCGTGCTCTGCTGGCCGGTGCCGGTGAGTATCTCGCCGGCCGGGTGGCCGATCTCGATGACGTGCGGAACCGTATCGTCGCCCGGTTGCTCGGGGTGCCGATGCCGGGTGTTCCGGACAGCGACGAGCCGTACGTCCTTATTGCCCGTGACCTTGCGCCTGCCGATACGGCGCTGTTGGACCCGACGCTGGTGCTCGGTTTCGTCACCGAGGAGGGCGGGCCGACGAGTCACAGCGCGATCCTGGCGCGGGCACTCGGTGTGCCGGCCGTGGTGGCGCTGCCGGGGGCCGGGGAGTTGGCCGAGGGCACGGTGGTCGCCGTGGACGGCAGCACCGGTGAGATCTTCGTTAACCCCAGTGATGAGAAGAAGGAGCAGCTGGAGGTCGCGGCGGCCGCGCGCAAGGCCGCTCTCTCCGCTTCTACAGGTCCTGGTGCCACCTCCGATGGGCACAAGGTGCCACTGCTGGCCAACGTCGGCGGTCCTGCTGATGTACCTGCCGCGCTGGAGGCGGGGGCGGAGGGTGTGGGGCTCTTCCGTACCGAGTTCCTTTTTCTGGACGACAGCAAGAACGCGCCGTCCGAGGAGAAGCAGGTCGAGGCCTACCGGCAGGTGCTTGAGGCGTTCCCCGAAGGACGTGTCGTCGTGCGGGTGCTGGACGCAGGCGCGGACAAGCCGCTGGACTTCCTGACGCCGGCCGACGAGCCGAACCCGGCTCTGGGTGTGCGCGGTCTGCGGTCGTTGCTCGACCACCCCGACGTGCTGCGCACTCAGCTGACGGCGCTCGCGAAGGCCGCCGAAGGGTTGCCGGTCTACCTTGAGGTCATGGCGCCGATGGTCGCGGACCGTGCGGACGCGAGGGCGTTCGCGGACGCGTGCCGGGAGGCCGGGCTGCGGGCCAAGTTCGGTGCGATGGTGGAGATTCCGTCCGCCGCGCTGCGGGCGCGCTCGATTCTGCAGGAGGTGGAGTTCCTGTCGCTGGGGACCAATGACCTCGCGCAGTACACCTTCGCCGCCGACCGTCAGGTGGGTGCGGTGTCCCGTCTGCAGGATCCGTGGCAGCCCGCGCTGCTCGACCTGGTGGCGATGTCCGCCGAGGGTGCGAAGGCCGAGGGCAAGAGCTGTGGTGTCTGCGGTGAGGCCGCGTCCGACCCGCTGCTGGCTTGTGTGTTGACCGGTCTTGGGGTCACCTCCCTTTCCATGGGTGCGGCTTCGATTCCTTATGTGCGCTCGACGCTGGCGAAGTACACGCTGGCGCAGTGCGAGCGGGCCGCACTGGCCGCGCGCGCTGCGGACAGTGCCGAGGAGGCGCGCGCGGCGGCTCAGGCGGTCCTGTCCGGCGAGTAGTCGAAACCAGTCGTCGGGCGGGAAGCCGTCCGTCGGTTGTGTTCCAGGGGCTCCTCACCAGTGGGTGGGGCGCCCCTGGCGTGTTCAGTGGTGGTGTCCTCCTTGGGGTGGCTCTAGATCTCCAAGGTCCGGCGGCACGCAGTAGTCGACGCCTGATTCCGGGGAGATGAGGTCGCCGGATTCGACGTCGGTGCAGTAGGCGTCGAAGACCTCGCCTGCGGTCAGGGCTTCCAGGCCGTCGCCGCGGAGGCGCCAGCCGTAGATGCAGTCCGGGGTGTTGGGGCTGGTGGTCCGCATGACGAGGCCGCCGGGGCTTCGGGTGGCGAGGCCGAGGGCGAGGACTGTGGTGAATTCGAGGGCCTCGGCGTCGTCCAGGTGTGTGGTGCCGTCCTCGTCCTGGTCGGCGTGGAGAACGGAGACGATGGTTTCCGGTGCTCCCGAGACGCTGCAGACGAGGTGTCGGTTGCCGGGTCGGGCCGTGTCGAGGATGCGGACGAGGAGGCCGGAGGCCCGGGTGAAGGCGGCGCGGCCGATGTCCTCGCCGCAGGAGGCGCAGGCTCCGAGGCGGGCGAGGAGTGTGGTCGCGTACTCCCAGGTCGCCTGGCGGACGGCCTCGTCGACCAGGGCCGGGAGGAGGTCGGCCAGCGGCTGGCCTTCGTAGAGCAGGGTCGGGCCGGTGGCGGCGAGTTCGGCGGTGAAGCGGGCGCGGCTCGACGGGATGTCGGGGTCGAGGCCGCTGCCGGCGCAGAACTCGGCGTACTCCTCGGGGTCGAAGAGGGCCACGCTGGTGTGGCTGCCCTGGAGGGAGCGGCTCCTGAGGAGTGCTTCCACCTGCTGGAGGTAGGCGGTGTGGTCGTCGAAGGTGAAGCTGCGATAGCGCCGCATGGCGCTGAAGTCCTGCTCGTCGGTCAACAGGCCGATGGTGCCCGCGATTTCGCGGCGCAGAACGCGTCGCATGGTCTGGTGGTCGGTGTGCGCCATGTTTCCCCCTGTGCGCGGTCGATCAATACTCACTCACAGTAACCGGCGGCACTGACAACGGCGTCCGAGCGAGTGGCTCGCGGACCAGGCGGTGCTGAATCATGCAGGTCAGAGCGATGGCGGCGCCGAAGACGGTCCAGCCGAGGGGACCGGTGGCGATGGCCGCGGTGACCGCGAGTGGGCCGATGCTGCGCTGGGTGGACTGGGCGAGTCCGTGCACGCCGAGGTAGGCGCCCTGTGCGGTGTCGGGTGCGAGGGCGACGGAGAGTTCCCACGAGATGGTGGCGTGGAGCATTTCCGCCATGGTGAAGGCGGTTGCCGAGGCGGTGAGGAGCACGATCGCCGTGACGGCTCCGCCGGTGGCCGAGAGTGCCAGGGTGGCGCCGCCCAGGGCGAAGGCGACGGAGAGCGGTATCAGCAGGTTGCGGGTGGCCGCTGTCGAGGTGGCGAAGCGGGCCAGGGGGACGATGAGCGCCACCACCATCACGTTGTTGAGGACCATCAGCAGGGGTGCCAGTCCGTGCGGTGCGTCGCTGGCGTGGGCGATCCAGAGCGGCAGGCCGACCTTGAAGACGGCGTCGTCGAGGAAGAGGACGGTCTCGGTCGCGACGTACGCGAGGTAGGTGCGGTCGCGCCAGGGGTTCGGTGGCCTGCTCGCGGGTGGCGCGTCCTTCGACATCGCTACGGTGCGCTGCGGCGACGGGGGTTCGCCGCAGCCCACGGTGAGGGTCGCGACCGCGACGAAGGAGAGGCCGTCGCCGAGGAGGAGCCAGTGGTAGGCGGCGGTTGTGCCGAGGGCGAGGGCGGCCGCGGCGGTGAGACCGCCCAGGGCCCAGCCCGCATTGGCCGCGGTTCGGCTGATGGCCTGGTAGCGGATGCGGTCCGGGCCTGCGACGCGGGTGGCGTAGAGCTTGGTGAGCACGTTGGCGGCGCGGTCCCCGAAGCCGCCGGCGGCCGAGAAGACGATCAGCAGGACGTAGTTGTCCGTGGTGAGCAGGGCGAACGAGGCCAGGGCGCGCAGGAGTTGAAGGGTGACGAGGACGCGGGTGAGCGGGAACCGGTCGGCAAGGCGCCCGCCCAGGGGTGCGCCGGCGATGCCGATGGCCCCGGCGATCGCGGCGAGGGTGCCCACTTGGGTCACGGAGAGATGCGAGACGTAGGTGAAGTACAGGACGGACACGGAGGCCCACAGGCCGCTGCCGGTGCGGTCGACGAGGGCGATCACGAGCATTCTGCGGCCGTCGCGTCCTCCGGGTATGCGTTTCGGCCGTACGGCTGCGCGACTCGTCCTGCGCACTGCTCCCCCTTGCGTTAGATTATGTATTGGTACATAGTGATTGACGTGGCAATACAATATGGGATCAGTGGTACGACGGCCAAGGGGATTGCCGCGTCCGTCGAACGGCGTGTGGCCGAGGGGGCGTTGGGGCCGGGTGCCGCATTGCCTCCGGTGCGGCGGCTCGCGGACGGGCTCGGGGTGAGTCCGGGGACCGTCGCCACGGCGTACAAGGAATTGCGGCAGCGGGGCATCGTCGTCACGCGCGGGCGGGGCGGGACGGTGGTGGCGCAGGCTCCGGCGGTGGCGTCGCGGCGGCCGCCCCGGGTCCCGGACGGCTTGCGGGACTTGGCCGGTGGGCACCCCGATCCGGCGTTCCTGCCGGCCCTGGTGCCGCCTTCGCGGCTCTCCCCCGGTGCGCGGTCCCACCGGTCGACGCCGCGGCTGGCGCGGCTGGAGGAGGCCGTACGGGACTGGCTTCGGCCCGACGGTGTGCCCGTGGAGCACATGACCTTCGCGCACGGGGCGCTGGATCTGATCGGGCGGCTGCTGTCCGTGGAGTTGCGTCCCGGGGACGCCGTGGCCATGGAGGACCCCGGTTATCACCATCTGCTGGATCTGGTCACGGCGTTGGGCCTGCGGATGGTGCCTGTCGCCGTGGATGACGAGGGCATGCGTCCCGATGCCCTGCGCGCGGCGCTGCGGGCGGGTGTGCGCGCCGTGGTGTGCAGTCCCCGGGCGCAGAATCCGTACGGGGGCTGCTTCTCGGCCGCGCGCCGGGACGTGCTTGTCGAGGTGCTCGGGGACGATCCGGAGGTGCTGGTCGTGGAGAACGATCACGCGTCCTCCGTGGCGGCCGCTCCCCTGTGGTCGCTGGCCTCGGGTGGGTTGTCGCGTTGGGTGCATGTGCGGACGGTGAGCAAGTTCCTCGGCACCGACCTGCGGTGGGCCGCGGCCGCCTGCGATCCGATCACGCTGGCCCGGCACGACGGACGGTTGCTGTTGACGTCAGGCTGGGTCAGCCATCTTCTCCAGGAGACCGTCCACGGGCTGATGACGGACGACGGCACGCGCGCGTTGGTTACGCGTGCGCAGGAGGCTTATGTGCTGCGCCGGGAGACCCTCCGCAAGGAGTTGGGCGGGCGGGGAATCGACGCGCACGGGGCGAGCGGCATGAACCTCTGGGTGCCCGTGCGTGACGAGTCCGCCGTGGTCAACGGGCTGCGGTCGTACGGCTGGTGGGTCGCCGCGGGGGCACGCTTCCGGCTGTCGTCCGAGCCGGGCGTACGGATCTCCGTCGCCGACCTCGAACCGGCCGACGCGGTGCGGCTGGCCTCGGACTTCGCCGCTGTGCTCGGCGAGGGCGCGTCCGAGGCCACCTATGGAGGGTGATCGATCTCCAGGGGAGGGCGATCAGGCGCGTTTGCGGGCGAGGTCCTCGTAGAAGCTCAGCAGGTCGAGGTTGTCGATGGAGCCCGGGTTGACCGCTTTCTCCAACGGGGTGCCCTGGAGAAGGCGTTTGACGGGTACCTCGATGCGCTTCCCGGTGAGGGTGTGCGGGACGCCGGGCACCTCGATGACCTCGTCGGGTACATGGCGTGGGGAGAGCTGTTCTCGGATGGTCTGCTTGATGCGGCCCAGGAGGGCGTCGTCGAGGACGGCTCCGGGGGCGAGGTGGACGAAGAGGGGCATCCAGTAGCCGCCATCGGGCTGTTCGATGCCGATGACGAGGGATTCCCTGATCTCCGGGAGTCGTTCGACCGCTTCGTAGATGTCGGCCGAACCCATGCGCACGCCTTGCCTGTTGAGCGTGGAGTCGGAGCGGCCGTGGATGACGACGGAGCCGCGGGAGGTGACGGTGATCCAGTCGCCGTGGCGCCAGACTCCGGGGTACGTGTCGAAGTAGCTGTCGTGGTAGCGGGTGCCGTCCGGGTCGTTCCAGAAGTAGATCGGCATGGACGGCATGGGGTTGGTGACCACGAGTTCGCCGACCTCGTCGATCAGGGGGTCGCCGTTCGGGTCCCAGGACTGGAGGTCGGTGCCGAGGCCGGGGGCCTGGAGTTCGCCGATGTACACCGGGAGGGTCGGTACGGCTCCCGCGAAGCAGGAGCAGACATCCGTGCCGCCGCTGACCGAGGCGATCCACAGGTCGTCGCGGACCTCGTCGTGCAGCCAGCGGAACCCGTCCGGGGGCAGGGGTGATCCGGTGGTGGCGACGCACTTCACCTTGGAGAGGTCGAAGTCCCGGGACGGGTGCACGCCCGCCTTGCGGCAGGCCATGACGTACGCGGCTGAGGTGCCGTAGAGGGTCGCCCCGGTGCGTTCGGCGACGCGCCACTGGGCGCCGATGTCGGGGTACCCGGGGCTGCCGTCGTAGAGGACGATCGTCGTGCCCGTCAGGAGGCCGGAGACGAGGAAGTTCCACATCATCCAGCCGGTGGACGTGTACCAGAAGAAGCGGTCCTCCAGGCCCAGGTCGCAGTGCAGGCCGAGTTGTTTGAGGTGTTCTACGAGGATGCCGCCCTGGGACTGGACGATGGCCTTGGGAAGGCCGGTCGTGCCCGAGGAGTAGAGCACCCACAGGGGGTGCTCGAAGGGGACCTCTTCGAAGACGGGCTCCACGTCGGCCGAGGTCAGGGACGACCACTCCAGGGCGCCCTCGGGGGCGTCGGTTCCCAGGAGGGGGATGTGGACCACGGCGCGCAGGGTGGGCAGTTCGCGGCGGAGTTCGGCGACCGTGTCGCGGCGGTCGTGCTCCTTGCCGCCGTAGCGGTAGCCGTCGACGGTGAACAGAACGACCGGTTCGACCTGTTGGAAGCGGTCGAGGACGCTGCGGGCGCCGAAGTCGGGGGCGCAGGACGTCCAGACGCCTCCCACCGCCGCCGTGGCGAGCAGGGCGACGACGGCCTGCGGGATGTTCGGGAGGTAGCCGCTGACGCGGTCTCCGGGGCGTACACCGAGGGTGCGCAGCTCGGCGGCCAGGGAGCCGACCTGACGCCGCAACTCCGCCCAGGTGACCGGGCTCGGCTCGTGGGTCTCGTCGACGTACAGGAGGGCCGGTTCGTCCGCGCGGGTCGCTGCCGCGCGGAGGGCGTGCTCGGCGTAGTTGAGGGTCGTTCCGGGGAACCACTGGGCGCCGGGCATCGAGCGGTCGCCGAGCACGCGCGCGTAGGGGGTCGAGAAGCGGACGTCGAACCACTCGGTGACGGCCTGCCAGAAGGTGTCCAGTTCGTCGACGGACCAGCGGTGCAGTGCCGCGTAGCCGCCCTCGGCGGGGGCTCCGTGGTGTTCGGCCGCCCAGGACTGGAACCTGGTGACCTGTGCCTGGGCGATGCGTTCCGGATCTGGCTGCCAGAGCGGCAGGGGGTTCGCGGTCGACATGGGGCGGCTCCCGGGACTGTGCGCGTCGTGTGCGTCGGTCGCGCACGTGCGGGGGTGTGCGCGTGACGCGGCTGACACGGACGATGCCATGTGATCGACTTCTGCACCAGGGCGAGCTCCACATAGTCCGTGTCGTGAAGATGTGGTCCCACCACGGGTGAACGGCAGTTGAACGGCACGGTTATCCGGGGCCTGTAATGGCAGGGTGAGCAGCATGGACGGTCGTGACCTGGTGCGTTCGGTGAAAGTGGTCGGTTCGACGGGGGCGGCGCAGGGTTTGCGTACCGTACGGGCGGCGTGGCGCAGGCGCCGTGCCGACGCCACCGGGCTGCCCTCGCGGGGCGCTGAGCGGGCTCGGGTACCCGGGCCGGTGCGTGAGGCGGAGCCGGGGCCCGGTGGCGGGGTCATCCGGTTCAGCCGCTCCGAGCTGCGCATCACCGTCGCCGCGAACGGGGCCGTCTTCTGGGGCTGGGACGGGGCCGGTCCGGAGCCGTCGTACGCGCTCGGCGGGCGCTGCCCGGAGCCGGACCCCCGGGCGGTCCTGGAGCCGGACAAGGACGGCGGCTGGCGGGTCGTGGCGGAGCGGGTGACGGTCGCCGTGTCGCGGCACGGCGCGGTCGAGGTGCGTACGCCCGGAGGTGTGACGCTGCGCCGTGATCTGCCGCCGCGCTGGTGGGAGCCGGTGGGCGGGGGCACGGCACGCTGGATGCAGCGCTCGGAGGTGGCGGCGGACGCCCGGTTCTTCGGGCTCGGCGGGCGCGCGTCGGGCCCCCGGCTGCGCGACGGGACGTACCGGCTGTGGAACACCGACCCCGGGCATGCCTTCGCGCCGGGCGACGATCCGCTGTACGTCACCATGCCGGTGCAGCTGGTGGTCGCCGACGCGGCCACGCATCTGGTGTTCCACGACACCTCCTGGGACGGCACGGTGACGTTGCGGGAGGGCGAGGAGGGTGCCGGTTCCGGGCACGACCGGGCCGGGGCGTCCGAGCTGCGGATGGACGGGGGGCCGCTGCGGTGCTGGGTGGTGGTGGGCACCCCCGCGCGCGTGCTGCACGCCTGGGTCTCGCTCACCGGCGCTCCCGCGCTGCCGCCGGCGTGGGCGCTGGGTCACCATCACGCGCGGTGGGGCTTCGGGAGTGAGCAGGAGGTGCGGCGGATCGTCGCCGGCTACCAGGAGCGCGGTCTGCCGCTGGACGCCGTCCATCTGGACATCGACCACTACGACCAGCACCAGGTGTTCACCGTCGACCAAGAGCACTTCCCGGAACTGCCGGTGCTCGCCGAGGAGTTGCGCCGGGCCGGCATCCGTCTGGTGTCGATCGTCGACCCCGCGGTGAAGGCCGAGCCGGGAAACGCCGTCTACGACAGCGGGACGGCCGAGGACGCCTTCGTACGGGACGCCTCGGGGCGGCTGGTGCGGGGCGTCGTGTGGCCCGGGGAGGCCGTTTTCCCGGACTTCACGCACGCGCGTGTGCGGGAGTGGTGGGGCGGGCTCTACAAGGAGCGGCTCGCGCAGGGGTTCGCGGGGTTCTGGCACGACATGAACGAGCCCACGTCGTTCACCGCCTTCGGGGAGTCGACCCTGCCCCGTTCGGCCCGGCACGACCTGGAGGGGCGGGGCGGTGACCATCGCGAGGCGCACAACGTGTACGCGCTGTGCATGGCCAGAGCCGCCTATGAGGCGTTGCGCGAACTGGCCCCCCAGGAGCGGCCGTTCCTCTTCTCGCGCTCCGGGTGGGCCGGGATGCAGACCTACGGGGGCACCTGGTCCGGCGATGTGGCGACCGGCTGGCCGGGGCTGCGGGCCTCGCTGGCGCTGGTCATGGGGCTCGGGCTGTGCGGGGTTCCGTACTCGGGTCCGGACGTGGGTGGCTTCGACGGGAGTCCCTCGCCCGAGCTGTATCTGCGCTGGTTCCAACTCGGCGCGTATCTGCCGCTGTTCCGCACCCACGCGAGCCTGCGGGCGGGGCGCCGGGAGCCCTGGGAGTTCGGTGCCGACGTGCTGGAGCACGCGCGTGTGGCGCTCGTCGAACGGCGGCGGCTGCTGCCGTACTTCATGACACTGGCGCATCTCGCGCGGCGGACCGGAGCGCCGTATGTGAGGCCCCTGTGGTGGGGTGCGCCGGAGGATCGCGCACTACGGGACTGCGAGGACGCCTTCCTGCTCGGGGACTGTCTCCTGGTGGCGCCAGTGCTCGATCCGGGGTCGGACCGGCGTGCGGTGCAGTTGCCGCGGGGGCGCTGGTACGACACGGAGACGGAGCAGGCCTACGAGGGGCCGGCCCAGATTCTCGTCGACGCCCCGTTGTCGCGGATCCCGGTGCTCGCGCGCGCGGGTGCCGTGCTGCCGGTGCGGGGCGCGGACGGCGGGCTGGAGCTGGAGGTGTGGGCGCCCGCCCGGGGGCGGACCGGTGGCGGGCTGGTGGTGCCGGACGCAGGCGACGGCTGGGACGAACCGGAGATCGAGCGGTACGTCGCCCGCTGGGAGGGCCGACGGGTGGTTGTGGAGCGGGAGTTGGAGGACGGCGTGAGCGCGCCGTCCTACCCGGTGCGGGTGCGCGGGCTCGGTGAGGGCTGACCTCAGATGTACCGGCCCTCGAACCAGGCCCTGACGGCCACGGAGTGCAGCGGGAAGGCGAGCTCCTCCGGCCTGCGCAGGAGGTGCCAGCCCTCCGTCTCGTCGGTGGCGACGGACTTGGGCAGCCCCTCGACCGGGCGCTCGGGGAGGACACCGAAGAGCAGGAGATGCCCGTCGGGCGAGCTGATGGCGTCGACGAGCCGTACGTCGCGGCTCGCGGCGTCGATGCCCGTCTCCTCCCTGAGTTCGCGGACGAGTGCCTGCCGCCAGTCCTCGCGGTCGTCGACGTAACCGCCCGGCAGGGCGACGCCTCCGCGCGCGGGGGCGACGGTTCGGGTGATGACGACCAGGGCGGTGCCCTTCGTGTCGTACACGGGCTGGAGTGCGACGGCTACGGGCAGCGGGTTGCGGTACGCGACGGTGCCGCAGGCCGGGCAGGTGCGGGGCCAGCCGGAGGCGCCCTCTCCGTAGGGCGATCCGCAGCTCGAACAGTGGGAGTTCGGCCCGGAGTTGGGGACGGAGGCTTGAGTTTCGGACACCCGGCGGACTGTATCCGATCAAGCGGAGGGCGTCTTTCCGGGGGCCGCGCGCGTGAACGGGAAACGGCCGGAACCACCCCCGTGGGCCCCGGCCGTCCCTCCCGGTATCACGACGCCGTAAGTGGCTCGATGGTTCACCGAAACGCCCTGCTCATTTTCCGTTGCCCGTGGCACACTTCTGACGTTCCGTCAGATCCAGTGCTGTGGAGGGACGTTGTCGCGGACACGCACACCTGTGGTCACCGATTGGTTCACCGGGGACGGGGACGACTTCCGGCTCCTCGGCACGCGCTGTTCCGCGTGCGCCTCGGTCTTCTTCCCCCGTGAGGACGGCCACTGCCGCAATCCGGCCTGCGGGGGCGGCGAGTTGGCGGAGGTCCCGCTGTCGCGGCGCGGCCGGGTCTGGTCCTACACGGACAGCCGGTACAGGCCACCGTCGCCGTATGTGAGCGATCCGGAACTTCCGTGGGAACCGTACGCGTTGATCGCTGTGGAGCTGGAGTCCGAGCGGATCGTGGTGCTGGGACAGGCGGTTCCCGGGATCACCGTCTCCGATCTGACGGTGGGCATGGAGGTGGAGGTCGTCCCCGGTGTGCTGAGCGAGGACGCGGAGACGACCTGGACGACCTGGCACTGGCGGCCTGCGGGGGTGACGGCATGACGGCGGACGTGGCGGTGCTCGGCGCGGGCATGCACCCCTGGGGCAAGTGGGGGCGCGGCTTCGTCGAGTACGGGACGGCGGCGGCCCGGGCGGCACTCGCCGACGCCGGGCTGGAGTGGCGGGACGTCGGCTCGATCGTCGGCGCGGACACGGTGCGTGGCGGATATCCCGGGTATGTGGCGGGCGCGACGTTCGCGAAGGCGCTTGGCTGGCAGGGCGCCCGGGTGGCGAGCGTGTACGCGGCCTGCGCGTCCGGGGCGCAGGCCGTCAACGCGGCGCGGGCGCAGATCCTTGCGGGGCTCGCGGACGCGGTGCTGGTCGTGGGCGCCGATGCCGCCCCCAAGGGGTTCTTCCGGCCAGCCGGCGGGGAGCGGCACGACGATCCGGACTGGCTGCGCTTCCGGGTCCTCGGGGCGACGAATCCGACGTACTTCGGGCTGTACGCGCGCCGGCGGATGGCCCTCTACGGGGACACCCCGGAGGACTTCGCACAGGTCAAGGTGAAGAACGCCGCCCTGGGGGCGCTGAATCCGTACGCGCGCTACCGCAAGCGGGTCTCCGCCGAGGAGGTCGCCGCCTCCGCGGTGGTCGCCGATCCGCTGCGGCTGCTGGACATCTGCGCCACCTCGGACGGCGGGGCCGCCCTGGTGCTGTCCAGCATGGAGTTCGCGCGCCGGCACGGGGCGCCGGACCCGGTGCGGATCCGGGCGGTGTCCACGGTGACGCCGCGCTATCCCAACACCGTGCTGGACCTCCCGGACATCGCCACGGACTCCTCCGCGGCGGTGGCACCCCCGGACGAGACGTTCCGGGCGTCGATCGCGCGCGCGGCCTACGAGGAGGCGGGGGTCGGCCCGGGCGAGCTCTCCCTGGCCGAGGTGTACGACCTGTCCACCGCCCTGGAGCTGCAGTGGTACGAGGATCTGGGGCTGTGCGGCGAGGGCGAGGGCGCCAAGCTGCTCCGGGAGGGCGCGACGGCCCTGGGCGGGCGCATACCCGTGAACGCGAGCGGTGGACTGGCCTCCTTCGGGGAGGCGGTTCCGGCGCAGGCCATCGCCCAGGTCTGCGAGTTGACCTGGCAGTTGAGAGGCGACGCGGGTGACCGGCAGGTCGCGGGCGCGCGGGTGGGGCTCACCGCGAACCAGGGGCTGTTCGGGCACGGGTCGGCGGTGCTCGCCGTGCGGTGACCGACGGCGCGCCGCGCACACGGTGTGATCAGCCCGCAAGGCTGCGTGAACGTCTTATGAACTGGGCCTCGGCGTACGCCGGTGGCGTCATCATGCTGCCGTGCGCTCCTCGACGGACACTCTCCGCTTCGCCTTCCAGCCGGTGGTCAATCTGACCACCGGTGGGGTCGCGGGGCTGGAGGTCCTCGTCCGCCCGGAGACCGGGGACATCTTGGCGGAGGCCCGCCGCGACCCCGAACTCGACGGCAGGCTGGCCGTGTTGGCGGTCCGCGCCGCCGCGCGCAAGGAGACGCTGCTGCCGCTGCACATCAACGTGTTCGCCGGCACCCTCGCCGACCTCGGCGGGCTCACCCCGCTGCACAGCGCGGTGCGCGAGGCGGGGCGGCTCCCGTGGGAAGTCACGATCGACATCGTCCCGCCGTACACGCACGTGCCCCAACGGGCGCTCCTGGAGGCGGTGTCCGAGCTGCGCGGCCAGGGGTTCCGGATCTGCGCGGACGGCGTCGGCGACGGTGACGTACCCCTGCGGCTGCTCACGGACCTCGCGCCCGACCTGGTGAAGCTCGACGCGTCGCTGCTGGAGCGGCCGGCCGCGGTACGGGCGATGCGGACCCTGTGCGAACAGTTGGGCGCCCTGCTGTCCGTGGAGGGCGTCGAGACCGAGACGCAGTGCGCGACCGCGCGGTCGGCCGGGGCCCAGTTGGCGCAGGGCGAGCTGTTCGCGCCGCCGACGCGGATCCCCGCGGCGGACGTATACGTTCCGCCCCGCGCCCCCGGTCTCGCGACGACACCGCCGTCGGGGCCCTGGGTGCGGGAGTTCGTACGGCCGGCCGCGCTGCTGCCCGACACCGCGTCCGCCGGTCAGGTGCGGGCGCTGCTGACCGGCTCGCCGGACGTCTCCGGGGTGGTCCTCGTGGACCGGGACGGGGTGCCGGTCCGCTCGGTGCACCGGTCGCGCTTCCTGCTGTCGATGTCGGGGCGCTACGGCCACGCCCTGTACGCCGACCGGCCCGCGGCCAAACTCGGCGACGTGCCGCGGACGGTCGGCGTCGACGCGACCGCCTGGGAGGTCCTGGACGTGGTCGCGGTCGGCGACGCGGACCGTACATCGGACGACGTGGCGGTGGTCGACCGCTACGGGCGATGCGTCGGCGTCGTACGACTCGCCGATCTGGTGCGGACGTTGGCGGAGACGCGGGTCGAGGAGGCCGCGGGGCTCAACCCGCTGACCAGGCTGCCCGGTTCGGACGCGATCACCGGGGAGGTGGACCGGCGGATCTCGGACGGGCGGACGTTCGCGCTGAGTTGGCTGGATGTCGACCACTTCAAGCAGGTCAACGACGGGGCCGGTTTCGCGGCGGGCGACGAGCTGATCCGCTCGGTGGGGCGGGCGCTGCAGCCGGTGGCGACCGGGCACACGCGCGTGGGCCACATCGGCGGGGACGACTTCCTGGTGCTCACCGATCCGGAGGGGCTGCATCCGCTGACCGCCGCCGTGCTCGACGTGCCCTGGGAGGCGGGCGGCAGGGCCGTGACGCTGTCCCTGGCCACCGTCCTGTGCGTGCCGGGCAGTGTGACCGACCACCGGCAGGCGGCCGCGTGTCTGGCGCCGCTGAAGAAGGCCGCGAAGACGCTGGACGGCACGAGTTGGGTGCTGGGCCGGGCGGAGCGGGGCGACTACGAGATCCTCCGCGGATCGCATGCGACGCCCGCACAGGCCCCCCGCACGGCTGCGGAGTCCCCCGGGCGCTGAGCGCGGCCCGACGGCCTCCTGCGGGGCCCCAGGGGCCGTCAGGGCGGGTGTCACCGTTGCCGTCCGCGACCTTGACGCTCCACAGGCGCCGGTGAACACTTCCCGGTGTCGGTCGACATCGCCGTACATTCTCGGCGTACCAGGCACTGCGCCGCGCGGGCTCCGCCTGCGCTCAGGCCCACTCCCACGGGCGATTCGGCTGCGACGGCACGCTCGTCACGGACGCCGGGCGGGGCTCGGGACCCTCCCTGCCTTCGGCTGAAGTCGCCAAGGGAACCGCACCCTGCACGGAGGACCGGGGCCGACCGTCCCGGGCGAGGGCCTAGGAGCCGCCATGAGCAATGGAGACATATTCCTCGGTGAGGTCATCGGCACCGCGATACTGATCCTCTTCGGCGCCGGCGTGGTCGCCGCCGTCGTACTGAACTACTCCAAGGCACAGAACTCCGGTTGGATCGTCATCGCGTTCGGCTGGGGCTTCGGCGTGATGGCCGGGGCGTACACCGCCGCACCGCTGTCCGGCGGGCAGCTCAATCCGGCCGTCACGATCGGCATCGCCATCGACACCGGGAAGTGGGACAAGGTCCCGCTCTACATCGCGGGGCAGATGGTCGGCGCCATGCTCGGCGCGGTGCTGTGCTGGCTCGTCTACTACGCGCAGTTCCAGGCCAACGCCGAGGAGGAGATGGCCCAGCCCACGCTCGGGATCTTCTCCACCACGCCCACGATCCGCAATGTCGTGGCGAACCTGATGACGGAGATCATCGCGACGATCGCGCTGGTCCTGCCGATCCTGGCCTTCGGGCTCACCAAGGGACTCGGTACGTCCGGCACGGCGGTGCTGGTCGTGTCCTTCCTGGTGGTCGGCATCGGTCTGTCCCTCGGCGGTCCCACCGGGTACGCCATCAACCCGGCCCGTGACCTGGGCCCGCGCATCGTCCACGCGCTGCTCCCGATCCCGAACAAGGGCACCTCGGACTGGAGTTACGCGTGGATCCCGGTGGTGGGACCGCTGATCGGCGGGGCGCTCGCCGGAGTCATCTTCAACGCAGCCTTCTGACAACAGTCTTCCGAGAGCAGCCCTCCGAAGGACGGGAGCAGTCCTCCGAAGGATCCGTAGGACACGACAAAGGGGTCGTCATGACGGACAGGTTCGTCGCCGCAATCGACCAGGGCACCACCTCCAGCCGCTGCATCGTCTTCAACCAGGACGGCGCGATCGTCGCCGTCGACCAGCGCGAGCACCGCCAGATCTTCCCCAAGCCGGGCTGGGTGGAGCACGACGCCACCGAGATCTGGTCCAAGGTGCAGGCGGTGGTCGCCGGGGCCATCGCCAAGGCGGGACTGCGCGCCGACCAGCTCAGCGCGCTCGGCATCACCAACCAGCGTGAGACGACGGTCCTTTGGGACCGCGCCACCGGCAAACCCGTGCACAACGCCATCGTGTGGCAGGACACCCGCACCGCGGCCCTGTGCAAGCAACTGGGCGGCTCGGACGGGCCGGACCGCTTCCGCGAGCAGACCGGGCTGCCGCTCGCGAGCTACTTCTCCGGCCCCAAGGCGGCCTGGCTGCTCGACAACGTGCCCGGCCTCCGGGACCGCGCCGAACGCGGCGAGATCGCCTTCGGCACGATCGACTCCTGGCTGATCTGGAACCTCACCGGCGGCACCGACGGCGGCAAGCACGTCACCGACGTGACCAACGCCGGGCGCACCATGCTGATGAACCTGGAGACCCTGCAGTGGGATCCGTCCATCCTCGCCGCGATGAACGTCCCCGAGGCGGTCCTCCCCGAGATCAAGTCCTCCGCCGAGGTCTACGGCACCGCGGTCGGCCAACTCGCGGGCGTGCCCGTCGCGTCGGCCCTGGGCGACCAGCAGGCCGCCGTGTTCGGGCAGGCCTGCTACGACGTGGGCACCGCGAAGAACACCTACGGCACGGGCAGCTTCCTGCTGCTCAACACCGGGAACCGGCCGGTGCCTTCGAAGAACGGGCTCCTCACGACGATGGGCTACAAGATCGGCGGGGAGGCACCGGTCTACTGCCTGGAGGGTTCAATCGCCATAACGGGCGCGCTCGTTCAGTGGTTCCGCGACCAGCTCGGCATCATCCGCAGCGCCGACGAGATCGAAACCCTCGCCGCGAGCGTGGACGACAACGGCGGCGCGTACATCGTGCCCGCGTTCTCCGGCCTGTTCGCCCCCTACTGGCGCTCCGACGCGCGCGGAGTCGTCACCGGGCTCACCCGGTACGTCACGAAGGCGCATCTCGCGCGCGCGGTGCTGGAGGCTACGAGCTGGCAGACGCGTGAGGTCGTGGACGCCATGTTCCAGGACTCCGGGGTGCAGATCACCACCCTGAAGGTGGACGGCGGCATGACCAAGAACAACCTGCTGATGCAGCATCAGGCGGATGTCCTCGGAGTGCCGGTGATCCGGCCCAAGGTCTCCGAGACGACCTGTCTGGGCGCCGCCTGCGCGGCCGGACTCGCCACCGGGGTGTGGAACGACCTGGACGAGCTGAAGTCGCACTGGCAGAAGGACGTCGAGTGGACGCCGTCCATGGAGTCGTCGGTGCGGGACCGCGAGTACCACAACTGGCGCAAGGCCGTGGAGAAGAGCTTCGGCTGGCAGGAGGACGGCGACAACTAGGCACACGCGCGTGGACCGTTCACGCGGCACACGCGCGTGCGTGCCGTTCCGCGAGCGGCGGCCCGTACCCCGGTCGGCGAGGGTACGGGCCACGCCCGTACCTCAGCTGGTGACGCTCTGGCGGCGCTTCGCGCCGTAGGCCATCGCGTGCTGGACGACCTCGATGAGGACCTCCTTGACCGACGCTCGGTCGCGTGCGTCGCAGAGCATGAGCGGTACGTCCTCGTCGAGGTCGAGTGCCTGGCGCACGGCGTCCACGGGGTAACGGTCCGCGCCCTCGAAGCAGTTGACGCCGACGACGAAGGGTATGGAGCGCCGCTCGAAGTAGTCGAGGGCGGCGAAGCAGTCCTCCAGGCGGCGGGTGTCGGCGAGCACGACGGCGCCCAGGGAGCCCTCGGAGAGCTCGTCCCACATGAACCAGAACCGCTCCTGGCCCGGCGTACCGAAGAGGTACAGCACCAGGTCCTCGCGCAGCGTGATGCGGCCGAAGTCCATGGCCACGGTGGTGGTGTGCTTGCCCTCCACCCCGCTGGTGTCGTCGACCGGACGCCCTGCCTCGGTGAGCAGTTCCTCCGTGCGCAGCGGCCTGATCTCGCTGACCGCGCCGACGAGGGTGGTCTTGCCCACGCCGAAGCCGCCGGCCACCAGGATCTTGAGCGTGACGGGCTCGACCGGAGGCTTGCCTCGCTCAGAACGCCCGAAGATCATCGGTCTTTTCTCCTGCTTGATGATGGGGGTAGGGGGTGGTGGCTCGCGCCGCTCACAGGGCCCGGAGGCCGGAGATCACGTCGCGCAGAATACTCTCGTCCACCAGTTCGGCAGGGGGTACGGGACGTGACACATGGACGAGTTCGCCGTCCACGAGATCGCCGATGAGGACCCGTATCACCCCGATGGGCAGGTCGAGTTCGGCGGCGAGTTCGGCGACCGACTGCGGGGCGTCACGGCAGAGACCGACGATGTCCACGTGCTCCGGGGACAGCGTCTGGTCCGCTTCCGAGTCGTCCTCGTGGGACTCCGCGATCACCACCGCGATGAGGTCGAGGCGGTGCTGGGCCGCACTGGTGGTGCGGCCGCGCGTCATCGCGTACGGCCTGACGACCGGTCCGGCCTCGTCGTCGAACCAGTGGCTTCTTCCCTGACCGTCTCCGCTCATGTCACTCCACTACCCGCCGGAGGACAGGTCGGTGCGCGGAGCGGCCCCCAGATGCACACCGACCCGCTTCACGAGCAGTGTCATCTCGTAGGCGACCTGTCCGACGTCCGAGTCGGCGTCCGCGAGGACGGCGAGGCAGCTGCCGTCGCCGGCGGCCGTCACGAACAGGAAGGCCTCGTCGAGTTCGACGACCGTCTGCCGCACGCTGCCCGCCTCGAAGTGGCGGCCGACGCCCTTGGCGAGGCTGTGGAAGCCGGAGGCCACGGCGGCCAGGTGCTCGCTGTCCTCGCGGGTCAGGTCCTGGGACACGCCGGTGGCGAGGCCGTCGCTGGAAAGCACGATGGCCTTGCGGATGCTGGCGACGCGCTCGACGAGGTCGTCGAGGAGCCAGTTCAGCCCGCGCTGGTCGGTGCTGTGGCCGGTCGCCTTCGGTGCGGTCATCGACCGTCCCCCTTAGTTCCTTGTGCTGTGCCGCCTCGGGCGTCGTCGCCCTCGGCGTTCTCCTCGCGGCCGCGCTGCCAGCCGCGCTGGAGCGAGGCCATACGGCTGCGCACCTCGTCGGCGTCGCGCTCGGCGACCTCCGCAGGGCTCGCGGCGCGCCGATCGGGGTCCTGTTTCAGCTGCGGGGCCAGATTGGCCTGACGTACGCGTCTGGGCAACGCTCCGGTACTCGGCGGTGTGTCGGAGTCCGGTACGCCGGCCGCGAGTTCGGCACGCCGGGTGCGCCTGGGGAGGGCGGGGGTCTCGGGCGGCTCACCGAGGCCGCGCCCCGGGGAAGCGGGGGGCTGCGCGGATTCGGCGCGACCACCGGGCACGTCGGTACGGCGCCGTAGCGGCGTGTCACCGCGACGCCGGGCCGGGAGCGGTGCGGGGCCGTCCGTTTCCGGTCCGCCCAGGCTCGGGGCCGTGGCGGGGCCGTCGAAATCGGCCTCTACGGAGTCTCCCATTTCGCGTCGGGAGCGCTGCTCGACGACCGGACGTCCATGGGAACTGACCAGCTTGGGCGTACGGCGTCGGGGCAGCGGAAGCGGCTCGCTGCGGTGGCCGTCCGTGTCGGCCTCGGAGACCTGCTGATGCTGATCCACGGGGCGGACGGGGGCGAGGTCGTCCCGGTGGGTGGAGGCGCGGCGGGGGCGGAAGATCCCACCGCGCTCGCCGTCCTCGTCGTCGAGCCCGTTCGGGAAGCCTTCGAGGGCGTCCAGGTCGACAGGGGCTTCCAGTTCGACCGGTCCGTCCAAGAGGGCGGGCGGCAGGCCGGGCAGCTTCACGGGCACCTGGGAGAGCGCGGAGCGGCGGCTCTCCTCCAACTCGGCCTCCTTCGTGGGCCGGGGCCGGTCGAGGCGGAAGCCGATGCCGTTGGTGTCCGGAACCTCGTCGCTCAGCAGGGCGTCGGGGATGAACACGACGGCGGTGGTGCCGCCGTACGGGGAGGGCTGGAGCGAGACGCGGACGTTCTGCCGCTGCGCGAGCCGGCTGACGACGAACAGGCCGAGGCGGTCGGTGTCGGAGAGTTCGAACTCCGGTGTCTCGGCGAGCCGGAGGTTGGCGTCCAGGAGTGCCTCGGCCGCCATGCCGAGGCCGCGGTCGTTGATCTCCAGGGTGAAGCCGTTGGCGACCCGCTCCCCCAGGACCTGGACGGCTGTGTGCGGCGGGGAGAACACCGTGGCGTTCTCCAGGAGTTCGGCCACCAGGTGCGTGAGGTCCGCCACGGCGGGGCCGGTGACGGCTATGCGCGGCAGCCTACGGACCTCGATGCGCTCATAGTCCTCGACCTCGGCGACGGCCGCGCGGACGATGTCCATGAGCTGGACCGGCTTGCGCCACTGCCGGGACGGGGCGGCCCCGGAGAGGATCACCAGGCCCTCGGCGTGGCGGCGCATGCGGGTCGTCAAGTGGTCGAGGCGGAACAGGTCGGCGAGTTCGTCGGTGTCCTCGGTCCTGCGCTCCATCGTGTCGAGCAGGGTGAGCTGCTTGTGCAGCAGGACCTGGCTGCGCCGGGCGAGGTTGACGAACACCTCGGAGACACCGGACCGCAGTTCGGCCTGCTTGACGGCGGCTTCGACTGCCGCGCGCTGCAGGGTGTTCAGGGCCTGGCCGACGTCACCGATCTCGTTCCTGTCGTACTCCAGGCGCGGGACCTCGGTCTCCACGTCGACCACTTCGCCGACGGACAGGCGGCGCATCACGCTGGGCAGCCGGACACCGGAGGCCTCGTGGGCGTCCAGGCGCAGTTGGCGCAGGTCGCGGATGAGGCCGCGGCCGATCCGCACCGACAGGAAGAGCGAGAACAGGAGGGCGATCAGCCCCAGGACGCCGGCGACGGCCGCCTTGAGGATGACCCTCATCGCGACCGGGCGGACACGGTCCTGGTAGCGGTCGTTGGCCTGGTCGTCGAGGGTCCCGAGCTTGGCCAGCACCGCGCCGGCCGCGGTGTTCCAGGTCTGCGCGGTGACGTTGCGGGGCGTGCCGGACGTGGTGGAGGCGGCGGCCTGTTCGGCCACGCGCAGCGGGGCGCTGGCCGCGTTCTTCCAGAAGCGTTCGAAGTGTCCGCGCTCGGAGGAGGGCAGCAGCGGCAGGTTGACGTCGTACATCAGGGTGCGCTGGGCGACCAGGTCGGAGACGTCGCGGGTCTCGTCCCGGGTGAGCTTGCCGACGACCAGGGAGGAGCCCAGCAGGGCGTCCTCACGGGAGAGGAACTCCCGCGCGCGGGCGAGGTTCACGAGGGCGCGGTACTGCTTGTCCATCTCGACGTTGTCGACGACATGGAGGTTGGACAGCAGCACGTAGCACGGGTCGACCAGGTGGTTGTAGAGCCCGAGGGCCTGGCCACGGTTGACGGTGCCGTCCTCGACGCTGCGCCGCAGGGACTGGAGCCCGTCGAACGCGTCGAGGACCGCGGCGACACGGCTGTCGGTGGCCTGCCCCATCGCGTCGCGCACGTCCGGGTTGTCGGCGTTCTTGCGGATCTTGGCGACGGCCTCGTCGGTCGCGGCGCGGCTGCGCCTGAGATCGGTGAGCCCGTCGGCGGCGCGCGGGTCGGCGAGATAGACGAGCGACTGCCGGCGTTCCTGCTGGATGACCCGGACCGTGTCCTCGGTGGGATAGCCGATCTTCTCGACGACCGACGACACGTTGAACAGGTCCCCGGCCGCCCGGCCGGTGAGGACCGTGGCGAACGCCCAGATCGCGGTCAGTGACACCAGCGGCACGAGAAGGAGCGCCACGATCTTCCGGCGGATGGACTTCCCGCGAAAGCGCATGGCCTCCCCCAGCTGGACCCCCGCCGGCCGGGGGTACACATGTACGTCAACAAACGGCGCGAGCCTACTACTGACACAGAGGTAACTCGAAGAGCTGTCCGGAGCGTGAACTTCCGCAGCAGCGACCGGACATGGGGAGTTGTCGGGTCATTGCGGGAGATTGCCGCCCCGATATCCCCGGGATCGCCACACCCCACCCCATCGGTCCACTTGGCCAGTTGGCCGGAATTTTTCGTCCGTCGGGAATCTTCGTGGCATGTTGTTCGTCTTTCTCTACGGGACATGGGGGCGGAACCGGCCACACGAGCCGCATCCGCAACCGTGCGGCGTAAAACAGCGCAAGCCGGGCACCCACTGGGGAGTCGGAGTCTTCGGATTCCGGGGCGAGTGGTGTACCGGCGGTGGGGAGGACACGTTGATGGGCACGGCGGAGCGGCAAGAGGCGCTTGAGGACGGCGTGGCGGCGCGGTCGACGGCGCAGCGGCGCCGTGAGGCACCGGATCGCGACATCGCGGCAGACGGTGGTACGACGACGGGCGGCGGCGAGTCCCAGCGGGGCTCGGGCGAGCCCGCGGCAGCGGAATTCGACGAGCCGCGTTCGGCTCGCGCGGCAGCGCAACAGCAGGAGTACTACCGGCCGTTGTGGATCGAGGAGCCCGCGCGTCGGCGCCGGCTGCCCGATCCGGTGCGTGCGGCGGCCGTGCGGGCGGTGATCATCATCGCGGTGACGCTGATCCAGGCGACGGTGGCCTTCCTGTGCACGATGGCCGGGTCCTGGCTGGCGTTCCCGATGGTGATCAGCAGCGTGGTGAGCACGGTGGTGGCCACCTGGGGCGCCCTGGACGTATGGGTGACCCGTCAGATGTGGAACCAGCGCAACGGCGTGGTCTCGGAGCCCAGCAGCACGGCGAGGGCCCTCCGCCGCGAGCGGCGTCGGGCCCAGCGTCAGGCGCGGTCCAGCGAGCGTGCCCAGGAGCGGATAGCCCGCAAGAGCGGCGCCGGGCAGCTGTCACACTCCTGAGGCTCGCCTGCGGGCAGTTCGCTACGGAGCGGTCGGCGCCGGACGCTTGAACATCCGGGTCGCCGTGATCTCGCTGTGCACCGACTCACCCTCTCCGGCGGGGGCCTGCTGCGGCAGGCCCGGCCGGAGGTGCTCCTCCACGCTGATGTACTTCAGGCCCGCCCTGAGGTCGGCGTCGTTGCGCAGCCGGATGACCAGCGGGAACTCGGCCAGTGCCGTGGTGTCGAACAGGCCGGTGGTGTACAGGAGTTGGACACCGAGCGCGTCGGACACGGCGCGCTGCAGCTCCAGCAGGTAGGTCGCGTTGGCCCGCCCGATGGGGTTGTCGAGGAAGAGCGTGCCGGCGTGCCGGCGCTTGTCACGGCCCCGGTCGTTGGAGCGCAGCGCGGCCATCGTGCAGTACAGGGCGATGGCCGCGGTGAGCAGCTGACCGCCGGAGAACACGTCGCCCATCTGCCCGACCGGCACACGCTCGGCACGCAGGACGGCGTCCGGCTTGAGGATCTCGACGGCGACACCCTTGGGCTCAAGGGCCGCGCCAACTCCCCGCAGCAGCAGGGACATTCCGTCGCGCCGCATGTCGGAGTTCTTCTTCACGGCGGCCTGGGTCGCCTCGTCGACGACCACACCGAGCCGCTCGGTGAGCGTGGCCTGGTCGGGCTCCTCGAAGCGGATCCGCAGGAACTCCTGCCCGGACCACTCGCCGAGCCCCTCGGGCAGCCGGGACAGCCGCTGCGCGGACCGCAGGGTCGCCAGCGCCGACTCGACGAGCCCGCGGAGCCGGTCCACGATCGAGTCCCGGTTGCGCTCCAGCTGCGCCAACTCGTCGGTGAGGACCCGGAGTCGGGGCGCGAAGGCGTCGGCCCATTTCTGCGCGTGCTCGGGCAGCGCGGACGCGGGCAGCTCGCGGATCTGCTGCCGCGCGGGGGTCCGTACCTGCTCGTAGCGCGTGGAGTTGGCGTGCCGCACCAGCACATCGCTCGCCTCCCGTACGGCGGCCTCAGCGGCGGACAGGTCGGTGGCGCAGCCGCGCAGCGAGCGGCGGGCCTCGGCGGCGGAGTGCCGGGCCTCCTCCACGCTGCCCGGGTACGGCTCGGGCTCCTCCTGCTCCTCGTCCGAGGAGTGCTCGCGCATCAGGTCCCGGAGCATCGCGGCGGTCTCGTCGAAACCGCCGGCCCCGTCCTCTGCGGCGCGGTGGGCGTCGAGGAGTTCGGCGTGCGCCTCGCGGGCCTGGCCCAACGCGTCGGTGCGGGAGCCGAGTTCGGCCGTCGCCGTGCGCAGCAGGGCCTGGGCGTGCTCGGCGTCGCGCGGGACGAGTTCCTCGGCCAGCTCGGTGTGCGCCTCGCCGTCCTCGGGCGCGTGCCGCTCGGCCTCGCCGCGCAGCCGCCCGAGCTGTTCGCTCGCGGTCGACACTCGGGTCTCCAGCAGCTGCACCAGCTCTTCGGCACGGGCTGCGGCGGCCTGCCGGGACGGCCCGTCGGAGCCGTCGGGCGACTCCAGCAACTGCGCCGCGCGCGTGCGGACCTTGTTGCTGAGCCGGTCCAACTCCGCGATCGCCGCGCTCTCGTCGCTCTCCGCCCGCGCCTGCTCGGCCCGCAGATCGGCGCCGACGCCGACCTTCTCGTAGAGCTGCGAAGCGGCCCGATAGGCCTCCCGGAGGGCGGCCAGCGCGGGCTTGGGGGCGTCCGGGTCGTCTTCCGGTACGTCGTCGGGGGCGCCCGCGATCTCGGAGCGCTCGGCGCGCAGCGCACGGGCCGTACGGCGGGCGTCGTCGGCGGCGCGCTGGGCGGCGCGGCGGTCCTCGTCGGCGGCGCGGGCGCGCTCCAGGCAGGACTGGGCGCGGGCCTCCGACTCGGCTGCCTCGTCGGCGAGTTCACGCAGTTTGACCTGCCAGCCGGCGCGTTCCCGCAACCGGAAGGCGAGTCCGGCGAGCGCGTCGGCGGCGCGCCGGGCCTTCTGCGCGGCGTCCTGCCGCTCGTCACGCACCTGGGCAGCCTCCGCGGCGGTCTCGTCGGCCTCGGCCCGCACACTCCGCGCCTCGGCGAGCTCGGCCTCGGCCTCCTCGGCGAACGCGCGCGTGTCCCGCGCGGCCTGCGCCAGCTCGACCAGCCGCCCGCTCGGACAGCCGGTGCGCCAGGACGCGAGCCGCGCCGCCAGCTCCCGGTCCTTGCCCAGCCGCGCGGCGAGCGTACGGATCTCCTCGTCCCGCTGCCCCGCCCGCGCGCGCAGCGCCTGCCGCTCCTCGTCGGCGGCGTGCTCGTCGTGCATGGCCGGGTTCGGCGGTACGAGGAAGACGTCGCTGGTCTGCGCGTCGGGCGCCGGAGTGGGGGCGAGGAGCGCGGCGGCCGTGCCGACGGCCACGGCGGACCGGGGCAGCAGGGCCGCGTCGTTGAGGGCCTCACGGGCACGCGCATGCGTGTCCGGGTCGGTGATGATCACGCCGTCGACCAGCTCGGGCCGGGCGGCGAGCACGCGCGCGTGGTCGGTGGGGTCGACGGCCTGGGCGAGATAACGCCAGCCGGGCAGCGCGGGAATGCCGTGCTCACCGAGGTACTCCACGGTGGCCAGCACGTCCGGGCCGGGAGGCAGCAGCCCGCCGTCACCGAGCGCCCCGAGAATCCGGGAGTCGTCGGCGGCGGCGGTACGCAGGTCGAAGAGGTGCCGCTCGGCGGAGGAGACCCCGTCGTCGAGCAGCTCCCGCAACTCGTCGGCGAAGCGGTCGAGTTCCTCGGGGGTGAGGGGGCCTTCGGCGAGGGGGCGGGCGGGCTTGGCGGTACCGGTGCGGGCCACCGAGGAGACATTGGCGGCGGAACGGCCGCTTGCGGCAAGGCCGTTGGCCGAAGCACCGGTGCGTGCGTCCGACTCGGCACCGTCACCGTGACCGGCGGAACCCGAGCGCGTGCCCGCGACGCCGTCAGCGCCCTGGCTGGCGCTGCCTACGGCTGTGGCGTCACCCTGTCCCGTCGCAGCCCCGTCGCCCGCGCGCTCACCGCCCGCACCACGCGGCACGGGCACACCACCGCTACCGCTACCGCCTGCGGCACCACCCGCACCAGGCAAGCTGAGCAGCTCCGCAAGCCGCTCCTCCCCCGCCAGTCCCTCGGCGAGGCGCCGCTCGGCGTCATAAGTCCGCTCGGCGGCGGTGGCGGCATCTGACGCGCGTGCCGCCGTCAACTCCGCGCGGGACTCGGCGGAAGCAGCCTCACGCGCATGCTCGGAGGCGCGGCGGGATGCCTCGCGTGCGGTGTCCCAGGAGGCCACGGCGGTCTTCTCGGCATCGCTCGCGGCGAGGGCCGCGCGGGCCGGGTCGGCGTCCGGGGCGCTGTCGTCGAGCCAGCCGGCGCGCACCGCCTCGGCGGTCTCCTGCTCGACCTCGGACAGGCGCTGGCGCAGATGCCCGACCTCGCTGCGGGCGCGCTGCGCCTCGGTGGCGGCGGAGGTCGCGTCCCGGTGCGAGGTCTCGCCGACCTCCTGGAGCGCGGCGGAACGCTCCTCGCCCTCGTTGGCGAGGTTCTCGGCGCTCTCGGCGGCCGAGTGCAGGGCCCGTACGAGATCGACGGCGGCCTTGGCGCGGGCGGCGAGCGCCGGTGCGGCGTCCCGTTCGGCCTCGCGGATCGCGACGGCCACGCGCGCGGAGCGGTCGGCGGCGGCCCGGTGCCGTAGCACCGCCTCGGCGGCCTGCCAGGCGGCGTGCAGCGTGCGGGCGTCGGCCAGTTCGCGCTTCTGCGCGGCGGCGGACTTCTCCATCGTGGCGAGCGCCAACGAGGCGTGCCGGTAAGCCAGTTCGGCGGCGATCAGCGCGCTGCGCTCCCGCGCCCCCTCGGCGTGCGTGACGGCGTACGCGGCGGCGGTGACCCGCTGGGCGAGGTCGGCGGCCCGCACCCGCTCCTGCGCGCCCCGCGCGGACAGCCGTCGCGCCAGGGTACGGGTACGGCGCTCGGCGCCGGCGTGGATGTCACGCGCGCGTGCCCGCGCCTCGGCGGCCTCGACGATCCGGCCGAGCAGGTCCACGGAACCTGCCGTGAAGTCCCGCTCGGCGATCAGTTCGGCCCGCCGCCCCAGCTTGTTGCCGAAGCCGCCGACCAGGTCGGCGAGCCCGTCGGTGTCCCGGGTGTCGGTGACCGCGCGGAGCAGCAGGTCGGTGAAGTCGGAGTCCTTCTTGACCGCGAAGAGACCGGCGGCCTCGCCCTCGTCGGCGTTCATCTCCCGCTGGTAGCGGAAGAGTTCGGGGTCGAGGCCCAGGTCGCCGAGGTGCTCGATCCAGCGGTCGTGGATCTCCTCCCAGTGCACTTCGAGGTACGGATACGCCTTGCCCGCCTCGGTGATGGCGTCCCGGAAGCCCTTCATCGTGCGCCGACGCCCCTGGGCACCGGACGCACCCTCGACGGGCGGCCGTACGGAAGTGGCCTCGGCGACAGGGAGGTTGTCCAGGCTCAGCCCCGGCCCGGGCCGGAACGAGTACCAGGCCTCGGCGAACTTCCGCGGGTCGTTGGAGACTTGACGCCCCCGCCACTCGCTGACCTTGCCCACCACCACGCACTCTCCGGTCAGCGTGTGCTGCCACTCCAGGGCGACGTGGCCGCAGTCGTCCGCGAGGAGGAATTTGCGCAGCACACCGGAACTCGCGCCGCCAAGGGTGTTGCGATGTCCCGGCAGCATCACGGAGAAGATCAGCTTGAGCAGGACGGACTTGCCGCCGCCGTTCTCCAGGAAGAGCACACCGGCGGGCGCGGGGCGGCGCGGCGGGCCGACGGGCTCGTCCTCGAAGAACTCCGCCTGGGTGGGCGCGGGATCGGGCACGGGCTGGCCCACGCCTCGCAGGTCAAGCACGGTGTCGGCGTAGCGCGCACCGGCGGGCCCGATGGAGTAGAGGCGGACCCGGGACAGCTCGTACATGGCGGACTCTCGTCGTAAGTCTTCGGCAGGTGGGGGGAGTTGAGGAACCTCAGGAGCTGAGGGATCTCAGGAGTGGAACGGCAGCCCGGCGTCGGCCACCAGCTCCAGGTCCTCGGTGTCCTCGGCGGGCAACAGGCTGGCGGTGCCGTCGGTGACCGGGACGACGCCCAGCTCCAGCAGCTCGGCCATGGCGGCACTTCCGGCCATGTCACGCACCTGGAGCTGATAGCGGGCGGTCGTGCGGTAGGTCCCGCCGTTGTCGTCGCCGGTGCGCTGCAGGAACCCGGAGTCGGTGAGGAAGGCGGCCGCCTTGCCGACGATGCCGGTGGTCGAACCGGCCAGTCTCCGGGCGTCCTTGGTGGCTCCGGTCGCGCTGCGTCTGACCCAGATCCGCCAGGCGGCCTCCAGACCGGGCGCGTCGGTGGCCGGATCGGTGTTCATGCCCTGCTCGTCGGCCCGCTCCTCCAGCCGCCGACAGGCCTGCCGTACGAAGGCGTCGACCCCGTTGACCGTGACGCGCCCGATGTACCCGTCGTCGGCAAGATCCTCGGGCCGCGGAAACGCCATGGCGGCGACGGCAAGGTGCGCGAGCCCATGGAGGAACCGGTCCCCGGAGTCGGCAGCCGTACGACGCGCGTAGTCCCCCATCCGCACGGCGAACACCGAGTCCTCGGCGGCGGTCACGGCCATCCCCGCGCGCGGGGACACCTCCAGCACGACCAGCCCAAGCCCGGCGGCCACGGCATCGGCAAGCCGGGCAAACGGCGGATCCTCCCGGTATCGGCGGAGCAACTCCGCGTACTCCTGATCCCGCGCGGGCTGCAGTTTGGGCTGCAACCCAAACGCGACGAGCCGAGCCGCGTCGGCGGCGTCGGCGGGCGTAATGACGGCAGTCACCGGCGCGGCGGCAACCTCCGGCTCACTCCATTCGACGTGCTCACTCACGACGACAACTCCTTGAACTTAAGAACGAGGGTGAGACCAAGCGCCCCGAAAGGGGCGCGGGGAACGGCGCGACCAGCCACAACAGACGCGCACCCGAACAACGACCGACCCATCACGACGCCTCACTCCGCCCCGCAGCCATCCCTACGGCGTCCAAAAGGGCCATCCCAACAATCAGATCGGCCCCACCGAACTCCGGATCGTCCAGCTCAACCCCGTCATCCACGGCGAACAACAACTTCGGCTCCCCCTGCCGATAAGCCGTACCAACGGGCGGACTGGCCGCATGCACAGCCAACAAAGCCACCAGATAAGGAAGTTCGGGATCCCGCCGCCGCGCATCCGCAAGCAACCCCGACAACCGCCGAGGCGCATCCGCGGGCAGATCGAGCAACTCCATGGCCGCAGCCAGCTGCTCCTCGCTGAACCGACTGTCATCCGGCGTGGCGATGAGATCCGGCTCAGGCATCTCCGCCCCAAGATGCTCCCGCTCGGCAGGCGGTGTGAGCAGTATGTCGACCAGATCCCCCACCCGAACGGACACCGGCGTGCGCAGCCCGGTCCCGCGAGCGAAGAACGCGTCAGTGACCCGGATCGCCTGCTCCAGGGGCAACGGCAGAACGGGCGAGACGAGATGCCCGTAGAGATCGATCCCCGAGGTCGTCATCGGTGTGGCGAAGGCCTGCCGATCCTGCTCCGCACGGAACAGCGGCCCGGCCTCCAGAAGACGCGACTGAAGCTGCGTGTGCCGCCGGATGCAGTCCTTGACGATGTCGACCAACTCGGCCGCCCGCCGCTTCTGTTCGGCGTCCTCGGACTCGTCACGGGCCTTGCGGATATTGGTCAGGATCGCGTTCTCGTGGCGATACCGATCGGCGACATGGTCGAGGGCCTCGGCGATCATGTCCGGCACGGTATTGAGCCAGTCCACCGCGCGGACGTTGCGCCGCGTGGCGTCCAGCGCGCGCCGGAGCGTCTCCGAGTACTGCACGGTCCGGTACCGGGCCTGCTCCGCGGCGAGCTGCGCGTCGGCGAGCCGGCCGCGGCTGATCAGCACCTCCAGCTTCACCTCGGCGGCGATCTGCGCACTGGTGACGTCGGTGTCGAGGGCCCCCACGAGGACATTGACGGCCTCGTCGGTCGTACGGAGGTAGACGCTGCCCCCGTAGCCGGGGACCTCTTCGATCAGCTTGAAGTCGTAGTCGCGGCGCACATACGTGCCGTCCTGGGCGAACGTGCCGTAGACCGTGCGGAAGCCGCGGTCGACGCTGCCGACGTTGATCAGGTTCTCCAGGACCCAGCGGGCCACGCGCTCGTGCTCGACGACGGGGCGCTGCGGGGCCTGGGCGGCGATGCGCGGGATGAGCCTGGCCACTATCTGGTCGTGGTCCGCGCCGGTGTCGAAGTCCATGTTGAGGGTGACGAGGTCGATGGCGGCGAGGGCCACCTCGGCCATGCCGTAGACCGAGTACTCGCCCGCGAGATTCGCCTTGCGTGCGTCGAGGTCGTGCAGCGGCGCGGTGCAGGCGAGCGCGCGCAGGCGCCGCGCCAGTCCCTCGTCGGCGGCCGGGCCCGGGGCGGGGCGCGGCCCCGCGCTGAACTGGGGCGGAACGCTGTCCGTCGATGCAGGCGAAGTCACGGTGCACAGACTAGGTCCTCGGTCTGACAACGACCCAAACGACGCAGAAGCGACTACCGCCCCAGCCGCGTGTGCGAGTCGGTCGAGCGCCGTGCCGTCCTCAGTCGGCCGCCGTGCCGTCCTCGCCGACCCGGTTGCGGTATGCGTTGACGACCCGTTCGAGCGAGTCGTCGAGGTAGACCGCGAGCAGTTTCTCGGCCTCGGCGGGGTCGTTCGCCTGGAGTGCCTGGAGGATCAGGCGGTTGCGCTGGAGGTACGGCTCGTGGAGCGCCTTCGGGTCGTCCACGAGGTGGAAGGCGAGCCGGAGTTCGGCGAAGACGCTGCGCATGAGTTCGTTGGTGCGGGCGGTGCCGGCGAGGGCGACGAGTTCCCTGTGGAAGTGGATGTTGGCCGTACCCACTCCTTTCCAGTCATCTTCGACGGAAGCCACCTGCCCCTCCGTCACGGCCGCGGCGAGCTGTTCGAGGGCGTACGGCGGTTCGCCCAGTCCGCGGACGACGGCGCACTCGACGAGGCGGCGGGTGCGGTAGATGTCCTCGACGTCCTCGATGCTCAGGACCCGGACGAAGACGCCCCGGTTCAACTCGTGGACGAGCAGCCGCTCATGGGTGAGCAGCCGGAACGCCTCGCGGAGTGTGTTGCGCGACACACCGAGCGCCCCGCCGATGCTGTCCTCCGAGAGCCGGGTGCCCGGCGGGAAATAGCCGTCCGCGATGCGGCTCCTGAGGATGTCCGAGACGCGTTCCGCGGTGCTCGTACGGCCCAGGAGGGCGCGGTCGTCTGCCAGTCCCGCCAGCTGCTCTGCCATGCCCGGAATTCAACCGCAGATACAAGAACGAAACAACATGCCTCTTGAAGGATTGTTCAACGATCCTCTACTTTGCTTCTCATGGCGCCACCCGCTCACCCCGGCGCCCACGGCTTCCGCACGGCACGGCTCAGTCCCAGCACCCTCCGTCCTCCCTCTGCGAGGTGCCCATGAGCACGACCCCTCCACCTCAGGCCCCGGTCACCGGCGTACATCCGGACACGGATGAACTCACCGCCGACGACGGCGCGTTGGCCTGGCTGCGCGCGCTCGGTCCGAACGGCCGCCGCGCCTTCGCCGGCGCGTTCGGCGGCTACGCCCTGGACTCCTACGACTACTTCACGCTGCCGCTGAGCATGGTGGCGCTGGCCGCGTACTTCGGCCTGGACAGCGGCCAGACCGGCCTGTTCACCACGGTCACGCTGGTCGTCTCGGCGGTCGGCGGCGCCGTGGCGGGCGTCTTCGCCGACCGGGTCGGCCGCGTCAAGGCCCTGATGATCACGGTGATCACCTACGCCGTCTTCACGGTGGCCTGCGGCTTCGCGCCCAACTACGAGACCCTGCTGGTGTTCCGCGCCCTCCAGGGGCTCGGTTTCGGCGGTGAGTGGGCGGTCGGCGCGATCCTGGTCGCCGAGTACGCGAGCGCGAAGCACCGCGGCCGTACGCTCGGCGCGGTCCAGAGTTCCTGGGCGGTGGGCTGGGCGCTGGCGGCGGTCGTCTACACGCTGGTCTTCTCGTTCCTCGGCGACGACCTGGCCTGGCGGGTGATGTTCTGGACCGGCGCACTGCCCGCGTTCCTGGTGCTCTGGGTGCGGCGCCGGGTGCACGACGCCCCGGAGGCGACGGCCGCCCGCGAGCAGAACCCCCAGAAGGGGTCGTTCGCGGCGATCTTCAAGCCGGGCACGGCCGAGTCCCCGGGCCTGCTGCGCACGACGGTCTTCGCGGGCCTGCTCTCCACCGGCGTCCAGGGCGGCTACTACACCCTCGCCACCTGGGTGCCGACGTACCTCAAGACGGAGCGCGGCCTGTCGGTCGTCGGCACCGGCGGCTATCTGACCTTCCTGATCTCCGGCGCCTTCCTGGGCTATCTGACCGGTGGCTATCTCACCGACGTGCTGGGCCGCAAGCGCAACATCTGGCTCTTCGCGCTGCTCTCGGCGGTCTGCATCCTGGCGTACACGCACATTCCCAGCGGCGCCAACACCCTTCTCCTGGTGCTCGGTTTCCCGCTCGGGTTCTGCATGTCGGCGATCTTCAGCGGCTTCGGCTCGTACCTGAGCGAGCTGTATCCGACGGCGGTGCGCGGCACGGGACAGGGCTTCACGTACAACACGGGCCGCGCGGTGGGCGCCGTCTTCCCGACCCTGGTGGGCTTCCTGGCCGACAGTTGGGGTGTGGGCGGAGCGCTCGTCTTCGGGGCCATCGGTTACGGCATCGCGGCGCTGGCGCTCCTGGGACTGCCGGAGACCCGCGGAAAGGAACTGGCGTGAACCGCACGGAGGACCGTCCCCTGACCCTCGTCGACGAGCACGCGCACGCGTGGAGCCCGCGTTCCGCCCGGGCCCGGTTCCGGGCCGGGCTGACGGGTCCCACGGCCGGGGTCGCGGCGGGCCACACCCAGGTCAACCTGATCTCGGTGCCCGCCGACTGGGCCTACGACATGCTGCTGTTCTGCCAGCGCAACCCGAAGCCCTGTCCGGTGCTCGACGTCACGGACGCCGGCTCCTGGGAGACGGTGCTGGCCGACGGCGCGGATCTGCGCACCGATCTACCGCGCTACCGGGTGTGGCGGGACGGCGAGTTGACGGACGAGCCGACCGACGTGCGGGCGTACTGGCGCGAGGACCTGGTGTCGTTCCTGATCGGCTGCAGCTTCACCTTCGAGTGGTCGCTGAGCGAGGCGGGCGTCCCGATCCGGCACATCGAGCAGGGCCGCAATGTCCCGATGTACGTGACGAGCCGCCCGTGCCGCCCTGCGGGGCGGCTGCACGGCCCGATGGTCGTGTCGATGCGCCCGGTGCCCCCGGAGCACCTGGCGACGGCGATCCGGGAGACCGCGCTGCTCCCGGCGGTGCACGGCAGCCCCGTACACTGCGGCGATCCTTCAGGGCTCGGCATCGAGGACCTCGGCTGGCCGGACTTCGGTGATCCGGTGGACGCGGCACCGGACGACATCCCGGTGTTCTGGGCCTGCGGAGTGACCCCGCAGGCCGCGGTGATGGCGTCCCGCCCGCCGTTCGCGATCACGCACGCGCCGGGCCAGATGTTCGTCACCGACGCCCGCGACGAGCAGTACCGCGTCGCCTGACCAGGAGAGATGATGATCGATCTGAACGCCGACCTCGGCGAGGGCTTCGGCCGCTGGCATCTCACCGACGACGAACAGCTGTTGTCCGTCGTCACCAGCGCCAACGTGGCCTGCGGCTTCCACGCAGGGGACCCGGTCACCATGCGGCGGGTGTGCGAGCTGGCGGCCGAGCGCGGGGTACGGGTCGGCGCCCAGGTGTCCTACCGGGACCTGGCGGGGTTCGGGCGGCGCGCGATGGACGTGCCGTCCGCCGAGCTGGCGGCCGAAGTGGCGTACCAGATCGGCGCTTTGGAGGTCTTCGCCCGGGCGGCGGGCACGCGCGTGTCGTACGTCAAGCCGCACGGCGCGCTCTACAACCGGGTGGTGCACGACCCGGAGCAGGCCGCCGCGGTGATCGAGGGCGTGCTCCTGGCCGACGCCTCGCTGCCCGTGCTCGGACTGCCCGGTTCGGTCGTACTCGACCTGGCCGCGAAGGCGGGGCTGCCGGCCGTCACGGAGGCGTTCGCGGACCGCGCGTACACCGACGAGGGCACCCTCGTACCGCGCGGCCGGGACGGCGCGGTGGTCACCGACCCCGAGGCCGTCGTGGAGCGCTCGCTGAGACTGGCCCGCTCCGGGACGGTAGACGCGCTCTCCGGGACGCGTATCGAGGTACGGGCCCGCTCCTTGTGCCTGCACGGGGACACGCCCGGCGCGGTCGACCTGGCCCGCCGGGTCCGCGCGAGACTCCTGGAGTCGGGTGTCCGGGTGGAGGCGTTCGCATGAGGGCGCTGCCCGTCGGCGACAGCGCGCTGCTCGTCGAGGTCGCCTCCGGGGAGGAGGCCCAGGCCGTCCACGCGGAGCTGCTGCGCCGCCGCGCGGAGGGCCTGCTCAGCGTCCGCGAGATCGTCCCCGCCGCCCGCACGGTCCTCCTCGACGGCCTCGACGACCCGGCCCGGCTGGCCTCCGAACTCACCACCTCCGAGGTACCCCCCGCTCCCCCACGCGCGCGTGAGGTGGTCGAACTCCCGGTGCGCTACGACGGCCCGGACCTCGCCGACGTCGCCGCGCTGTGGGGCGTCCCCGAGCGGGAGGTGGCCCGCATCCACGCGGCCACCGAGTTCCGCGTCGCCTTCTGCGGGTTCGCCCCCGGCTTCGGCTACCTCACCGGCCTCCCGGCCCGCTACGACGTCCCGCGCCGGGCCACCCCGCGCACGGCCGTCCACGCCGGTGCCGTGGGCCTTGCGGGCCCGTACACCGGCGTGTACCCGCGTGCCTCGCCCGGCGGTTGGCAGCTGATCGGCACGACGGACGCGGTCCTGTGGGACACCGCACGCGAGCCGGCCGCGCTGCTGTCGCCGGGCACGCGCGTGCGCTTCGTCCCGGTGGCGGACGCATGACGGACCGTGCGGTCGCCGTCGTACGGGCCGGGGCGCTGACGACGGTGCAGGACCTGGGACGGCCCGGACACGCGCACCTGGGGGTGCCGCGCTCCGGGGCGCTCGACGGGCCCGCCGCGGCGCTCGTCAACCGGCTGGTCGGCAATCCACCCGAGGCGGCCGTCCTGGAGACGACCCTCAACGGCTGTGCCGTACGGCCTCGTTCAACGATCCTCGTGGCCGTCGGGGGCGCCCCCTGCCCGGTCACGGTGGACGGACGGCCCGTCGCCTGGGGCGCCCCCGTGCATGTGCGCGCCGGCGCGCTCCTGGACATCGGGGCGGCCGTCTCCGGAGTGCGGTCCTACGTCGCCTTCGCCGGTGGCGTCGGCGTGGAGCCGGTACTCGGCAGCCGCTCCACGGACCTGTTGTCCGGGCTCGGTCCGGCGCCGCTCACGAACGGCGCCATACTGCCGTTGGGTTCCCCGATGAGCCCCTACGCGTGCGTGGACGTCGCCCCGCAGCCGCGCCCCCCGGTCGAACTCGTCCTGCGGGTGACCCTGGGCCCCCGCGACGACTGGTTCACACCGGAGGCCGTAGGCACGTTCACGTCCCGCGTGTACCGGGTGTCCTCGGCGAGCAACCGCATCGGGCTGCGCACCGAGGGGCCCGCCCTGGAGCGGGCCCTTACCGGTGAACTCCCCAGCGAGGGCATGGTCCTCGGTGCCGTCCAGGTGCCACCGGACGGCCGCCCGGTGGTGTTCCTCGCCGACCACCCGACCACCGGCGGGTACCCGGTGATCGCCGTCGTCCGCCCCTCGGACCTCCCGGCGGCCGCTCAGGCGGCGCCCGGAACCCCGGTCCGTTTCGTGGCCGTACGCCGCCGCTGAGGCCCCGGACGCCCTATGCGGCGTCCGGCTGCTCCTGCTGCACCGACAGCGAGGCCAGCGCCATCGACACGGCGTGGGACGCGCTCAGGTCGAGGCGTGCGCTGGTGCCCCGCGCGCGGTGGCGCATCTCGTCGGCGGCCAGCCTCAGGAGCTGCGGCAGCAGGTCGGTGCAGCGGCGGGCCACCCACCCGGTGCCCGCGGTCGCCAGCCACAGCAGGCTGGCCGACCTGGTGGGCACCGGGAACTCGGGCTCGGGCGACGGCGCGACCCCCGAGGCCACGCCCTCCTCGGTGAGCAACGCGTGGAAACGCAGCGCCAGTTGGCGGTGCCCCCGCTCACTGGGGTGCAGCCGGTCCGCGCTCCAGATCTCGCGGCCCATGATCCACTCTCCCTCCGCCGCGTGCAGATGAACGGCCCCGTACCGCTCCGAGAGCGCGTGCACCACGGTGTTGACGGCTCGCTGCCGTCGGGCCAGCGGGCGGGCCAGCGCGCCCGGGAGGCCGAGCATCGCGCCCGGGTCGGGCAGACAGGCCGTGAGGAGGGTCGCGCCCTGCGCCGTGAAGGCCGCGTAGACCTCGTCGAGGCGGGCGGCCACGGCCTGGATGTCGAAGGTGCAGCGCAGGGTGTCGTTGACGCCTATGACGACCGACACGACGTCCGGGTTCAGGGCGAGCCCGGCCGGAGTCTGCCGTTCCAGCACGTCCCGCGTCTGCGCCCCGCTCACCGCCAGGTTCGTGAACTCCACGGACCCCTCGGGCTGTTCGGCCAGCCCGCCGGCGAGCAGCGCGGCCCAACCGCGCCACGCCTCGCCGACGGGATCGCCCACGCCCTCGGTGAGCGAGTCACCGAGGGCGACGAAACGGACCGTTCTCATGCCACGCCTCCGGGCACGAACCGCCGAACCGGAACATCCGCGTCGTGGGCCGCGAGGAACGCGTCGACCGCCGTGTGCCAGCCGAAACACTCCGCACGCGCGCGTGCGATCTCGCGGCGCTCCACCTCGGAGCGTTCGAGGAGCATGTCCACGGCGTCCGCGAAGGCCCTGCCGTTGTCCGCGGCCGTGGCACCGGCGGAGCCGATCACCTCGGGGAGTGCGGACGAGGCGCTGGCCACCACGGGCGTGCCGCAGGCCATGGCCTCCAGCGCGGCGAGCCCGAAGGTCTCGGCGGGCCCGGGTGCCAGGCACACGTCGGCGGAGGCCTGGAGCGCGCCGAGCAGCCGCCGGTCGGAGACGTGCCCGAGGAAGACGACCGGCAACCCGCGCTCCCGCGCCCGCTGTTCGAGCCGGGCCCGCAGCGGCCCGTCCCCGGCGACCACGAGGACCGCCCGCCGCCCGCGCCGTACCAGCGCCTCCAGGGCGTCGAGCGCCGTGCCGGGCTTCTTCTCCACGGAGAGCCTGGTGCAGGTCACCAGCAGAACCTGGTCCATGCGCGCGTACTCCGCGCGCACCACCGGGTCCCGCAGCGCCGGACTGCGCCCCACCAGGTCGACGCCCAGCGGAGCCCGTACGACGTTGCGGGCGCCGATGCGGACGAACTCCCGCTCGGCGAACTCCGTGGTGCACACCACGCGCGCGTAGGTGTGCGCCGTACGGACGTTGAGGGCGTCGGCGGTGCGCCGGGACATGTTCTCCGGCAGGCCCCAGGTGCGCAGGACTCCGTCGGCGGTCTCGTGGGACACCATCACGGCGGGGACGCGGGCCCGCCTGGCCCATTTGCCGGTCCAGCGCAGGGTCGTACGGTCGGAGACCTCCAGGCGGTCCGGGGCGAGTTGTTCCAGGAGGGTGGCCACGCGCCGCTTGTCGGCGAGGACGCGGTAGCCGCCCGTGCCGGGGAGGAGCGGCCCGGGCAGGGTGATGACCCTGCCCTGCTCGGTCTCGCGGTCGGTGTGGCGCTCGCCGGGCACGATGAGGACCGGATCGTGCCCGGCCTCCTTGAAGCCCTTGCCCAGCTCGCGCAGGGCGGTGCGCAGCCCCCCGGAGGAGGGGGCCACGAAGTTGGCGAGGCGGACGATCCGCAGCGCGGCGGTGTTCATGCCGCCACCACCACCTTGCGCGCGGCGAGGACATCGCCGTAGTGCGCGATCAGCTGGTCGCCGACGGCCGCCCAGGTGCGGCCCTCGACCATGGCCCGCGCGGCGGTGCCGTACTCGGCGCGCAGCGCGGGATCGGTGGCCAGGGTCCGCACGGCGTCCGTCACGGCGGCCTCGTCGCGCGGCGGGAAGAGGAACCCGGTGCGCCCGTGGGCGACCAGGTCCAGCGGGCCGCCGGCGGCGGGCGCGACGACGGGGACGCCGCTGGCCATGGCTTCCTGGACGGTCTGACAGAAGGTCTCAAAAGGTCCGGTGTGCACGAATATGTCCAACGAGGCGAAGATACGGGCGAGCTCGTCTCCGGTACGCCGGCCGAGGAAGACCGCGCCCGGAAGTGCCTCGTCGAGGTGCGGTCGGCTGGGCCCGTCGCCGACGACCACGACACGGACGCCCGGCAGACCGCAGGTTCCGGCGAGGAGTTCGATCTGCTTCTCGGGGGCGAGCCGGCCGACGTAGCCGACGATCAGTTCGCCGTTCGGGGCGAGTTCGCGGCGCAGCGCCTCGTCCCGGTACTCGGGGCGGAAACGCTCGGTGTCCACGCCCCGCGGCCAGAGCCTGACCCGGGGCACGCCGTGTGCCTCCAGGTCGCCCAGGGCCGCGCTGGAGGGCGCGAGGGTGCGGTCGGCGGCCGCGTGGACGGAGCGGATGCGCCGCCAGGCGGTGGCCTCGCCCGCACCGACGTACGTACGGGCGTATCCGGCGAGGTCGGTCTGGTAGACGGCGACGGCGGGGATGCCGAGCCGCGCGGCGGCGGCCATGCCGCGGACGCCGAGGATGAAGGGGCTGGCCAGGTGCACGATGTCGGCGCGGTGTTCGGTGATGGCCGCGGCGACGCGTCGGCTGGGGAGGGCGACGCGGACCTGGGGGTAGCCCGGGAGCGGTAGGGAGGGGACACGGATGACGGGGCACGGCGACTCGGCGTCGGGCCCGGGACCGGCCGAGGTGGCCGGCGCGACGACGAGCGGATGATGACCGCGATCCACGAGGTGCCGGGCGGTCTGGAGCGCGCAGTGGGCCACGCCGTTCACATCGGGGGGAAAGGATTCGGTCACGATGACGACACGCATACCCGTGTTCTCGCCGCGCTGGACGTGCCCGCGTCAACGTGGATCTATGCGAACGGTGAACGTCCCGTGAGCGTTGCGCTGCACACCCGAGCAGGTCAGACGGCGTCCATGCGCGTCTGACCCGCGGGTCATCCCACGTTCACACTGCGGGGGCGTCGGGCCCGATCCGGCTCCGTACGGCTGTCTGGACTTCCGCTTCCTCGGCCGGGTCGGCGGCGAGCCTGCGGAGCTGCTCCACGACGCGGGCGTCGGCGGTCTCGGCGTGCCGGGCGGCGATCTCGCGGGTGGTCTCCTCGCAGTCCCAGAGGCACTCGACGGCGAAGCCGGTGGGGTAGGAGGGATCGGTGGCGGCCAGGGCGCGGGCGGCCCGGCCGCGCAGATGGGACGAGGCGGTCTCGCGGTACACATGGCGCAGGACGGGGGCGGCGCAGGCGATGCCGAGCCGTCCGGCGCCGTCGACGAGGGTCCACAGGGTCGGGGCGTCGGGTCCTTCGCCCATGACGGCCTCCCTGAGGGCGCCGAGGACGAGGTCGCTGTCCTGGGCTCCGCCCCGGCAGGCGAGCATGCGTCCTGCGGCGGCGCCGAGCGGGTCGGGGCGGCGGGCCCAGCCGCGGGCGCGGTCCACGGCGGCGACGGACCGCATCCGTTCGAAGGCGTCCACGGCGGCGTCCACGACAGGTGCCGGGCCGGTGGCCACCGCGCGTTCGATGAGGGGGAGGGCTTCGGGATCGTTGCTGTCGGCGAGATAGCGCAGTGCGGTGCAGCGGGCGCCCTCGCCGCCGTCCTTGGCGGCCTCGACGATCTCGGGCCGGTCCTCGGGACCCGCGACGGCGGTGAGGCAGCGGGCGGCGGGGACGTGCAGCGCGGCTCCGCGTTCGACGCCCTGCTGGGCCCATTCGAACACCGCTTGCACGCTCCACCCCGGACGGGGCCCGGTAGGTCGCATCTGGCGTTGCCAGAGGTCGAAGCAGCCGGCCTCCTGGGCGGCACGCACGCGCGTGGCGATCGATTCGCGTGGGTCCTCGGCCCACAGCCGCCAGGGCCGGGGTTCGAAGGCGTCCCGCACGGCGGTGGCCAGTTCGGCCTCGCCCTCGGGGTCGGCCGGGAAACGCGCCAGCACGGGAGCGGCGAGGGCGCGCAGGCCCGCGTCGTCGTCCCTGAGCGCCAGCTCGTCCAGCGCCCAGGCCCAGTTGCTGCCGGAGGCCGCGTACCTGCGCAGCAGAAGGAGCGCGTCGCGCCTGCCGTAGGAGGCGAGGTGCCCGAGGACGGCGAGCGCGAGGCCCGTACGGGACTCCTCGGTGTCGAGGACGTCCTCGGTGTCGAAGAGGTGGGCCTCCACGGCGTCCAGGTCGCCGCCCAGATCGAGGTACAGACGGGCGTAGTACAGGGAGCGGTTCTCCACCTGCCAGTCGTGGCGGGGGTCGCGCAGCACACAGTGGTTCAGTGCCGCGAGTGCCTCGGCACGGGGTGCGGTGAGCGCGTGCAGTGTGCCGTCGCCGCGGCCCCGCTGAAGCAGGCCGAGCAGCGTACCGCTGGGCGCTATGACCGGATCGAACATGGGAAACAGCCTCACATCAAGCGTCGACGCAACCGGGGGACGTGCACTACCTGGCCGCGTGACAACACGTCGGGGCGCCCGCCGTTTCCTGCTTGCTGTAGACCATTTTCCTCTGCCTCTCGTAGGTGGCCCATGCGGGCCGCAACTACGGCCCGCGCGGTGCGGCAACACCTGCCCAGCCATCGCGTCCGTAAATCACGACGTCATGATGACCCGGCAGTTCTCGATGCCGCGACCGAAATTTCGGGCGGCGCCGTGCTGCCTTCCCCCGTTTTCCCCCGTTTTCCTTGTCGTACCTGGTCAGAAGGCCCGTCTTCGCTGCCGACGGGCCGCGTGTCAGTGAGCGCCGAACAGCTCCAGCAGCTCGGCCTTGGCGAACATCCGGGCCGTGTCGACCGCCGACGGGGTGCCCGCGGCCGGATCGGCGCCGGCCTCCAGCAGGACCTCGATCACCTCTTGCTCGCCCTTGAAGACGGCTCCGGCGAGCGGCGTCTGGCCCCGGTCGTTGATCCGGTCGGCCTCGGCGCCGCGCGCCAGCAGGGCCCGTACGGCGTCGGCGTGCCCGTGGTAGGCGGCGAGCATCACCAGGGAGTCGCCGCGGTCATTGGTGAGGTTGGCCGGGACGCCCGCGTCCACGTAGGCGACCAGCGCCTCGGTCCCGCCCTGGCGGGCCAGATCGAAGATCTTGGTCGCGAGCTCCACGACCTCGGGGTCGGGGGCTTCACTCATCGGCCTGACCGCCTCTCACTAGTACGGGTGAATCGCCAGCGTACTGGCTCCACAGGCACATGACCGGCCCCCTCCGAGGCAAAGATCACCCTTGGACCCGACACAGGTGAAACCCCTGCTCAGACGGCCCGAACGCGCTCCACCATCCGAGGGAAATTCGCCGAAATTCACCCACTTGCACCTTTTATCGTATGGATACATCCTGTGATCCTGGAACAACTCATGGTGACTGTCCCCACGAACCAGGAGAGCTCAAATGATCCTGTCCATGTCAGGCGTCGTCCTTCTCGGCATCATCGTCTTCCTCTTCTTCAAGAAGGACGGACTCAAGGCCTCCCACGCCATTGTGGCCGCGCTCTTCGGCTTCTACATGGCCAGCACGGCCATCGCGCCGAGCATCAAAGCCGGCGGCGAGAGCCTGGCGAGCCTCCTCGGCGGCATCAAGTTCTGACGCAACCACCCGTACGGACCTTCAGGAGACAGCAGTGGCCCGGCGCCCCCTCCCCCGCATCCTGAGCAACGGCACCGCCCAGATCGCCCGGAGCCGGGAGCTGGCCCGGACGGCGGCCGACAGCGCCACCGATGTCCTCCATCCGCTGATCACGATCACCAAGGGTCTGCGCCGGCTGGCATCCGCCGGCCGGCGCAGATGGGCCGAGACCCCCAAGGACAAGCGCGGGCCGCTGCTCTTCCTGGTGGCCTCGGTGATCCTGGTCGTGGCCCTGGTCCCGTACGGCCCGCTGCTCGCCGCCATCACCCTGATGGCGGCGGCGGCATGGCAGGGCCGGGACCGCACGCCTCCGGCGCCCGAAGGGCCCGACGAGTCCCAGACCCAGCGCCTGCAGTCCCTCTACGAGGCGCTGGTGCCCTACTTCTCGGCCGCCGAGGACCCGGCGCCCCTGTTCGCCCACGGCGGAGACTGGGAGAAGGCCTTCCCCGCCTACGAGTTCGACGGCGCGGGCCGGGTCTCCCATCTGGTCGTCCGCTATCCGGCGTACTTCACCGACGGCGAGGCCGAGTCCCGCGCGCGGATCGAGCAGCTGCTCACCGCGAAGTCCGGCCGCGGCCGGGAGTACCACTTCGCGTGGGACGAGGAGGGCAACCAGCTCACGATCGGCGTCCTCGCCCCGCTCCCCACCGACATCGCCGCCCAGCGCTTCGTCACCGCCCCCGGCGAGACCGTGCTGGGCTTCACCGACCCGACCCAGGTCCTCCGCACGCTCCCCCTCACCCACGGTGAGGAACAGAGCGACGTCCCGCCGGTCGTCTGGCGCACCGGCATCCGCTCCACCGAGCCGAACCTGCTGGTCATGGGCCAGCCCGGCAGCGGCACCACCACCCTGCTGCGCTCCATCGCCCTGCAGGCCCTCCAGTACGGCGACGTCCTGATCGTCGAGGGCGGCGGCACCGGCGAGTACGCGTGCCTCACCGGCCGGGACGGGGTCCTCGCGGTCGAATGCGGGCTGGCCGGAGCCCTGGCCAGCCTGGAGTGGGCGTCCCACGAAACGGAACGCCGGCTGATCGCGGCCAACCGCGCCCGCCAGTCGGGCCAACCGGCACCGGACGACACCAGGCGCCCCCTGTGGATCATCCTGGACCGCCCGAGCGCCTTCGCCCACGTGGCGACGGCCGACGGCCGCAAGGACCCGCAGTGCCTGCTCCAGGTCCCCCTCCGGCACGGCCGCGCGGCCAATGTGACCGTGGTGGTGGCCGACCAGTTCGACAGCGCGGACACCCTCAGCGACGCGGTACGACAGCACACACGCGCGCGTGTCGTCCTCGGCCCCGCCACCACCGCCCAGTTGGAGGCGGTCCTGGGCGCTCCCCCGCACACCACGCCGATCGCCCAGGTCCCCCCGGGCCGCGGCTACGCCCGCCTCGGCAACGGCCCCGTCCACCGCCTCCAGGTCCCGGCGACCCCGGACCCGTACGACGACGCGACGAACGACGCGCACCGCCAGGCGGTCCTGGCCCTGCTCCCGCCGCACACGACACCGGTGGACGCGGAGGGGACCCTGCCGACCGAGGCACTCCACGCGGAAGCGGCGGTCGAGGCCGCCGTGGCGGAGACTTCGTAACAGCCCGGGTTTCGGTGCGGGCGGGGCCGGGAGTCGCCCGCCCGCACCGAAACCGGGCACCTGGAGACTCGTCTACGCCACGAACGTACGGGGCGAATCGCCGCCCCCGGTGACGCCGTTCTCCACCAGCCGGGCCGCCGCGGCCAGCCGTACCGCCGCCTCCTCTGCCACCGCGCCGCCCACGGTGAACGGCAGTCGCACATACCCCTCGAAGGCGCCGTCGACGCCGAAGCGCGGCCCGGACGGGACCCGCAGGCCCACCCGCTCCCCCATCTCGGCGAGCCGTGAGCCCGACAGTCCGCCGGTGCGCACCCACAGCGTGAGCCCGCCCTTGGGCACCTCGAACTCCCAGTCGGGCAGTTGCCGCCGCAGCGCCCCGACCAGCGCATCCCGGTTCTCGCGGGCCTGGGCGCGCCGGATCTCCACGGCTTCTTCCCAACCGCCGGTGCTGAACAGCCAGTTGACGGCGAGCTGCTCCAGCACGGGGGTGCCGAGGTCGGCGTAGGCGCGGGCGGCGACCAGGCTGCGGATGACGTCGGGGGCCGCGCGGACCCAGCCGATGCGCATGCCTGCCCAGAAGGCCTTGCTGGCGGAGCCGACGGTGATCACCGTCGAGCCCGCCGGGTCGAAGCCGCAGACGGGGCGCGGCATCTCGACGTCGTCGTCCAGCCACAGCTCGGTCATCGTCTCGTCGGCGACGAGCACGGTACCGGCCGAGCGGGCCGCGTCGACGAGTTGGCGCCGCTGGTCGTCGCCGGCGAGGGCGCCGGTCGGGTTGTGGAAGTCGGCGACGACGTACGCGAGCCGGGGTGCGGAGTCGCGCAGCACTTGGCGCCAGCGGTCCATGTCCCAGCCGGAGAGCCCGTCGGCCATCGCCACGGGCACCAGCCGGGCGCCCGCCTCCCGCATCAGCTGAAGGATGTTGGCGTACGAGGGCGACTCGACGGCGACCCGCTCGCCGCGCCCCGCGAAGAGATGGCAGATGGCGTCGATGGCACCCATCGCGCCGGTCGTCACCATGATCTGCTCGGGCATCGTCGGGATCCCGCGCAGGGTGTACCGCTCGGCGATCATCGCGCGCAGCGCGGGCAGCCCGGCCGGATAGTCGCCGTGCGTGTGGGCGTACGGCGGCAGCTCCTCCAGGGCGCCCTGCACGGCCCGCGTGAGCCACGGCTCGGGCGCGGGCAGCGAGGCGCAGCCGAGGTCGATCACCGAACCGAGGGCCTCCGGGGGCAACGGCTCCAACCCGCGCGCGGGGAGCGGGTTTCCGGCCGGTACGGCGGTCCAGCTGCCGGCCCCGCGCCGGGACTCCAGGAACCCCTCGGTGCGCAGCGCCTCGTAAGCGGCGGCGACCGTGGTGCGGCTGACGGACAGCGCGAGCGCCAACTCCCGCTCGGCGGGCAGTCGGGCGGCCACCGGGACGCGCCCCTCCAGCACGAGCAGGCGGATGCCGTCCGCGAGCGCGCGGTAGGCGGGCGGGCGGCGGGTGCCGGGTCCGGCGGGCCGGTCCTGCTGGGAGTTGAGCAGCCGGGCGAGCTGCGCGGCGCCCATCGCCGAGGTCCACTGCGCCATGGAAACCAGTCCACCTTCCCTGAATTGGCCATGGATGGCATTCGTTCTCAAGCCACAGAGTGCCATGTGTCAGGCCACTACCACCACCAAGGAGCCCCCTTTGTCCACGCAGAGCCGCCTCGGACGACGGTTGGTCCAGCTGTACGTCGGACTCGCCCTCTACGGCGCCAGTTCGGCGCTCCTGGTGGTGTCGGGCCTGGGCCTGGAGCCCTGGAACGTGCTGCACCAGGGCCTCGCCGAACTCACCGGCCTGACGATCGGCGTCGTCTCGATCATCGTGGGCGCGGCGGTGCTGCTCCTGTGGATCCCGCTGCGCCAGCGCCCGGGCCTCGGCACGGTCTCCAACGTGTTCGTGGTCGGCCTGGCCATGGACGGCACCCTCGCGCTGGTGCCCGACGCGCACGGTCTGGCCGTACGGATTCCGCTGCTGCTGGCGGGCATCCTGCTCAACGGGGCCGCCACCGGGCTCTACATCTCCGCGAACTTCGGGCCGGGACCCCGCGACGGGCTGATGACCGGGCTGCACCGGCTCACGGGCCGGTCGATCCGGCTGATGCGGACGGTGATCGAGGTCGCGGTCGTGGCCGCCGGCTTCGCGCTCGGCGGCACCGTCGGCATCGGCACCCTGCTGTACGCCGTGGCGATCGGGCCGCTGGCCCAGCTGTTCCTGCGCGTGTTCGCCGTCCCGTCGGCATCCGGCGGCAGCACGGTCGTAGCCACCGGGTCACCGGAACGGGCGATACTGCCCCGGTGACCACGCTCATACGTCATCCGTACCTCGATCACCCCGGCCCCATCCCCTTCGCCCACCGGGGCGGGGCGGCGGACGGCCTGGAGAACACCGTGTTCCAGTTCCGCCGCGCGGTGGAGCTGGGCTACCGGTACATCGAGACCGACGTCCACGCCACGGCGGACGGGAAGCTCGTCGCCTTCCACGACGAGACCCTGGACCGGGTGACCGACGGCGCCGGGCGGATCGCGGACCTGTTCTGGTCGGACGTGAGCCACGCGCGCGTGGCGGGCAAGGAACCGGTGCCCCTCTTCGAGGAGTTGCTGGAGACCTTCCCCGAGGTGCGCTGGAACGTCGACATCAAGGCGGAGCCGGCACTCCGTCCTCTCCTGGACCTGCTGGAGCGCACCGACTCCTGGAACCGCGTCCTCGTCGGCTCCTTCTCCGAGAAGCGCGTGGTCCGCGCCCAGCACCTGGGCGGGCCGCGCCTGGCCACGTCGTTCGGCACGCGCGGGGTGCTGAATCTGCGGCTGCGGTCCTGGGGCGCGCCTCTCCCGGTGCGCCGCTCGGCGGTCGCAGCCCAGGTGCCCGAGGAGCAGTCGGGCGTCCCCGTGGTCGACCGCCGCTTCGTGAGCGCCGCCCACGCGCGCGGGGTGCAGGTCCACGTGTGGACCATCAACGAGGCCGATCGCATGCACCGGCTCCTGGACCTGGGCGTCGATGGCATCATGACCGATCACATCGACACACTGCGCGAGGTCATGGTGGAGCGGGGCGTCTGGGCCTGAGCCCCCGGGGCGACGCGTTCACGGGGAAGCGAGGGCACGGGTGGGTACCGACACCCTGCGGTCACGGCCGGCCGACGAGGCCGACGAGCGGCGGCGCGAGCAGCGCGGCTGGTACTTCTACGACTGGGCCTGCTCCGTCTACTCGACGAGCGTGCTCACCGTGTTCCTGGGCCCCTACTTGACCACGGTCGCGAAGTCGGCGGCGGACCCGGACGGGTTCGTGCATCCCCTGGGGATACCGATTCGGGCGGGTTCCTTCTTCGCCTACACCGTCTCCGCGTCCGTCATCGTGTCGATCCTGGTGATGCCCCTGGCGGGCGCGGCGGCCGACCGCACGGGCCGCAAGAAGCCCCTCCTGGCGCTCGCCGCCTATGTGGGCGCGACCGCCACCACGGGCCTGTTCTTCCTGGACGGCGACCGCTATCTCCTCGGCGGCTTCCTGCTGATCGTGGCCAACTCCTCCGTGGCCGTCTCGATGGTCGTGTACAACTCCTACCTTCCGCAGATCGCCCCTCCGGAGGACCGCGACGCGGTCTCCTCCCGCGGCTGGGCCTTCGGCTACGCGGCGGGTTCCCTGGTCCTCGTCCTGAACCTGATCCTTTTCACCGCCCACGACTCGTTCGGCCTCTCCGAGTCGATGGCCGTGCGCATCTGTCTCGCCTCGGCCGGGATCTGGTGGGGCGCCTTCACCCTCGTACCGCTGAAACGGCTGCGCGACCGCGGCCGTACGACGTCCGAGGCGCCGACGGCTCAGGGCTGGCGGCAGCTCGCGGCGACCGTCCGGGACATGCGCGGCAAACCGCTCACGCTGTCCTTCCTCTTCGCCTATCTGATCTACAACGACGGCATCCAGACGGTGATCTCCCAGGCATCCGTGTACGGCTCCGAGGAGCTGGGCCTGAGCCAGTCCACGCTCATCACGGCCGTCCTGATGGTCCAGGTGCTCGCGGTGGCGGGCGCGCTCGGCATGGGGCGACTCGCCCGGACGTACGGGGCCAAGCGGACGATTCTCGGCTCGCTGATCGCGTGGACGGTGACGCTGGCCGCCGGGTATTTCCTGCCCGCCGGCGCGCCCGTCTGGTTCTTCGTGCTGGCCGCCGGGATCGGCCTCGTCCTGGGCGGCAGCCAGGCGCTGTCCCGGTCCCTGTTCTCCCATCTCGTGCCGCCCGGGAAAGAGGCCGAGTACTTCTCGGCGTACGAGATGAGCGATCGGGGCATGAGCTGGCTGGGCCCGCTTCTCTTCGGGCTGACCTACCAGCTGACCGGAAGTTATCGGGACGCGATCATCTCCCTGGTGGTCTTCTTCGTGGTGGGATTCGTGCTGCTCGCACGGGTTCCGGTGGCGCGGGCGATCGGCGACGCGGGGAATCCTCTTCCCGAGAGGATTTAGCACTGGAGGCGAAAGGGCGGTAGTGTACGCGTTTGGCCTGCCTGGCGTACCGTTACTGCGCGTCAAAGATGACGAATCGCTAGGTGACATCTGCTAGTAGATGTGACAAACCGGGCGCTGGTGGGTACAACAAGGGGCGGCTACGACGGCGACGCATGACCCCGTACGGGAATCTTTACCGCCGACCGGACGTTGACCGGATGACGACGACAGCGACACCTGTCCTGTGGGCGACAAGCCCGGGAGGCACGATTCATGAGTGAGCGAGCTCTTCGCGGCACGCGCCTCGTGGTGACCAGCTACGAGACGGACCGCGGTATCGACCTGGCACCACGCCAGGCCGTGGAGTACGCATGCGAGAAGGGACATCGCTTTGAGATGCCCTTCTCGGTCGAGGCGGAGATTCCGCCGGAGTGGGAGTGCAAGGTCTGCGGGGCCCAGGCACTCCTGGTCGACGGCGACGGCCCTGAGGAAAAGAAGGCCAAGCCCGCGCGTACCCACTGGGACATGCTGATGGAGCGGCGCACCCGCGAGGAGCTCGAAGAGGTCCTTGAGGAGCGTCTTGCCGTTCTCCGTTCCGGCGCGATGAATATCGCGGTTCACCCGAGGGACAGCCGCAAGTCGGCCTAGTCCTGAAGGTGCGGAGCGGTTCTACCGCACAAGGCACAAAGCAAGTAAGCGCGGGCGCCGTACGAATCTGTACGGCGCCCGCGCTTTTGCCTGTCCGCGACCTGGTCAGCGGGTGAGCGGCGGACGTGGGCCCTGCGGGGCGTCGCCTGCGGGCTCGTCCCGGATGACCTCGCCCTGGACGACCTTGCCGTCCGGGCGGTGCATACGGGCCTGCTGGAAGGCGTCTCCCAGGGTGCCGGGGGCGGCCTTGCCGAGCTTCCGCTCGACCACGCGCTCCGTGTAGCGCGCCAGGGCCTTCTGGACCGGCGGGATCAGCAGGAGCAGGCCCAGGGCGTCCGAGATCAGACCGGGGATCATCAGCAGCAGGCCGCCGAGCATCATCAGGCCGCTGCCACCGCCGCTGGCCGGGGCGGTGCCCTGCTGCACGGCCTGGCTCAGGTTCTGGAAGGCCCGCCGGCCCGCCCGCTTGATCACCACGGCACCGAGCACGAACCCGGCGAGCAGCAGCAGGAAGACCGTCAGCCCGCTCGACGCGCCCGCGACCACCGTCAGCAGCCAGATCTCCAGCACCAGCCACACGGCGATGCCCAACGGCAGGAACGTACGCAGCCGGGAACGCGGAGGCCGGGCGGCGGAGGAAGGGGTCGGTGCGCCAGTCGTCATACGTCCAGTGTGCCTGGGCCCGGCTCAGGGCGGGATAAGCGGACGATCAACGAGGCCTGTGAAGTCGTAGGGCTACGGCTGTGACGGCTTTCTCCCGGGGTTGCCGCGGCCGCGGAGTTTGCCGACGCGCTCGCCCACGCCCCACGTCGTGACCCGCCACAGGGCCTCGACGAGGATGTCGCGGCTCATCTTGGAGTCGCCGAGTTCGCGCTCCACGAAGGTGATGGGGACCTCGACGACGTGGTAGCCGGCCTTGACGGCGCGGCGGGCCAGGTCGACCTGGAAGCAGTAGCCCTGGGAGGCCACGTCGTCCAGGCCGAGGCCTTCGAGGGTCTCGCGGCGGAAGGCGCGGTAGCCGCCGGTGATGTCGCGCAGCGGCAGGTCGAGGGCCACGCGCGAGTAGAGGCTGCCGCCGCGGGAGATGAACTCGCGGGACTTCGGCCAGTTCACCACCCGGCCGCCGGGCACCCAGCGGGAGCCGAGCACCAGGTCCGCGCCCTTGAGCGCGGTGAGCAGCCGGGGCAGCTCCTCGGGCTGGTGGGAGCCGTCGGCGTCCATCTCGATGAGGACGCCGTAGCCGTTGTCCATGCCCCAGTGGAAGCCCGCCAGGTAGGCGGCGCCGAGGCCTTCCTTGCCCTTGCGGTGCAGCACCTGGACCTGTTCGTCCTCGGCCGCCAGCTCGTCGGCCAGCTTGCCCGTGCCGTCGGGGCTGTTGTCGTCGGCCACGAGGACATGAGCCTCGGGGACCGACTGCCGCACCCGACGGACGATGGACTTGATGTTCTCCGCCTCGTTGTAGGTCGGGATGATCACCAAGGCCGTGCCGAGCGGGCCGAACTTCCGCCCCTGGGCCTGTGCCGCGAGGGCTCCGTCGCCGTCGTTCACTGCTGCCCCTTCATGTCCGTACGCAGGCGTCCACCATAGTGGCCGCGGCCTGCGATGACGTGCCACGTCGTTCGTACGGTGGTGTCGATTCGACAAGAACGGGGTAAGACTGCCCCTTTTGGCACCCGTGTACTACGGATGGGGGCCCGGCGCCCTTCGGGCCGACCTGGGACCCGCCGGCTGCGGGTCGACCAAGGCCGTTGTCTACTGGACGTCCGGGCCCCACCCGGGTCACACCAGCCGACCGGCCGGAACGTTCCCTCGTCGTGGCGCGGGCGCTGAGCCTGGCTCCCAGTGACGGTGCCCGGTGCGGCACACCGACCCTGACCCAGCGGCGCTTCGGCGATTGCTCGGAGGTTCCCCGGTCGGGCGTCCGGTGGTGGACTCGGACGAACCTACCGGCCCCCTGCGGCCGCCTGTCAACAGCCGTTTGACCTGGCCTTTCTCCCTCAACCGGCTGGTCAGGGCAGAGGACGCGCAGGTCGCGCGACGGGGCGGCGGCCGCGGATCGGGGGCGCGCCACCCCGGGAGATCACTCGCCCGGCCGTACGAACACCGTCCGTCCGCCCACGACGGTGCGCAGACAGACGGGAAGCTCCCCGCCCGGCGTCAGGTCGGGCAGTCCGGGTGTGCCGGAGCGCGGGTCGGTCGACCAGCGCGCGACCCGGTCGTCGGGCGCCTGCACCACCAGGGCGTCGGTCCGCCAGACGGCGTAGTCGGCGGGCGCGCCCGGGACCAGAACACCCGCGTCGTCCCGTCCTACGGCCCGCCAGCCGCCCCGCGTATGCGCGGTGAACGCGGCCCGCACCGAGACCCGGTGTTCAGCCGTCCGGTGGAACGCGGCGGCCCGGACCGTCCCCCACGGGTCGACCGGCGTGACCGGGCTGTCGGAGCCGAAGGCGAGGGGCACACCGGCCCGCAGCAGGGCCGCGAAGGGGTTCAGGGCACGCGCCCGCTCCACGCCCAGCCGCTGGGCGTACATGCCCTCCTCGCCGCCCCACAGCGCGTCGAAGGCGGGCTGCACGGAAGCGGTCAGGCCCAGCTCGGCGAAGGCCGCGATGGTCTCCGGGGTGAGCATCTCGGCGTGCTCGATCCGGTGACGGGCGGCGCGGACGCGGCCCAGGCCGACCTTCTCCGCGGCTGCCCGGAAGCCGTCGACCACCGCGGTCACGGCGGCGTCCCCGATGGCGTGGAAGCCCGCCTGGAGGCCCGCCTCGGTGCAGGCGACGACATGCGCGGCGACGGCGTCCGCGTCGAGGTACGCGATCCCGGCATGCCCGGCGTCGGTGTACGGCTCGTGCAGGCAGGCGGTGTGCGACCCGAGAGCACCGTCGACGAAAAGATCCCCCGCCGCTCCTACGGCGCCCAGCTCCCGCGCCTTCGCCACGTCCTGCTCGGCCCAGTAGCCGACGACACGCGGCCCCGGCTCCTCTGCGGCGAGCCGCAGCAGGCCCGTGAAGTCGTCCTCGGAGGAGATCTCGGGTCCGGCGCACTCGTGGACCGAACCGACGCCCAGGGAGGCGGCGTGGGCCAGGGCGGTGCGCTGGGCCTCGATGCGCTGCTCCGGCGTGATGGCGGCGAGCGCGGTGGCACGTACGGCGTGGTGGGCGTCGGCGGTGAGGGGGCCGTCGAGCGCGGCGAGGCCGGGGACGAGGTCGAGCAGGGCTGTGGTGACGACCGCGGAGTGGACGTCGATGCGGGAGAGGTAGAGCGGACGTCCGCCGGTCGCCGTGTCGAGTTCGGCGCGGGTCGGCGGGCGGCCCCCCGGCCAGCGGGCGGCGTCCCAGCCGTGGCCGAGCAGGACGCGGTCGGCCGGGCGGGCGGCGGCGAAGCCCCGGACGAGGGACAGGGCCGCCTCCAGGGAGGGCGCTTCGGACAGGTCGAGGCCGGTGAGCGCGAGGCCGGTGGCCGTGGTGTGGACGTGTGCGTCGGTGAACGCCGGGGTGACCAGCGCGCCGTCCAGGTCGACCACCTCGTCGACGCCGTCCGCGAAGGCGTCGGCGGCGCCCTCGGAGCCGACCCAGGCGACCTGGCCGCGCTCCACGACCATCGCGGTCGCGAAGGGGTCGGCGGGACTGTGGACTTCGCCGCGGCGGAGCAGGACGGTCGACGGCTCGGGGGTGCGCTCACTCATGGGGAACAGTCTCGCGCCTCACCGGCACCGCCCCGCACGCAGGTCCGTCAGATGCGGGGCGGGCGGGCCTCGTACGGCGTCGAGAGCACCACCGTGGTCCGGGTCGAAACGCCTGCCAGGCCGCGCAGCCGGGCCAGCAGCTCCTCCAGTTCGTGCGGGGTGGAGACCCGCACCTTGAGGATGTAGTTCTCGTCGCCCGCGACGCTGTGGCAGGCCTCGATCTCGGGGACGTCGGAGAGGCGGTCCGCGATGTCGTCGGGGGCGCTGGGGTCGAACGGTTTCACCGAGATGAAGGCGGTCATGGGCAGACCCACCGCCTCCGGGTCGACGACCGCGGCGTACCCGCGGATGACGCCCCGCTGCTCCAGCCGGCGCACCCGTTGGTGCACGGCCGACGTGGACAGGCCCGTGGCCTTGCCCAGGTCTGTGTAGCTCATCCGCCCGTCCTTGACGAGCAGCTGCACGATTTGTCGGTCCAGCTCCTCCATGACGCAAGAACCTACAGTGCGTCTGATCTCCTCCGATACCTCAGCGGCGCCGGTCATACCCGGTTCGTGATGTGGCGGAGAGCGACCCGTGTGGCGGCCGGGGACAAAACCGCCGCCTCGGGCATCTGCGGGCGGCATGTGACGAACGCCACAGGCCCGGGACGGTCTCCGTGATGGTCTCGTGATTACCGCGGAGACGGGACGGGAAGTGCTTGCTGTGGTCGAGGCCGCAGCGCCTTCACGGCCCAGCCCAGTAGGGGGAGAACCCATGCAGAGTCTTAAGCGCCCTGGACGCACCGCGCCCAAGCGGCCCCAGCTCGTCGTCGAGCCCGAGCCGGAGGGCGTCGAATCCGAGGATTTCGACGCCGAGGAGCTCGACGCGTACGACACCTTCGAGATGTACCGGGTGATCTGCCCGGACTGCGTGCAGCCCATCGCGCTCCTCGCCGACGAGGAGGTCCTGCCGGAGCACGCGCTGTGCGCCTCGCCGTGGAACCCGTTCGGGCTGACGGTCTGCGCCGGTACGGGCCGCGAGGCGGGCGACGCCCGGTCCGCCGACGAGACCGCGGAACCCCAGGAGCAGGACACCGCGCTGTTGTTGACGCTCCCTCAGGGCCTCGACTGGCGGACGCAGCCCTTCTCGCACGTCGGCGGCCCCAGTTCGCGCCCGATGCGGGTGCCCGTCATGCGCCCCGCCGCCTGAGCGCACTCACTCAACCCCAGTAGCTGCCCTGCACCATGGCCCGCAGGCTGCCGTGGTGCAGGATCAGTGTGTCCGGGTCCGCCGGGACGGCCACCTCGCCGAAGTGCACCTGCCGGTAGGCGATACGGAGCATCACGATCGCGTGCCGCAGGGCCGCGTACAGGGTGTAGAAGTCCATGTCGCGCGGGGTGTGACCGGTGAGTTCGGCATACCGCGCCTCGACCCGGTCCCGGCGGAAGAACTCCGGCAGGCCCGGCTGGCCGAAGGCGACCGTGAGGTCCTGGAAGAAACGGTGCAGATAGACGGTCCAGCCGAGGTCCACCTCGCGCGGGGCCGGGGCCGCCATCTCCCAGTCGAGGACCGCGACGGGATCGAACCCGTCGTAGACGACGTTCCCGATGCGCGCGTCGCCCCAGTTGAGGACCGGTTCGCCGGGGGCCGCCGGCCAGAGTTCCGTGAGCCGGTCGAAGGCGCTCTCGATGAGCGGTGAGCGGGCGAGTCCGTCAACCACCCATTCGTAGTAGGCGCGTTGGGATGCGACGTGGCGGTGGAGGGCGTCACCGTCGCCCGGGAGCGTGAGGAACCCGGCCTCGGTCAAAGGGACTTGGTCATGCAGGCGGGCGATGAGTCCGACCGAGGCGGCCTCAAGGTGTGCGCGTTCCGCGTCGGTCGCCGCGTGCAGCCAATTGCCCTCGTACGTATAGGGCATGACGTCCGGCGGCACGCGTCCCTCGGCGCGCTCCATGACGAAGAACGGCGCGCCGAGCGGCCCGGGATCCTCCTCAAGCCAGCACACCTTCGGTACCGGAAGGTCCGTACGGTCGGCGACCAGGCGCATCGTGCGGAACTGGCGCGGCAGGTCGTAGACCGGGAAGACGGTGTACGCCGCCGGATCGGCCGCGAGTCTCAACGCGCAGGCGTGGAACGGTGGTTCGGGGTGCTCGATGTCGAAAAGCAGGGTCTCGCTGGACATGCCGTTCGACGCGGGCACCCTGATGCCGACGGCCTTGGCACCGGGCAGGCGGGCGTCGAGCCAGGCGGTGAGCCGCTGGGCGAGTTCCTCGGGGTCGCGGGTGGTGGTGCGCGGGCGGGGTGCCGTCGCCATGTCTCAACT
>NZ_JBICXA010000023.1:54625-127461 GCF_043200035.1 Streptomyces sp. NPDC048504
TCCCTTGCCGTGCTGCCGAGCCGAAGCCGGTAAAACCGACGAGCGCGGCACCGGAAAAGCGGGAATCGCACCACACCGTCCGACGACAGACGAGTCCCTCCGGGGCACGGGTGGTCGTGCACGCGCGGGGCGCCGTCGCCATGTCTCAACTCCCTTGCCGTGCTGCCGAGCCGAAGCCGGTAAAACCGACGAGCGCGGCACCGGAAAAGCGGGAATCGCACCACACCGTCCGACGACAGACGAGTTTCTCCGGGGCACGGGTGGTCGTGCGCGAGCGAGGCGCCGTCGCCATGTCTCAACTCCCCTAAGGTGCGACCGAGTCGAAGCCGGTGAAGCCGCTCGGGTCGTGGCGGCCGAAGGAGCCGTGTTCGAAGATGCCGTGGCCGATCTGGCCGTCCAGGCGGAAGCGGGCCGCGTGATCCGTGACGCCGTAGGCGGCGAGCGGGGTGGGTCGGGTGAGGTCGTAGGTGCGGCGGTCGGTCCAGGCGCGGCCGCGCCAGGTGCCGTGCTGCCAGTCGTCGGCGGGTGGGTAGCCGGCGCCGATCGCGAGGGGTGAGGAGGTCAGGATCTCCACGTCGAGTTCCTGCGGTTTGCGTGCGTCGCCGAGATGGACCAGGGCGCGCTCGGGGTGGCGGGTGCCGGAGCGGTAGGTGATCTCGGCCCGGGGCCAGCCGAGTTGGCGGTCGCGGTGGCCGGGGCGGACGACGGTCGCCTCGTTCAGGGTGCGGTAGCCGTCGGCGTCCTCCTGGACGATGACCATGAGGAAGCGGTCCTCGAAGCGGACCGGGCACCAGATCCAGTGGAAGCCCTCGGTGGGGTGGTCCTCGGCGAGCCGGCCGCCCTCCTCACCGGAGATGGGCCGCACGCCCCAACTCCGGTCACGGGTACCGGTCCAGCCGCCTGCGGAGACCCGGAACTCCTCGTCGCCGGCGCGGATCACGCCCTCCACACCGCCCGCCTGGACGAAGCGGCGCCCTTCGAGAGTGAGGCGGTCGCCGCGGTACTGGACGTGATGGGGTTCCCAGAGGGCGGGGAACTCCGCTGTCCAAGTGAGGTCGTACGAGAGGGAGTTGTCCTCGCAGCGGAGGCGGAGGCGGTGCAGCGGCTCCTCCACTTCGATGCGCAGCGGGCCCACGGCGAGGTGCATGCGGTCGTCGCCGAGGGCGTCCGAGGCGCGGACCGCGTGGAGTTCGTCTCCGGTGCGGAGGGTCGCGTAGGCGTCGATCACCCCGACGTTGGGGTAGACGCCGAGGCCGAGGATGAGCAGGGCGCGGCCCTCGTGGTCGAACACGTGGAAGATGCAGCGGTCGTAGGCGTTCCGGTCGCCGGTCGCGACGTGCTTCATCGACAGGGGCACCTGGTGCACGGGGTACTCGTCGAGGGGCACGGGACGGTCGTCTGCCACGGCTAACCTCCCCTGGGGACAGTGGAGGTGACGGTACGTCAGGTGACGTGTGGTCGCCATAGCCGTGACCTGTACTCCGGTGAACTCACGCTCGATTACCGGAGCCGGTGACTTGTCGACATGCCCTTCCGTTGCCTCGGTATGACCCCCACATATGCGCCGACCGGGCGTCAGCGCCGGATCTTCGTCCCCGTAGCCGCAGAATCGGTTCCCCCGGCGCCGCCGCAGCCCCAGGATCCGCCCATCTACCGTGATCTGATCCGGAGTTGGGCCGACCGGGGCCGCACCCTGCCGGGACGTCACGACCCGGAGTGGGCGCGGCTGGCGGCGCCGCCGGCAGGGTCCGCCCGGTGGGTCAGGTCGGAGGGGACCGACGGCGCCTAATCGGCGACGGGGTACTCCCGCACGAGGTTGTTCACGCCAGGGACGCCGGCAGCCGGCGGCTCGGGCCGCAGACGCGTGCCACCCTCCCCCGCGTCGTCGGCCCCTGGGCGGAGCAGTCCGGAGAGGGCGCGGCGAAGGCGCGGGAGCCGGGCGTCGCGTCGCGGCCCGAGGCTCAGGACAGACCTCCGGTGTCAGCCGGTTCGGTGGGCTTCTGGACCCGCCAAGTGGCGGGCGATGACCATCCGTTGGATCTGGTTCGTGCCCTCGACGATCTGCAGGACCTTGGCCTCGCGCATGTAACGCTCGACCGGGAAGTCCGCGGTGTAGCCGTAGCCGCCGAGGACCTGGACGGCGTCGATGGTGGCCTTCATCGCGGTGTCGGTGCAGTGCAGTTTGGCCATGGCGGCCTGCTTGGCGAACGGGCGGCCCGCGTCGCGCAGCCGTGCCGCCGCGAGGTAGAGGGCGCGGCCCGCCTCGATCTGGGTGGCCATGTCGGCGAGCATGAAGCGCAGACCCTGGAAGTCGGAGATCGGGCGCCCGAACTGCTGCCGGCCGCTCGCGTAGGCCACCGCCTCGTCAAGTGCCGCCTGGGCCAGGCCGATCGCGCAGGCCGCGATGCCGAGCCGGCCGGAGTCCAGCGCGGACAGGGCGATCGCGAAGCCCTGGCCCTCCTCGCCGAGGCGGCGCTCGTCGGGGACCCGGACGCCGTCGAAGTGGACCTGGGCGGTGGGCGAGCCCTTCATGCCCATCTTCTTCTCCGGTGCCGCGCCGCTCAGACCGGCCGCGTCACCGGGCACCAGGAAAGCGCTGATCCCGCGCGCGCCGTCCTCGCCGGTGCGGGCCATGACCGTGTAGAAGTCGGCGATGCCGCCGTGGGTGATCCAGGCCTTGGTGCCGTCGATCACCCAGTCTCCCCCAGTCTCGGCTTCGCTCGACCGGGAGGGGCCCCCATCGTCCCTGACCGCTTTTGTGCGCAGGGAGGCCGCGTCGGAGCCGGAGGAGGGTTCGGAGAGGCAGTAGGCGCCGAGGAGTCCGCCGCCGAGCATCGCGGGCAGGTGCTCGACCTGCTGCTGCTTGGTGCCGTAGTTGGCCAGCGCGTGGCAGGAGAGGGAGTGGACGCTGACGCCGAGGCCGACCGTGAGGCGGGCCGCCGCGAGTTCTTCGAGGACCTGGAGGTAGACCTCGTACGGCTGGTCGCCGCCGCCGTACTCGGAGTCGTACGGGAGGCCGAGCAGTCCCGACCGGGAGAGGAGGGTGAAGACCTCGCGTGGGAAGATTCCGGCGTCCTCTTCCTCGGCCGCCCTCGGGGCGATCTCACGCTGCGCGATGTCGCGGGCCAGCGAGATCAGATCCCGGGCCTCGTCCGTGGGCAGTTGCCGGTCCACCGGCTGCGGGGCTCGGTCGGGCATGGCGACGCTCTCCTCCCTGTCGGGCACATCGGCGGGCGTACGCCTGGGGTCGAGGCGACGTGGCCGGGTACCGCACGGATGCGGCCGCTGCTCCTACTCCCGGGTCTCGGAAGCGGCTGACCAGCGGCTCTGCGCTGTGAGTATGCCCGATCGGAGGTCTCGCGTCACCAGTTAACGACCGCTTACTTCAAGAATAGCCCGGTCGTCCGGAACTGGCCGGAAACGCTGATTCAGGCGTCCCTGCGGGCGGGCGGCGGCGCCGGGTGGGCGGGGTCCAGTTCCTCGATGGCGCGCAGGGTGCCGCCGAGGGTCTTCACGAGGATTTCGCGCATCGTCTCGCGGGAAAGGTCGGAGGTGCTGATCCACTCAAGGGTCGCGCCCTCGACGCTGCACACCCAGCCGAATAGGCCCATGCGTGCGATCCGAGAGATGTCGTTACGGCCGTACGCCCCGTCGGCGATGGTCGCGACGATCGCCGCGCGCACCCCGTCGCGGATGGCGTGCACCTCGGTGTCGAAGCCGACGCCGCCGCTCACGATCGTGCGGTACGCGGCCTGGTTGTGCTCGGCCCAGCGCAGATAGCTGTCCATCGTCCGCTGTACGCGGTCCAGTTGGGGCAGTTCGAGACCGCTCGCCGCGAAGTTCACCAGGTCGGCGACCGAGTCGTTGATGATCGCCAGGTAGTAGCCGCGCTTGGACTGGAAGTAGTAGTAGATCAGCCCTTTGGCGACATGCGCCTGCCGCGCGATGTCGTCCATGGACAGCGCGTCGTAGGACGTGTCGGCGAACAACTTCCGGCCGATGGTGATGAGTTCGGCGCGGCGCGCCAAGGAACGCTCGGTACCGCGCGCCCTGGGACGTGGGACGTCACGCTGCTGACTGATTTCCAATTTCGACTCTGGCTCTCCAACTGGGCTGGGTCAACCGCAGTATGGCAGGTCGCGTATGGGTCAGGTCACAGCAGGCCGATTTGGGTCACAAGCATCGCGATCACCACGACAAGGGTCCAGCCCACGATGTGCTCGACGATCTTCGGACCGTCGCCCCTGGGGCCGCCGGTGCGGGTACGGGTGCGGGCGGCGCTGGCTGAGTGTGCGGTCATGGTGGCTCGCAGAGGTCGGATGTGCGGTGGACTCCCCCGTTCTGTCCACCTTGCCATCCCTGTCAGGTTTTGCGCCGGAGACCTTGGTCACAGGGACCTCGGTCTCCGGCACAAGGTCAGCGCACGCCCACCGCCGCGAGGGCCTTGCGCTGGCGGGCGGTCGGGTGCGCGGGGAAGTAGAGGTAACAGACGCCGCCGGTACCGGAGGAGAGCTTGCCGGAGGCGTTGTACCGCTTGGTGCGCAGCCAGATGTTCTCCCACTCGCGCCGGTTGTAGACGCGGCGGACGGCCGGATCGCTGGGCGAGTTGGGGTCGTTGGCGATCACGTCGCCGTCGGCGGTGAAGCCGATCACGGTCATCAGGTGGCCGGAGGTGCCGTAGCCCGCGCCGGTCAGTTCGCTGCTGAGGAAGGACTGGGACGTTATGGCCGGGATGCCCGCCGCGATCAGCGTCTCCAGGTCGCCGAGCGAGCCGAGCCGGGTGACCACGCCCTGGAGGTCCTTGTACGTGGCCGCGTAGGCGGCGTTGAACGGCCAGTTGCCGCAGCCCTGGTACTGGTAGTCGTAGGTGAAGCGGGCCGCGTTGTCGACCTGCGGGTCGGCGTAGGTCGGGTCGACCCAGGCGAGTTGCTCCGGGGTGAGCCGGCCGCCCCAGTACTCGATGATCATCTGCGAGGAGGTGGGGCTGCACCAGGCCTCGCCGCCGTTGTCGTACTCCGGGTACTGGCCGACGTGGATCTCCTGCGAGTACCGCGGGACAATCAACTCCTGGGCCAGGCCCGGAGTTGACGCCGGGACCGTGAACCGGTCCGGGACGTCGGAGCCCATCGCGCCGAGCCGCCACACGGTGGGGGTGAGCTTGGTGCCGGGCTTGCGGTAGAGGGTCAGACGGAGTCGGTACGACGCGAGGCGCAGCCCTGTCGTGGCGTCGTCGATCGCGAAGGTGTCCGTCCAGATCGTGGACTTGCCGTCCGTCTGGTCGTCGACGGAGGTCCGCTTGATGTCCTGGTCGCCGGCCGCCCAGCGGCCCATCACGTACCAGGGGGTGTCCGTGCCGTCGGAGTACGTGCCGTGCAGCTCGATCTGGATCCAGGTGCCGGCCGGGGTGTCCGCGTTCCAGGAGGCGATGGTCTCCGTCGCCGGGACGGAGAGCTTGTGGACGGGGGACGTCCAGGTCGCGTACTCCCAGTTGGCGGTCTTGCCGGTGTGCGGGTCCGCGTAGTCGACGCGGCCGATGGCGGCGCCGATCGCGAGGCCCGGGCGGGGGCCCGCGACGGCCCGGGTGCCCTGGGCGGCGCCGCGGCGCCAGTCGGCGTAGGTGGTCCAGGCGTGGTTGTCGACCGTCGGGGTTCCCTCGCGGGGCCGCGCGTCGAGAAGCGTCGGCGCCCGGTCGGAGTCGGCGGTGTCGGTGGCGGTCGCGGTGTCGGCGGCCGCGGGGCCCGTACCGGCGACCACCGCGGCGGCGACCGCGGCGGCCAGGACGGTTCTGCGGGACGGCTGTTCGGCTCTGCTCATGGGCGGAAGACCCCCGGTGTTCCGAGTCGGGACAGATCCAGTCGGGACAGATCCAATGGACGACTGTGCGCCCACTATGAACACACAGGGCACTCCGCTGCCAGCACTTCGAACCTCGCCACACCCACCAATATTGGTATCGACCAGTGGTATGAGCTGGGGCGGGAGCCACCGCTCCCTACACTGTCCCGGTGACCTGCGGCATCACCCGCCCCACGACCTCCCGGGACCAGCCATGCGCGACCTCGCCCACCGTCTGAGCCGGCTGCCACCGTCCTGCGGCCTGGTCCGGCTCGTCGGCGTCGACGGGCACGCGGGGTCCGGAAAGTCCACGTTCGCCGGGCAGTTGGCCGAGGCCCTGGGCGGCGCCCCCGTCCTGCACCTGGACGATCTCGCGACCCACGACGAACTGTTCGGCTGGACCGGCCGCCTGCTGAGCCAGGTGATCACTCCCCTCAGCCTCGGCAAGACCGCCCACTACGCCCCCTACGACTGGCACGCCCGCCGCTTCGCCGCGCCCCGCGCGCTGCCGCCCGCGCCCGTGGTCCTCGTCGAGGGCGTCGGCGCCGGACGCCGGGCGGTGCGCCCGTTCCTCGCGGGGCTGCTGTGGATGGAACTGCCCCGGGAGGAGTCCTGGGCACGGGGTCGACAGCGGGACGGGGCGGAGCAGCGGGACTTCTGGGACGGGTGGGTCGAGGCGGAACACGAACACTTCGCCAAAGACCCTTCGCGCCCCCACGCGGACTTCCTGGTACGGCAGTTGGGAAAGGGATACGAGGTGCTCGCGGGGCCCTCAGGGACGGTTGGACCGGACCATGAGGTCACCCACGGTGACGGACCGCCCGCAGTGTGCTGAACTTGTGAAGACCCTTTCACTCGAACTTGCTTGAGTGCCTCAACTCGGCTTGACCCAGGGGCCGTACAGGTCTTACGTTCTGAATGTGCGGCCGGTTCGAAGCCGCCCAGAGTCGCGAAGCCCCCGGTTGTTCCCCCGTGATCGGGGGCTTCGTTCTGCTCCCAGCACGTTTTCCGGCCGCTACGAGCCGTGATTTGCTCACCCTGGGTCACCGTCCTGAGTGCGCCCCATCTGCTCCCACCTCGTCAAACGGCCTGTGCGGCACCCTTCGATGGGCGACTGCCCCGCAGGTACGATGCCCAGGGTGCGACCGACGGACGGCTGCTTCGCGCACCACGGCAACTCCCGTCCGCGGCACAGCGGTTCGACCCAGACTGCCGACGGGCGCCGGCCCGGCGGTGAATCAACGGGGGCACGGTTTGTGGGGGGACGTGATGGACTTCGGCACGCAGGGCCCCGAGGCCCCGGCCGACCTCGCGTGGCTGCGAGGCGTGGACGCCTACACGATGGGCGCTTATCCGCAGGCGGAGGAGGAGTTCCGCACCGCGGTACGGATGGATCCCGGGATGGCCGACGGCTGGCTCGGACTGCACGCGCTGCGCGTCGACACGACGACCGCGCTGCTGCGGATGTACCGGCACCGGGAACGCTTCGGGGAACAGCGCACCAGGCACCGCCGTACGCTCAACTCCTGGTACTGGCTGGGCTGGTGGGTGCAGCCCGTGCTGGAGAGCCCGCGAGATCTGCTGCTCGCGCACGCCTCGCACTGGCTGGACGGCCGCCATGTGCCGGAGCTGGACCGGGCGTTGGCGGGACTGCCGCCCGTGGACACCGACCACCAGGTCCGCTTCCTGCACGCGTGCCGCGCCTATCTGGTCAAGGACTGGGAGCAGCTGGTCCGGCACACGGATCCGCTGATCAACGACCAACTCCTGGGCATCGAGGCGGGGTTGTTCGGCGGGATGGCCCGGGTGCGGCTGGAGATGTACGGCCAGGCCGAGCCGCTCCTCTCCTCAGCGCTGATGCGCTGTCGCAGCGAGCAGCCACAGCGCAAGGAGTTGCGGTACTGGCTGGCGCGGGCCCACGAGGGCACCGGCCGTAGCGCCGCCGCGCTCCCCCTGTACCGGGCGGTGCACCGCGTCGACCCCGCGTTCATGGACACCTCGGCGCGGCTCGCGGCGATCACCGACTCCGACGGGTACGACGGCTCCGAGGACGTGACCGACCTCGCGGCGATCACGCTCTCCGGCGGGCAGGACGCGCTGGAGGGGCCGGACGGGCTCGATCCGCTGTTCGGCGCGGAGGGGCGGGATCTGAAGCTTTCGGAGCCCGGTCTTCCGCCGACCGGGCCGTTGCCCGCCGCGGGCGACTCCGTGCGGGAGAAGACCTCCAATCCGGTGCTGCCGCTGCCCACGGGGCCCACCGATCCCGTCTTACTGGAGGAGGCGCTCAACGAGCTGGAGCGCATGGTGGGGCTGGAGCCGGTCAAGCGCCAAGTCAAGGCGCTGTCCGCCCAGTTGAACATGGCGCGGCTGCGGGCCGGGCAGGGGCTGCCGGTTCAGCCGCCGAAACGGCACTTCGTCTTCTCCGGGCCCTCGGGTACCGGCAAGACCACCGTGGCTCGCATCCTCGGGCGGGTCTTCTACGCCCTCGGGCTGCTGGGCGGGGACCATCTCGTCGAGGCCCAGCGGGCCGATCTGGTCGGTGAGTACCTCGGCCAAACGGCCGTGAAAGCGAACGAGTTGATCGACTCCGCGATCGGTGGCGTCCTCTTCGTCGACGAGGCGTACTCGCTCTCCAACTCCGGTTACGGCAAGGGCGATGCGTACGGTGACGAGGCCTTGCAGGTGCTGTTGAAGCGGGCCGAGGACAATCGCGACCACCTCGTGGTGATCCTGGCGGGCTATCCGGAGGGCATGGACCGGCTGCTGGCCGCCAACCCCGGGCTGTCGTCCCGCTTCACGACTCGCGTCGACTTTCCTTCGTACCGGCCGCTTGAACTCACGTCCATCGGTGAGGTGTTGGCGGCGGAGAACGGTGACGTGTGGGACGAGGAGGCGCTGGACGAGCTGCGGTCGATCGCCGGGCACGTTGTCGACCAGGGGTGGATCGACGAGCTCGGGAACGGGCGGTTCCTGCGGACGCTGTACGAGAAGAGCTGTGCGTATCGGGATCTGCGGTTGTCCGTGTATCCCGGGACGTTGTCGCGGGATGATCTGTCGACTCTGCGGTTGCCGGATCTGATGCAGGCGTATGGCGAGGTGTTGTCCGGGCGGGGGCCGGGGCCTGCCGGGATGTGAGCGGGGCGCACTGGGTCGGTTGGATCTGTTGTGTCGCGGCTGCGGGTGCGTTGTGGCTGGTCGCGCAGTTCCCCGCGCCCCTTGGGTGGGCACGGGGAACCGGCGTTAGCCAGGCGCCGCCTGCTTCAGGCCCTCTCAGGCCCCAGCCAGGCGCCGCCGGCTTGAGTTCCCAGGCCGGACACCGCCTGCATCAGTCCTCAACTAGGCACCGCCTGCTTCAGTTCTGCCGTCCTCGGCTGTGTCGGTACCTCTCGGTGGGCCGGGTCAGTGACCTCGCCCACCAACAGCTCCAGCACATCCTCCAGGGCGACCAGCCCCAGCACTTTGCCGGAGGCGTCCGCCACCTGGGCCAAGTGGGTTGCCGCGCGGCGCATGACCGTCAGGGCGTCGTCCAGGGGGAGTTCGGCCCGGAGTGTTGTCATGGGGCGCCAGATCTGTTGGGGGACCGCCCGCTCGGATTCCTCCAGGTCCAGGACGTCCTTGACGTGGAGGTAGCCCATGAAGGCGCCCGTCACCGCCGCGATGGGGAAGCGGGAGTAGCCGGTACGGGCCGTGAGGGCGACGATCTCGCCCGGGGTCACCGAAGGGCTGACCGTCACCAGGTCCTCGCGGCGGAGGAGTACGTCGGTGACCGGGCGGGAGCCCAACTCCAGGGCGTCTTCCAGGCGTTCCTGTTCTTCGGGGTCGAGGAGGCCGGCTTGGCCCGAGTCCTCCACCAGGCGGTTGAGCTGTTCGCTGGTGAAGACGGCCTCGACCTCGTCCTTGGGTTCGACGTGGAAGAGGCGCAGGATGCCCTGGGCGACGGCGCCGAGGGCCACGGTGATCGGCCTGCAGACGCGGGCGAAGGCGACCAGGCCGGGGCTGAGCCACATCGCGGCCTTCTCCGGCGCGGCCATCGCGAGGTTCTTCGGGACCATCTCGCCGATGACGAGGTGGAAGAAGACGACCGCCGCGAGCGCGAGGATGTAGCCGAGGGGGTGGATCATGCCCTCGGGCAGGTGCATCCACTCGAAGACCGGCTCCAGAACGTGTGCGACGGTCGGCTCGGCGACCGCGCCCAGCGTCAACGAGCAGACGGTGATGCCGAATTGGGCCGCCGCCATCATCTGCGGCAGCCGCTCAAGGCCGTAGAGGACCTGTCGGGCCCGGGCGGTGTTGAGGGGTTCGATCTGGCTGCGGCGGACGGAGACGAGGGCGAACTCGGCGCCGACGAAGAAGCCGTTGGCGAGCACCAGCAGGACGGCGAAGAGGAGTTGGAGGACGGTCATCGGGCCGCCTCCATCACGTTCACGGCGGGAGTCGTGCGGACCAGGCGGACGCGTTCGGCTCGGTAGTGGCCCACCTGGCGTACCGAGAGGCGCCAGCCCGGGAGTTCGGCCTTGTCGCCGGGGGCGGGAATGCGGCCGAGGAGGTCGGCGACGAGTCCGGCCACCGTCTCGTACGGGCCCTCGGGGACGTCCAGGCCTATGCGTTGGAGGATGTCGACGCGGCAGCTGCCGTCGGCGTCCCAGGCCGGCTTGCCGTCCTCGGGCGGGGCGGCGGCGAGTTCGGGGACGTCCTGGTCGTCGTGTTCGTCGCGGACCTCGCCGACGAGTTCCTCGACGATGTCCTCCAGGGTGACCACTCCCGCCGTACCGCCGTACTCGTCGACGACCACGGCGATGGGCTGTTCGCTGCGCAGCCGGGCCAGCAACGGTTGCACGGGCAGGGTCTCGGGGACCAGCACCGGGGACTTGGCGATGCTGGTGACGGAGGTGCGCAGGCGGTCGTGCGAGGGAACGGCCAGCGCGTCCTTGAGGTGGACCATGCCGACGATCTCGTCGATCTTCTCGCGGTAGACGGGGAAGCGGGACAGACCGGTGGCGCGGGTCAGGTTGACCACGTCCTCGGCGGTCGCCGACGACTGCAGCGCGCTGACCTTCACGCGCGGGGTCATGACGTGCTGCGCGGTCAACTCGCCCAGCGACAGCGTCCGTACGAAGAGATCGGCGGTGTCCTGCTCCAGCGTGCCGGCCTGCGCCGAGTGCCGGGCCAGGGAGACGAGTTCGCCGGGGGTGCGGGCCGAGGCCAGCTCCTCGGTGGGCTCGACGCCCAGCGCGCGGACGAGCTTGTTGGCGACGGTGTTCAGCGCGGCGATCACCGGGCGGAACAGGCGGGCGAAAGTGTGCTGTGGTGCGGCGACGAAGCGTGCGACCTGGAGCGGTCGCGACACCGCCCAGTTCTTGGGCACGAGCTCGCCGATCACCATCTGCACGGCGGAGGCCAGCAGCATGCCGACGACCACGGCGACGCCGGAGACGGCGCCCTCGGGGATGCCGATCGCGCTGAACGGGCCGTGCAGCAGCTCCGCGAGGGCCGGTTCGGCGAGCATGCCGACGACCAGGGAGGTGATGGTGATGCCGAGCTGGGTGCCGGAGAGCTGGAAGGACAGCTCCTTGAGCGACTCGACGACCGTGGCGGCCCGTCGGTCGCCCTCGGCGGCGGCCTTCTCGGCCTCGGGACGCTCCACGGTGACGAGTCCGAACTCGGCCGCGACGAAGAAGCCGTTGGCCAGAATCAGCAGCATCGCCCCTCCGAGGAGCAACAAGGGGATGGTCATGCCGCCGCCTCGATATGTCGGGAGGGGGCGGCGCAGGTACTACAGGACGATCCGTCCATCGCTGGAGGGAGTCACTCCTCGGGTCGCAGGGGGCCTCTGAAGACAGGGGGGAACATCGGTGGCGGAGGCGAGAAGGAAAAACGCCACCGACAACAGATTAATCAAGACATGGCCCTCTACGGCAGATCCCTCAGCGACCGGTCCTCGGCGAGCGCCCGCAGACTGCGCGCGTCGGCGATGGCCCGCTGCTTGGCGATACCGGGCTGGATGCCGAGCACGGGCAGGCTGGTGCCGTCGCTGAGATTGAGGAAGACCCAGGGGTCGCCGGGGCGCAGATTCACCTGGAGGATCTCGGCCCACGCCAGCCGGCGCCTGCTGACGATGTTCACGACGGTGACACCGGACTCGTCGGCGACGACCTTCACGCGCGCGAGGAGGGCCAGCACGGCGAAGAGGAGGGCTCCGGTGAGGACGAAGCTGAGCTTCTCCCCCGGGGTGAGCTGCTCCAGGAGCATCGCGACGGTCGTGATGACGACGAAGATTGCGATGCCCGCGGTGAGCAGCACGGCACGGGTGCGGCCAGGCCGGAACGTGACCGGCAGGGCGGGGAGTTCGGACATGATCGGCGTGATCCTCGGCGTGTTCCTCAGAGACGGCAGGCGTGGATGGCCGTCGTCAGGATGGCCCGGGCGCCGATGTCGTACAGGTCGTCCATGATCCGCTGCGCCTCCTTGGCGGGGACCATCGCGCGGACGGCGACCCAGCCCTCGTTGTGCAGCGGGGAGACGGTCGGGGACTCCAGGCCGGGGGTGAGCGCGACGGCCTTCTCCAGCTGCTCGACCCGGCAGTCGTAGTCCATCATCACGTACGTCCGGGCGACCAGGACGCCCTGGAGGCGGCGCAGGAACTGCTGGACCTTGGGCTCGGCGGTGTCGTCGGTCTCGCCGCCCGTACGGCGGATGACGACGGCCTCGGACTTCATGATCGGGTCGCCGAAGACCTCAAGTCCCGCGTTGCGCAAGGACGTTCCGGTCTCGACGACGTCCGCGATGACCTCGGCGACGCCGAGTTCGATGGCGGTCTCGACGGCTCCGTCGAGGTGGACGACGGAGGCGTCGACGCCGTTGTCCGCGAGGTACTTGGCGACGATGCCCTCGTACGAGGTGGCGACCGTCTTGCCCTTGAGGTCCGCGAGGGTGTTCGCGGCGCCCGGCTTGGAGGCGAAGCGGAACGTGGAGCGGGCGAAGCCGAGCGGGAGGATCGGCTCGGCGCTCGCGCCGGAGTCGATCAGCAGGTCACGGCCGGTGATGCCGATGTCGAGGCGGCCGGAGGAGACGTAGATCGCGATGTCGCGGGGGCGGAGGTAGAAGAACTCGACCTCGTTGACCGGGTCGACGATCCGCAGTTCCTTGGACTCCCGGCGCTGCTGGTAGCCGGCCTCATGCAGCATGTCCGCCGCAGGTCCTGACAGGGAACCCTTGTTGGGGACGGCGATGCGCAGCATGAGGTCGGCTTCCTTCGCGTGAAATGGGGTGAGTGTCGGAACTGGGTTTACAGGTGGGCGTAGACGTCGTCCAGCGAGATTCCGCGGGCGACCATCATCACCTGGACGTGGTAGAGCAGCTGCGAGATCTCCTCGGCGGCCGCCTCCTTGCCCTCGTACTCGGCGGCCATCCATACTTCGGCGGCCTCTTCCACGACCTTCTTGCCGATGGCGTGGACGCCCTTGCCGACCAGTTCTGCGGTGCGGGAAGTGGCGGGGTCGCCGCTGGCGGCCTTCTGCTGGAGCTCGGTGAACAGCTCCTCGAACGTCTTATTGGACATGATGCCGTCCACCCTATGGCAAACAATCGTGGGCTTAACGCCACGGTTCAGATACTGAGCGGAGCGTGGCCGCCGTCGCGACGGCCGCGGTCACCGCCTCGTGCCCCTTGTCCTCGTTCGAGCCTTCCAGGCCGGCCCGGTCGAGGGCCTGCTCCTCGGTGTCGCAGGTCAGGACGCCCATGCCGACGGGGACGCCGGTCTCGACCGAGACCTGGGTAAGGCCCTGGACCACGCCCTGGCACACGTACTCGAAGTGCGGGGTGCCGCCCCGGATGACGACACCGAGGGCGACGATCGCGTCGTAGCCCCGGCCCGCCAACACCTTTGCCACGACCGGGAGTTCCCAGCTGCCGGGGACCCGGAGCAGGGTCGGCTCGTCGATCCCCAGGTCGTGCAGGGCGCGCAGGGCGCCGTCCACCAGACCGTCCATCACCTTTTCGTGCCACTGTGCCGCGATGACGGCGACCCGCAGGTCTCCGACGTTGCGTACGGACAGTTCCGGTGCGCCCTTGCCGCTCACGTTCTCTTGTCTCCTAGAAGTGCGATGAAGTGCGACTGCTCGACTACTGGTTGCCGCAGGTGGACACGGGGGCCGTGTCCAGCCAGGGCAGGTCGTGCCCCATCCGGTCCCGCTTGGTGCGCAGGTAGCGGAGGTTGTGCTCGCCCGCCTGTATCGGCATCGGCTCGCGGCCGGTGACCTTGAGGCCGTGCCGGACGAGCGCGTCGGTCTTGTCGGGGTTGTTGGTCATCAGGCGCAGGCTGCGGACGCCGAGGTCCTCCAGGATCTGCGCGCCGGCGCCGTAGTCCCGGGCGTCGGCGGGCAGGCCGAGCTCCAGGTTGGCGTCGAGGGTGTCGCGGCCGCGCTCCTGGAGTTCGTACGCCCGGAGCTTGGAGAGCAGGCCGATGCCGCGCCCCTCGTGGCCGCGCAGGTAGACGACCACTCCCCTGCCCTCCTCCTGGATGCGCTCCAGGGAGGCCTCCAGCTGGGGACCGCAGTCGCAGCGCAGGGAGTGGAAGACGTCGCCGGTGAGGCACTCGGAGTGGACGCGGACGAGGACGTCCTCGCCGTCGCCGATCTCGCCGTGGACGAGGGCGACGTGCTCGACGCCGTCCACGGTGGAGCGGTAGCCGTAGGCCGTGAACTGGCCGTGGCGGGTGGGGAGTTGGACCTCGGCCTCGCGGCGGACGGTGGGTTCGGCGGTCTGCCGGTAGGTGATCAGGTCCTCGATGGAGATGATCGTCAGGCCGTGCTTGCGGGCGAAGGGGATCAGTTCGGGGAGGCGGAGCATACGGCCGTCCTCGCCCGCGATCTCGACGATCGCGCCGGCCGGGCGCAGGCCCGCGAGGCGGGCGAGGTCGACGGCGGCCTCGGTGTGGCCGTTGCGGACCAGCACGCCGCCGGAGCGGGCGCGCAGCGGGAAGATGTGGCCGGGGCGGACGAGGTCGTCGGCCTGGGCGTTGCCGCTCGCGAGGACCTGAAGCGTGGTCGCGCGGTCGGAGGCCGAGATACCGGTGGTCACCCCGTGAACGGCGGATGCGTCCACGGAGACTGTGAACGCGGTTTTCATCGACTCTGTGTTGTCCTCGACCATCTGCGGGAGCCGGAGCCGGTCCAGTTCGTCCCCCTCCATGGGGGCGCAGATCAGGCCGCGGCACTCGCTCATCATGAACGCGATGATCTCAGGGGTCGCCTTCTCGGCGGCGATGACGAGGTCGCCCTCGTTCTCGCGGTCCTCGTCGTCGACGACCACGACGGGGCGGCCGGCCGCTATGTCCGCGACGGCCTGCTCGACCGGGTCGAGGGAGAAGTCCTCGAAACCGTCGGTGCTGTACAGGATCGGTGCCGCTGTCATGCCGGCGCTCCTTCCAGGACGGGCTGCGGGGTCTTGCGGGAGCGCAGCCACCAGTCGCGCATGCCCCACAGGACGAGTGCGCCGTAGATGACGTAGACGAAGCCGGAGAACGCGAAGCCGTTGGCGAAGTTGAGGGGGACGCCGACGAGGTCGACGAGGAGCCAGGCGAACCAGAACTCGACCATGCCGCGGGCCTGGGCGTACATCGCGACGACGGTGCCGACGAAGATGTAGGCGTCGGGCCACGGGTCCCAGGAAAGGGACGGGTACGCCTTGAAGAGGGCCGCTACCGCTACGGTCCCGACGGCGGCGGAGCCGGCCAGGATCGCGCGCTCGCGCCAGGTGGCGAAGCGGGGGGTGATGTGGCCGTCGGCGGAGCCGTCCCCGCCCCGGTTCCACTGCCACCAGCCGTAGACCGCGACGACCATGACGACGACCTGCTTGCCGGCGCTGCCGGAGAGGTGGGCGGTGGCGAACGCGGCGAAGAGGATCACGCCGGAGACGAACTGGGTGGGCCAGCTCCAGATGGACCGCCGCCAGCCGAAGGCGAGGCCGATCAGTCCGATGACGTTGCCGATCATGTCCGACCACTTGATGTGCTGGCCGAACAGGACGAAGGCCTCGGAGTTGAGCCAGTTCACGGGGTCACCTCACGCGCGCCCATCAGCCGCTCCACGTACTTGGCGATGACGTCGACCTCAAGGTTGACCGGGTCGCCGGGCTGCTTGAGGCCGAGCGTGGTCAGACCGAGGGTGGTGGGGATGAGGCTGACGGTGAAGTAGTCCGGGCCCGCGTCGACGACGGTGAGGCTGATGCCGTCGACGGTGATGGAGCCCTTCTCGACGACGTAGCGCGTGAGGTCGGCCGGGAGCGAGATCTTGACGATCTCCCAGTTCTCGGACGGCTTGCGCTCGATCACCTCGCCGGTGCCGTCGACGTGCCCCTGCACGATGTGGCCGCCGAGGCGGGCGCCGAGAGCCATGGGGCGTTCGAGGTTGACGCGGGAGCCGACGGCGAGGACGCCGAGGCTGGAGCGGTTCAGGGTCTCGGCCATGACGTCGGCGGTGAACTCGTCACCCTCGTGCTCGACGACGGTGAGACAGACGCCGTTCACGGCGATGGAGTCGCCGTGCTTCGCGCCCTCGGTGACGATGGGGCCGCGCAGACGAAAGCGGGAGGCGTCGTCGAGACTCTCGACGGCGGTGACCTCACCCAGCTCTTCGACGATTCCGGTGAACACTTCCCGGGTCCTCCTGCCTCATAGGGCACGGACTCCGGGGCCTGTCGAAGACGACAGAAAGAAACGAACGGAAGCACCTTGAGCGACGCCGGACAGAACCCGTCCACATCAGGACGAGCCGATACGGCGGCGCGCACGAATGCCCGCCCGCCGCGCACTGCCTCCCATCCGGACTTTAACCGTCGGTCCAGGAATTCCACCTGGTCAACCGGCCGCTGAACAACACGGACGGGTCGCGGACTGTAACCGCCGGTTCGGACTTTCACCGACCCCGGAGTGCGCTGCTTCTGGTACACGGCCAGTGTGCCACGCCCGGCAAGGGTCCATCCAGGTGAAGGGTGTGGGCTGGCTCACAGACAGTGCCGCTGGACTTCTCAAGCGGCCCCTACCTGCTGGATCATCTGGTCTAGTCCTTTTCGGATCTCCGGAGGGGACTCCCCTGGACCGGTCCGGCGGTGGTGACGACGGCCCTTGCCCACCGCCGGGCCACTCAGGCCAGGTGCGACCGCGCGCCCGGCCGACTATCCGAACAACTCGCCCTGCGCGCCGTCCTGAGCGGTCAGCAGCGCGCCGCGCAGCACGGCGGCGCCGCCGAGGACGCTCGGGCGCACCTCCGCGGGCAACGGGGACATGCGGACGATCCGCTCGGCGACCCGTACGGCGAGTTCGTCACCGCCGGCCTGCCCGACCTCGCCGCCGAGGACCACACACCCGGGGTCCAGCAGCGCGACGACCGAAGCGACCCCGAGGGCGAGGCGGTCGGCGAGGGCGTCCAGGAAGCGGGCGGCGGAGGTATTGCGGGGGCCGGTGTCCCGCAGGGGGTTCGCCCGACCGGCGTCGACGCTCGCGTCCGGGTCGTTCCCGGCGTCGGCACCGACGCCCGAGTCACCTACATCGGGGACACCCTCGGCATCGACGCCCGAGTCACCCACATCGGGGGCGTCCTCGGCACCGACGCCCGACTCACCCACATCGGGGGCGTCCTCGACATCGACGCCCGCGTCACCCCCGACGCCGATACCGCCCACCTCCGCGACAGCCCACCGCACCACCCCCGCCGCACCGGCCCCCTCCCCCGCACCGTCGGCGCCCGACACCCCGCGTTCCCGGGCCAGTTCAAGCACCGCTCCCGCGCCCGCCAGCGAGTGGAAACCCCCTTCGCAGTCCGTCGATGAAGGGAGCCCCCGCGTCCCCGGCACGGGAAGAAAGCCGAGCTCGCCCGCACCCCCCGACGCACCCCTGCGCAACGTCCCGTCCAAGACCACCGCCGCACCGATCCCCATCCCCAGCCACAGCAGCACGAACGTGTCCCGGTCGTGGGCCGCCCCGTCGCGCTGCTCCGCCAGCGCCGCGAGGTTGGTCTCGTTCTCGACGACGATGCGGGTGTCGGGGAGGCGTTCGTGGAGGGCGGCGACCAGGCGGCGGTGCCAGGCGGGAAGGCCGGTCGTGTTGCGGAGTTCGCCGGTGATCGGGTCGATGAGGCCGGGGGCGCCGACGCACACCGTGTGGAGGTGTTCCGCGCCCGCCTCCTTCGCCGCGCGTTCCACCAGCGCCACGGCCTGTTCGACCGCCGGGCCCGTGCCCGAGTCGTCGTCGATCGGTACCGACGCCTCCGCGAGCACCCGGCCGACCAGGTCGGAGACGAGCACGGAGACGCCCTCCAGGCGGACGTCCAGCGCGGCCAGGTACGCGCGGTTGCCGACGATGCCGTACAACCGGGCGTTCGGGCCGCGCCGTTGCTCCCCGGATTCGCCGACCATCTCGATCAGTCCGGAGGCCGTGAGGCGTTCGACGAGGTCGGCGACGGTCGGCCGGGAGAGTCCGGTGAGCTGCTTCAACTGCCCTGCCGTCAGCGGGCCTTCCTGCTGCAGCAGTCGCAGGGCGAGCCGGTCGTTGATGGCCCGGGCGGTGCTCGGGGATGCGGGCATGCCGGGAATCCTCCCAGATCGAGGGGGTGCGGCGGGCGGCCGGTAATTCTCTTTCTATCAGGCAGGGTTCCTGATAGTTTACCCGGCGCGAGCGGGACGAGAACACGCGAGCAGGGACTTTGACGGCGGCGGGGACGCGCACAGCAGGAGGGGCCGACAATGAGCGAAGTGGTCTACGACCGACACGAGGTGAAGCGTGCCCGGTACGCCGTGGCGGCCGTCTTCGCCGTGCACGGCGCGGTCACCGGCTCGTTCGCGACCCGGGTGCCGTGGATCCAGGAGCACGCGCACGTCGCCGCCGGCTGGCTCGGGTTCGCCCTCGCCTTCGGGGCGTTCGGCGCCTCCTGCTCGATGCCGCTGGCCGGCTGGATCACCCACCGCTTCGGCAGTCGTACGGCACTGCGCGGCCTGATCGCCATGTGGACCATGTCCCTGGTGCTGCCCTCCCTCGCGCCGAACCTCGTCACCTTGTGCCTGGCGATGTTCACGTACGGCGCGAGCGCGGGCATGGCCGATGTCGCGATGAACGCGCTCGGCGTCGAGATCGAGCGTCTCCTCGACAAGTCGATCATGTCGGGGCTGCACGGCATGTGGAGCGCGGGCGCCCTGATCGGTTCGGCGGGCGGCACCCTCGCCGCGCACCTCGGTTCGGACGCGCGCGTGCACCACCTCATCGCGGCCGCGGTTCTCACCGTGCTGGGCGTGACCGCCTGCCACTGGGTGCTCGACATCCCCCCGGGCGAGAAGGAGGAGGCGCCACCCCGGTTCACGCTGCCGCCCAGGTCCGCGCTGCTCATCGGCGCGGTCGGCTTCTGCGCGGTGTTCGCGGAGGGGGCGAGCCTGGACTGGTCGGCGGTGTTCCTGAAGGACCAGTTGGGCACGTCGGCCGGGCTCGCGGCGGCCTCGACGACCGGCTTCATGCTGACGATGGCGGTGGCCCGGCTGGTGGGCGACGGGGTCGTCAACCGCTTCGGCTCGGTACGCACGGTCCGCGCGGGCGGGGTGCTGTCCGTGTTCGGCGGGCTGCTGATCGTCCTCGCGGAGAACCCCGCGCTGACGATGGTCGGCTTCGCGCTGCTCGGTCTGGGCATCGCCGTCGTCGTCCCGCTCTGCTTCGCGGCGGCGGGCCGCAGCGGTCCCAACCCGAGCCAGGCCATCGCGGGCGTCGCGACGATCACCTACACCTCGGGGCTGGTCGCGCCGAGCCTGATCGGCGGAGTGGCGCAGGCGACGAGCCTGGTCGTGTCGTTCTGCCTGGTCACGGTGTTGGCGGGCGGCCTCGTGGTCTTCGCCGGCGTGCTCCGCGCCGGGGACCGCGACCGCCCGAAGGTCAGCCCGCCGAGCGCAGCAGTGTCCGGCCCACGGCCCTGAACCCCTCACTCCAGGGCGCGGGCCGCAACGTCCCCGCGTCCAGCCGGACCAGGACCCGAGTGCCGGTCGCGTACGTCGTCGATCCGTCCACCGAGCAGAACCGGAAGCCGTACGTCAGTCCCGTCGTCCCCAGCCGGTCGAGCCAGAGGTGCACGGCGTACGCACCCGGCCTGGTGACCGGTGCCTCGTAGCTGATCAGCAGTTCCTTCACCACGTTGCAGGCGTCACCGGCGCTCGCCCAGTCGCCGTCGAAGCGGACCCCGTGCCCCTGCCACAGCTCGGTCCAGGCCCGCTCGACGAGGAGCGGGTAACGGGCGTTGTGCAGCATGCCGAGTGCGTCGAGGTCGTCGAAGTGCACGGTGACGGCGACGAGTTGGCCGTGGGACAGGACGGTGGCGGGCGGGCTTTCGACGGTCACGGCGGGACTCCCGAGCGGTGCTGGTGGGGCGGTGGAGACTGTGGGGACGCCCCATTCTAAGCGACCGCTCAGGAGCCCCTGTTCGGGAAGGCCCTGGTCAGACGGGCCTACGAGGGCGGCCTAAGGGGTGAGCCGGTCAACCGGCGATCGAGTCCAGCTGCTCGGCCGCCGGACGCAGCGCCCACAGGTCACCGCCGGGGGGCGCCTCCAGCTTCGGTACGGCGGCCTTCGCCTTCGCGTCCCCCGCGTCGGCCGCCGCGTGGACGACGTCGCTCGCCGCGTACCGGTAGAACTCCAGCTCCGGATGCGACCACGCGGCGGCCCCGGTCGCGGCGGGCAGCAGATAGTCCACCGCCTTCAACAGGCCCTGCCCGTCCGGCCCTTGATAGGTCCACAGGTTCACGCCCACGTGCCGGCCGATGGCCGCGAGCCGGGTGTACGCGACCAGGTCGAAGGTCGAGTAGTGCCAACTCCGCGTCCGCGCAAGCTCCTGCGGCTGGCTCCCGTCGCCCGCGATCTGCGGGTCGATGCGCTTGGCGCGCGCGTCCAGCACGGTTCGCCTGGCCAGCGCCGTGTCGCCGGTAGCGTAGGCGAGGGCGGCCAACTCCATGTCGTAGAAGGTGCCGTGGTTGTTCGCGGCGGCGCCCTCCTCCTTGCCGAAGGCGCTGTTCTTCAGCCAGCCGAGGAACTCGGAGTTCCAACTGGCCATCGCCGTACGGTCGTTCCTCGTCCAGCCGGGGGCACCGGTGCTGAGGATCGCGATGGCGTCCACGACGCTGGTGTACGACTGGGAGAAGTCGATGATGCCGATGGCGCGGCCGTCGTACTTGCACGGGATGAACTGGGCGTGGTCCAGGTTGGGGTTCATCTTCGTGGCCGGGTCGAGGAACCAGGTGCGCAGGACCTGGTCGGCCTGCTGCGCGTAGCGCTTGTCGCCGGTGTAGTACCAGGCGAGCGCGAGGTCGTACGTCGAGTCGAAGACCTTCTCGACGTCCTGGCGGTCGGTTCCCGTGTCGACCTCGGGGTTGCGTTGCCCGTCGCGCTGGACGTACGGGCAGCCCCAGGGGTTGTCGGCGGTCGGGGTGGTCGTGGGCCACCAGTAGGGCGCCTGGCTCAGGTAGTCGTGAACGTCCCCGCCGGGGGCGGGATTTGGTTTGTCCACGACCGTCCAGGGGCCCTGGTGCAGCCAGTTGTCGGCGCGGGTCGTCAACTGCTTGAGCACCCGTCCGAGTTGGGGATCGCCGCGGTCCAGGCGGAGCTTGGTCTGTTGGAGGCGGGTGCCGTCGAGGACGGCGGTGCGAGGGACGGCGGGTGCCGTGCGCGCGGAGGCGGAGGGGACGAACACGGCTGTCAGCGTTGCCGCGGCCACCAGCAGAACACTCAGTCGGGGTCTTCTACTCACCGATCAACTCCGATCAGATATATGAACGCAGTTCATGAGTGGAACCGTGCGAGCGTAGAACCACCAGGTAGCCGTGACAATGGTCCGGACCGATTTCACGTACAGAGAAAGCGAACCCCACCATGGACCTCGGCGTGCGCTGGAAGCTGCACGGTGACGGGCGGACGCCCGCGCCCGGAGCGGTCGTCCGCCCCGACGAACGGCTCTCCTGGCCGCGCACGTTCGGGCTCGGCGCCCAGCATGTGGTGGCGATGTTCGGGGCGTCCTTCGTGGCGCCCGTGCTGATGGGCCTGGACCCCAATCTCGCGATCATGATGTCCGGCGTCGCGACCGTGATCTTCCTGCTCGCCACCAGGGGCCGGGTGCCCAGCTATCTCGGCTGTTCGCTGTCCTTCGTGGGTGTGGCCGCGGTGATCCGCGCGCAGGGCGGGACCAGTGCGACGGTGACCGGCGCGGTGTTCGTCGTCGGGGTCGTGCTGTTCCTGGCCGGTGTCGCCGTGCAGCGGTTCGGGGCGCGGATCATCCACGCCGCGATGCCGCCGATCGTCACCGGCGCGGTGGTGATGCTGATCGGCTTCAACCTCGCCCCGGTGACCGCCGCGACGTACTGGCCCCAGGATCAGTGGACGGCTCTGCTGGTCATGGCGTTCACCGGTCTGGCCGTCGTCTGTCTGCATGGTTTCTTCTCACGCGTCGCGATCTTCCTGGGCCTGGTCTTCGGCTACGGCATCTCCTGGGCGTTCGACCGGATCTTCGGCCGCATCCACTCGATGAGCGCGAGCGGCGAGGTCACCGACCACTGGCGGCTGAACCTCTCCGCCGTCGGCAAGGCCGACTGGGTCGGGTTGCCGTCCTTCCACGGACCGTCCTTCCAGTGGTCGGCGATCCTGGTCGCGCTGCCGGTGGTGATCGCGCTGGTCGCCGAGAACGCCGGGCACGTCAAGGCAGTCGGGGAGATGACCGGCGACCCGCTGGACGACAAACTCGGCACGGCGATCTCGGCGGACGGTGTCGCCTCGATGCTGTCGACCGCCGTCGGCGGCCCGCCCAACACCACCTACTCCGAGAACATCGGCGTGATGGCCGCGACCCGCGTCTACTCCACCGCCGCCTACTGGGCCGCCGCCGGCTTCGCGCTCCTCTTCGGCCTCTGCCCCAAGTTCGGCGCGATCGTGGCCGCGATCCCGGGCGGGGTACTCGGCGGGATCACCGTCATCCTGTACGGCATGATCGGCCTTCTCGGCGCGCAGATCTGGCTCAACTCCGGTGTGGACCTGCGCAATCCGCTGAACCTGGTACCGGCCGCGGCGGGCATCATCATCGGCGTCGGCGGGGCCACCATCAAGTTCACCGACAACTTCACGCTCAGCGGTATCGCGCTGGGCACGCTCGTCGTCATCACCGGCTACCACGCCCTGCGCTTCCTCGCGCCCGCCCACCTCAAGACGGACCGACCGCTGCTGGACGAGGGGACGTCGTCGTACGACTCACCGGGCGAGACCGGTCAGCGCGCCAAGTCGTAGGCGTACGACGCCGTGAACGTGCCGGCCTCACCCCTGCAACCGTCCGACTCCCCCGGCAACTTGACCCACAGATAGCCGTCGATCCGCGCCTCCCCGGTGTCGAGAGTTGGCGCCCGGCCGATCTTCCGGCCCGCCGGGTCGCACCACTGGCCGTCGGCCGGGGCGCCGTTGCCGTTGCGGCTGGTGTCGATGACCGCGCCGAGACCCGCGGGGCCGCCGAGGGCGTCCAGGACCTGACGGTCGTAGGCGATCTCGGCCGAAGTGGCGTGGAAATTCGAGACGTTGCTGAAGATCCCGTCGGAGGAGTCGGCGGAGGCCGCGCCCGCCTGCTTCAGCAGGGCCGCCTGCTGTGCGGCCGGGTTCCAGTCGGAGTGGCCCGCGTCGTAGTACACCCGGGCCTTCGGGTCGGCGGCCTTCAGGACGCGGCCCGCCCGGGCCAACGCCTCGAAGCGGTCGGCGCGTTGGGTCTCGGAGAGACAGTCGGCCTGGGCTATCGCGTCGGGTTCGAGGACGACCACGACCTCCCTTGATCCCAGCCCCGCCGCGAAATCGTCGATCCAGCCGTCGTACGCGTCGAAGTCCTGCGCCCCGCCCTCGGACGCCCCACCACAGTCGCGGTCCGGGATCGCGTACGGCACGACGACCGGCACCCGGCCCTGCGCCGCCGCCCCCGAAGTGACCGCGCGGACCCGGGAGGTGATCGTCGACGGCGTGAAGTCGGCGAACCACACCGCCGCCGGCTGATCGGCGATCCGGGACTCTATGACCTCGGTACGGGGGTCGTCGGGGTGGTCGCGGACCCAGTCGAGGACCTGGGACTCGGGGTGGCGGTAGAGGCTCGGGGAGACGGCCGCCGACTGCTTCTTGCCGGTCTTCGCAGGAGAGGGCGCGGTGCTCCTCTTCGGCTTGGCCGAGGCGGACGCGGAGGAACTCACCTTTGTGGACACGGCAGTTGACGGTACGTCAGGCAGCGGAACCAGCAGCGTCGCGCCGGTCCCATCGGGCCTCGCCGTGTTCGCACCGCGCTCGTCGTCCAGCGCGTTGATCATCCCGGTCACGGTGCCGACCGCGACCACGACCGACGCGGCCACGACCAGCACGCTCCGCCGGGCGACCCGCCCGCGCCGCCGGACACGTGAACCTGACACGCTGCCGCCCCCTCCCGCGCACCGAACCCGTTCCCCCGTTCTGGGGAAGTGTCGGGCCCGCCGACACCTCGGCCAGCCTAGGGCTGGGACGCTGCCCCCATGGGGCAATTGGCACACTTCACCACACCCGTGGACAAGGTCGTCTCCCGGCTGCGCGCGCTCGACGAGGAACTGCCCGCGCGGGACGGGATCGCGGTGTTCAACCGCGTCTACCTCGCCGTCACGGAGGCGGTCGACCGGAGCGTCGACGCCGGGCGGTTCACCGACGCGCGGGCCGCGATCACGCTGGACGTACGGTTCGCGGAGCGGTACCTGTCGGCCGTGGACGCGGCGGCCGACGGGCGCCGCCCGCCCGCCTGTTGGCGGCCGCTGTTCCAGCTCCGCCGCCATCCCGGCGTACGACCGCTGCAGTTCGCCCTGTCCGGCATCAACGCCCACATCGGCCACGATCTCGCGCTCGCGGTCGTGGACGCCTGTCGGACGCTCGACTGCGAACCGGCCGAGCTGGAGGACGAGTTCGACCGCGTGGGCGATCTCCTCGTGTCGCTGGAGGAGCGCATCCGCGAGGAGCTGATGCCGGGGCCCGACCTGTTCCAGATCGCCGATCCGCTCACGCATCTGCTCGGCTCATGGAGTCTGGAGCGCGCCCGGGAGGCCACCTGGACGGCGGCGCGGGCCCTGTGGGCGCTGCGTGGGCTGCCCGACGTCGCCGAGGAGTTCACGGAGCGGCTGGACGCGGCGGTGGGGCTCGCGGGCCGGATGATGCTCACGCCGCTGCCCGGCTGAGGTGGCCTGATCCGATCGACGCCCGGGCCCCTTCGGAATCTCCTTGTCATCGCCTTGCGTTGACGGCACGCACCCGACTGCGAAGGAGCACCGGAATGACGACTCGGCTGGGCTTCGGCCTCCCCCAGATGCGGCAGTACTCCATCGGCACGGACGTTCCCGACGTGGCCCGCAGAGCCGAGGAGATCGGCTACGAAAGCCTGTGGGTCTTCGAGCGGGCCCTCTTCCCGGAGCCCGCCACCCAGGGCTTGTACAACATCGAGGGCCTCGCCTGGCCGGACGTGTACCGGGACGTGGCCGAGCCCCTGGTCACGCTCACCCTCGCCGCCGCGGCCACCGAGCGGGCGCGGCTGGGCACCAGCGTGCTGGTGGCGCCGCTGCGCATTCCCTTCCAACTGGCCAAGTCCCTGGCCTCGTTGGACGCGGCGAGCGGCGGCCGGGTGGTCGCGGGCCTGGGCACCGGCTGGTCGCTCGACGAGTACGCGGCCGCAGGCATCCGGCCATTCGAGGAGCGCGGCAGTGTGCTCGACGAAGTGATCGAGGTGTGCCGGGCGGTGTGGGGCCCGGACCCGGTGAAGTACGACGGCCGACTGACGAAGATCGCCTCCGCGGTGGTCGGCCCCAAACCCGCCCGACCGATCCCGATCCTGCTGGCCGCGAGCGGCAAGAAGGCCCAGCGGCGGCTGGTGGACCACGCCGACGGCTGGATTCCCGTGGCCATGGGCGCCGAGCAACTGGCCGCCGAATGGCGGGAGTTGCAGGACCTGGCGGCGGAACGTGGCCGCACGGAGCCGATCCAGAAGGTCGTGCGGGCCAACGCCGTGCACACCGGCAAGCCCTACGACGGCCCCGACCGCCAGCCCTTCCAGGGCAGCGCCGACCAGATCGTCGAGGACCTGGCGGCGCACGCGGCGATCGGCCTGGAGGAGATCCTGGTCGACCTCCAGACCACCCCGCGAGACGCCCAGGAACTCAAGGACGTCGCCGCCGAGGTGTACGAGAAGGCACGCGCGGCCGGAGTCTGAACTCCCCTCAGTCCTCCGGGAGTTCGACCGGTGCGATCGCGTCGTAGACGTCCCCCGGGCCGGGGTTCGTCGGGTCGGTCGTGCCGCCCAGCTGGTGCATGACGCCCCAGACCGCGTTCAGCGCGGTCTGGACGGCGCCCTCGGCCCAGCCCGCCGTCCAGGAGATGTCGTCGCCGGCGAGGAAGACGCCCCGCTTGTCCGCGGGCAGCCTGTCCTGCATGAAGTGGGTGAACAGGCGCCGCTGGTAGCGGTAGTGGCCGGGCAGATTGGCCTTGAACGCGCCCATGAAATAGGGCTCGTTCTCCCAGGAGACGGTCACCGGGCTGCCGATGACGTGCTTCCTGATGTCGACCTTCGGGTAGATCTCGCCGAGCGACTTCAGCATGACCTCCATCCGCTCGTTCGCGGACAGCGGCAGCCACTTGAGGCTGTCGTCGCACCAGGTGTACGAGAGGCAGATGACGGCGGGCTTGTCCGGGCCGTCGTCGAGGAGGTAAGTCCCGCGCGTCATACGGTCGGTGAGGGTCATCGACATGACGTCCCGGCCGGTCTCCTCGTCCTTGTCCAGCCAGAAGGGCCGGTCGACGGGGACGAACAGCTTCGAGGACTCCATGTAGTGGGTGCGCTCGATCGCCGTCCAGTGGTCGATCGGGAAGAGCGAGTCGTCGCAGGCGATCTTCGAGAGCAGCATCCAGGACTGGGCGGTGAAGATCGCCGCCTGGTAGGTGCGGATGTCGCCGTTCGCGTCCGTCACCGTGATCCCGTTGCCGGCCGTGCGGTGCAGCCGGGTCACGGCCGGGCGGGGTTCGCCGCCCACGTGCAGGGACGCCAGCGAGGTGCCGTAGGGCCAGTGCACGATCTTCTCGGGCTCTCGGTCCCACAGCCTGAGCGGGAGTTGCTGGGAGCCGCCGACGATGCCGCGGTGGTGGTCGTCGGCCTCGGTGTAGACGACCCGCAGGATTTCGAGGATCGAGTTGGGGAAGTCGGTGTCCCAGCCGCCGGTGCCGAAGCCGACCTGGCCGAAGATCTCGCGGTGCCGGAAGGACTTGAAGGACTCGGAGTCGCAGAGGAAACCGTAGAAGGTCTGGTTGTCGAGTTTCTCGACGAGCTTCGACCAGATCTCGCGGATGCGCGGGACGTCGCGTTCGCGCATGGCGCGGTTCATGTCGGAGAAGTCGGCGCCCTCTTCGAGGCAGGCGTTCCAGGCGTGCATCACGTCGCGGTAGACCTGCGGGAGGTCGTCGACGGTGGTCGCGTAGTGGGACTCGCCCTTGAGGTCGACGACGGTCGAAGGGGTCGCCTCCGCAAGGGGGTTGGGGAACGGCCGGGTCTCCAGGCCCACCAGGTCGATGTAGTGCTGGAGGGCGGTCGAGGAGGGCGGAAAGCGCATCGCGCCCATCTCGGCGGTGAGGGACGGGTCGCACCCGTCGAAGCCCACGGTCCGCAACCGGCCGCCGATCTGGTCGGCCTCGTAGACGACGGGCTTGAGGCCCATCTTCATCAGCTCGTAGGCGGCCACGATGCCGGACAACCCGCCGCCGATCACCGCGACTTCGGTGCCGTGCCCGGTCGCGGGTATCTGGCCGAGGCCCGCCGGGTGGGCGAGGAAGTCGTCGTACGCGTACGGGAAGTCCGGCCCGAACATGGTGATCGGCGGCTGCAGCGCGTCGGCGTGCTGGACGGCGTTGGGCACCGTGGACGTCATGGGGTACGGACTCCTAGCGGAACAAGAACAAGTACGGGAACAGCAGGGGGGATTCAGGCCAGGGACCCGTAGAGGCCGGGGCGGCGGTCGTTCAGATACGGGTTCGCCGCACGGGAGTTGGCGAGCAACTCGGAGTCGACGTCCGTGAGGAGGAGTTCCTCGCCGCGGCCGGCGCGGGTGCGGGCGACTCCGTCGGGGCCGGCGAGGGTGGAGAGGCCGTAGAAGTCGAACTCCCCTTCCTGGCCGATGCGGTTGATGTACGCCACGTACATCTGGTTCTCCCAGGCCCGCACCGGGACCAGGGACTCGGCGACGAACTGGAACGGGTGCATGTTCGCCGTCGGGACGAGGAGCAGGTCGGTGCCGGCGAGGGCGTGGGCGCGGACGGGCTCCGGGAACTCGACGTCGTAGCAGATCATCAGGCCGACGGTCAGGCCGTCCAACTCGGCCTGGACGACGGGCTGTTCGCCCGGTGTGAAGTGGGCGCGCTCGAAGTCGCCGAAGAGGTGGGTCTTGCGGTAGTTGGCGAGGCGGGTGCCGTCGGCGGAGATCAGCTGGGCCGAGTTGTACACGGCGGCGCCGTCGCGCTCGGGGTAGCCGTAGGCGATCGCGAGTCCGTGCCGGGTGGCGGTCTCGGCGACGGCGTCCGCGGAGTCGCCGTCGGCGGGCTCGGCGAGGCGGCCGATGTCGTCGCCGATCGCGTATCCGGTGAGGAACATCTCCGGCACGGCGAGCAGCCCGGCACCACCGGCCGCGGCCCGGCCCGCGGCCTCGTCGAGGACCTTGAGGTTCTCGACGACGGAGCCGGGGCGGCCGGAGCTCTGGAGGAGGGCGGTGCGCATGTGTGTTCCTCACCGGTACGAAAAGGTTGAAGAGCCACCTATCGGGGCCCACCTAGACGGTACGGCTGAGGGGCTGGGCCGGACAAGAAGGAGCTGTTGCGCGCCGGTGAGCGGTTTGTTGCGTGCGAGCGGGGTGGGGCGGCGATTCGTTGCGTGCCTGATGGGAGCCGGTCGCTCCGGTGCGACGAACGGGCTGTCAGACCCCGGGCGTAGTTTGCCGCCCATGAATCCTGACCTGATCAACCGGCTCACACCCTTCCGCGAGGAAGCACTGGGGCGCGGGATACCGCCCGAGGACGTCGAGCGGTGGATCGCTGCCGCCCGTCCGTCCGGGACCCTAGTCACCGGCGGCGACGGGCCGGTCGTCGGCAGGTTCGGCGGACCCCTGCTGCTGCCCGCCGACGCCCCCGACCCCTGGTTCCCGTTACTCGCCACCCTCGACTGCGCGGCCCTCTCCGAGGAGACGACCGGCCTTCAACTGCCGCCCGACGGCCGCCTGTTGCTCTTCGGCTTCCCCGAGATGACGTACTACGGCGGTACGGCCGGCGAGGTCGTGTACATCCCCGAGGGGACACCCGTCGAGGAGCGGAACACGAAGTACCCCTGTGTCTACGGCGAGGAGGGTGACGCGTTCGACGACACCGACACGCTCGCCGTCTACGAACAGTTCCCGCAGGAGGAACTGCGGCTGGCGCCCGACGTCTCCCTGCCGCACCACTTCCTTGCCCCCTCCCCGGAGGGCGGCGAGGAGACCGTCACGCTCCCCGGCCATCCCCGCGCCTGGGAACTGGCCGAGGCGTGGGACGAGACCTACGGCGGCATCGTCGTCGACGGACCGCTGCACATCGGCGGGTACGCCTCCCACGAGTGCACGGAGACGGACCCGGTCACGGACGCCGCGGCGGAGGCGGAACAGGCCCGCCTGCACCGGGCCGAGACCGCAGAACTGCCCGCCCCCGGGGAGTGGACCCTGCTCGCCCAGTGGGACATCGGTCTCACCGGGCGGGAGGGCTCCACCCTGCACTGGGTGATCCCGCGACGGGACCTGGCCGACCGCCGCTTCGACCGCGCACACGTGTCGTTCTTTTGGAACCCCTGATGCTTCTGGAACCCCTGATGGCAGCGCCCCAAAGGGGCGCGGGGAACTGCGCGACCAGCCACAACGGACCCGCGGCCGACGCACGGACCTCCCAGCGGAGCACTAACGCCGGGGCACCGCGAACACCGTAAGGACGGCCGCGTGGTCCGACGGCCAGCAGTTACCAGACACATCCGGCCAGGGGCTAGGCGTACCGACCACGAACGTCCGCGAGTCGAGCAGGGTCAGCCCCCGGTACAGGACGTAGTCGATACGGTCCTGCGGCTCAGCGCGCCCACTGCCGTCCTCGTTCACCGGGTGGATCGGCGACCAGGTGTTCCCGGGGTCGGCAACCGGGTCCGGGTGGACCTCCCGGTAGGAGTCCCGCAACCCCGCGTCCGCCGCGGCCTTCGTCACCGGCCACTCCACATCCGGCCAGTCCAGGTGCGAAGGGCTGTTGAAGTCACCGACCAGCACCACGGGGACGGCGTCGTCGGAAACCTCCGCGATCCGGCCGAGGGCATCCCGCATCTGGGCGAGCCGTACGTCCTCGTGGGCGATGAGGTCGGCGGCCGGGAGCCCGTCGTAGGCGGATTCGTAGGGGCCGTAGGGCGTGTAGTCGAGGTGGCAGGTCCACAGGTCGACCTCGCGGCCCTCCGCTACGGCGATCCTCACCCCGGCCGCGCCGTAGAAGCCGACGTCCGGGTCGCCGAAGCGGGCCGTGATCGGGTGGCGGCTGATCACGCCGAGGTTCTCGCCGGCCCGGTGGTGGTGCCAGCCGAGCGCCTCGGCGAGTTCCTCGGCGGCGGTGCCGCCCGTCTCCTGGAGGCCGACCACGTCCGCGCCGGTCTCCGTGATGGCCTTCAGCTGCTTGGCCCGGTGGTCGTCGACCTTGCTGCCGCCGAGCCAGAGGTTCCAGGTCAACACGCGTAGCTCGTACGGCCGTTCGCGCGTCACCATCGCGCGCAGGGCCGCCGGGGTGACCCCGACGAGGCTGTCGCGCACGGTCCGGCCGGGGGCCGCGTCGATCGGGGCCAGCGACGGCACCGCGAGGACCGCACAGCCGGCCGCCTCGGCGGAGCTGACGCCGGTCTGGGTGTCCTCGACGGCGACGCAGGCCGCCGGGTCGACGCCGAGGGCGCGGCAGGCGGCGAGGTAGGGGTCGGGGGCGGGCTTGGTGCGCCCGGTGTCGTCGGCGGTGACGGAGACCGCGAAGCGGCTCGCGCCGAGGGCGTCGAGGACGGTGTCGGCGACCGCGCGGGGGGACGCGGTGACCAGGGCCGTGGGGACGCCGTCGCGGGCGAGGGCGTCGAGCAGGTCGAGCGCGCCGGGGCGGGGCACGGTGCCGGTGCGGACACGGGCGGCGAACTCCCGGTGCAGTGCGGCCGCGAGGTCCGCCGCCGACCCGCCCGTGGCCCGGGCGAGCCAGTCGGCGGTGTGCTCGACCGGGCGGCCGAGCACCTCCGGCTGGTCCGCGTCGGTCAGGGTCCTGCCCGCGACCTGCTCCACCGCCTCCCACCACAGCCGCTCGGTGTCGACGAGCGTTCCGTCCATGTCGAACAGGACGGCCTGGAGCGGGAGTTGGGTGTGGGGGGTCACGTTTCTCTCTTTCGGTACGGGCGCTACGGGCCGGTGTGGCCCTACGGGTTAGACGCGTTCTGCCACGAGGACCGGCCGTTCCGGCAGCGACACCCGTACGGCGACGCCGGCGCCCAGCCCCGCGGCCTCGTGCGCGGGCAGGTCGGCCTTGACCTCGGTGGAGTCGGCGAGCTGCACGGTGAGGCGGACGACCGAGCCGAGGAAGGCGGTGGCGACGACACGCGCGTCACCGGCGGCGTCGGCGTGCACGTGGATCGCCTCGGGGCGTACGAGGACGTCCACCTCCGTCAGCGCGGGCGCCTCGCCGTCGACCGGCAGCCGCTGCCCGAGCACCTCGACGGTGCCGTCGGTGAGGTGCCCCGGGAGGCGGCTCATCGTGCCGACGAACTCGGCGACGAACGCGGTCGTGGGGCGCCCGTACAACTCGGCGGGTGCGGCGCACTGTTCGAGCTTTCCGGCGCGCATCACGGCGACCCGGTCGGCGATGGACAGTGCCTCTTCCTGATCGTGCGTCACGAAGAGGGTGGTGATGCCGAGTTCCTGCTGGAGGCGGCGGATCTCCTCGCGCAGGGAGAGCCGTACCTTGGCATCGAGCGCCGACAGCGGCTCGTCCAGGAGCAGGACGCGGGGGCGCAGGGCGAGCGCGCGGGCCAGGGCGACGCGCTGCTGCTGGCCGCCGGAGAGCTGGTGCGGGAAGCGCTCGCCCTTGTCGCCGAGACCGACGAGGTCGAGCAACTCGGCGGCACGGGACCGTCGTTCGGCCGTACGGACCTTGCGCATGCGCAGGCCGAAGGCGACGTTGTCGAGGGCGTTGAGATGCGGGAAGAGGCTGTACGACTGGAAGACCATGCCGGCGTCGCGGCGATGGGCGGGGACATCGGTGACGTCCCTGCCGTCGACCAACACCTCGCCGGAGGTGGGGTGTTCGAAGCCGGCGAGCATGCGCAGGGCGGTGGTCTTGCCGCAGCCGGAGGGGCCGAGCAGGGCCAGGAACTCGCCGGGCCGGACGGTCAGGTCGAGTCCGTCGAGGGCGACGGTGGGGCCGAACTCCCGGCGCAGGCCCCGGAATTCGACGGTGGCGGCGTTGTCCGTCGTGGTCTTCTCAAGCGTGGTGGCGGTCATGGTTCATCCCCGGGACGAAGCGGTTTTGTCACGTCCGCCGACACCGGCGAGCGTGAGGAGGAGTGCCCAGGTGACGACCAGGCTGAGCACGGAGACGGCGACGGAGAGCTGGGCGTTGGACCCGCCGACGCTGTAGATCCACACGGCGAAGGGCTGGAAGCCGAGCAGCTGGGCCACGGTGAACTCGCCGAGCACCAGCGCGAGGGTGAGGAAGGACGCGTTGAGCAACGCCCCGCGCAGATTGGGCAGTACGGCCCGCACGAGCGCCTGCGGCCAGCCCGCGCCGCAGCTGCGGGCGGCCTCGACGAGGGTCTTCACGTCGATGGCCCGGAGCCCGGAGTCCAGCGCCCGGTACACGAACGGCAGCGCCATCACGACGTAGGCAAGGACGAGGATGAAGGGGAAGCTCGGGTTCTGGATGGCGACGAAGGTCTCGAACAGCGGGGTGCGCGAGAGGTAGTCGGGGCCCCACTTGAGGACGGTGGCGATACCGGCGACGAACGCGATCGGCGGCACCACCAGCGGCAGCGAGCAGATCACCTCGACGACCGGGCGCAGGCGGGGCGCGCCGAGCCGTAGCGCGACCATGGCAGGGACCATGAGGAGCAGGACCACGGCGATCGTCGCGGCGGCGAGTTCCAGCGAGAGGACCAGGCTGGAGGTGAAGCCGTCGGCGGAGACGATCTGGGTGTAGGCGTCGAAGGTGACGCCCTGGCCCGGTACATCGACCGTGAAGACGACCGACGCGGCGAGCGGGACCAGGAAGTACAGGGCGGCGAGGCAGAGGACGACCCACCGCCAGAGGTTCAGGCGTCCAGCCATCGCGCGCTCCGTCGTTGCAGGGGCAGGTACACGGCCATGACCAGGCCCGCGACCAGGACCATGTCGAGGCTGAGGGCGAGGGCCACGTTCTCCTGGCCGACCAGCACGTTGCCGGAGATGGCGTCGGCGATCTGCAGGGTGACCAGCGGGATGGAACTGCCCACCATGGCCGCGGCGGTGGCGTACGCGGCGAACGCGCTGCCGAAGAGGAGGACGAAGCCGCCGAGCAGCGAGGGCAGCAGCACCGGCAGGGCGACGTGGCGCCAGTACTGCACGCCGGTGGCGCCGTTGTTCTGCGCGGCCTCGCGCCACTGGGTGCGCAGGCCCTCCAGGGCGGGGGTGATGGTGAGGACCATCAGCGGGATGAGGAAGTAGAGGTAGACGAGGACCAGGCCCGAGAAGCTGTAGAGGTCCCAGCCCTTGTCCTTGAGGCCCAAGTGGGTCGTCAGCACACCGGCGTTGCCGAGCGTGGCGACGAACGCGAAGGCCAGCGGGACACCGCCGAAGTTGGCGAGGACGCCGGACGCGGTGAGCACGGCCTCGCGCAGCGCGCGGAAGCGGGAGGTGACGACGACCTGCGCGAGCGGCAGACCGAGCAGGGTGCCGAGGGCTGCCGAGAGCGCGGACAGCTTGACGCTGCCGACCAGCGCGGTGAGGTAGGCGCCCTTGAGTGACTCGGTCAGGTTGGCGGTGCTGTACGAAGTGGCGCCCGTCGTCTGGTTCTTGACGGTGAAGGCGCCGTTCAGCATCGCAATGGCGGGCACCCCGAAGGCGACCGCGACGAACACGAGCAGCGGGACCACGGCGATCCAGCCGGGGACGCGGCGCCGCCGCTTCACAGAAGCGGCGGCAACCACGTCGGCCCGCGTGAGCGTGGCCGTCATCCGGAGACGGCCTTCGCCCAGCCGGACGCGATGACCGTCTTGGCCTTGCTCTGCTGGGCCTCGGTCGGGAAGGCCGGCGTGCCGGAGACCTGGGGGAGCTTGGCGGCGGCGGTCTTGTCGAGCGTGCCGGCCGACTCCATGGAGGTCATCAGCACCGGACGCGCGTACCCCTTGAGCCACAGGTTCTGGCCCTCGGCGCTGTACAGGTACTCCTGCCACAGGCGGGCGGCCGCCGGGTGCGGGGCGTCCTTGTTGATGGCCTGCGAGTAGTACTGCGCGTACTGGCCGTCGCTCGGGATGGAGACCTTCCAGTCGACGCCCTTGGACTTGAACTCGTCGGCGTAACCGGCGTTCAGGTAGTCCCAGTCGATGGAGATGGGCGTCTCGCCCTTCTCGACGGTCGCCGGGGTCGACTCGACCGGCGTGTAGTTGCCGTTCTTCTTCAGCTTGGCGAAGAAGTCCAGGCCGGGCTGGATGTCGTCGAAAGAGCCCTTGTTGGCGAGCGCCGCCGCGTACACACCGCCGAAGGCCGAACCCGACTTGGTGGGGTTGCCGTTGAGGGCGACCTGACCCTTGTACTGCGGCTTCAGCAGGTCTGCGAACGTGGTCGGACAGGTCTTCACGCGCTTCGCGTCGCAGCCGATGGAGATGTAGCCGCCGTAGTCGTTGAACCACTGCCCCTTCGGGTCCTTCTGGCCCTCGGGGATCTGGTCGAAGGAGGCGACCTTGTACGGCGCGAGCAGGCCCTGCTGGGCGGCGCTCAGCGCGAAGGAGCTGCCGAGGTCGAGGACGTCGGGCGCACGGTCCTGGCCCTTGCGGGAGGTCACGGCGTTGATCTCGTCCTGGCTGGAGCCGTCCGGGTTCTCGTCCGTGATCTTGATGCCGTACTTCTTGGTGAAGCCGTCGATGATGGCGCCGTAGTTGGCCCAGTCACGGGGCACCGCGATGATGTGCAGCGTGCCCTCCTTCTTGGCCGCCTTCACCAGGGCGTCCATGCCGCCGAAGTCGGTGGCGGAGGTGGCGGTGGCGGCGTTCTTGCCGTCGGCGGTGGTCGACGAGTTGGTGGGGGCGGCGCCGCAGGCGCTGAGGGCGAGCGCGGCGACGACGGCGAGGGATCCACCCAGGACGGCGTTTCTCGGCGGGGACACGGTCACGGTCTCTCCAGGGGTGCGCACGAGGGTTAGAGCAGAGCGGAGAACTTGTCTGAACAAGTTGGCCTCAGTACGCCCGGCGATGGTGTCTTGTTCGTAAACATTGGCGAAACCGTGACCCCTTCTTCTCTGCACACTCCTGGCTGACACGGATCACCAAGGGAACTCGACTACGCTGCTCACGCTGTGCACAGTGGCCAACTCGGAGGGGAAGCATGACGGCGCGACACGAGGAGATCGCCGACGAGCTGCGCAAGGCCATCGACCGCGAGGAGTACACAGTCGGCAGCCTGTTGCCCGCGGAGACGGACCTCGCGGCGCAGTACGGCGTCTCGCGCGGCACGGTCCGCCAGGCCGTCGCGGCCCTCACCGCCGAGGGACTGATCGGCTCCCGCCAGGGCGCCCGCCGGGTGGTGCTGGCCAGCCGCCGCAGCCAGAGCTTCGCGGAACTGCGCAGCTTCGCCGAGTGGGCGCGAGCGATGGAGCGCGAGGCGACCGGGCACGTGGTCGCGCAGGAGTACCGCCCGGCCGCCGCCGAGGACGCCGTGCGCCTCCAACTCCCCGAGAAGACCCCTGTGTTGCACGTCCTGCGGGTGCGTGGCCTGGACGGCGAACCGGTCCTCCTGGAGCGGACCGTATACGCCGACTGGATCTCCCCGGCCGTCGAGGCGATCGAGCCCGACTGCCCGTCGGTGACCCAACGCCTGTACGACGACACGGGGTTGGTCTTCGCCTACGGCGAGCACGTCATCGACGCGGTGGCCGCGGGCGCGCAGGACGCGGAGCTGCTGGGCATCCGCCGGACCAGCCCGCTGCTGCGGGTCCGCCGGGTCACAACGACCCGCGAGGGACGGCCAGTTGAGTGGTCGGACGACCGCTACCGCTCGGACGCGGTGAGCTTCAGCGTGCACAACTCGATAGGGAACAACGCGCTGGCGCGCAAGACGGCGGAGTGAGAGCCTCCGGCCGCGCTGTGGGACAGTCGTAGCGAGGGGGACGGGTCCGACGTCATGGAGGTCCTGATGGAGATCGCCGCGTTGCCCCAGGTCGGCGAACAGACCACGGTCGTGGCGGCGGAGCCCGACGCCGTGTGGCGCGGCCTGAGCCAGGTGATGGGCCACTCCTCCGCGCGGGCGACCCTGTACGCACGCCTGGTCCGGGCGGCCGACCGCGAGAGCTCCGGGCCCCGGCCCCTCGCCGAGGGTTCGGCGTTCGCCGGTTTCCATGTGACCTCGGCGGTCCCGGGGCGCGAGCTGGTCGTCGAAGGCAGCCACCGCTTCTCGTCGTACGCCCTGATCTTCCACGTCGAGCGGACCGGCCCGGGGCGCTCGCTGCTGCGGGCCGAGACCCGGGCCGCCTTCCCCGGCCTGGCCGGGGGCCTCTACCGGCGGCTCGTCATCTCCAGCGGCGGGCACGTGATCGCCGTACGCCGGCTGCTGTCGGCGGTCCGCCGCCGGTCCGAGTAGCCGGCGCGGCTCAGGTCGGCGAGCCCGACGAGAAACGCCGGAGCAGCGGCGACAGCACCAGCACCGACTTCGTGCGCTCCACGAACGGCTCCCCCGCGATGCGCTCCAGCACCCGCTCGAAGTGGCGCATGTCGGCGGCGAAGACCTGGACGACCGCGTCCGCGTCGCCGGTGACGGTGGACGCGGCCACGACCTCCTGGTAGCGCTCCAGGCCGCGTCGGATGGTGTCCGGGGAGGTGTTGTGCCGGCAGTAGATCTCGACGAACCCCTCGGTCTCCCAGCCGAGCGCCGACGGGTCCACCCGTACGGTGAAGCCGGTGATGGCGCCGGTGGCCCGGAGCCGGTCCACGCGCCGTTTCACGGCGGGCGCGGACAGGCCGACGAGTTGCCCGATGTCCGCGAAGGAGCGGCGGGCGTCCTCGGCGAGGGCGTGCACGATGCGTTCGTCGAGTTCGTTCAGCACGGTGGATCGATCACTTCTCGGATGGTGCGGGTGGTGCCAGTCGGGAGCGGCGGTGGCCGTATACGAAGTAGAACACGAGCCCGACGGCCATCCAGATTCCGAAGACCACCCAGGTGACGGCCGAGAGGCTGCCCATCATCCACAGGCACAGCCCGAAGCCAACGGCGGGCAGCACCGGCGACAGCGGTACGCGGAAGGTGCGGGACATGTCCGGGCGGGTCCGGCGCAGCACCACGACGGCGATGTTGACCAGCGCGAAGGCGAACAGGGTGCCGATGCTGGTCGCGTCCGCGAGCTGGCCCAGCGGGATGGCGGCCGCGAGGACCCCGCAGAACAGGGACACGATGACGGTGTTGGCGCGGGGCGCCCCCGTCTTCGGGTGGACCTTGCCGAACACCTTGGGCACGAGTCCGTCCCTGGACATCGCGAAGAGGATGCGCGTCTGGCCGTAGAGCACGGTCAGGACGACGCTCGCGATGGCGATCACCGCGCAGCCCGCGAGCAGGGTGCCCCAGAAGGACTGGCCGGTGACGTCGCGCATGATCTGGGCGAGGGCGGCCTCGGAGTCGTTGAAGCGCCGCCAGGGCTTCGCGCCGACGGCGACGGCCGCGACGAGGACGTACAGCGCGGTCACGATGACGAGCGAGAGCATGATCGCGCGGGGCAGGTCGCGCTGGGCGTTCCTCGCCTCCTCGCCGGCCGTGGAGGCGGCGTCGAAGCCGATGTACGAGAAGAAGAGCGTCGCCCCGGCCGCGCTGACGCCGGCCATGCCCAGCGGCATGAAGTGGTCGTAGTTGCCGGACTTGAAGCCCTGGATGCCGATCGCGCAGAACAGCACCAGCGCGGCGATCTTCACGCACACCATGACCGTGTTGGCGCGGGCGGACTCCTTGGCACCGCCGAGCAGGAAGGCCATCGCGAGGAGTACGACGATCAGCGCCGGGAGGTTGAAGATGCCGCCGTCGCCGGGCGGGGCGGACAGAGCGTCCGGGATGGTGACGCCAATGGTGCCGTCGAGCAGTTCGTTGAGGTACTCGCCCCAGCCGACGGCGACGGCGGCGACCGAGACGCCGTACTCCAGGACCAGGCACCAGCCGCAGATCCAGGCGATCAGCTCACCCATGGTGGCGTAGGCGTACGAGTACGAGGAACCGGCTACCGGGATGGTGCCCGCGAGTTCGGCGTAGGAGAGGGCCGAGAAGAGGGCGGTGAGGCCGGCGATCACGAAGGAGAGGGTGACGGCGGGGCCTGCCTTGGGGACGGCTTCGCCGAGGACGACGAAGATGCCGGTGCCGAGGGTGGCGCCGATGCTGATCATCGTCAGCTGCCAGAGCCCGAGTGAGCGCCGCAGCGAGCCTCCCTCGCCCTGACCGCCCTCGGCGACCAGGAGTTCCACGGGCTTGCGGCGCATCAGACGCGCACCGAGCCCCGGGGACGGCTCGGCGGTCTGGCTGCGGTGATGCGGGGGTGCGCCTTGGTCGAGCACGCGGGGGCTCCTTGTCGCTGCCGGGCAGGGCGGCAGCGACCGGCGGCACGGGGCTCCGCCGAGCGGGGGTCCTGCCGCGCTGGGTACAGCGCTTGACCCTACGAGCCCGGGCGTCCTGGTCGTAATGCGGCAACCTTGCGCGTCTCCGCAAGATCGTTGCGTTCGTGGGACGCGGGTGTTGATTCGTTGCGTGGTGGGTGTGGGGCGTCGCGGGGTGGGTTGCTGAGCAGTGCGGAGTGAGTTGCAGAGCAGGGGGGAAATGAGTTGCAGGGCGGTGGGGGGGTGAGTTGTTGAGCGGTGCGGGGTGACTGTTGGCCGTTGGCCGTTGCGCGAGGCATGTCATGGAGCCCCGTTGCGGTGCACTGTCCAGCCCTCGCCGATGCGCGGTTCGGCTGTCGGCGAAGCCCTGGTCAGCCCTCGCCCACGCCTGGTTCGGCTTGCGTCGATGCCCTGTTCAGCCCTCGTCCGGCTCCCCCGCGAGGGCCCGCGCCGCGGCCAGGTCCTCCTCGTCGAACCCGATCCGCCCGGGCTGCCCGAAGACCTCCGCCTGCGCGTCGATCCAGCGGGTGTGCGCCTCCCACGCGGCCTGCTTGCTCATGCCGAGCGCGGCGCCGATCTGCGTCCAGGACGCACCGGCCTCGCGGGCCGCGCGGACGGTGAGCTGACGGCCGTAGGCGGCCTTGCGGGCGACGACCTCGGTCAGGGCGAGCAGTTCCAGCGTCTCGGCCTTGTCGAGCGCCTCGGCGTCGCTGCCGAAGCCGGCGAGGGACTCGCGGGTGCGGAGGTGGTCGAGGCGGGCGACGGCGGTGAGGAGGGTGTGCTCGGGTTCGATGCCTTGGGGTGTGGTCATGGGTGCAGCGTTGCGTCAGGGCTGCTTGACGTCAAGGGGGCCTGACGGCAGTTCCTTGACCAGGAACACACAGGGGTCGGCATGCTCGTGCCGCACGCCCTCGGCGTCGAGGTGTGCGTGACGGTCGACGTACGTGACCGTGGGCCGGTAGCCGAGCCGCGCGTACAGCGCCGCGGCACGCGGGTTGCCGTCACCGACGCCCAGGCCCATGACGTCGATGCCGCGTCGGCGAGCCAGCCGCTCGGCCTCGCGGACCAGGGCGGCACCGATGCCCCGCGAGCGGAGCGACTCCGGCCAGACGAACAGGCCGTTGATCTCCGGGCAGCCCGCCGGCACCTCGGGCGCCGCACACCCCGTCCAACGGACCTCCGCGTGCCCGACCGGCCGCCCGTCCAGCCACGGGATCAGATAGGTGCTCTCACCGGCCTCCTGTCGCGCGAACCGAGCCCGGTGGTTTCCGTCGATGCTGTACGACGGCATGAAGCGATCCAGTACGACGATGTCCTCGGCCCTGCAGGCGGCGATCTCCATGCCCTGCACGGTAGGACCCCGGACCTGCCGATGGCCCCCGAATATCCCGGACGCCGGAACAACAGGGGCCGCAGCAAAGCGAGTTGGTCAGCTCCAGCTGGCGTGCAGGGGCTTGCCCTCCGCGTAACCCGCCGCGCTCTGGATGCCGACGATCGCGCGCTCGGCGAACTCCTCCAGGGAGCCCGCGCCGGCGTACGTGCAGGAGGAGCGGACGCCCGCGATGATCGAGTCGATCAGGTCCTCGACGCCCGGGCGGGCCGGGTCGAGGAACATGCGGGAGGTGGAGATGCCCTCCTCGAACAGCGCCTTGCGGGCGCGGTCGTAGGCCGACTCGTCCGACGTGCGGTTGCGGACCGCGCGGGCGGACGCCATGCCGAACGACTCCTTGTAGAGGCGGCCGTTGGCGTCCTGCTGGAGGTCGCCCGGGGACTCGTACGTGCCCGCGAACCAGGAGCCGATCATCACGTTCGACGCACCGGCCGCGAGCGCCATGGCGACATCGCGCGGGTGCCGGACCCCGCCGTCGGCCCACACGTGCTTGCCGTACTTCTTGGCCTCGGCGGCGCACTCCATGACGGCGGAGAACTGCGGCCGGCCGACGCCGGTCATCATGCGCGTGGTGCACATCGCGCCGGGTCCGACGCCGACCTTGATGATGTCGGCGCCCGCCTCGACGAGGTCCTTGACGCCCTCGGCGGCGACGATGTTGCCGGCCACGATGGGGACCTGCGGGTCGAGGGCCCGCACCTGCTTGATCGCGCTGATCATCGACTCCTGGTGGCCGTGCGCCGTGTCGATGACGAGCGTGTCGACGCCCGCGTCCAGCAGCTGCTTGGCCTTCTGCACGAAGTCGCCGTTGATGCCGACGGCGGCCGCGATGCGCAGCTTGCCGTCCGCGTCGACGGCCGGCGAGTACAGCGTGGCGCGCAGGGCGCCCTTGCGGGTGAGGATGCCGGCGAGCTTGCCGTCCTGGTCGACGGCGGGCGCGTAGCGGCGGTTGGCCGCGTCCAGCTTGTTGAACGCCTCGCGCGGGTCGATGTCGGCGTCGAGCAGCAGCAGGTCCCGGGACATGACCTCGGCGAGCTGCGTGAAGCGGTCCACACCGGTGAGGTCGGCGTCGGTGACGACACCGACCGGGCGCTGGCCCTCGTCCACGACGACACCGGCGTTGTGCGCGCGCTTGGGCAGCAGGGCCAGCGCGTCGGCGACGGTCTGGTGCGGGGCCAGCCGGATCGGGGTGTCCAGCACGAGGTGGCGGCTCTTCACCCAGGACACGACCTCGGTGACGACCTCGATCGGGATGTCCTGCGGGATGACGACGAGGCCACCGCGCCGGGCCAGCGTCTCGGCCATCCTGCGCCCGGCGATGGCGGTCATGTTGGCGACGACCAGCGGGATGGTGGTACCCGTGCCGTCCGGGGAGCTGAGGTCCACACCCTGACGCGAACCGACCGCGCTGCGGCGCGGCACCATGAAGACGTCGTCGTACGTCAGGTCGTACGGGGGCTGGATGTCGTTGAGGAAACGCACGTGCTGCACATCCCAGTCGATCGAGGTGACCCCCGGACAGGTCAGCCAGGGGGAAGAGCACGTACTTCATTGTCCCATGTCGGGCGCGATGCCACGCCTCGGACCATCGTCCAGGCAGGCCGACGGCACCCCTGGAGGAACACCCAAAACGAACCCGTGATTCACACGTGGGCAACTTTTGGGACACCCCGCGTATCGAACGGGCATGACTTCCCACCGCACGGTGCTCGGGACGGCGCTGGCCGCCGTGGTGCTCGCCCTCGCACCAGGATCCGCGGCCCTGGCCGCCAGCCCCTCCCCCTTGCCGACGCAGTCCTACGCCACGATCGAGGCGGACAAACAGCTCAACGTGGGGTCGGCGGCGCAGACGGTCCACGTGGGCTGGCAGTTCGACAACGGCGGGGCGAATGTTCCCCTGCAGACGAACGAGACGCTCGTCGTCGACGCCCGGGACCTGGCCGGCATCGCGAGTGTCGCGGTCGACGACCCGAGGTGCACGACCGCCGGGCAGGTCCTCACCTGCGTCAACAAGGACGTCGCCCAGCCGCCGTACGTCGACTTCACCGTGCGGGCGGACACGGGCGCCGCCGTCGGCGCCACCGGCACACTCAAGTACGCCGTCAGCGCGGACCACGGCACCGGCGCCACCGCGCGGGCGAAGGTGGTCGTCGGCGCCCCTGGCCTGGTCGTCGGCAAGGTGCCGGACGTGACGCACGCCAAGATCGGCTCCCGGATCGAGCTTCCGCTGCGGCTGCGCAACACCGGCGACCTGGCCACCGACCGGCGCGTCGTGCTGCGCTGGGAGTCGCTGGGCGGGCTGGTCTTCGACCGGAAGTTCTCCAACTGCGCCTACGGCGACGGCGACGACCCCGTCGAACCCGGCAGCCAGGCGTCCGTCACCTGTGTCTTCACCGCCTCCGTGGCCGCGGGCGCCACCGTCGAGCTGAGCGGCCCGCTGACCGCGACGGTCGGCAAGCACGTCCTGACCGCCGTGACCGACTACTCGGCCGAGCTCCTGAAGCCCGGCGTGGACCCGGGTGGCGGCAGCCACCCGGGCACCGGGCCCGCGCTCACCCTGGTGCCCGCCTCCGGTGCGGGAGACGGTTTCGAGAGCGGTGCCACCGGCCGGGCCGACGTCTCGACCGACAGCTCCGCGGATCTCGCGGCCACCACCTCGGTGACACCCCGCCGCACGGCCGGCGAGTGGACCCTGACCCTGAACGCCGTGAACCACGGCCCGGCCTCCGCGTACGGCGTCGGCACCAAGGCCGTCGCCCTGGTCGACGTGGTCCTGCCCAAGGGCACGGTCGCGACCGGCAACGCCTTCGAGGAGGGGGAGGACACGCCCTACGGCGAGTGCTTCCTCTGGGTCGGCGACACGAAGACGGCACCTTTCGCGGCGGGCCACCGGCACTACGTCTGCCCCGTGCCGCGCGGTGTCGCCGCCGGGAAGAGCCGGCTGTTCGTGCTGTGGGTTAAGCCGGCCAAGGACTACACCGACGCCAAGGGCACGGCGACCGTACGCCCCGGCCCGGCGGGCATCGCCCTCCACGACCGGAACACCGCCGACGACAGCGTGACGTTCGCCTTCGACAAGGCGGCCACCTCACCGACGTCGAGCGCCTCCACGTCCGGCACGGGCCCCGTGGCCCTCGTCGCCACCGCGGCGGGCGGGACCGCGGTGCTGGGCTCGGCGGCCCTGCTCGTCGCCCGCCGCAGGCGCAACTCCCGCTGACGCGGCCCACGTTCGGTACGGGGAACGCGAACCCGGATCAGTACAGGAAGCGATGCAGCGGAGCCGACTCGGTCAGCAACATCGTGAGCCGGTGGGCGAGGCGCTGCCACGCCTCGTCCTGCCCGTAGCTGAGCCTCACGTCCTCGCCGCCGCCCGCCTCGATCGCCGCGAAGAGCGTGGCCGTGTCGGCGTCGGGCGTGAGGTCCACCAGGGACAGCACCCGCGCCAGCGCGCCGACCAGGCCGACGGCGGTCTTCTCGGGGGTCAGGACGGTGCCGCGGACGGTGGCCACGACGCCCGAGGGGTCCGGCAGGTCCGGCGGTGCCACGAGGAGTCCGGACAGCTCGCGCAGCAGCGCGTACAGCAAGTCCGTTTCCTCCGTGGGCAGTTCGACGATGCGCAGGCCCTCGTGTTCCCAACGGCCGTTCGGCGTCCACACCTTGGGTCCCCGCGCCACCGCGTCGGCCAGCGCCTCCCGCACCCGCCTGAAGACGGCGAGCCCGTCCGCGAAGAGCGCGTGCCCACTCGCTCCGCCCACGGACTCTGCCAGGGGCGCCAGCAAGTGCTCTTCCACCCGGTCGCACTGCGCTTCGAGGTCCGGGTCCACGACCACGAGACGAACCGACGTGCGCTGCTCCTGTTGCTCCATACCGAACACTCTGCCAGCCGCCTCGGACAATCGGGCTAGCGCCCGGCTCCGCCCAGCGCGAGCACGACGGAGAGGTTCGCTGTGCGGTCGACCGCGTCACCGAAGACGTCGACAGCGGTCTCCCACTCGTCGGGCCGTGCCTTGGCGTACGACTGCCAGTTCCGTACGACGACCAGCAGCCCCTGCTCCACCGCGCCCTCGGGCCACACGGTGTGGTCGCCGAGGCTGTCGGCGAGGGCGTCCCAGTTCCGGCCGAACCAGTCGGGCAGGGACAGCGCGCGGGCACAGCGGTCCATCAGGCCGGCCTTGTCCGTGACCCCGTCGAGGTCCAGCGTGACCGCGAGCTCCGTCATCTCAGTACCGTCCTGAACGACTTGTAGTGATCATCGGTGTAGTAGATCTCGCCGTCCCGCCCGGTGACAATGCGCCGGGCCCCGCGATCGCGCGAGCCCGGCGTCCTGACGGTGTATTCGTGGTAGTAGCCGCGCTTTTGCTGCGGCAGCAGCTTCTCGTAGTTCCCGAAGACGACCCCGTCCTTGGCGTACGGGAAGGGTCCGCCCTTGTCGATGAGAGCGACGGTCTGCCGTGCCTCGGCGGGGAGTTGGGAAAGTTTGACCGTTGCGGTGCCGGTACCGCTGGTGGCCGTGGAAGAACAGCCCACCGGCAGCAGTACGGCCAGACAGACGAGAAGCACCCGGGAGACGAACCGCAGCAGCATGCGCCCGATGCTGCCACGGCCGTCCCCTAATGGCCTGCTGTCAGATCCCGTCGGGGTCCGTCCGGCTGAGCGCCGACTTCGGCGGCGACCCGGCCGTCATCAGATAGTCGGCCGCCGCGGTGTCCGTCACCAGGCTGGTGACCAGACCTGACCGCAGCACCGCGTCGATCGCCGCCGCCTTCCGCTGCCCGCCCGCGATCGCGACGACCTCGGGGATACGGCGCAACTGATCCGCCTTGACGGTGATGCACCGCTCGCCCAGGTCCCGGCCGACCCGGCGGCCCTCGGCGTCGAAGAGGTGCGCGGACGTCTCCGCGGCGACACCGAGGGACGAGTAGTGCGCCCGCTCCTCGTCGCTGAGCATGTCGTAGACCGTCGAGATGCCAGGCTCCCAGGAGCCGATGGAGACGCAGGCGACCGTGACCTTGTCGAAGTACTCGAAGGCCCGGGCGATGCCCGTCTGGTGGCGCAGCGCCTCCGCGGTGGCCGCGTCCGGCAGCAGCATCGGCGCGTAGATGGGGTGGGCGTCGCCGCCCGACACCTGCGCGGCCCGCCGTACGGCCTCGACCGAGCCGCGCTCGGCGGTCCCGGCGTCGTACACGCCCGTCAGCTGGACCACCGTGCAGGGCGGCAGCCGGTCGAGGGCGGCCGCCATGTGGATGGTGGACCGGCCCCACGCGAGGCCGAGCACATCGCCCTCGTTGACCAGCTCGCCGAGCAGGTCGGCCGCGACCTCCCCGAGGTTCTCGGGATCGGGCGACTCCTCGCTGACCTCGGCCGGGGACTCGACCACGACGGCGTGCCTCAGGCCGTACCGGGCACGCAGCGCGTCCGAGCGCTCCGCGTCCAGTTCGGCCGGTACTCGGATCTCGATCCGTACGAGATCCCGTTCGAGAGCGGTCTCCAGGACCCGGGCCACCTTGAAGCGGCTGACGCCGAACTCCTCCGCGATCTGGATCTTGGACTTGCCCTCAAGGTAGAAGCGGCGGGCCATGGCCGCCGCCTGCACCAGCTCTGCGGGTCCCATCCGCATGGCTGACCGGCCCGCCGACATACCCGACACGGCGATCTCCTCACTGCTGTTCACACTCTGGATTCGCCGTTCATCCTCGCAGATCCGGCGCACTTGATCAGCCTTGATGGCCGCCGTTCACATACCTGCCGCTCAGTGGTCGCACGCCCAGGATGCCTTGCCGGTGGCCCCCTCCGCCTGTGTGCGCAATGCACGTACCGCCGCGGCCGGGTCGGATGCCCCGTAGACCGCCGAACCGGCGACGAACACGTCCGCGCCCGCGCCCGCGCAGCGCTCGATCGTCGAGGCCGAAACTCCTCCGTCGACCTGCAGCCACAGCTCCAGTCCGTGCTTCTTGATCAGCTCCCGGGTCCGGCGGATCTTCGGCAGCATGATGTCGAGGAACGACTGGCCACCGAAGCCCGGCTCCACGGTCATGATCAGCAGCATGTCGAGTTCGGGGAGCAGATCCTCGTACGGCTCGATCGGCGTCGCGGGCTTCAGCGCCATGGACGCGCGCGCTCCCTTGGCCCGAATCTCACGGGCCAGCCGCACCGGCGCACCGGCCGCCTCGACGTGGAAGGTGACGGAGGAGGCACCCGCCTCGACGTACTGCGGCGCCCAGCGATCGGCGTCCTCGATCATCAGATGGCAGTCCAGCGGGGTGTCCGTCGCCCGTGCCAGCGACTCTACGACCGGCACGCCGAGCGTGAGGTTCGGGACGAAGTGGTTGTCCATGACGTCCACGTGGAGCCAGTCGGCTCCCTCTACCGCCTTCGCCTCTTCGGCCAGGCGGGCGAAGTCGGCGGACAGGATGCTGGGGTTGATCTGCACGGCCATGCCCCAAGCCTGCCATGCCCTCCGGGGGTTGGCCGCATCGGTCCGTTGTGGATGCCGTGGGATTTCGGGTGCCGGTTCACTGTGGCTGGGCGCGCAGTTCCCCGCGCCCCTTACCGGCGTCGCCCTGGACGGGGTGGAAAGCGTGCCGTAGGGACAGAGTCGGTTGCGTCGCCTGCGCGGCATCTCAGCAGTGGTCGTGGGCGGCTGGCTGTCCAGTCGGCTGTTCCTCGACCCTGTCTCCGGGGTTGCCCTGGGCATCGGCGTGCACCGCTGCGTCGGGGCCCCGCCGGCCCGCGTGGAGGCGCTCTCCGCACTGCCCGCTCCCTCCGCCTGACCCGGGGTGCGAGAATCCTGCACTTCACCGGCCTGCAGCAGCGGGCAGGGCACCTCAGCGCAGAGGGAGATGGCATGGGCATGGGACAGCCGTTCGGCTCCTACCAGAACGAGATCTACCTGAACGGGCTCGGCGGCATCGTGCCGTCCTACCCCATGGCCTTCGCGGAGCTGGAGGACCGGGCGAGCTCCGCGCTGCCGCCCTCCGTGTGGTCGTACGTCGCGGGCGGCGCCGGCGACGAACGCACCCAGCGCGCCAACGTCACCGCCTTCGACCACTGGGGCCTGGTCCCCCGCATGTTCGTCGGCGCCGCCGAACGCGACCTGTCCGTCGACCTGTTCGGGATGCGACTGCCCTCCCCCGTCTTCATGGCACCGATCGGCGTCATCGGCCTGTGCGCCCAGGACGGCCACGGCGACCTGGCTACCGCGAGAGCCGCCGCACGCACCGGAGTTCCGATGGTCGCCTCCACCCTGACGGTCGACCCGCTGGAGGAGGTCGCCGGCGAATTCGGGGACACTCCGGGCCTCTTCCAGCTCTACACCCCCACCGACAAGGACCTCGCCGCAAGCCTCGTCCACCGCGCCGAACAAGCGGGCTACAAGGGCATCGTGGTCACCCTGGACACCTGGGTCACCGGCTGGCGCCCCCGCGACCTGTCCACCGCCAACTTCCCCCAGCTGCGCGGCCATTGCCTCGCCAACTACACGAGCGACCCGGTCTTCCGCGCCCGCCTCCCCCGCACCCCGGAGGAGGACCCCCAGTCCGCGGTCCTCCTCTGGACCCAGCTCTTCGGCAACCCTCTCACCTGGGACGACCTCCCCTGGCTACGGTCCCTCACCGGCCTCCCCCTGATCGTCAAGGGCATCTGCCACCCCGAGGACGTGCGCCGCGCGAAGGACGGCGGCGTGGACGGCGTCTACTGCTCCAACCACGGCGGCCGCCAGGCCAACGGCGGCCTCCCCGCCCTGGACGCGCTGCCCGCCGTGGTCGACGCGGCGGACGGCCTCCCGGTCCTGTTCGACTCCGGCATCCGCAGCGGCGCCGACATCGTCAAGGCCATCGCCCTGGGCGCCACCGCCGTAGGCATCGGCCGCCCGTACGCCTACGGCCTCGCCCTCGGCGGCACGGACGGCATCGTCCACGTCCTCCGCTCACTCCTCGCGGAGGCCGACCTGATCATGGCGGTCGACGGCTATCCCGCACTCGCCGACCTCACCCGGGAGGCACTTCGGCGCTTGGTGTGACGCCGCGCGCCCGAGCGGGCCGGGAAGCGCTGCGGCAGGCTGGGCGGTTGGCGAGGTCGAGGCCGAGATCAGGCGGCTTGTCCGAGTCGGCCGCGTACACCACGCTGAGCCCGGAGCACGAGGACTGGCGGCGAGCCCGGATCGCGCACCGATGAGTTTCCCGCGCCGCGCCGGTCTGCACGCGCGAGACCGACTCACGGAAGGCCGGCGCCATGCGCAAACTGATCTACGGCATGAACCTGACCCTGGACGGCTACATCGCCGCGGCCGGCGACGACATCGGCTGGAGCGGGCCGCCGAGCGACGAGCTGTTCCAGTGGTGGCTCGACCACGAGCAGGCGAGTGGCCTGTCGCTGTACGGGCGCAAGCTGTGGGAGACGATGAGCTCCTACTGGCCGACCGGCGACCAGCAGCCGGGCGCCGGCCCGGCGGAGATCGAGTTCGCGCGGAACTGGCGGGACACGCCGAAGGTGGTGTTCTCCTCGACGATCGACAAGGTCGACTGGAACACCCGCCTCGTCACCGGCGACGCGATCGCCGAGATCACCCGGCTCAAGGCCGAGGACGGCGGCCCGATGAACATCGGCGGCGCGACGCTCGCCGGGGCGGCCATGCGCGCGGGGCTGATCGACGAGTACGCGATCGCCACCCATCCGGTCCTGCTGGGCGGCGGCACACCGTTCTTCACCGCGCTGGACAACTGGGTGAACCTGAACCTGGTGGAGACGCGGACGCTTCCCGGCGGTGTGCTCCTGGCCAGGTACGAGACGAGGCGCTGAGCAGCGGCACGTGAGATGTCGACATCAGCCGCGAGACCCCACACGCGGCCGGCAGGTCACCCGGTCCGGCGGATGAGCGCCAGGTACATCGCGTCGGTCCCGTGCAGATGCGGCCACAGCTGTACGTCGGGGCCCGCGCCGAGTGCCGGGACGTCGGGCAGGAGCGGGCGGGCGTCGATCAGTTCGGTGTGCGGGTACTGCTTGAGGATGTCGTCGACGACGGCCCGGGTCTCGGCGAGGTGCGGTGAGCAGGTCGCGTAGCCGACGACACCGCCGACGCGCACGGATTCGAGCGCGGTGCGCAGCAGATCGCGTTGCAGGGGCGCGAATCCTTCGAGGTCCTCCGGGCGGCGCCGCCAACGGGCCTCGGGCCGCCGACGCAGGGCGCCCAGCCCGGTGCACGGCACGTCCATCAGCACGCGGTCGAAGCTGCCGGGACGCCACGGCGGCCGGGTCCCGTCGGCGGCGATGACCTGGTACGGCCCCGGGTTCCCGGCAAGCGACTTCGCCACGAGTCCGGCCCGGTGCGGCGCCTTCTCGGAGGCGAGGAGCATCGCCCCGCGCTCGGCGGCCACGGCGGCGAGCAGCGCGGCCTTGCCACCGGGTCCGGCGCACCCGTCGAGCCACTTCTCGTCCGGCCCGTCGAGAGGCGCGTTGGCGAGAGCGAGCGCGACCAGCTGACTGCCCTCGTCCTGCACCCCCGCACGCCCTTCCTTCACCGCTGCTACGGCCCCGGGCTCACCGCCCTCGCTGAGCCGCACGGCATACGGCGACCAGCGCCCGGGCACCGCGGCCTCCTCGCGGAGCAGCTCCTCGGTGGTGGACCGGCCGGGCCGGGCGACCAGGGTCACCTCGGGCCGTTCGTTGTCGGCCTCCAGCAGGTCCTCGATGCCGGCGCGTCCGCCGCCGAGGGAGTCCCACAGCGCTGAGACGACCCAGCGCGGGTGCGAGTGCACGATGGCGAGGTTGTCCTCGGGGTCGTCGTCGTAGGGCGGCGCGACCCGCTCGATCCAGGTGTCGAGGTCGTCGTTGGCGACCTTGCGCAGGACCGCGTTGACGAACTTGGCCCGCCCGTCGCCGAGGACGACCCGGGCGAGTTCGACGGAGGCGGACACGGCGGCGTGCGTCGGGATCCGCGTCCCGAGCAACTGGTGCACGCCGAGGCTCAGCACATCCAGCACCGGCGGGTCGACCTCACGCAGCGGCCGGTCGACACACGAGGCGATGATCGCGTCGTAGGTTCCCTGTTTGCGCAGCGTCCCGTACACCAGCTCGGTCGCGAGCGCGGCGTCCCGGGCGTCGAAGTCGCCCTTCTCACGCGCCTTCCGCAGCAGCGGCGGCAGGACGAGGTTGGCGTACGCGTCCCGCTCGTCCACGGCCCGCAGCGCCTCGAAGGCGAGGAAACGGACGGGGTCCTTCTGCGGCCGACGGTAGGGCTTACCGGGCTTACGGGGTCGCGGGGACTGCTCACTCACGAAAAAGGTGCTCCGGATTTCTGGCCGAGATGTGCACCCAGCGTACGTCGCACCGCGGTGCGTGTGCGCGGGACGTCAGGCGCATGGGGGTGCCGTGGGTTCCGGGGTCTGGAGGTCCCGGGGTCTGGAGGTCCCGGGGATGTGGCGGGTTCTGGGTGCCGGGGTGCCCGGGTACCCGGGTTGCCCAGGTGACCAGGTTGCCGGGAGTGCTGGGGTGCTGAAGGCCCAGCGGTCCCGAGGCGCCGGGGTGCCGAGGTGCCGAGGTGCCGAGGTGCCGAGGTGCCGAGGTGCGGAAGGCCCTGCAGTGCCGGGGTGCCGAAGTGCCGAGGTGCCGAGGTGCGGAAGGCCCTGCAGTGCCGGGGTGCCGAAGTGCTCAGCCGTGCCAGGAGTGCCCGAGGGCCCGGAGTGCCCAAGGTGCCAGGGTGCCGAGGGTCCAGCGGTACCCGGAGCGCCCGAGGGCCCGGGGTACCCCGGGCCTAGGAGGTCCCGAGCGCCCCGACGCTCTCCCCCGCCCCGATCCGCGCCCCGCGCGCCCAGTCCGCCGCCCGCATCGGCTTCTTGCCCTGCGCCTGCACCCACAGCAGCTCGACGGCGTACGAACCGGTGCCCACGTACACATTGTTCTTGCCGACGGCCAGCAACCCGGGCGCGAGGTCGGTGCGCTCCGGCACGGGCGCGACGTGGATGAGCTTGAGCCGCTCACCGCGGAACACGGTCCAGGCGCCGGGCGCGGGGGTGCATCCGCGCACCACCCGGTCCACCCGCAGCGCGGGAGCCGTCCAATCCACCTGCGCGTCCTCGACGTTGATCTTCGGGGCGAGGGTGATGCCCTCGTTCGGCTGCGGTACGGCCTTCAGGGTGCCGTCCTCGATGCCGTCCATGGTCGCGGCGAGCAGACCCGAGCCGGCGAACGCGAGACGGGTGAGCAGGTCGCCGCTGGTGTCGGTGGGGCGGATCTCCTCGGTGACGGTGCCGTAGACGGGACCGGAGTCGAGGCCTTCCTCGATGAGGAAGGTGGAGGCGCCGGTGATCTCGTCGCCGGACATGATGGAGTGCTGCACGGGGGCGGCGCCGCGCCAGGCGGGGAGCAGCGAGAAGTGCAGGTTGACCCAGCCGTGGGCGGGGATGTCGAGGGCGACGCGGGGCAGCAGGGCGCCGTAGGCGACGACGGGACAGCAGTCGGGCGCGATCTCCCGCAGCCGCTCCAGGAACTCCGGGTCGCGCGGCCTGCCGGGCTTCAGCACCTCGATGCCCGCCTCCTCGGCCCGCTCGGCGACGGGACTCGCCACCAGCCTGCGCCCACGCCCGGCCGGCGCGTCGGGCCGCGTGACGACGGCGGCCACCTCGTGCCGCCCGGAGGCGATCAGGGCGTCCAGGGCGGGAACGGCGACCTCGGGGGTACCGGCGAAGACGAGCTTCATGGGAGGGTTCGGGCCTCTCGGGCGGAGGTGGGCGGGCAGCGCACCAGTCTATGGCGCGCCCCGGCAGGAGCGCCCGGCGGCTCACACCCGTCAACTCGCCGACAACTCACCGGCGCCCGCAGCGCACGCCGGTTCAGCGGGGGCGTACGCATATGCCCCTACGCCCCCTTCGCGTGACCAGCGGAGCGCACAGGCGTTGGTCAAGAAAGAGTTGACCTCCTTGGGCCGCATTCACGCGGCCCGATCCTTTTCAACGCCGGTTCGAGAGGCTTGTTCATGGCCGACCACGCAACCCACGACGCCCAGGCTCGGGCCAGCCTGCACTTGCTGGTGCGGGACATCGAGCGGGTCCGCCGGCAGGTGGACGCACTGCGCACGCTCACCGCCCAGCTGGGCAACGTCTACCGCCCGCGCCGCTCCGGCCCGTCCACGGGCTTCGTCGTCTACGGACGTGCTCCCGCCCCGACGGTCCGTCTCGCGCAGGAGCTGCGGGACAGTGTCGAGACCCTGGTCACGGCCGCCGTGGACTTCGACCGCTCACTCGGCTTCTCGTGGGACGCGGTGGGCTCCGCCCTGGGTGTCACCAAGCAGGCGGTCCACCGCCGCTACGGCGCCCGCCGCGCCGCGACCCAGGCCGCGGCCGACGCCGAGCGCACGACGGAGGCGGCGACGACCCGCCCGGTGGGCGTGAACACGGGCCTCCCCACCATGCCCACGATGCCCGCCCTCCCCACGGTCCCCGCGGCCCGCTCCATGCCGACCCAGCCCACGGCAGGCAGCCCCACTCTCCGCGACGAGGCCAGGCCCACGGCCTTCCCGGGCCCCCGCAACGGCTGACCCCACCCCGAACCTCACCTGCCTCCCGGCCAAAACCCGGGAGGCAGCGGCATGCAACAACCAGCTCGCCCGCAGCCCACCACGCACGGCCGGCCACCGACGACGAGACCCCCCACGGCAAAGGTCCACATCTCAGCCAGCCGCAAACGCCGGGAACGCGGGCGCACACACATCCGACAGCCACCGACGGCGAGAACCCCGACGCCATAGGCCCACCCCTCACGAACCCTGAACGGCCGGCCGCCGACGACGAGAACCCCGACGGCAAGGGTCTACTCCTCAGCGAGCGGTGAACAGCCGCCCCAGCGACAAGAACCTGACGGCAAAGGCCCACCCCTCAACGAACGCTGAACGGCCGGCCGCCGACGGCGAGAACCTCGACGGCAAAGGTCCACCTCTCAACGAGCGGTGAACGGGCGGTGCGTGGGTGGGAGACACCCCCGAGGCCGAAGGCCGAGGGGCTCACCCGATATCCGGCGGATCAACACGCACCCGCACCACATCCCCCCCACCCCGAGCCATCCGAGCCGCCTGCGCAGCCTTCAACGCCGCAGCCAACGCCCCCCCACTCCCCGGCCGCACCCGAACCAACGCCCGCACCCACTCCTCCCCCACAGGCGGATCCCCCACCCGCCGAGCGCGCCCCGTCGAAGCAACCGGCACCACCATCGGAACCGGCCCCAACACCTCAGCATCCGGCGGCAGTTCAACGGCGGCAAGAAACTCCGCGACAGCCCCCGCACCCCCCGCCACCGCCGCCATCCGAGACACCGGCGGAAACCCCAACTCCCCCCGCTCCGCAAGCTCCCGCACCGCATGCCCGACGGGATCCCACCGCACCAACGCCTGCACAGGCCGCAAGGTGGGTTCCGCAACCACGACCACAGTCCCCCCACCCCCCTGTGGCCGCACCAGCGAACTCGCCGCGATCCACCGCCGCAACGCGTCCTCCCCGGCCCGCAGATCGGGCCGCCCGAGCATCGCCCACCCGTCCAGCAACAACGCCGCCGCATACCCACCGTCGGCGACCGGCTCGGCCCCCGGCGTACTCACGACCAACGCGGGCGTCCCCGGCACGGTGTCGAGCACCTGCTCCCGCCCGGACGTCCGCACCGGCACCGCGGGAAACGCCCGCCCCAACTCCTCCGCTGTCCGCCGCGCCCCCACGATCTGGGCCCGCAACCGGAACCCCCCGCACTCGGGACAGTGCCAGGAGTTCTCCTCGACCCCGCACCACCCACAGCGCAGCACGCCCGCGTCCTGCCCCTCCAACGGCCCGGCGCAGTGCCGACACCGCGCGGCGGCCCGGCACTGCGCGCACGCCATCCGCGGCACATACCCGCGCCGAGGCACCTGCACCAGCACGGGCCCGTGCTTCAATCCCTCCCGCACCGCCTGCCACGCCAACGTCGGCAACCGCGCGGCCCGGGCGGCCTCGTCCCGCGCCAAGTCCCCGTCCCCCACGGTCCGTACGAGCGGCGCGGCCACCCGCACCTGGTCCCGCGACGCGACCAACGGCCGAGCCCACCCGCTCTCCACGAGCTGCGCCGCCTCCACGGTGCAACTCCAACTCCCCAACAGGAACCCGCACTTGTCCAACGCGGCCCGCAGCAACAGCACGTCCCGCGCATGCGGCTGCGGCGCATGCGGCTCGCTGTGACTCCCGTCCCCATCGTCCCAGATCGCGACAAGCCCCAGATCCTGGACGGGCGCGAACATCGCGGCCCGCGTCCCGACGACCGCACGCACGGCCCCCCGCCGCACGGCCAGCCACTGCCGATACCGCTTCTCGGGCCCGGCATCGGCGGTGAGCAGCGCATGCCGCCCCTCCCCCAACAGGGCGGTCAACGCGGCATCGACCCGCCCGGCGGCCCGCCCGTCCGGTACGACGACGAGCGCCCCGCGCCCCGAGGCGAGCGTCGCGGCGACGGCCCGCGCGATCTCCTCGCTCCACTCGGGCCCCGGCAGCGCGTTCCACACAGCCCGCGGCGCGCCCCCCGAGGCCAGCGCCTCCAGAAACCCGGCCCCCCGCTCGTACCGCACCCAGGACCCCGCCTCGGGCACCTCGGGCGGCGGCAACGGCGCAGGCGACGGCTTCTGCTCGGCCCGAGCACTGCGCGGCGGCACGGCGAGCTGCAGCACATCGGCAAGGCTCCCGGCATACCGATCGGCAACGGCCCGGGCGAGCCCCAGCAGTTCCGCACTAAGCACCGGCTCGGGCGACACGACCTGCGCCAACGCGGCAAGCGGCCCCGAGTAATCGGAATTGGCCAGCCGCTCGACAAGAAACCCGTCGATAAGCCCCCCGCCCTCACGCCGCCCGTCCCGCACCCGATGCCGCCCGGCCCCGAACCGCACCCGCACCCGCACCCCGGGCTGCGCATCGGCGTCAAGTTCCTCGGGCACCGCATAGTCGAAGTACCGATCAAGATGCAGCACCCCTTTGTCGACGAGCACCCGCGCGACGGGCAACTCCCCGGCCAACGCGGCCCCCCGCCACGTCCGCGGCTTGGCCTTCGGCCCCTTCGCCTGCCGCACGCTCTCCCGAATCAGCGCAAGCTGCTCAGGCGGCGCACCCTCCGCCCCGCCGTCCCGTTCCCCGTCCTTGCTGCTCACCCTTGCATTCTTACCAAACGCCACTGACAACGGCCGACCGCCGCCGTTCGCACTCGGCCTTCTAGCCCTCGGCCAAGAGCCTGCCGATGAGGTCTTCCGCGAAGGCCATGTCCTCGTCCGGGTCACCGCCCCGGAACCGTCCCCCGGCCTCCGAGGCGGCGAACCCGAGCATGAACGTGGACAGCAGCCGCTCGGCCCGCGGAATCCGCTCCTCCTGGAGACCGGCGGCGCGCAGGGCGCCGTAGACCGCGTTGCGCGGCCCGACGGCCTCCGGTGTGACCGCCGGCCGTTGGAAGAGCAGCAGGAACAGGTCGGGGTGGCGGAGGGCCGTGGCCCGCATGCTGTGGGCGAGCAGGCGCAGTTGCTCGCGCCAGTCGAGCCCGGGACCGGGCACCTCGATCTCCAGCAGCAGCCGTTCCACGAGGCCGTCGAGGAGTCCCTGCTTGTCGCCGACGTGCCGGTAGAGGGTCATCGGGTTGACGTCGAGTTCCTGCGCGACGGCCCGCATCGTGACGGCCGGCAGCCCTTTCCGGGTCGCCAACTCCCAGGTCACGTCCAGCACTTGATTACGACTGATCCGCCGTGGCGTCACTTGACATCCTCCCTCGAAGCTACGTATACACAGTATACGTATACGTTGTATATATCGAGGGAGCGACCATGCTGACCGTCAGCGGCCTGCGCAAACGGTGGGGCCCGGTCCAAGCCCTGGACGGCTTCGACCTCCACATCGAGCCCGGCGAGATCTGCGGCCTGATCGGCCACAACGGCGCCGGCAAAACCACCTTCGCCCGCGTCGTCGCCGGCCTGGAGCGCCCCGACGCGGGCGCAGTCCGCGCAGCCGGAGTGGACCTCGCCACGGCCCAGCGCTCCGCACGCCGCCTGATCGGCCTCGCACCCCAGGAACTGGCCCTCTACCCAACCGCCACACTCCGCGAGAACCTGCGCCTCTACGGCGGCCTCGCCGGCCTGCGCCGAACCCAACTGCGCGCTGAACTGGCCGCCGTAGCCGAGGAGTCGCTCCTCACCGACGTACTCGACCGCCCGATCGCGACACTCTCCGGCGGCCAGCAGCGCCGCGCCCAGGCAGCCACGGTCCTCCTCCCCCGCCCCCGCGTGCTGCTGCTCGACGAACCCACCGTCGGCGCCGACCCCACCACCCGCGAAGCGCTGCTACGACTCGTCAGGACCCGCGCCGAGGAAGGCGCCGCGATCTGCTACACCACGCACTACCTACCGGAGTTGGAGCACCTGGACGCCACGCTCGCGGTCGCCGAGTCCGGCCGGGTGATCGCCCGCGGGAACCGCGCCGACCTCCTCGACGGCCTGCCCGGTGAGGTCACCGTGACGTTCACCGGCGCCGTACCGGAGCACCTGGCACAGACCTCAACTCCCCCTGGGGAACTGCGCTTCAGCACCACGGACCCGGCCCAGGCACTGGCCCGGCTGCTCCGGGACCTGGGCCCCGACACCGCCCGGGTCCGCTCGGCCGCGATCCGCGAACCGTCGCTCGACGACCTCTACCGCAGCCTCGCCACCCACCAACTCCCCACGGAGACCCACGATGCGGCCTGAACCGGCGGCAGCCGGGGCCGCCCCGGCCCACCGCACCTGGGTCATGACCCGCCACACCCTCGTCCTGCTCATACGGGACCCGGGAACCCCGCTCGCCTACACCGTCATGTCCCTGGTGCTCCTGAGCGTGCTCCACCCGGTGTACGACCGCCTGGCCACCCCCGGCACAGCGGGCATCGTGCAGGCCGCTCCGGGCATCGCGGTGATGTTCACCCTGCTCGCCCTGGACGTGGCAGGCCAACTCCTGCTCTCCGAACGCACCTGGCACACCTGGGACCGCCTGCGCTCCGGCCCGGCGTCCCTCGCGGCGATCCTGGCCGGCAAGGCCCTCCCCCTGATCGCACTGTTCCTGACCCAACAATCCGTGCTGTTCCTCTTCGCGACCGCGGCCTTCGGCTTCCCCCTCACCGCCGGCACCTGGCGCCTCCCCCTGCTGGCCCTCCTCTGGGCGGCCTGCGTCACCTCCTGCGGCCTGGCACTCGGCGTCCACGCCCGCACCCAGGGCCAGTTGGCCGCCGCCTCCGACATCGGCGCCCTCACGATCACCTGCCTCAGCGGCTGCCTGGTCCCCCTCACCGTCCTCCCCCACTGGGTGTCCACGGTGGCCCCCGCGACCCCGGGCTACTGGGCCCTCCACGGCTTCCAGGCAGCCGTCACCGGCGACACCCCGGCCTACACACACTCGACGGCGGTCATCGCAGCTATCACAGCGGCGGCACTCCTCGCGTCGGGCCGCCGTATCCGCCGCTGACCCTTGTGTGAAACACCGAGGCCCGGCTCCCCCAAGGGAAACCGGGCCTCGCAGAGCCTGACGACGACGCGGAACCTACAGGCCCGCGGCCTTGCGCAGCGCGTCCACGCGGTCGGTGCGCTCCCACGTGAAGTCGGGGATCTCGCGGCCGAAGTGACCGTACGCGGCGGTCTGGGCGTAGATCGGGCGCAGCAGGTCCAGGTCGCGGATGATGGCGGCCGGACGCAGGTCGAAGACCTCGTCGATCGCCTTCTCGATCCGGTCCGTGTCGACCTTCTCCGTACCGAACGTCTCGACGAACAGACCCACCGGCTCGGCCTTGCCGATCGCGTACGCCACCTGCACCTCGCAACGCGAGGCAAGGCCCGCGGCGACGACGTTCTTGGCGACCCAGCGCATCGCGTACGCCGCCGAACGGTCCACCTTGGACGGGTCCTTGCCCGAGAACGCGCCACCGCCGTGACGGGCCATGCCGCCGTACGTGTCGATGATGATCTTGCGGCCGGTCAGACCCGCGTCACCCATCGGGCCACCGATCTCGAAACGGCCGGTCGGGTTCACGAGCAGACGGTAGCCGTCGGTGTCGAGCTTGATGCCCTCTTCCACGAGCGCCTTCAGCTCGGCCTCGACCACGAACTCGCGGATGTCGGGCGCGAGCAGCGACTCCAGGTCGATGTCGGACGCGTGCTGCGAGGAGACGACCACGGTATCGAGGCGGACGGCCTTGTCGCCGTCGTACTCGATGGTGACCTGGGTCTTGCCGTCGGGGCGCAGGTACGGGATCGTCCCGTTCTTGCGGACCTCCGAGAGACGCTTCGACAGGCGGTGCGCCAGGAAGATCGGGAGCGGCATCAGCGTCGGCGTCTCGTCCGTCGCGTAGCCGAACATCAGACCCTGGTCGCCCGCACCCTGCTTGTCGAGCTCGTCGTCATCACCCTCGACACGGTTCTCGTACGCCGTGTCGACACCCTGCGCGATGTCCGGGGACTGCGCGCCGATGGACACCGACACGCCACAGGAGGCGCCGTCGAAGCCCTTCTTGGAGGAGTCGTAGCCGATCTCCAGGATCTTGTCCCGGACGAGCTGCGCGATGGGCGCGTAGGTCTTGGTGGTGACCTCGCCGGCCACATGCACCAGGCCGGTCGTGATCAACGTCTCGACGGCGACCCGAGAGGTCGGGTCCTCCGCCAGAAGCGCGTCGAGAATGGTGTCACTGATCTGGTCAGCGATCTTGTCGGGGTGACCTTCGGTCACGGACTCCGAGGTGAACAGGCGACGGGACACAACGCTCCCTGAGGTTGCAGCGGCTGCTGGCTGATCATTGGCGGACGGACGGGAGCTGCGCCCGACATCATCCGAGAACAGTTTATCGGTCGCGGTCGACAGACGGTCCACCTGTCTCGCCTCTCGGGAAACGCTGTGACCTGCGGCACGCGCATCTTGCCGAATGCCGAGTGCCGTTGGCCAGAGCCGCCACGCACGAATGTCAGGTTTCAGCGAACTGACAGACGGCTGAAACAAATCAGGCGAGACGGTGTGCGACCAGGTCCCACACGGTCTCGGCCAGGGCTTCCTTCGGACCGTACGGAACGGCGGTCTCGCTTCCGTCGGCGCCCAGCACAACCGCCTCGTTCTCCTCGGAACCGAACGTCTTGCGCTCCCCCACCTCGTTCACCACCAGCAGATCGCACCCTTTACGGGCCAGTTTGGTACGGCCGTTGGCGAGGACGTCGTCCGTCTCGGCGGCGAACCCGACGACCACCTGTCCCGGGCGGGCCCGGTCGGCGGAGATCTCCGCGAGGATGTCCGGATTCCGCACCAGGACGATCGGGTCGGGTTCCTTGTCGTCCTTCTTCTTGATCTTCCCGGCCGCGTACTCCGCCGGGCGGAAGTCCGCGACCGCCGCGGCCATGACGACCGCGTCCGCGTCCGCGGCGGCCTTCAGCACTGTTTCCCGCAGCTGTACGGCGGTCCCGACCGGGACGACGTCCACGCCCGCCGGGTCCGGCAGCCCCGTGTTCGCCGCGATCAGCGTGACCCGGGCGCCCCGGGCGGCGGCGGTGCGCGCGAGGGCGTAACCCTGCTTGCCGGAGGAGCGGTTGCCGAGGAAGCGGACCGGGTCGAGGGGCTCGCGGGTGCCGCCGGCGCTGACGACGACGTGCCGGCCCTTGAGGTCGGGCTCGGTGACGCCCCGCGCGAGCACCCGGCGGCAGACCTCGAAGATCTCGGTGGGGTCGGGCAGCCGGCCCTTGCCGGTGTCGACGCCGGTCAGCCGGCCGACGGCGGGCTCGATCACGACGGCACCGCGGCGGCGCAGTGTCGCCACGTTCTCCTGAGTGGCCGGGTGTTCCCACATCTCCGTGTGCATGGCGGGCGCGAAGACGACCGGACAGCGGGCGGTGAGAAGGGCGTTGGTGAGGAGGTCGTCGGCCAGGCCGTGGGCCGCCTTCGCCAGCATGTCCGCCGTCGCCGGAGCCACGATCACCAGGTCGGCGCTCTGGCCGATGCGCACGTGCGGGACCTCGTGGACGTCGTCCCACACCTCGGTCGAGACGGGGTGCCCGGAGAGCGCGGACCAGGTGGCCGCGCCGACGAAGTGCAGGGCGGACGCGGTGGGGACGACACGGACGTCATGGCCCGACTCCGTCAGTCTGCGCAGCAGCTCACAGGCCTTGTACGCGGCGATGCCACCGCTGACCCCCAGAACGACCTTGGGCTTGTCCACCGTCTCTCCCCGAGTTCGGAACGTGAATGCGGCTCGTGCGACCGTACGACTCCATGACACACCACAGGCCCGACAGTCGCTGCCGGGCCTGTGGATAAAGCTGCTGCGTCTCAGGTCGCGGGGCCCTCGACGGCCTCGGAGGTCAGCAGACCCGCGTTGATCTCACGCAGGGCGATGGAGAGCGGCTTCTCGTGGACGTGGGTGTCGACGAGCGGACCGACGTACTCCAGGAGGCCCTCGCCGAGCTGCGAGTAGTACGCGTTGATCTGACGGGCACGCTTGGCGGCGTAGATCACGAGGCTGTACTTCGAATCGGTGGCCTCAAGAAGCTCGTCGATCGGAGGGTTGATGATGCCCTCGGGAGCGGTGATGGAAGAGGACACGCTCTGCCTTCCGAAAGATGGGATGAGATCGGAAAAACGATCACACAACTTCCATCAAGGCTAGCAGCTCGCGCGCTACGTCCTCGACGGAGGTGTTGACCAGGGTCGCGTCGAACTCGGGCTCCGCCGCGAGCTCGATCTTGGCCGCGTCCAGGCGGCGCTCGATCACCTCGGGCGGCTCGGTGCCCCGTCCGGTGAGCCTGCGCACCAGCTCCTCCCAGGAGGGAGGAGCCAGGAACACCGAGTGCGCCTCGGACATGGACTCGCGGACCTGCCGGGCGCCCTGGAGATCGATCTCCAGAAGGACCGGCACGCCGGACTCCAGGTGCTCCAGCACAGCCGTACGCGGCGTGCCGTAGCGGTTGCCGGCGAATTCGGCCCACTCCAGAAGCTCGCCGTTGGCGATCAGCTTGTCCATCTCCTCGTCGGAGACGAAGAAGTAGTGGACGCCGTGCTTCTCACCGGGGCGGGGCCTGCGGGTCGTCGCCGACACCGAGAGCCACACCTCGGGGTGTTCCTTGCGCATATGGGCGACGACCGTGCTCTTGCCGACCCCAGAAGGGCCGGAGAGCACGGTCAGCCGCGGACGTACGTCCGGGGGCTCGGGGGTCGTCCCCCGGAATGTTGCAGCCATGCAGCGATTATTCCAGCAATCCCGGTGTGCCCGGGACTCCCGGTCCGGAGTACCCGGACTCAGGAACCAGTGCTGCCGAACTCACGCTCCAGGGAGGCGATCTGGTTGGAACCAAGGCCACGGACACGGCGGCTCTCGGAGATACCGAGTCGCTCCATGATCTGCTTGGCGCGGACCTTGCCCACGCCGGGCAGGGACTCAAGCAGGGCGGAGACCTTCATCTTGCCGATGACGTCGTTCTCCTGGCCCTGCTTGATGACGTCATGCAGGGAGGCGCCGGAGTGCTTGAGTCGATTCTTGACCTCGGCCCGCTCCCGGCGAGCCGCGGCGGCCTTTTCGAGCGCGGCTGCGCGCTGTTCAGGGGTAAGGGGCGGAAGAGCCACGCCTACGTCACCTCGGATGTCGAACTGTCGGATACGGACCGGTGAGGAACCTAGTCGCCCCACACCTGGGGAGCTACGAGCAACACGCTTGCCCGTTGACTCTGCTCGGAGACTAGCGGCCAGGGACGCCACAGTCAGCGAGAACAGAGGAAAAGTCCTGGTCAGCCTGCGCCAGGCCGGACATTTCCGACATAACGCCCCTGATTTGAGGATGTATTCAGACTCAAGTCGCTCCGGAGTCGCTCGTCGAACCACTCATCGGAGGACTCGATCGACCCGTTCGAACACCTCAGACGGTCGCAAAGGCGACGCGAATCTCCTCCGCGAAGCGTTCCGAGGCCGCTCGCAGCGCTGCCACGTCGGGACCGTGACGTAGAACACCTCGGCTCACGTTCGGGACGACATTGCGCAGCACCGCTCCGAAGACCCCGGGAAGATCGGCCGGAGTGGCCCCCTGCGCCCCGATGCCGGGCGCGAGGATCGGACCGTCGAACGCGAGGTCGTACGACGACAGGTCGCCCAGCGTGGCGCCGACGACGGCCCCGAAGGAGCCCAGCGGCTCCTCCCCGGCGTTCTCGGCGGCCAGGTGGGCCAGCATGGTCGCTCCGATGTTCCGGCCGTCCGCGCGGACCGCGTGCTGCACCTCGCCGCCCTCCGGGTTGGAGGTCAGCGCGAGCACGAAGAGGCCCGCGCCGCTCTCTCGCGCCAGTTCGATCGCCGGGGCGAGCGAGCCGTAGCCGAGATACGGCGAGACCGTCAGCGCGTCGGAGAACAGAGACGAGTCCTTCCGGAGGAAGGACTCGGCGTACGCGGCCATGGTCGAACCGATGTCGCCGCGCTTGGCGTCCATCACGACCAGCGCGCCGGCCGCCCGCGCCTCCTCGACGGACTTCTCCAGGACGGCGATCCCGCGCGAGCCGAAGCGCTCGAAGAAGGCGCTCTGCGGCTTGAGGACGGCGACCCGGTCGGCGAGCGCCTCGACGACCGTGCGGCTGAACCGCTCCAGGCCGGCGACGTCGTCGTTCAGGCCCCACTGGGTGAGCAGCGAGGCGTGCGGGTCGATGCCGACACAGAGCGGGCCGCGCTCGTCCATGGCCGAGCGGAGGCGGGCACCGAAGGGTTCCAGGGGGCTCATACCGGCTGCTTCCTTACGTCGGCGCCGACCGCGTCGGCGAGGGTGGCGTACGGGCTCGTGCGCAGGCGCGCGGCGAGGCCCTTGTGAATGGCGCGGCCCCAGAAGGGCCCCTCGTAGATGAAGGCGCTGTAGCCCTGCACGAGCGTGGCGCCGGCGAGGATGCGCTCCCAGGCGTCCTCGGCGTTCTCGATGCCGCCGACGCCCACGAGGGTGATGCGGTCGCCCACGCGCGCGTAGAGGCGGCGCAGTACCTCCAGGGAACGGGACTTCAGCGGGGCTCCGGACAGCCCGCCGGTCTCTTTGACGAGTTCGGGTTCGGATTTCAGACCGAGGCCCTCGCGCGCGATGGTGGTGTTCGTGGCGATGATGCCGTCCAGGCCGAGTTCGACGGCGAGGTCGGCGACCGCGTCCACGTCCTCGTCGGCGAGGTCCGGGGCGATCTTCACCAGGAGCGGGACGCTACGGTCGGTCACCGCGCGGTCGGCGGCCTCACGGACGGCGCTCAGCAGCGGGCGCAGTGCCTCGGTCGCCTGGAGGTTGCGCAGCCCGGGCGTGTTGGGCGACGACACGTTGACGACCAGGTAGTCGGCATGCCGGGCGAGCCGCTCGGTCGACTTCACGTAGTCGCCGACGGCCTCCTCCTCGGGTACGACCTTGGTCTTGCCGATGTTGACGCCCACGACGGTCCTGAAGACCGCCTCACGAGCCGCCAGGCGGGCTGCCACGGCCGCGGAACCCTCGTTGTTGAAGCCCATGCGGTTGATCAGCGCGCGGTCCGGCACGAGGCGGAACAGCCGCTTCTTGGGGTTGCCGGGCTGCGGCTCCCCCGTGACCGTGCCGATCTCGACGTGGTCGAAGCCGAGCATCGACATCCCGTCGATGGCGACCGCGTTCTTGTCGAAGCCGGCGGCGAGCCCGAACGGGCCGTGCATCCGCAGCCCGAAGGCTTCCGTGCGCAGCTCCTCGTACCGGGGCGCGAGGGCGGCCGCGACGAACGTCCGCAGGACGGGGATGCGGACGGCGAGCCGGATCCAGCGGAAGGCGAGGTGGTGGGCCTGCTCCGGGTCCATCCGTTTGAAGACCAGGCGGAAGAAAAGCTTGTACATCTCAGTGTCCTCACGAGAAGGGGGACACCGTTTCCGGTGTCCCCCTCAGGGCTGCTAGTCGCGGGCCGCGGTCAGGTGTTCGGCGTGTTCCTGGAGTGAACGCACGCCCACGTCACCGTGGTTGAGGGCGTCGATGCCCTGGACGGCGGCGGCGAGCGCCTGGACCGTCGTGAGGCAGGGCACGGACCGCGCCACGGCCGCCGTACGGATCTCGTAGCCGTCGAGGCGGCCGCCGGTGCCGTACGGGGTGTTGACGATGAGGTCGACCTCGCCGTCGTGGATGAGCTGGACGATGGTCTTCTCGCCGTTCGGGCCGACGCCCTCGGACTGCTTGCGGACGACCGTCGCGTTCAGGCCGTTGCGCCTGAGGACCTCGGCGGTGCCGGAGGTGGCGAGCAACTCGAAGCCGTGGGCGACCAGTTCGCGTGCCGGGAAGATCATCGAGCGCTTGTCGCGGTTGGCGACCGAGATGAACGCGCGGCCCTTGGTGGGCAGCGGGCCGTAGGCACCCGCCTGGGACTTGGCGTACGCCGTGCCGAAGACGGAGTCGATGCCCATGACCTCGCCGGTGGAGCGCATCTCCGGGCCGAGGACGGTGTCGACGCCACGCCCGTGGATGTCGCGGAAGCGCGACCACGGCATGACGGCCTCCTTGACGGAGATCGGCGCGTCGAGCGGCAGCGTGCCGCCGTCGCCGTTGGCCGGGAGGAGCCCCTCGGCGCGCAGTTCGGCGACGGTCGCACCCAGCGAGATGCGGGCGGCGGCCTTCGCGAGCGGTACCGCGGTCGCCTTCGAGGTGAAGGGGACCGTGCGGGACGCGCGCGGGTTGGCCTCCAGGACGTAGAGGATGTCGCCGGCCAGCGCGAACTGGATGTTGATCAGTCCGCGGACGCCCACTCCCTTGGCGATGGCCTCGGTCGAGGTCCGCAGGCGCTTGATGTCGAAGCCGCCCAGGGTGATCGGCGGCAGGGCGCACGCCGAGTCGCCGGAGTGGATGCCGGCCTCCTCGATGTGCTCCATGACACCGCCGAGGTAGAGCTCGTGGCCGTCGTAGAGCGCGTCGACGTCGATCTCGATGGCGTCGTCCAGGAAGCGGTCGACCAGGACCGGCCGGGAGGGGCTGATCTCGGTGGACTCGGCGATGTACGACTCCAGGCGGGTCTCGTCGTAGACGATCTCCATGCCGCGTCCGCCGAGGACGTACGACGGGCGGACGAGGACCGGGTAGCCGATCTCGTCGGCGATGGCCTTGGCGCCGACGAAGGTGGTCGCCGTGCCGTGCTTGGGGGCCGGGAGGCCCGCCTCCGCGAGGACCTGGCCGAAGGCGCCGCGGTCCTCGGCGGCGTGGATCGCCTCCGGGGACGTGCCGACGACCGGGACGCCGTTGTCCTTGAGCGCCTGTGCCAGGCCCAGCGGGGTCTGGCCGCCGAGCTGGACGATCACGCCCGCGACCGGGCCCGCCTGCTGCTCCGCGTGGACGATCTCCAGCACGTCTTCCAGCGTCAGGGGCTCGAAGTACAGGCGGTCGGAGGTGTCGTAGTCCGTGGAGACGGTCTCCGGGTTGCAGTTGACCATCACGGTCTCGTAGCCCGCGTCGCTGAGCGCGAAGGAGGCGTGGACGCAGGAGTAGTCGAACTCGATGCCCTGGCCGATGCGGTTGGGGCCCGACCCCAGGATGATGACCGCGGGCTTCTCGCGCGGGGCGACCTCGTTCTCCTCGTCGTAGGACGAGTAGAAGTACGGGGTCTTCGCGGCGAACTCGGCGGCACAGGTGTCGACCGTCTTGTAGACCGGGCGGATGCCGAGCGCGTGCCGCACCTCGCGGACGACGTCCTCGCGCAGGCCGCGGATCTCGCCGATCTGCTGGTCGGAGAAGCCGTGCCGCTTGGCCTCGGCGAGCAGCTCCGGGTCCAGCTTGTCGGCGGCGGCCAGTTCGTCGGCGATCTCCTTGATGAGGAAGAGCTGGTCGACGAACCAGGGGTCGATCTTCGTGTACTCGAAGACCTCCTCCTGGGTGGCGCCCGCGCGGATGGCCTGCATGACGGTGTTGATCCGCCCGTCGGTGGGCCGTACGGCCTCCTCCAGGAGCTGGACCTTGTCACCGGGCTCGCCGACGAACGTGAACTGGCTGCCCTTCTTCTCCAGGGAGCGCAGCGCCTTCTGGAAGGCCTCGGTGAAGTTGCGGCCGATGGCCATGGCCTCGCCGACCGACTTCATGGTGGTCGTGAGGGTGGAGTCGGCCGACGGGAACTTCTCGAAGGCGAAACGGGGCGCCTTGACGACCACGTAGTCGAGAGTCGGCTCGAAGGAGGCCGGGGTCTCGCGCGTGATGTCGTTCGGGATCTCGTCGAGCGTGTAGCCGACGGCCAGCTTGGCGGCGATCTTGGCGATCGGGAAGCCGGTCGCCTTGGAGGCGAGGGCCGAGGAGCGGGACACGCGCGGGTTCATCTCGATGACGATGACGCGGCCGTCGACCGGGTCGATCGCGAACTGGATGTTGCAGCCGCCGGTGTCGACGCCAACCTCGCGGATGATCGCGATGCCCACGTCACGCAGCACCTGGTACTCGCGGTCGGTCAGCGTCATCGCCGGGGCGACCGTGATCGAGTCACCGGTGTGCACGCCCATGGGGTCGAAGTTCTCAATGGAGCAGACGACCACGACGTTGTCGTTCTTGTCGCGCATCAGCTCCAGCTCGTACTCCTTCCAGCCGAGGATGGACTCCTCCAGGAGGACCTCGGTGGTCGGCGAGAGGGTCAGGCCCTGGCCTGCGATGCGGCGCAGCTCCTCCTCGTCGTGCGCGAAGCCGGAGCCCGCGCCGCCCATCGTGAAGGAGGGGCGGACGACGACCGGGTAGCCGCCGAGCGTGTCGACGCCCTGGATGACGTCGTCCATGGAGTGGCAGATGACCGAGCGGGCGGACTCGCCGTACCCGATCTTCTGGCGGACGGCCTCGACGACGCCCTTGAAGAGGTCGCGGTCCTCGCCCTTGTTGATGGCCTCGACGTTGGCGCCGATCAGCTCGACGCCGTACTTCTCCAGGGTGCCCGCCTCGTGCAGCGAGATGGCGGTGTTGAGCGCCGTCTGGCCGCCCAGGGTGGGCAGCAGGGCGTCCGGCCGCTCCTTGGCGATGATCTTCTCGACGAAGTCCGGGGTGATCGGCTCGACGTAGGTGGCGTCGGCGATCTCCGGGTCGGTCATGATCGTCGCCGGGTTGGAGTTGACCAGGATGACGCGGAGGCCCTCGGCGCGCAGGATGCGGCAGGCCTGGGTGCCGGAGTAGTCGAACTCGGCGGCCTGGCCGATGACGATCGGGCCGGAGCCGATGACCAGGACGGACTGGATATCGGTGCGCTTAGGCACGCTGGCCCTCCATCAAGGATGTGAAGCGGTCGAACAGGTAGGCGGCGTCGTGCGGGCCGGCCGCCGCCTCGGGGTGGTACTGGACGCTGAACGCCGGCCGGTCGAGCAGCCGCAGCCCCTCGACGACCTGGTCGTTCAGGCAGACGTGCGAGACCTCGGCGCGGCCGTACGGCGTGTCGGAGACCTTGTCGAGGGGCGCGTCGACGGCGAAGCCGTGGTTGTGCGCGGTGACCTCGACCTTGCCCGTCGTGCGGTCCTGCACGGGCTGGTTGATGCCCCGGTGGCCGTACTTCAGCTTGTACGTGCCGAAGCCGAGCGCGCGGCCGAGGATCTGGTTGCCGAAGCAGATGCCGAAGAGCGGCGTACCGCGCTCCAGGACGGCCTGCATGACGGCGACCGGGTGGTCGGCGGTGGCGGGGTCGCCGGGTCCGTTGGAGAAGAAGACCCCGTCGGGCTGTACGGCGTACACGTCCTCGACGGTCGCGGTGGCCGGGAGCACGTGCACCTCGATGCCGCGCTCGGCCATGCGGTGCGGGGTCATGCCCTTGATGCCGAGGTCGACGGCGGCGACGGTGTACTTCTTCTCACCGATCGCGGGGACGACGTACGTCTCCTTGGTGGCGACCTCGGCGGAGAGGTTCGCGCCCGTCATCTCGGGGGCCTGGCGCACCTCGGCGAGCATGGTGTCGTCGTCGGGCAGCGTGGGGCCGGAGAAGATGCCGACCCTCATCGCGCCGCGCTCGCGCAGATGGCGGGTCAACGCGCGCGTGTCGATGCCGGAGATCCCGACGACGCCCTGGTTGCGCAGCTCCTCGTCCAGGGAGCGGCGGGAGCGCCAGTTGGACGGCACGCGCGCGGGGTCGCGCACCACGTAACCGGCGACCCAGATGCGCTGCGACTCGGGGTCCTCGTCGTTCACCCCGGTGTTGCCGATGTGCGGGGCGGTCATCACGACGACCTGGCGGTGGTACGACGGGTCGGTCAGGGTCTCCTGGTAGCCGGTCATGCCGGTGGAGAACACGGCCTCGCCGAAGGTCACCCCCACGGACCCGTAGGCACGGCCGCGGAAGATCCGGCCGTCCTCCAGGACGAGTACGGCGGGAACCTTGGCGGCTCCCCTTGTGGAGGTCGTCATCGTGCGCCTTCCGTGTCGATGCTCTTGTTGATCATGTTGTTCAAGGTCTCGACCCACTCCGTGTGCTCGGCCGCGTGGTCGGAGCGGAACCCGGAGTCGATCAGCCGGTCGCCGTGTGCCCACGTCACGACCAGCAGGCCGCCCTCGCTGAGGACCTTCCCGGCGATGCCCTTGCCGAGCAGGGCCTCGCGCAGCGCCCCGGCCGGGATGAAGAAGTCGGTGGCTCCCGGTCGTACGACGTCCAGGCCGGCCTCCGTCAGGGTCAGCTCGACCCGGCTGCGGGTGCCCAGGCCGTGCGCCACGATGCGGTCGAGCCACTGCCCGGCGGTGGTGGAGCCGTGGTAGCGGCCGCTCATCGTCAGTCTCACCTCGCCGGGCTCTTCCGGCGCGGTGGGCAGCTCGGGGATGTCTCCCTGGAGTGTGCCGCGCCACTTCCAGCCCTCGCGCATCAGCCAGTAGACGAGCGCGATGAACAGGGCGAGGCCGACGAGCCAGCCGATACGGGCGGCCCAGTCGGTCACCGGGGCGGACTTCTCCCCGGCCGCGAGGTGGGTCAGTTCCAGAGGTGTCACGTGAGCTTCCCGTCGACGAGCGTGGCCTTGCCCCGGAGCCAGGTGTGCGTCACACGGCCCGGCAGCTCACGCCCCTCGTACGGGGTGTTGCGACTGCGCGAAGCGAAGCCCGCGGGGTCCACCGACCCACGGTATTCCGTGTCGACGAGCGTGAGGTTGGCGGGCTCACCAGCCGAGACGGGACGGCCGTGCCCCACCGCCCGCCCGATCTCTGCGGGCTTGACGGACATGCGCTCGGCGACCCCGGCCCAGGTGAGGAGCCCGGTGTCCACCATGGTCTCCTGCACCACTGACAACGCGGTCTCCAGGCCGACCATCCCCATGGCGGCGGCGGCCCACTCGCAGTCCTTGTCCTCGTGCGGGTGCGGGGCGTGGTCGGTGGCGACGATGTCGATGGTGCCGTCGGCGAGCGCCTCGCGCAGGGCCAGCACATCCCGCTCGGTGCGCAGCGGCGGGTTGACCTTGAAGACGGGGTTGTAGGAGCGCACCAGCTCATCCGTGAGGAGGAGGTGGTGCGGGGTCACCTCGGCGGTGACGTCGATACCGCGGGACTTGGCCCAGCGGACGATCTCGACGGACCCGGCGGTCGACAGGTGGCAGATGTGAACGCGGGAGCCGACGTGCTCGGCGAGCAGGACGTCCCGGGCGATGATCGATTCCTCGGCCACCGCAGGCCAGCCCCCGAGCCCGAGTTCGGCCGAGACGACGCCCTCGTTCATCTGGGCGCCCTCGGTCAGCCGGGGCTCCTGGGCGTGCTGGGCGACGACTCCGCCGAAGGCCTTCACGTACTCCAGCGCGCGGCGCATGATCACCGCGTCGTCGACGCACTTGCCGTCGTCGGAGAAGACGGTGACCCCAGCGGCCGACTCGTGCATGGCGCCCAGCTCGGCGAGCTTCTTGCCCTCCAGGCCGACCGTGACGGCGCCGATGGGCTGCACATCGCAGTAGCCGTGCTCCTGGCCGAGCCGGTAGACCTGCTCAACGACACCGGCGGTGTCGGCTACGGGGAAGGTGTTGGCCATGGCGAACACGGCCGTGTAGCCACCACTGGCGGCCGCGCGGGTACCGGTCAGGACGGTCTCGGAGTCCTCGCGGCCGGGCTCGCGCAGGTGGGTGTGCAGGTCGACGAGGCCGGGCAGCAGCACCCTGCCGGCGGCCTCGACGACCTCGGCGCCCTCGGCGCTCAGACCGACGCCCACCGCCGCAATCTGCGAACCGTCGATCAGGACGTCCTGCGGCTCGCCGCCGAGCACCTTCGCACCACGGATCAGGATCTTGCTCATGTGACTTACTTCTCCTCGATACGGGCGTGGCTGACGGCGGGTTCGTTGCCGCCCAGAAGCAGATAGAGCACGGCCATCCGGATGGACACTCCGTTTGCGACCTGCTCGACGACGGTGCAGCGGTCCGAGTCGGCGACCTCGGCGGTGATCTCCATGCCCCGGACCATCGGCCCCGGGTGCATCACGATGGCGTGCTCGGGCATCTTCGCCATCCGCTCGCCATCGAGGCCGTAGCGCCGCGAGTACTCGCGCTCGGTCGGGAAGAACGCCGCGTTCATGCGCTCGCGCTGCACGCGCAGCAGCATCACCGCGTCGGACTTGGAGAGCGTGCTGTCGAGGTCGTACGACACCTCGCAGGGCCAGGCCTCGACGCCGACCGGCACCAGGGTGGGCGGGGCGACGAGGGTGACCTCGGCGCCCAGGGTGTGCAGCAGGTCGACGTTCGAGCGGGCAACCCGGCTGTGCAGGATGTCGCCGACGAGCGTGATCCGCTTGCCCTCCAGGTCCTGCCCGATCCCGGCGTCCCGGCCGACCAGCCGGCGCCGCATGGTGAACGCGTCCAGCAGGGCCTGCGTCGGATGCTGGTGGGTGCCGTCACCGGCGTTGATGACGGCCGCGTCGATCCACCCGGAGGTGGCGAGCCGGTACGGCGCCCCGGAGGCACCGTGCCGGATGACGACCGCGTCGACGCCCATGGCCTCCAGGGTCTGCGCGGTGTCCTTGAGGGACTCGCCCTTGGAGACGCTCGACCCCTTGGCGGTGAAGTTGATGACGTCGGCGGAGAGGCGCTTCTCGGCGGCTTCGAAGGAGATACGCGTGCGCGTGGAGTCCTCGAAGAAGAGGTTCACGACGGTACGGCCGCGCAGGGTCGGCAGTTTCTTGATCGGCCGGTCGGCGACCCTGGCCATCTCCTCGGCGGTGTCGAGGATCAGGACGGCGTCGTCGCGGGTGAGGTCGGCGGCCGAGATGAGATGACGCTGCATCTGTCAGGCTCCGTAAGGCAGTTCGCGAAAGAGGAGATTCCGGGCAGGCGGGGGCACGCCGAACCGGCGCACGCCCCTCGGCCCGCTACGGGGTCTGCTTGGCGCCGAGCAGCACGGTGTCGCGACCGTCCTCCTCGGCGAGCTGGACCTTGACCGTCTCCCGCAGCGACGTGGGGAGGTTCTTGCCGACGTAGTCGGCGCGGATGGGCAGTTCGCGGTGGCCTCTGTCGACCAGGACCGCGAGCTGCACCGCGCGGGGGCGCCCGATGTCGTTCAGGGCGTCGAGGGCGGCGCGGATGGTGCGGCCGGAGAAGAGCACGTCGTCGACGAGAACGACCAGGCGGCCGTCGATGCCGTCACCGGGGATGTCGGTGCGGGCCAGCGCGCGGGGCGGGTGCATGCGCAGGTCGTCGCGGTACATGGTGATGTCGAGGGAACCGACCGGGATCTTGCGGTCGGTGATCTCTTCGAGCTTGACGGCGAGCCGCTGGGCGAGGAAGACGCCCCGGGTCGGGATGCCGAGGAGCACCACGTCGTCGGCACCCTTGGCGCGTTCGACGATCTCGTGGGCGATGCGGGTCAGGACCCGCGCGATGTCGGGGGCTTCGAGAACCGGCCGCGCATCGGACTCGTACTGCTGGGTGTCCATAAGTAACGGACCTCCTTCTCCGCCTCACGGGACGGACGTTAAAGGACGTCGGATTTGCGCCATCCACGGTAGCAGGCCGGGGCGACGCCCCTGATCACCCCTATGGAGTAATCGGACACCGGTACCACGGAAGAGCCGGTGCGGACCATTCGGCTTGACGCAGCAGCGTAACGCTGCGTAACCTCACAGTGAGTTACCAGCCGCGCGGCGCGGAAACACTGCAGCCGCGTCGACACAGTGTCCGGGAGCTATATGTCCAGCGAATACGCCAAACAGCTCGGGGCCAAGCTCCGGGCCATCCGCACCCAGCAGGGCCTTTCCCTCCACGGTGTCGAGGAGAAGTCACAGGGACGCTGGAAGGCGGTCGTGGTCGGGTCGTACGAGCGCGGCGACCGTGCCGTCACCGTGCAGCGCCTCGCCGAGTTGGCTGACTTCTACGGGGTTCCGGTGCAGGAGCTGCTGCCGGGCACCACGCCGGGCGGGGCCGCCGAGCCGCCGCCGAAGCTGGTCCTGGACCTGGAGCGGCTGGCCCACGTGCCCGCCGAGAAGGCCGGCCCGCTGCAGCGCTACGCGGCGACGATCCAGTCCCAGCGCGGTGACTACAACGGCAAGGTGCTCTCGATCCGCCAGGACGACCTGCGCACACTCGCCGTCATCTACGACCAGTCCCCCTCGGTCCTCACCGAGCAGCTCATCAGCTGGGGCGTGCTGGACGCGGACGCGCGTCGCGCGGTCTCCCACGAGGAGAACTGACCCGCTCCCCGTCTCAGCAGAAACGTGGCGCCCGGGGGGGGGGGGCATAAAACCTATGGGCCCCCCCCCCCGGGTGTGGGGGGGGCCCGGGGCCAACAGCGGAAAGAAAACCGCACAACCGCAGGGT
>NZ_JBICXA010000023.1:127471-164646 GCF_043200035.1 Streptomyces sp. NPDC048504
GGGGTGGCGGCGGCCGGGGGGCGGGCGGACCCCCCCGTGTACAAGGCCCCCGCCCCCCGACACCCCAAACCGGGGGGGGGGGGGGGGCCCAAACCCCCCCCCCCCCCCCCCCCCGGCGGCTTTCTGCGGGCCTCAGGAGCCTCATGCGTACAGGAACGCCTTCACGCGTACGGGAACGCCGGAGGGCCCGCAGCGGTCGTGCTGCGGGCCCTCCGGCGTTTCGCTCGCGTACTGCTTACACCTCGTCGCGGCGCAGCGAGGGCTTCAGGTCCTTGAAACGGCCCAGCAGGCCGTTCACGAACGAGGGCGACTCGTCCGTGGAGAACTCCTTCGCCAGCTGCACCATCTCGTCGAGGACGACGGCGTCCGGGGTCTCGTCGGCCCAGATCAGCTCGTAGGCGCCGAGGCGCAGGATGTTGCGGTCCACCACGGGCATGCGGTCGAGCGTCCAGCCGACCGAGTACTGCGCGATCAGTTCGTCGATGCGGCGCGCGTGCTGCGCGTACCCCTCGACCAGCTCCATCGTGTACTCGCTGACCGGGGGCTGCCGGGTGTCATCCCGGGAGAGCCGGATCCAGTCCGCGAGGACGGTCTGGACGCCGACACCGCGCTGGTCGCCCTCGAAGAGGATCTGGAAGGCGCGCTTGCGGGCCGTATTGCGGGCAGCCACGGTTAGCTGTTCACCCGGCCGAGGTAGTCGCTGGAGCGGGTGTCGACCTTGATCTTCTCACCGGTGGTGATGAAGAGCGGGACCTGGATCTGGTAGCCGGTCTCCAGGGTGGCGGGCTTGGTGCCACCGGTGGAGCGGTCGCCCTGGACGCCGGGCTCGGTCTCCTGGATGACGAGCTCGACGGCGGCCGGCAGCTCGACGAAGAGCACCTCGCCCTCGTGCTGCGCGACCGTGGCGGTGAAGCCCTCGATCAGGAAGTTGGCGGCGTCGCCGACGGCCTTGCGGTCGACCATGAGCTGGTCGTAGGTCTCCATGTCCATGAAGACGAAGTACTCGCCGTCCATGTACGAGAACTGCATGTCGCGCTTGTCGACAGTGGCCGTCTCGACCTTGACGCCGGCGTTGAACGTCTTGTCGACGACCTTGCCGGAGAGCACGTTCTTGAGCTTGGTGCGCACGAAGGCAGGGCCCTTGCCGGGCTTGACGTGCTGGAACTCGACGACGGACCAGAGCTGGCCCCCGTCGAGCTTGAGCACCAGGCCGTTCTTGAGGTCGTTCGTGGAAGCCACGGTTGCGGAATCTCCTGGACTGACGTGGACGACCACGGGACACGCGCACAGCTCGAAAAGCTAGAGCGCGAGCAGCTCCTTGGTCGTGATGGTGAGTAGCTCGGGTCCGCCGTCCGCCTCAGGGCGTACGACGAGCGTGTCATCGATCCGGACACCGCCCCGGCCCGGGAGGTGAACCCCCGGTTCGACGGTGACCGGCACGCAAGCGTCCAGTTTACCCATGGCGGCGGGGGCCAGCTGCGGCTCCTCGTCGATTTCGAGCCCGACACCGTGGCCGGTGAGGGCTGCGAGGCCCTCCGAGTAGCCCGCGGAGTCCAGCACCTGACGTGCCGCGCGGTCCACGTCCCGGTAGGCCGCACCGGGTGCCAGGGACTCCCGTGCGGCGCGCTGGGCGGCGAAGACGAGGTCGTAGAGCTCGATCTGCCAGTCGGCGGGAGAGGTGCCGATGACGAACGTCCGGCCGATCTCACAGCGGTAGCCGCGATAGGTGGCGCCGAGGCAGACGGAGAGGAAATCTCCTTCCTCGACCCGGCGGTCGGTCGGCCGGTGGCCGCGTCTGCCCGAGTGCGGGCCGGTGGCGACGGAGGTCGCGAAGGCCGGGCCGTCCGCTCCGTGGTCGACGAGCCGTCGCTCCAGTTCGAGGGCGAGATGGCGTTCGGTGCGGCCGACGAGGATCGACTCCAGCAGCTCTCCGAGGGCCTGGTCGGCGATCTCGGCGGCGATTCTCAGACAGGAGATCTCCTCCTCGTCCTTGACGACCCGGAGTTGCTCGACCGCGCCGCCGATGTCGGTGAGGCGGAGCGTGGGGGCTACCGAGCGGAGGGCTCGGTGGCGGGCCACGGTGAGGTGGTGTTCCTCTACGGCCATGGATTCGGCGCCGTGCGCTGCCGCGAGGTCTGCGGCGGATACGGCGGGGTCGCCATCGGGGCCGGGGAGTGTGTGGATGCGCAGGGTCTCGTCGGGGCGGCCCTCAGGGGGGCGTTCGTCCAGCGGGCCCGTGCAGACCAGCGTGTCGTCGCGCTTGCCGAGCAGCAGAACGGTGCCCTGCGGGGCTGGACCGGCCAGGTAGCGGACGTTGGCCGGGCGGGTGACCAGGGTGGACTGGCTGCCGACGGCTTGGGCTCGTTCCCTCAGCCTGGCTCGGCGGGTTGCGTAGACCTCTGACATGAGATGAGCGTAGGAGCGGTGGCTGGATTGTGCCGGTTGGGAGAGTGCCGTTCGGGGGACGGGGTGGGTTCGACGGTTGTGTGCCGGGTGCGCGCCGGTGGGGGCTTGTCGCGCAGTTCCCCGCGCCCCTAAAGAAACAAGTCCCGTTGGTTACCAGCTCGGGGGGCTTGCTATTGATCGTGCCAGGACGTCGTTCAGGACCTGGGCCGTCTGCTGGACGTCCATCTGGGAGTTGTCGATGATCGGGAGGCCCGAGCCGTACCAGCCGGCCATGCGGCCGTGGATGCGGGCGACCTCCTCGTCGGTGAGGCGACGGTTGCCGGAGCGTTCGGCGTTGCGTTCCAGGACGATTTCCAGGCCGGGCAACAGGACTACCGGGAGGAGGCCGGGGCCCACGTGGCGTTTCCAGCCGCCGAGGCCGACCACCGGGCGGTCGGGGAAGACCGCGTCGTCGAGGATGCAGGAGATGCCGTTCGCGAGGAAGTTGCGGGCGGCGAAGCCGCAGGTGCGGCGGGCGAGGCGGTACTGGGCCTCGGAGTGGTCGTTCCAGCCGGACTGGGGGTCGGCGAAACCGGAGCGGACCCATTCGCGTACGTCGTCGAGGCTGATGTGGGCGGTGGGGACCCGGCGGTGGTCCGCCCAGTACTTGGCGACGCTCGTCTTGCCCGCGCCCGCGGGGCCGATGAGCAGCACCGCGAGGGTCGTGGAGGTCGGGTCGGCCGCGGCCTGCGCCGGTGGCGTGCTGGGCATGGGGACGGGGCCGCCCGGCGGGAGCTGGACGTGGCCGGTGGTGTCCGGGGCATGACGCGGGACCGCGTGCGGCAACGGCGGGGTGGGCGCGAAGCCCGGGGCCGGTGGCGGGGGTGGCACGGGTGCCGGGCCCGGATGGGGCGGGCCCGAGTGTTGTCCGGCCGGGGACCAACCGGTGGTCGGTCCCTGCCCCGGCTGGTGGGGCGGCGGCAGCGGAGACCCCACTGCGTGCTGCATCCGGTGCCACTCCATCTCGTACGGCGATTGGCGCTGGCAGCGGGCCCGAACCCCCGCTCCCTACCGAACGGTACCTTCCCCGGCCGCCATTTGGTGAACGGCCGGGGAGGGGCCGAAGTGCCCATCCGCGCAAGGCAATTCAGGCGGAAGGGTCTTGGCGGTACTTACTCGCCCACTTCGCCGTACGCGGCGAGGAGGACGGCCGGGTCGGGGCCCTCCAGGACCGTCGGCTTGGCGAGGCCGTCGAGGACGATGAAGCGGAGCAGGTCGCCGCGGGACTTCTTGTCGACCCTCATGGTCTCCAGCAGCTTGGGCCACTGGTCGTAGCGGTAACTGAGCGGCAGGCCCACCGATTCGAGGACCGTGCGGTGCCGGTCCGCCGTCGCGTCGTCCAACCGGCCCGCGAGACGGCCCAGTTCGGCCGCGAAATGCATGCCTACGGCCACTGCCGCGCCGTGGCGCCACTTGTAGCGCTCGTTCTTCTCGATGGCGTGGGCGAGGGTGTGGCCGTAGTTGAGGATCTCGCGCAGGCCCGACTCCTTGAGGTCGGCGGAGACGACCTCGGCCTTGACCTTGATGGAGCGTTCGATGAGCTCGGCGGTGTGCGGGCCCGCCGGGGTACGGGCGGTCTCCGGGTCGGACTCGATGAGTTCGAGGATCACCGGGTCGGCGATGAAGCCGGCCTTGATGATCTCGGCGAGCCCGGAGACGTAGTCGTTGACCGGGAGGGAGTCCAGTGCGGCGAGGTCGCAGAGCACGCCGGCCGGCGGGTGGAAGGAGCCGACCAGGTTCTTGCCCTCGGCGGTGTTGATGCCGGTCTTGCCGCCGACGGCCGCGTCGACCATGGCCAGCACGGTCGTCGGTACGGCGATCCAGCGGACCCCGCGCAGCCAGGTCGCGGCGACGAATCCGGCCAGGTCGGTGGTGGAGCCGCCGCCGACGCCGACGATGACGTCGGAGCGGGTGAAGCCGGACTGGCCCAGGGCCTTCCAGCAGTAGGCGGCGACCTCGGCGGTCTTGGCCTCCTCCGCGTTGGGCACCTGGATGGCGACGGCTTCGAAGCCCTGCCCGGCCAGGTCGGCGCGCAGCGCGTCACCCGTCTCGGCGAGCGCCTCGGGGTGGATGACGGCGACCCGCTTGGCCCGGTCGCCGACCAACCCGCCCAGTTCGCCCAGGAGTTGACGGCCCACCAGGACCTCGTACGGGTCACTGCCCGCCGTGCCGCCGACCTGGATCCGCGTCACTGACTCGCTCATGCTTCCTTCAACTCCAGTGCGTCCAGGACGGCTTGGGTGACGTCCTCGGGGGTGCGGCCGTCGGTCGGTACGACGGCCTGCGCGACCTCGGCATACAAGTGCCGCCTGGCTTCCATCAGTTCACGCCACTGCTTGCGCGGATTGATCGCCAGCAGCGGGCGGGCCGCGTTCAGACCGGTGCGCTTGACCGCCTCGTCCACGTCCATGGAGAGGTAGACGACCCGGTGCCCGGCCAGCAGCGCGCGCGTGTCCTCGTCGAGGATCGAGCCGCCGCCCAGCGCCAGGACGCCGTCGTGCCCGGCCAGTGCCTGCTGCACGGCGCGCTTCTCGATCGCACGGAAGACCGGCTCGCCCTCGTCCACGAAGATCTCCGCGATGGTGCGGCCCTCGGCGGCCACGATGTCGTCGTCGGTGTCCCGGTAGCCGACACCCAGCCGCTCGGCCAGCTGCTGCCCGACCGTCGACTTGCCGACACCCATCGGACCGACCAGGACGACCAGCGGGGCCGCGGTCACCGGATCGCCAGGTTCTCAAGGTACGAACGCACGTTGCGCCGGGTCTCGGGCACCGAGTCGCCGCCGAACTTCTCCGCGACCGCGTCCGCGAGAACCAACGCGACCATCGCCTCCGCGACGATCCCGGCCGCCGGGACCGCGGACACGTCGGAGCGCTGGTGGTGGGCCTGCGTGGCCTCACCGGTCACCACGTCGACGGTCTGCAGGGCACGCGGCACGGTCGCGATCGGCTTCATCGCCGCACGCACCCGCAGCAACTCCCCCGTCGACAGCCCGCCCTCGGTACCACCGGAACGCCCGGAGACCCGACGGATCCCCTCACCGGTGTTGACGATCTCGTCGTGCGCCTGGGAGCCGGGCACCCGGGCCAGTTCGAAACCGTCACCGATCTCCACACCCTTGATCGCCTGAATACCCATCAGGGCACCGGCGAGGCGGGCATCCAGCTTGCGGTCCCAGTGCACGTGCGAGCCGAGCCCGACGGGAACGCCGTAGGCAAGGATCTCGACGACACCACCGAGGGTGTCGCCGTCCTTGTGGGCCTGGTCGATCTCCGCGACCATCGCCTTCGAGGCGTCCGCGTCCAGGCAGCGCACCGGATCGGCGTCCAGCCTCTCCACATCGGCCGGCGTGGGCAGGACACCCCGCGGGGCCTTCGCGGAGGCCAGCTCGACGACGTGGGAGACGATCTCGATCCCGGCCGTCTCCTTCAGGTACGACCGGGCCACCGCGCCCAGCGCGACACGCGCCGCGGTCTCCCGCGCGGAGGCACGCTCCAGGATCGGACGCGCCTCGTCGAACCCGTACTTCTGCATACCGGCAAGATCGGCATGACCGGGGCGGGGACGGGTCAGCGGGGCGTTGCGGGCGAGACCGGCCAGGATTTCCGGATCGACCGGGTCGGCCGCCATGACCTGCTCCCACTTGGGCCACTCCGTGTTGCCCACCATGACCGCGACCGGCGAACCAAGGGTCAGACCGTGCCGGACACCGCCGAGGAAGGTGACTTCGTCGCGCTCGAACTTCATGCGCGCACCACGCCCATAACCGAGCCGCCGCCGGGCCAAGTGGTCCGCCACCATCTCCGTGGTGATCGGCACACCGGCGGGAAGACCCTCCAGCGTCGCCACGAGTGCGGGACCGTGGGACTCCCCCGCGGTCAGCCAGCGCAACCTGCTCAACGGTGCTCCTCATGCTCGCGCCCTGGTACTGCTGCGTACGCGCGTCCTCGCATACACGTCGACGGCGTGACCGGGTGCGCGGCCCTGGCCCGCCGCCCCCGATCCTCCCACGTCCGGGGCGCGGACCTGGCCGACGGTCCAGGGGGCGGACGGGGGTGATGGTGGCACGGCGGTCGGGATGCACCCTCCCCCCGCCGTTCCAGGCCAAGGTCAGGGCTCGACCGACGCGGCGCTTGGCTGCCTTGCGGGGGCCGGGTCAGCGGTCGGGCAACGGCTTCCTTGACAGCCTCGCTGGGGCAGGGTCAGGAATCGACCGACGCGCCCGCACCCGACCACCTGAGTCCGGGGCCGCGGTCAACCAGTGCGCTCTCGACAGCCCCACCGGGCCAAGGCCAAGAGCCGGTCAGTACCCACTTGCCCGCCCTGCCGCCGGCTGGACACTTCCCTCGCCCTACCGCGCCGGGTTCAGCAGGCGACCGGCGGCCTCTCACTCACCCCGCCCCCGACCAACTCCACCTCACCGCCCGGCCAACGCCTTCTCCCCCGCCCTCCGCATCGCGTCCACCGGCGCGGGCCGACACCCCGTCATCTGTTCCACCTGAAGTACCGCCTGGTGCACCAGCAGGTCGAGCCCGCTCACCACCGCGCCGCCATAGCCGGACCAGCGGGCCGCGAGGTCCGTGGGCCAAGGGTCGTACAGGACGTCGAAAAGCGTGGCGGGGCGTTCCGGTAGCGCGGAGGAGAGGGCGTCTGTCGTGCCGGCCGGTGTGGTGGCGAAGACCAGGGGCGCGCGCAGCCCCTCCGCCGCCTCCGACCAGTCCGCCGTGCGTACCTCTACGTCCAGCCGCTCGCCCCACTGCCGCATCTCCGCCGCGCGGGCCTCGCTGCGGACGTAGGCGACGACCTCGCCGGTGCAGATGCGGGCGAGGGCGGCGAGGGCGGAGGAGGCGGTGGCGCCGGCGCCCAGGATCGCGGCGGAGTCGACCTGTTCGATGCCGTGTTCGCGGAGGGCGGCGACCATGCCGGGGATGTCGGTGTTGTCACCGACCCGGCGGCCGTCCTCCGTGAAGACGACGGTGTTGACCGCGTCCACCGACGACGCCGTCTCGCTGATCTCGTCGAGCAGCGGTATCACGGCCCGCTTCAGAGGCATCGTCAGCGACAGGCCCGCCCACTCCGGGCCCAGGTCCTTGAAGAACCCGGGCAGCGCGGCCTCGTCCACGTCGAAGCGGTCGTAGGACCAGCCGTCCAGCCCCAGTTCCCCGTATGCCGCGCGATGCAGCATCGGGGAGAGGGAGTGGGCGATGGGGGAACCGAGCACGGCGGCACGGCGGGCGTCAGTTGCCCGAGGTGGCATTGAACTTTTCCTTGAGTGCCTGGAATTCGGCGTACGTCTTGGCGAATTCGGTCTTGTTCTCGCCGTCGGTCGCCACGAAGTAGATCCAGCCGTCATGGGTCGGATTCAGTGCCGCTGCCAGAGCCTCGTCACCGGGGTTGTCGATGGGACCGGGCGGCAAGCCCTTTTGGGTGTAGGTGTTGTACGGGTCCTTGTTGCTGTTGATCTCGGACTCGCTGATGTGGATGTTGCTCTGGCCCTTCAGGTAATTGAAGGTCGAGTCGAATTGCAGGTATCGGTTCGTCTCGGTGTTCGTGGTCTTGAGACGGTTGTAGACCACTTCGGCCATCTTGCGGAAGTCCTCGTGCGTCTTTCCTTCGGCCTGGACGAGGCTCGCGACCGTGATGACCTGCAGCGGGTCTTCCAGGTTGAGCGCCTTGGCCTTCGCCTCAAGGTCGATCGCGCCGTATTTGTCGCTGGCCTGGGCGACCATCTGCTTGAGGACCGTTTCGGGTTTCATACCCTTTGCGGCGCCATATGTGCCGGGGTAGAGGAAGCCCTCCAGCGGGTCCTTGATGTCCTTGTTGCTGTTCGCCCAGCTGGGCAGTCCGAGCGACTTGTAATCCTTCTTGGCGATGGACTTGGTGGTGCCGTCGGAAACCTGGAGTTTCTTGTCGATCGCCGCATAGATCTTGGAGTTCCGCCAGCCCGTGGGGACGATCAGATTGTCCTGGCTCTTGGGGTCGAGCATCAGCTTGACCGCGCTCGCGGCGGACATTTCCTTCTTCAGCAGAAAGACGCCGGCCTGGATCTTCTTGCCATCGGGATTCTGCGACTGGGCGGCGACGAACGCGTCGACGCTCTTCACGACGCCCTGCTTCTTCAGCTCCTGGCCGATGGTGTAGCCGCCGGCCCCCTTGGGGATGGTGACGCTCACCGATCCGGTGCCGTCGCCGGCGTAGTCGGGGGCCGTGCCGAAACGATTTTGGTAGAACTGCCAGGCGAAGTAGCCGACAGTGGCCAGGCCGCCGCCGAACACCATGACGACCACAAGGCAGGCGCAGCCGTTGCGGCGCTTCCGCTCCTTGCCGCCTTTGTCCTTGCCTTTGCCGCCCTTGCCCCGCCTGCGCCCGTCCGGCTCGTCGTCGGCCTCGTCGTCATCGTCGCCGCCACCCGCGAAGAACGCGTGTTCGCCCTGATCGGGTCCCGGGTCCCAGTCCGTCTGCGCCGGTTCCGGCTCGGTGCGCCGCTTGCCCGGCGGCTCTGGCGGCGGGAAGGCGTCGGGCGTGCCGTAGAAATCGGGCTGTTGTTCGCCATAGGCGGCGGCCTGCTGTCCGTACGGGTCGCCGGGGTCCGCGGCGTACGGGACATGCGCGGGCGCGCCGGTGCCGTCCCAGCCGCCCTGCTGATACTGCTGCTGCTGAGCGGCGTACTGCTGGTGGCTCTGATCGGCGTACTGCTGCTGGTCGGCCCACTGCTGCTGGTCGGGGTAGTGCGGATTGCCCTGTTCGTCGTAGACCGGGTACTGCTGCTGCGCCTGACCGTGGTCGACCTGCTGGCCGTGGTCCCAGTCGCCGTACTGCTGCGGCTGTTCCGGATAGTGCTGCGGCTGGCCGCCGTAGGAGGACTGCTGCCCCACCTGGGCCTGCTGTCCTTCCCATCCGACGTCCCCGAACAACGGGTCCTCCGGATGCCACGGTTCGGAGCCTGGGCCCCGGCCATACTCAGTCATCGATCCCCTAGAGCCGCGAGGCGGCGGTCGCGGCGCTTGCGGCTCCGGCTCCCGTCCCGCCTCTTGCTGTGCCATGGCTGTTCGAACACCATCGCATCGCGCGGAACGTTACCGTATCGCGATCAGATGACCACTTCGACGCCCTCGCCGGGTGGTTTACCTGACACCCGTTCGGATTCCAGCGCCTGCTGGAGGATGATGACCGCGGCCGCCTGGTCGATGACCGACCGGCCCTTCTTGGACTTCACCCCTGAGGCGCGCAGTCCCTGACTGGCCGTCACCGTGGTCATCCGTTCGTCCAACAGTCTGACCGGTACCGGGGCGATGCCCTTCGCGAGTTCCTGGGCGAAGGCCCGGACCTTCACCGCGGCCGGTCCCTCGCCCCCCTTGAGGGAGCGCGGGAGGCCGACGACGACTTCGATCGGTTCGTACTCCTCGGCGAGTTGCTTCAGCCGGCGGTGCGCCGCCGGAATGTCGCGGCCGGGGACCGTCTCGACGGGAGTGGCGAGGATCCCGTCGGGGTCGCACGAGGCGACCCCGATCCGGGCGTCCCCGACGTCGATCGCGAGTCGACGTCCTCTTCGCATGTTCGCGGCCGTTTCTTACTTGGCCGTGTCGGCGACGAGGCGTTCGACAGCGTCCACGGCCTCACCGACAGCGGCCGGGTTCTGGCCACCGCCCTGGGCCACGTCCGGCTTGCCGCCACCGCCGCCGCCGAGGGTCTTGGCGGCCGCGCGGACCAGGTCGCCGGCCTTGAGACCGCGCTCGCGGGCGGCCTCGTTGGTGGCGATGACCGTGAGCGGCTTGCCGTTGTTGACCGTGAAGAGGGCCACTACGGCGGCCCGTCCGCCCTGGATGCGGCCGCGCACGTCGAGGACCAGCTTGCGCAGGTCGTCGGCGCTCGTGCCGTCCGGCACCTGACCGGTGACGACGGCGATCCCGTGCACGTCCTTGGCGGACTCGACGAGACCGGCCGCGGCCTGTAGCACCTTCTCGGCGCGGAACTTCTCGATCTCCTTCTCGGCGTCCTTCAGCTTGCCGAGCATCGCGGAGACCTTCTCCGGCAGCTCCTCCGGGCGCCCCTTGACCAGCTCCTGGAGCTGGGCGACGACCGTGTGCTCCCGGGCGAGGAAGTTGTAGGCGTCGACACCGACGAGCGCTTCGATACGGCGCACTCCGGAGCCGATCGACGACTCGCCGAGCAGCTTGACCAGGCCGAGCTGCGAGGTGTTGTGGACGTGGGTGCCGCCGCACAGCTCCTTGGAGAAGTCGCCGATGGTGACGACGCGGACCCGCTCGCCGTACTTCTCGCCGAACTCGGCGATGGCGCCCTGCTTCTTGGCCTCGTCGAGGCTGAGGATCTCGGCGTGCACGTCCAGGTCGCGGGCGAGCACCTCGTTGATCTTCTGCTCGACGTCGGTCATCACGGCGGTGGGAACCGCGGACGGCGAACCGAAGTCGAAGCGGAAGCGGCCCGGCTGGTTCTCGGAACCGGCCTGCGCGGCCGTCGGACCGAGGGCGTCACGCAGCGCCTGGTGGGTGAGGTGAGTGGCCGAGTGGGCGCGGGCGATGGCGGTGCGGCGGCGGATGTCGATCGCGGCCTCGGCCTTGGCGCCGACGGTGACCTCGCCGAACTGGACGACGCCCTTGTGGACGTAGACGCCCGGGACCGGCTTCTGGCAGTCGCGGATCTCGATCACGGCGCCGGACTCGACCTTGATCCGGCCGGTGTCGCCGATCTGGCCGCCGCCCTCGGCGTAGAAGGGGGTCCGGTCGAGGACGATCTCGACCTCGTCGCCCTCGGTCGCGGCCGGGGAGGAGACGCCGTCGACGAGGATGCCGACGATGGTGGACTCGCCCTGGGTGTCCGAGTAGCCGATGAAGTCGGTCTCGCCGGCCTTGTCGGCGATCTCGCGGTAGGCACCGACGCCCGCGTGGCCGGTCTTCTTGGCCTGCGCGTCGGCCTTGGCCTGGTCGCGCTGCTGCTTCATCAGGCGCCGGAAGCCGTCCTCGTCCACGGAAAGGCCCTGTTCGGCGGCCATTTCGAGGGTGAGGTCGATCGGGAAGCCCCAGGTGTCGTGGAGCAGGAACGCCTTGTCGCCGGCGAGGACCTTGCCGCCGGACTGCTTGGTGTCGGCGATGGCGGTGTCGAGGATGTTGGTGCCGGCCTTCAGCGTCTTGACGAAGGCGGCCTCCTCGGCGAGGGCCACGGTCTCGATGCGCTGCCGGTCGGTGACGAGCTCCGGGTACTGCTGGCCCATCATCGCGATGACCGTGTCGATGAGGTCCTTGACGACCAGACCCGTGGCACCGAGCAACCGCATGTTGCGGATGGCGCGGCGCATGATGCGGCGCAGGACGTAACCGCGGCCCTCGTTGCCGGGGGTCACGCCGTCGCCGATGAGCATCACGGACGTGCGCATGTGGTCGGTGACCACGCGCAGGGAGACGTCGGACTCGTGCGAGTCGCCGTACTCGACGCCGGTCAGCTCGGTGGCCTTCTTGATGACGGCCATGGAGGTGTCGATCTCGTACATGTTCTGCACGCCCTGCAGGATCATCGCGAGGCGCTCCAGGCCGAGGCCCGTGTCGATGTTCTTGCTGGGCAGCTCGCCGAGGATCTCGAAGTCCTCCTTGCCGATGCCCTCGCCGCGCTCGTACTGCATGAAGACGAGGTTCCAGATCTCCACGTACCGCTCGTCGTTGACGGCGGGGCCGCCCTCGACGCCGAACTCGGGGCCACGGTCGTAGTTGATCTCGGAGCACGGGCCGCAGGGGCCGGGGACGCCCATCGACCAGTAGTTGTCCTTCTTGCCGAGGCGCTGGATGCGCTCGGCCGGGACGCCGATCTTCTCGCGCCAGATGGTCTCGGCCTCGTCGTCGTCGAGGTAGACCGTGATCCAAAGGCGCTCGGGGTCGAGGCCGTAACCACCCTTGTCCTGGGGCGACGTGAGCAGCTCCCAGGCGTAGGTGATGGCGCCTTCCTTGAAGTAGTCGCCGAAGGAGAAGTTGCCGCACATCTGGAAGAACGTGCCGTGGCGGGTGGTCTTGCCGACCTCTTCGATGTCGGGCGTGCGCACGCACTTCTGCACGCTGGTGGCGCGCGGCCACGGCGGCTTGACCTCGCCGAGGAAGTACGGCTTGAAGGGGACCATGCCGGCGGGGACCAGGAGCAGAGTCGGGTCGTCCGCGATGAGCGACGCCGAGGGGACGACGGTGTGGCCGCGCTCCTCGTAGAAGCTCAGCCAGCGGCGGCGGATTTCAGCCGACTCCATCAGTGGTCCTCATTCCGGTTGTACGAGTACGTCGTCCTGTCGTTTCTTTCGACGGACAGGGGGGTGTTGCGGTTCTCGATGGCGATGTGCTGCCGGGGCGCCGGGAGTTCGGGGTCCACGGGAGCGTTGATCCCGAGCGCGTCGCCGAGTTCGGCCTCGCGCTGGGCCATGCCCGCGCGGACGTCGAGCGCGAAGTGCACCGCGCTGTCCTTGAGCTTGTGGCCCGCTTCGAGCGCCTTGTTGGCCGCGGACACGGCGAGGTGCTCGGGGGTCAGCTGCTTCAGCTTGCGATTGACCTTGGTGGTCGCCCAGACACCGGCGGCTACGCCCGTGCCGAACCAGAACGTACGGCGGAACATCGCTCGGTCAGTCCTTCTTCCGGGTGCGCTTGCCCCGCCGTCCGGCCGGGACGGTACGGCCCACGATCACCGTACGACGGGACGCCCCGGACGGCGCGGGCACGTCCTCGCGGCGGCCGCCCAGGGCCCGGCGGACGCCGTAGCCGAAGGCCGCGACCTTGACGAGGGGCCCGCCGAAGGTGGAGGCGACGGTGGTGGACAGTGCGGAGGCGTTCGAGGTGACTTCCTGGACGTCGGAGGCGATCGCGTCGACCCGGTCGATCTGGGTCTGCGCGGAGCGCACCGCCGCGGAGGCGTCCGCCAGCAGCGGCACGGCCTGGTCGGTCACGTCCGCGACCAGCTTGGTGGTCGCCTTGAGCGTCTGGGCCAGCCTCACCAGTGCGACGGCGAGGAACGAGACCAGGATCGCCCAGAAGACGGCCACCAGGATCCCGGCCACCTCTCCACCGGACACCTGACACCCGCTCTCATAAACGCTTGTTGATGACTCGTCCCGAGCCTATCGCGCCGGAGGCGGCGCCCCGTCAACACTTGTGGATAACCGCTGCTGAGCCTATCGCGCCGGGGTCGGTGCCCCCTACCGCATTACCGCCCCGCGCACACCGGAGTTGCGCGAAGCGATTGTACGGACTGAATACGGTTCAGTACGCTCCGTGTTCCATGCGAGCTTCCCATGGCGGTGACGCCACCGCGGACGGCAATCTGCCCCTCGAACCCGACCGGTTCGTGGGCCGCTCGGCCGAACTCACCGAGCTGGCACGGGCGCTCGACGCCTCGCGTCTGGTCACGGTGACCGGGCCCGGCGGGGTCGGCAAGTCACGGCTCGCGGCCCGCGCGGCGGCCCGGTCCGCTCCCCGGGACGGTGTGTGGCGGGTGGAGCTGGCGCCGGTGCGCGATCCGGAACTCGTGGACTTCGCGGTCGTAGAGGCGCTGGGGCTGACGGACCACACCGCGCGGCTGCCGCGCGAGGCGCTGCTCGCTCACCTGACTCACCGTCAACTCCTTTTGGTGCTGGACGGGTTCGAGCATCTGGTGGAGGTGTGTGCCGAGCTGGTGGCCGAGTTGCTCGGGCGGGTGCCGGGGCTGCGGGTGCTCGCGGTGGGGCGGCGGCCGTTGGAGCTGGCGGGTGAACGGGTCGTGGCGGTGGCGCCGTTGGGCGAGGACGAGGCGGTGGAGCTGTTCGCCGACCGGGCCGCGCAGCAAGGGGTCACCCTCGACGAAGACGCCTCGGACGTACGGGAGTTGTGCCGGCGGCTCGACGGGATTCCCCTTGCCGTCGAGTTGGCGGCGGGGCGGCTGCGGGCGTTGTCGCCCGGGGAGGTGCTGGCGCGGTTCGACGACCGGTTCCGGCTGCTGGCCGGCGGGCGGCGGGACGCGCTGCCCCGGCACCAGACGCTGCGGACGGCGATCGGCTGGAGCCATGAACTGTGCACGCCCGAGGAGCGGTTGCTGTGGGCGCGGCTGTCGGTGTTCGCCGGGCGCTTCGATCTGGAGGCCGCCGAGTACGTGTGCGGCGGCGACGGACTTCCCTCGGACGACGTCCTCGACGTGCTCTCCGAACTGCTCGCGCAGTCCGTGGTCGTCCGCGAGGAGACGGCGACGGGCGTGCGCTACCGGATGCTCGACACGATCCGGGCCTACGGCGCCGACTGGCTGGAGGCGACCGGGGACGCGGCCCGGCTGCGGCGCAGACACCGCGACTGGTATCTGGGCCTGGCGACGTGGTGCGAGCTGGACTGGTTCTCGCCGCGCCAGGGGGAGGTCGCCGCGCGGGTCGAGGCGGAGCTGCCGAATCTGCGCGGCGCCCTGGAGTACTGCCTGACCGAGCCGGACGAGACGCATCTGGGCCAGTACCTCGCGGGCTCGCTGTGGTTCTACTGGGCGGGCTGCGGGCGCCTCGCGGAGGGCAGGCACTGGCTGGAGCAGGCCGTGCAGCTGGACGCCGAGGACACGGCGAACGACCAGTCACGGCTGAAGGCCCTGTGGGTGCTCGGCTATGTGGCGATCCTCCAGGGCGACACCGTGCCCGCGCTGGCCGCGCTCCAGGAGTGCCGCGAGGAGGCGGACGAGGCCGCGAACCCCACGGCGGTCGCCTACGCCGAACACCGCACCGGCTGCCTGGCGTTGGTCACGGACGACATGCCGCGCGCGGAGACACTGCTGCGCTCGGCGCTCGACCGCTACCAGCAGATCGGCGAGCTCAACAGCAATGTGCTGATGGGCCAGGTCGAACTGGCGATGACCCGGGCGTTCCAGGGCGATCTGGCGGACGCGGTGAAGCTGTGCGAGGACGTCCGGCGCGTGTGCGAGGACCACGGCGAGCGCTGGGCCCGCGCGTACGCGCTGTACGTCCTGGCCTACGCCGCCTGGAGCGACGGCGAACTCCCGCTCGCGCGCGACCTGTTGGCGGACTGCCTGAGCAGCGCGCACGGCTTCCGCGATCTGCTCGGCTCCGTGCTCGCGGTCGAGCTGCTGGCCCTCGTCACGGTGGCGGAGGGCGATGCCGCCGAGGCCGCGCTGCTGCAGGGTGCGGCGGGCGGGATGTGGCCGTCGGTGGGGCTGCCACTGTTCGGCTCGGCGTACTACAACGCGCCGCACGAGCTGTGCGAGGCGATGGCCCGCGAGCGGCTGGGCGACGAGCGGTACGCGGAGTGCGTACGGGAGGGGGCGCGGCTGGGCCGGGAGGCGGCCGTGGCGCGGGCGCTGGGGCCGTCGCGGGCGCTGGACGCGGTGCCGGTGCCGCGTGGGCCGGTGCGGCCCGCGACCGTGAGGGTGGACATGCGAAAGCCCGCCGCCTCGCCCACCCGGAAGGGCGGGGAGACGGCAGGCTGACGCGAAAGGTGGTGCTACGTCCGTGAGGTGATCAGCGGGCGTAGTACTCGACGACGAGCTGCTCGTCGCAGATCACCGGGATCTCCTTGCGGTTCGGCTCGCGGTCCAGGCGGAACGCCAGGGCGCCGAGGTTCACCTGGAGGTAGCGCGGGATCTCGCCGTCGGGGGCGAAGCCACCGGCGCGGGAGACCTCGAACAGCGTCTTGCTGCGGCTGCGCTCGCGGACCATCACGACGTCCTCGGGCTTGACGCGGAAGGACGGCTTGTCGACCTTCTGGCCGTTGACCTCGATGTGGCCGTGAACGACCATCTGGCGGGCCTGGTAGATCGTGCGGGCGATGCCCGAACGAAGGACCAGCGCGTCGAGACGACGCTCCAGCTCGATGATCAGGGCCTCACCGGTCTTGCCCTGGACCTTGGAGGCACGCTCGTAGGCGCGGACGAGCTGGCGCTCGGACACGTCGTACTGCGCGCGCAGACGCTGCTTCTCCAGCAGACGGACCTTGTAGTCCGAGTTCTGCTTGCGGCCACGACCGTGCTCACCCGGCGGGTAGGGACGGGCCTCGAAGTACTTGACGGCCTTCGGGGTCAGCGCGATGCCGAGGGCACGCGACTTCTTGACCTTGGGGCGGGACTGATTCGCCACGATGTCTCTCTCTGTCTGTCGGCTTGTCAGGGTGGTGAGGGAGGTCGCATCCGCAGCCGGGGAAACCCGTCGGGCCCCTTGCGGGACCTGGTGGGCAGCCGCTCCCCTGATCTGGGCACTACGTGCAGCACGCGAGTGGCCCACCGACCGGTTCCGTCCTGCGACGGATGGTGGTGGGCTGCCCGCGACACCGTTCGAACGGTGCGCGACGCTCCTGGAGCCGGTCCGAGAACCGGGGCTCCGGCTGACCGTCCCGTTCTGACAGCACGGGACACAGCACTTCGGGGGATTCTACAGGGTGCTCAGGACCGCTTACGACCAAGGTGCTTCCGGGTCCACTCCACGGCGTCCGCGTACCGGGCCTCGGCGCCGTGCCGGGTCGGTTCGTAGTACGTACGGTCCTTCAGCTCCTCCGGGGCGTACTGCTGCTCGGCGATGCCCTCAGGGAGGTCGTGCGGGTAGACGTACCCCTGGGCGTGCCCGAGCTTGGCGGCGCCCTTGTAGTGCCCGTCCCGCAGATGCATGGGCACCGGGCCCGCGTGCCCCTTGCGTACGTCCTCCATGGCGGCGCCGATCGCCGTGGTCGCCGCGTTCGACTTGGGCGCGAGGGCGAGCGCGATGGTGGCGTGGCTGAGGGTCAGCGCGGCCTCCGGGAAGCCGATCATCGCTACGGCCTGGGCGGCGGCGACCGCGATCGGCAGCGCGTTGGGATCGGCGAGGCCGATGTCCTCGCTCGCGGAGATCATCAGGCGGCGGGCGATGAAGCGGGGGTCCTCGCCTGCCTCGATCATGCGGGCCAGGTAGTGCAGGGCCGCGTCGACGTCGGAGCCGCGGATGGACTTGATGAGGGCGCTGGCCACGTCGTAGTGCTGGTCGCCGTCGCGGTCGTACTTCACCGCCGCGCGGTCGACCGTCTCCTCCAGGGTCTGGAGGGTGATGTCCGGCTCGCCCTTGTCGAGGGCGGCCCCGGCGGCGGCCTCCAGAGCGGTCAGCGCGCGGCGGGCGTCGCCGCCGGCGATCCGCAGCAGGTGGTTCTCGCTGTCCTCGGGGAGGGCGACCGCGTCCTTCAGTCCTCGCTCGTCGGACAGCGCGCGGCGGAGCAGGGCGCGCAGGTCGTCGTCCGTGAGGGGTTCGAGGGTGAGGAGAAGGGATCGGGAGAGCAGCGGGGAGATCACCGAGAAGTACGGGTTCTCCGTGGTCGCCGCGATCAGGGTGATCCAGCGGTTCTCGACGGCCGGGAGGAGCGAGTCCTGCTGGGCCTTGCTGAAGCGGTGGATCTCGTCGAGGAAGAGGACGGTCTCCTTGCCGAAGCCTCCGGTGGCGCGGCGGGCACCGTCGATGACCGCGCGGACCTCCTTGACGCCGGCGGTGATCGCGGACAGCTCCACGAAACGCTTGTTGGTGGCCTTGGAGACGACGTAGGCGAGGGTCGTCTTGCCGGTGCCGGGCGGCCCCCAGAGGAGTACCGAGGAAGCTCCGGCCGGACCGCCCGATCCCTCGCCGACCAGTCTGCGCAGGGGCGAGCCCGGCTTCAGCAGGTGCTGCTGGCCCACGACCTCGTCGAGGGTGCGCGGGCGCATCCGTACCGCCAGGGGGCTGCTGGACGGGTCCTTCTCCTGGCGTTCTTCGGCTGCGGCGGTGAAAAGGTCGGGCTCCACGTCCAAAACCCTATGTCACGCCACTGACAATCCGGTCGGGCCCGGAACTACGCCCAGAGCTGGGTGCCCCAGCGGGTCAGGATCAGCATGGCGATGATGCCGACGTGGGTGACCGGGAGGACCCAGGTGAACTCGCCCAGGAAGTTCTTGACCGGGCGCGGGGCCTTCAGGAAGTCGTTGCGGATGTTGAACGACGTGACGTACCAGAACATGGTGATCGTGGCGACCCAGGCCAGGGAGCACCACAGGCACAGCGCGTTGATCCGGTACAGCGACTGGAACTGCAGCCAGGTGCAGAAGGCCACCCCGAAGAGCGTGCCGAAGTTGAAGGTGAGCCAGTACCAGCGCGGGAACTGGACCCGGGTCAGCAGGCTGATGCCGACGCAGATGACGATGCCGTAGGCGACCAGGCCGAGCATCGGGTTCGGGAAGCCGAAGGCGGCGGCCTGCTTGCTCTCCATGACGCTGCCGCAGGACACGATCGGGTTGATGCTGCAGCTCGGGGTGAACGTCTTCCCGGCGAGCTTGCCCTCAAGGATCTTGAACTTGTCGATCGTGATGACCCAGGCGGCGAGCAGTCCGGCCGCTCCGTTGATCACCAGCAACAGGGCGAAGGCCCGGCTGCTGCCCACCGTGCGCGGCTCTGCGGCCGTGTGCTCCGGTTCGGAGTCGGTGGAGACGTCCTTCACTGTCGTCTTGCTCATCACGCCGATCCGTCACTTGAGAGTTGGACCTTCTTCGGGCAGGGCCATTGTGCCGCACGCGCACCTCTGTCCACCGTTCGATGGACATAAGGAAGTACGCACGGTCGTCCCTGAGCGCTCGATTCCGGACGATGCTCATGGCATGACAACACAGGCGAACGAACTCGCAGTGGATGTGCGGGGGCTGCGCAAGCAGTACGGGGACGTGACCGCCGTGGACGGAATCGACCTGGAGATCCGCACGGGAGAGGTGTTCGGCCTGCTCGGACCCAATGGGGCGGGCAAGAGCACCACGGTCGAGATCCTCCAGGGCAACCGCGGCCGGGACGCGGGTGAGGTGTCGGTGCTCGGCTCGGACCCGGCGACGGGCACACGCGCGTGGCGTTCGCGGGTCGGGATCGTCTGGCAGGACGAATCGGCACCCGCCGAGTTGACGGTCGGCGAGACGGTACGGCACTTCGCGCGCTACTACCCCCGGCCTCGCGACCCCGAGGAGGTCATCGGCCTGGTCGGTCTTGAGGCCAAGGTGGACAGCCGTATCAAGGCCCTGTCGGGCGGACAGCGCAGGCGTCTCGACGTGGCCCTCGGGGTGATAGGCGGCCCCGATCTCCTCCTCCTGGATGAGCCGACGACCGGCTTCGACCCTGCGGCCCGGCGCCAGTTCTGGGACCTGATCCGCAAGCTCGCCGACGAGGGCACCACGATCCTCCTCACCACCCACTACCTGGAGGAGGCGGAGAACCTGGCCGACCGCCTGGCCATCGTCGCCAAGGGCCGCGTGGTCGCCGAGGGCGAACCGGCCGCCCTGCGCGAACGCCACGGCACCGGAGCCACGGTCGAGTGGACGGACCTGGACGGCACCCCGCGCGCGGAGCACACGGAGACTCCTACCAAGGTCGTAGCCGAACTCATGCACCGCTTCGACGGCGAGATCCCCGGGCTGCTGGTGAGCCGCCCCACCCTGGAGGACGTCTACCTCCGGCTGACCGGACAGGAGGACGCGCGATGACCACGACCACGGACACGACCGCCGTACGGCCCCGGACGAAGACCCCCGGAGACCGGCTGCCCAGTGCCTGGGGACTCGGACTGCGCCGCGGGTCGCTGGAACTCAAACAGTTCTTCCGGCAGCGCGACCAGGTGGTGTTCACCTTCGCCTTCCCGGTCGTCTTCCTCTTCCTCTTCGCGTCGATCTTCAAGGACGACGTCCGGGGCGCGGGCGTCAACGCCTCCCAGCTGTACGTCCCGGCGATGATGGCCGCCGGCATCATGTCGACGAGCTTCCAGTCCCTCGGCATCTCGATCGCGATCGAACGCGACGAGAAGGTGCTGCGCAGGCTGCGCGGCACGCCGATGCCACCGGCCGCGTACTTCCTCGGCAAGATCTGGCTGGTTCTGGTCACGGGCCTGATGGAGACGGCGATCCTGCTCCTGGTGGGCACCACGCTGTACGACGTGGATCTGCCCTCGTCCGCGGTGAAGTGGCTGGACTTCGGGTGGATCTTCGTGCTCGGTCTGACGGCGTGCGCGCTGCTCGGCATCGCGGTCAGCTCGGTCCCGAAGTCCGGCAAGAGCGCGACCTCCGTGGTCGTACTCCCGTTCCTGGTCCTGCAGTTCATCTCCGGGGTGTACATCTCCATCGACACCATCCCGGACTGGATGCTCAACATCGGCGCCCTGTTCCCGCTGAAGTGGATGTGCCAGGGGCTGCGCGGGGTGTTCCTGCCCTCGTCGGCGCAGGTGCTGGAGCAGGCCGGGAGCTGGGAGTTCGGAAAGGTCGCGCTGGTGCTCGGGGCGTGGTGCGTCGGAGGATTGCTGCTGTGCCTGCTGACCTTCCGGTGGAAGAACCGGCGCGACGGATGACGGCTCCGCACGGGGCGTCGGGTTCGTACACCTGGGACCGCTCGTTCCGGCTCTGGGACACGTACTTCGCCCTGATCTGGCTGGCCACCCTGGTGTTCGTGCTCGGCACGAGCCAGCCGGGGTGGCCGGTGCGGGTCACGGCGGCCGGCCTGCTCGTCCCGCTCATTCCGCTCTACGTCTGGATCGGCCGCCCGGTCCTGCAAGGCGATCCACCGGACGAACGGCGGGCCATCGGCTACCTCGTGGCGCAGATGGCGCTGTTCCTCCCGTCGGCGGTGCTGGTCGGTGAGACCCGGCTGATGGGCTTCGCCCTCGTCCCGCCCTGTTTCATGGTGCTGCGACTGCGCTGGGCGCTGATCGCGGTGACCGTGATCAACATCGCGCCCGTTATCGGCTGGGCGCTGCTGTGGTGGCCGGGCGCGCAGGACGTGTTCTTCAATTCCGTCTTCGCGGTGGTCACCCTGGTCTTCTCGATGGCCCTCGGCACCTGGATCATCCGCGTCATCGAACAGAGCCAGGAGCGCGCGGAGTTGATAGCCGAGCTGGACGCCAGCCGCCACGAGGTCTCCCGGCTGTCGTCGGCCCACGGCGCGTTGGCCGAACGGGAGCGGATGGCCCGCGAGATCCACGACACCCTCGCCCAGGGCTTCACCAGCCTGCTGATGCTGGCCCAGGCGGTGGATGCGGAGCTGGACGACGATCTGCCGCAGGCCAGACGGCACTTGGCCCTCATGGACGAGACGGCCCGGCAGAACCTCGCCGAGGCCCGCGCCCTGGTCGCCGGCGGCACACCGGCCGACCTGGAGGGCGCGTCCCTCTCGGACGCCCTGCGCCGGCTCGCCGCCCGCCATGACGCGACACTCCAAGTCACCGGGCCGGTACGCGCGTTGCCCGCCGGGCCCGAGGTCGTGGTCCTGCGCTCCTGCCAGGAGGCGCTCGCCAACACCCGTAAGCATGCGGGAAGTTCGGCGAAGGTGAGCCTTGCGCTGGTGTACACCGACGAGCAACTCACCGTGTCCGTACGGGATGACGGGTGCGGGTTCGATCCGGGGGAGGTGTCCGGTGGTTACGGTCTGGCGGGGCTGCGGACGCGGGCGGCGGAGGCGGGTGGGACGGCGGTGGTGCGGAGTGCGGTGGGCGAGGGGACGACGGTGACGGTACGGCTGCCGGTATCGCCCGTGTCTCCCATGGCTCCCGTGACTTCTGTGCCTCCCGTGTCTCCCACAAGGAGTTCTCGATGATCCGGATCGTCCTCGCCGACGACCATCCCGTCGTGCGGGAAGGCCTGCGCGCCATGCTCAGCGCCGAACCGGACCTCGATGTCGTCGCCGACGCCTCCAGTGGGCCACAGGCGGAGGCGCTGGCCGCCGAACTCCGCCCCGACATCGTCCTGATGGACCTGCGCATGCCGGGCGGCGGGGGTGTCGACTCCATCGTGCGGATGAGTGCGGCGGGGTTGCCGTGCCGGGTGATCGTCCTCACCACGTACGAGACCGACCGGGACATTCTGCGGGCCGTGGAGGCGGGGGCGGCGGGCTATCTACTGAAGGATCTGCCGCGGGGTGAACTGGCCGACGCGGTACGGGCCGCCGCGCGGGGCGAGACCGTGTTGGCGCCTTCTGTGGCGGCGCGGTTGGTGGACCAGTTGCGGACGAAGCCGGAGCGGCCTCGGCTGTCCGAACGGGAGATCGCGGTGTTGCGGTTGGTGGCGGAGGGGTGCACCAACGCGGAGATCGGGCGGCGGTTGTTCATCGGGGAGTCGACGGTGAAGACCCATCTGCTGCGGGTCTTCGGGAAGTTGGGCGTCGATGACCGGACGGCCGCTGTGACGAGTGCGATGCGGTACGGGCTGCTGGACTGAGGATTCACGCCCCCGCCGCCCCTACCCGTCCCATCACTGGGGGCTGCCGCCCCCAGACCCCCGCTTCGGCCTGAACGGCCTCGTCCTCAAACGCCGGACGGGCTGAAAGACCGAGCGGCGTCTGGGGCGGAGCCCCAGAAGGATGGGACGGGTAGGGGCGGCGGGGGCGGAAACCCAGGCCTCAGCCCAGCTTCGACTCCAGCTCCGCCACGATCTCGTTCACCCCGACCGCCCGCTGCTCCCCGGACTCCATGTCCTTGAGCTGCACAACACCCTCGGCAAGGTCACGCTCGCCGGCGACGATCGTGTAGCGGGCCCCGCTGCGGTTGGCGTTCTTCATGGCGCCCTTGAGACCCTTGGAGCCGTAGGAGAAGTCGGCCGCGATGCCGAGCTTGCGGAGTTCGGTGACCTTGGCGAAGAGGACCCGGCGGGCCTCCTCCCCGAGCGGGACCGCGAACACGCTCGTGGACGCGGGGAGTTGGAGTTCGACGCCCTCCGCCTCCAACGCCAACACCGTGCGGTCGACGCCCAACGCCCAGCCCACGGAGGGCAGTGCGGGGCCGCCGATCATCTCGGACAGGCCGTCATAGCGGCCGCCGCCGCCCACCGCTGACTGGGAGCCCAGACCGTCGTGGACGAACTCGAAGGTCGTACGGGTGTAGTAGTCCAGGCCGCGGACCAGCTTCGGGTCGTCCTCGAAGGTGACGCCCGCAGCCGTGATGAGCTCGCGGACCTCCTCGTGGTACGCCTTGCACGCGTCGCACAGGTAGTCGCGGAGCAACGGCGCGTCCGTCAACTGCTTCTGGACGTCGGGGCGTTTGTCGTCGAGGACCCGCAGCGGGTTGATGTCCCCGCGACGCATGGTCTCCTCGTCGAGGTCCAGGCCCCGGAGGAAGGTCTGCAGCGCCTCCCGGTAGACCGGACGGCATTCCTTGTCGCCCAGGCTGTTGAGGAGGATGCGGAAGTTCCGCAGGCCCAGGGTGCGGTACGCCTGGTCCGCGAGGATGATCAACTCGGCGTCCAGCGCCGGGTCCTCGGCACCGATCGCCTCGGCGCCGACCTGGGAGAAGTGGCGGTAACGGCCCTTCTGGGGGCGCTCGTAGCGGTAGTAGGAGCCCGAGTACCAGAGCTTGACGGGGAGGTTGCCCAGCTTGTGCAGGTTGGCCTCAAGTGCCGCGCGCAGTACGGAAGCCGTGCCCTCGGGGCGCAGGGCGAGCTGGTCGCCGCCCTTGGTCTCGAAGGCGTACATCTCCTTGGTCACGATGTCGGTGGACTCACCGACACCGCGCGCGAAGAGCTCGACGTTCTCGAAGCCGGGCGTCTCGATGTAGCCGTAGCCGGAGTTGCGCAGCGGAGCGGCGATGGCCTCGCGCACGGCGAGGTACTTGGCCGACTCCGGCGGAATCAGGTCGTACGTGCCCTTGGGGGCCTGAAAGGTGCTCACGAAAATCTCGTCACATTCCTCGTCGGGGAGCGTTCGCGTCAGCTCCCTGGCCGGCGGCCACTTCCCGCAAGTACGGGTTGGTGGCGCGCTCCTGGCCGATGGTCGTCTGGGGGCCGTGGCCGGACAGCACCACGGTCGAGTCGTCGAGCGGCAGGCACACACGGGCCAGCGAGTCGAGGATCTCGGCGTGGGAGCCGCCGGGCAGGTCGGTGCGTCCGATGGAGCCGGCGAAGAGCAGATCCCCGGAGAAGAACACGGAGGGGATCTCCGTGGTCTCGGGCATCTGGAAGGTCACCGACCCCTTCGTATGGCCCGGCGCGTGCGCGACCGAGAACTCCAGTCCCGCGAGCGCGAGCCGTGCACCGTCGGTCAGCTCCTTGACGTCGTCCGGCTCCCCCACGGTCAGCTCGCCCATCAGCGGCATCCCGATCGAGCGGCCGAGCGCCTTCTCGGGGTCGCTCATCATGAACCGGTCCTCGGGGTGGATCCAGGCCGGCACGTCGTGCGCGCCGCACACCGGGACGACCGAGGCCACATGGTCGATGTGACCATGGGTGAGGACGACCGCGACGGGCTTGAGCCGATGCTTCCTGAGCGCTTCCTCGACTCCCTGGGCGGCCTGATGGCCCGGGTCGATGATCACGCACTCCTCACCGGCGGCGGGGGCGACGAGATAACAGTTCGTCCCCCAGGCCCCGGCGGGGAACCCGGCAATGAGCACGATCGTCCTTCGTTGTGTCGATACGGGAGGGGATAAGGATCCCTGCCTCAGTGGTCAGAGCCTACCGGCGCTGCCGAATCCTCAGCGAACCCATATACGGTACGGGGCACACGCAGGCGGTCGGCTCACAAGACGCACGCGTCCCAGTCGACGTACGAGACGCATGAGGAGAGAATCCGGTGGTCACCCAGGAACAGCGGAAGCGGCAGCTCGCGCGGGAGAAGTTCTTGCGGCAGCAGCAGCGGCGTACGTCCGCTCGACGCAAGGCGCGCATGCGCAACTCGGTGATCGCGTCGGTGCTCGGCGTGATCGTGATCGGCAGTGTCGCGCTCTACACGACCGGCGTCCTGAAGAACGACGACGACAAGACCAACGCGAGCGCGGACGTGACGCCCACGCCCAGCGCCTCGGCGACGAAGAAGGCGCCGGACCCGTGCGCGAAGCCGGCGGCCGGCAAGATCAAGACGGAGACCTGGAAGAAGGAGCCGGCGGTCACGATCGACAAGTCGGCGAAGTACACGATGAAGCTCGCGACGACCTGCGGTGACATCGACATCGCGCTCAAGACGTCGGCCGCGCCGCACACCGTGAACTCGTTCAGCTTCCTTGCGGGCAAGGGCTTCTTCGACCACACGAAGTGCCACCGGCTCACCACGAGCGGCATCTACGTGCTGCAGTGCGGCGACCCGACGGGCGCGGGCAGCGGCGGCCCCGGTTACACGATCCCGGACGAGAACCTGAAGGACACCAGCCTCAAGGGCGGGACCTACCCGGCGGGCACGGTGGCGATGGCGAACACCGGTCAGAAGCACACCGGCGGCAGCCAGTTCTTCCTCGTCTACAAGGACAGCCAGCTTCCGGCCAGTTACACCCCGTTCGGTACCATCTCGGCCTCCGGGATGAAGGTCCTGAACAAGATCGCGGCCGCTGGTGAGAGCACGGGCGCGGGCGACGGAGCACCGAACGCGACGGTCGTGATCAACAAGGCGACTGTCACTAAATCCTGACCGTCAACAGCGAAATTTCGGTCGCGCGGGATGCGGACAGGCAACCCGCCGGTCGCCTATGTTGGCCGTGACGAAACTGTGGACGATGCCCGGGGGCACAGAGGCCCTGTGCAGGCATCATGTGGAGGAGGCGCTGTGAGCAGCGACCCGTGGGGACGCGTCGACGAGACGGGGACCGTGTACGTGCGTACGGCCGACGGCGAGCAGGTCGTCGGTTCCTGGCAGGCCGGCTCCCCCGAGGAGGCGCTGGCCTACTTCGAGCGCAAGTACGAAGGCCTGGTTGTCGAGATCGGCCTCCTCGAAAAGCGCGTGAAGACCACCGACCTGTCGGCGAAGGACGCGCAGGCCGCCGTCGACCATCTCCGTGAGCAGGTCGACGCCCACCACGCGGTGGGCGACCTGGCGGCGCTCGGGGTCCGGCTGGACAAGCTGGTGGAGACCGTCGAGGCGCGCCGCGAGGAGCGCAAGCAGCAGCGCGCCAAGCAGTCCGACGAGGCCCGGCACTCCAAGGAGGCGCTGGTCGTCGAGGCGGAGGAACTGGCGCAGTCCGACCAGTGGCGGGCGGCCGGTGAGCGGCTGCGCGCGCTGGTGGACACCTGGAAGGGTCTGCCGCGCCTGGACCGCAAGTCGGACGACGAGCTGTGGCACCGCTTCTCGCACGCCCGGTCGGCCTTCTCCAAGCGCCGCAAGGCGCACTTCGCGTCGCTGGACGCGCAGCGCGAGGACGCCCGCAAGACCAAGGAGAAGCTGGTCGCCGAGGCCGAGGGTCTGTCGGCCTCGACGGACTGGGGTCCCACGGCCGCGCGGTACCGCGAGCTGATGGCCGACTGGAAGGCGGCGGGCCGCGCCCAGCGCGAGCACGAGGACGATCTGTGGAACCGCTTCCGCGGCGCCCAGGACGTCTTCTTCGCCGCCCGCAGCTCGGTCTTCGCCGAGCGGGACGCCGAGCAGACGGAGAACCTGAAGCTCAAGGAGGAGCTGGCCGAGGAGGCCGAGAAGCTCCTGCCGGTCACCGATCTGAAGGCGGCCCGCGCGGCCTTCCGCTCGATCAACGAGCGCTGGGAGGCCATCGGCCATGTGCCGCGTGACTCCCGCCCGAAGGTCGAGGGCCGGATGCACACGGTCGAGCGGGCCCTCCAGGAGTCCGAGGAGGCCGAGTGGCGCCGGACGAACCCGGAGGCACGCGCGCGTGCCGAGGGTCTCACCGGCCAGCTCCAGGCCGCCGTGGACAAGCTCACGGGCCAGATCGAGCAGGCCCGCGCCCAGGGCAACAACTCCCGCGCCGACAAGCTGCAGCGCGAGCTGGAGGGCCGCCAGGCCCTGCTGGAGCAGGCGCTGAAGGGCCTCCAGGAGTTCGGCGGCTGACCCGTCCGCACGCATCAAGAAGGGGCTCCCGTACGCACCGTACGGGAGCCCCTTCTCCGTATGCCCTACGTCTTGTTGCGCGCCGACGTCACGCGGTAGACGTCGTAGACCCCCTCGACGCCCCTGACAGCCTTCAGGACGTGTCCCAGGTGCTTGGGGTCGCCCATCTCGAAGGTGAAGCGGGAGGTGGCCACGCGGTCGCGGGAGGTCTGGACGGCCGCGGAGAGGATGTTGACGTGCTGGTCGGACAGGACGCGGGTGACGTCCGAGAGAAGCCGGGAGCGGTCCAGGGCCTCCACCTGGATGGCGACCAGGAACACCGAGGACTGGGTGGGCGCCCACTCGACTTCCAGGATGCGCTCGGGCTCGCGGGACAGTGACTCCACGTTGACGCAGTCGCTGCGGTGAACCGATACACCGCTACCGCGCGTGACGAAACCGATGATGGGGTCGCCGGGGACGGGCGTACAACAGCGGGCCAATTTGACCCACACGTCGTCGACGCCCTTGACGACGACACCCGGGTCGGCGTTCGACCGGCGCTTGCGCCCCCGGCCGTGTGCCGGCGGCACGCTCTCGTCGATCTCCTCGGTGGCCGCCTCCTCGCCGCCGAGCGCCTGCACCAGCTTCTGTACGACGTTCTGCGCGGCGACATGGCCCTCGCCGATCGCCGCGTACAGCGAGGAGATGTCGGGGTAGCGCATCTCGTGCGCGAGGGTGACCAGGGAATCGCCGGTCAGGATGCGCTGGATCGGCAGGTTCTGTTTGCGCATCGCGCGGGCGATGGCGTCCTTGCCCTGCTCGATCGCCTCGTCGCGGCGCTCCTTGGAGAACCAGGCTCTGATCTTGTTGCGGGCGCGCGGCGACTTCACGAAGCCGAGCCAGTCGCGGGACGGGCCCGCGCCGGGTGCCTTGGAGGTGAAGACCTCCACCAAGTCGCCGTTGTCCAGGGTGGATTCGAGCGGTACGAGCCTCCCGTTGACCCGTGCTCCTATGGTCCGGTGGCCGACCTCGGTGTGCACCGCGTACGAGAAGTCCACCGGGGTGGCGCCCGCCGGCAGCGCTATCACGTCGCCCTTGGGCGTGAAGACGAAGACCTCGTTGCGGGACAGGTCGAAGCGCAGGGACTCCAGGAACTCGCCCGGGTCCTCGGTCTCCTTCTGCCAGTCGAGCAACTGGCGCAGCCACGCCATGTCGTTGAGGTGGTCGTCCTTGCCGGTGGTCCGGGGCGTCTCCGCGCGCACCTTGGAGGTGCCGGCGACGGCCTCCTGCTTGTACTTCCAGTGCGCGGCGATGCCGTACTCGGCGCGGCGGTGCATGTCGAACGTGCGGATCTGGAGCTCGACGGGCTTGCCGTTGGGGCCGATCACCGTCGTGTGCAGCGACTGGTACATGTTGAACTTGGGCATCGCGATGTAGTCCTTGAACCGGCCGGGGACCGGGTTCCATCGCGCGTGCACGGTGCCGAGGGCGGCGTAGCAGTCGCGGACGGTGTCCACGAGGACGCGGATGCCCACCAGGTCGTAGATCTCCGCGAAGTCACGGCCGCGGACGATCATCTTCTGGTAGACACTGTAGTAGTGCTTCGGGCGGCCGGTGACGGTCGCCTTGATGCGGGCGGCGCGCAGGTCGGTCTGGACCTCGTCGGTCACTATGGCCAGGTATTCGTCACGCTTCGGTGCCCGCTCGGCCACCAGCCGGACGATCTCGTCGTACATCTTGGGGTAGAGGATCGCGAAGGCGAGGTCCTCCAGTTCCCACTTGATGGTGTTCATGCCCAGGCGGTGGGCGAGCGGCGCGTAGATCTCCAGCGTCTCGCGCGCCTTCTTCTCCTGCTTCTCGCGCTTGAGGTAGCGCATGGTGCGCATGTTGTGCAGGCGGTCGGCGAGCTTGATGACCAGGACGCGCGGGTCCTTGGCCATCGCCACGACCATCTTGCGCACGGTCTCGGCCTGCGCGGCCTCGCCGAACTTGACCTTGTCCAGCTTGGTGACGCCGTCGACGAGGAGGGCCACGGAGTCGCCGAAGTCCCGGCGGAGCTGGTCGAGGCCGTACTCGGTGTCCTCGACGGTGTCGTGCAGCAGACCCGCCATCAACGTGGCCGGATCCATGCCGAGTTCGGCGAGGATCGTCGTCACGGCGAGCGGGTGCGTGATGTATGGGTCGCCGCTCTTGCGCTTCTGGCCGCGGTGCCAGCGCTCGGCGACCTGGTAGGCGTTCTCGACCTGGCGGAGGGTGGCCGTCTCGATCTTCGGGTCGTTGCTGCGCACTATCCGCAGCAGGGGCTCCAGGACCGGGTTGTACGGGTTGGAGCGCTGGACGCCGAGGCGGGCGAGACGGGCGCGGACGCGGTTGGAGGAGCCGCCGCCGGTGCGGGCGGGCTGGCCGGCCGTGGGACGGGGCGCGGGAGCGGCCGCCGGGATCTCGGCCGGGGCGGGCTTGGGGCGCGGAGGCTCGGCCGCCTTGTCGGCGGGCGCCGACCGGTCGTGCTCCGCCGCCGGGCGCGGTTCGCTCGGTGCGGTGCTCGCGCTCGTGGCGGGCTCCGCCGCGGGGCCCGGGGTGGGCTCGGGCTTGGCGGCGGTCAGGGGCTGGGCCTCGTCTGCCAAGAGGACTCCTCGTGCGCGATCCGGGTCCCCCGGTCAGGCTCCGGAGTGCCCATGGTAGCGATCCCGGGCTCCGGGCTCGCCTTCAGGCCGATGTGAGGGCCGTCTACCGATGAAACACGAGGGGCTGCCGCCGGCATTCCGGAGGTGACGTGAGGACGCCTTGAAGGTGTCCGGCGGGGGTGTTCCCGGGCGGGCGACGGGGCCGGAGGCGCCTGGCCGAGCGCAGCACCATCGCGGCTCCTCCGGGCGGACGACGGCGGACCGGAGATACCTGACCGACCGCAGCACCACGTCGGCTCCTCCAGGCGAGCGGCCGGGGAAAGGCCGGAGGCACCCGCCCAACCACCGCGCCATCGCGGCTCCTCCGGGCAGACGACGACGGACCGGAGATACCTGGCCAAACGCAGCGCCATCGCAGCTCGTCCGGGCGGACGGCGGCGGACCGAAGGTACCTGGCCGACCGCGGCGCCACGTCGGCTCCTCCGGGCGAGCGGCCGCGGAGGGGCCGGGGGATCCGGCCGACCACCGCGCCGTCGCGGCTTGTCGCGCCCGTGGGGAGCAGCCCCGCGCACTCAGGGGGCACGGAAACGGCCGCCCCGGTGGACCGGGGCGGCCGTTCTCGAATCGCCGCAGGCAGGACGTGCTGGTGGGTTCAGACCACCAGCAGCGCTTCCAGCGGGGCGCCTTCCAGGGCCGGTTCCAGGCGGGCGCGGCCCGCGAGGAAGCCCAGTTCCATCAGGACCGCGAGGCCGGCGACCTGGGCGCCCGCCCTGCGGATCAGCTGGACGGAGGCCTCGGCGGTGCCGCCCGTGGCCAGGACGTCGTCGACGACCAGGACGCGGTCCGCGGCGCTCAGGTCCTCGGCGTGCACCTCGATCTCGGCGGAGCCGTACTCCAGGTCGTACGCCTGGCTGAGGGTCGCTCCGGGGAGCTTGCCCGCCTTGCGTACGGGGATGAAGCCGACGCCCGCGCGGACGGCCACCGGGGCGCCGAGGATGAAGCCGCGGGCCTCCAGGCCCACGACCTTCGTCGCACCGGTGCGCACGACGATCTCGGCGAGCGCGTCCGTGAGCGCCGTGAACGCGGCCGGGTCCGCCAGGAGCGGGGTGATGTCCTTGAACATCACACCCGGCTCCGGGTAGTCGGCCACATCGCGGATACGGCTGAGCAGCAGTTCCTTGATGTCGGTCATCGCCGCTTCCCCGAGGGACGGCCACGGCCGCGGTTGCGGGACGCCGGCTGGGTGCGCGGGCCCACGACGGCTGCCGCGTCCTCGGGCTCGTCGTCGTAGTCGTCGTCCGAGCGGTTGGTGACCTGCGACTCCGCCGGCTCGCCCTGCGCGGCGGCCTGGGCCCGCTTGGCGAAGACGCGCTTCTTGAGCGCCTTCATCTGCGGCTCGGCCTCCTTGAGGTCGGCGACGAGCGGCGTGGCGATGAAGATCGAGGAGTACGCACCGGCCGCGAGGCCGACGAACAGCGACAGCGAGATGTCGTTGAGCACACCCGCGCCGAGGAAGCCGCCGCCGATGAACAGCAGAGCCGCGACCGGGAGCAGCGCGACGACCGTGGTGTTGATGGAACGCACCAGGGTGCCGTTGATCGACCGGTTGGCGATGTCGCTGTAGGTCCAGCGGGTCTGCTTGGTGATGTCCTTGGTCTGCTCCTTGAGGCTGTCGAAGACGACGACCGTGTCGTAGAGCGAGTAACCGAGGATGGTCAGCAGACCGATCACCGTGCCGGGCGTGACCTCGAAGCCGACGAGGGCGTAGATGCCGATGGTGATGGTGATGTCGTGGATCAGGGCGACGAGCGCGGCCAGGGCCATCCGCCACTCGAAGGCGATCGCCAGATAGATCACGACCAACACCATGAAGATCGCCAGGCCCTCCCAGGCCTTGTTGGCGACCTGGTCACCCCAGCTGGGGCCGACCAGGTCCGCGGCGATGCTCTCGGAGTCGACGTTCAGGTCCTTCGACAGCTGCTTCTTGATGCTGTCGGACTTGTCCGTGTCGATGCCGGCGATCTGGATGCGCAGGCTGCCGTCGCCGAGCTTCTGGACGACCGCGTCGTGGCCCGAGGCGTCCTCCGCGTACTTCTCCGCCTGGCTCACCGAGGCGCTCATGCCCTTCGGCGTGGTGAAGGCGGCGCCGCCCTGGAACTCGATGCCCATGTTCAGGCCGCGCACCGTCAGGCCGAGGATGGCCGTGATGGTGATCAGGATCGAGATGCCGTACCAGATCTTGCGATTGCCGACGAAGTCGTAGCCGACCTCGCCACGGTGCAGTCGGGCGCCGAGGTTGCCGAGCTTCGACATCTCACGCCTCCTTCGGGTCGACAGGGCCCGCGGCGGAACCGGCGGGACGGCGGGTGCGGCGTAGCGGCGGCTTGGCGCCCAGCGCCTTCGGGTCGATGCCGGACCACTTGTGGCCGTCCGCGAAGAACTTCCTGCGGGCGAGGATCGTCATCAGCGGCTTCGTGAAGAGGAAGACGACGACCACGTCGAGCACGGTGGTCAGACCGAGGGTGAACGCGAAGCCCTGGACCTTGCCGACGGTGACGATGAACAGCACCGCGGCGGCGAGGAACGACACGAAGTCGGAGACCAGGATGGTGCGCCGGGCGCGGGGCCAGGCCCGCTCGACGGAGGGACGCAGCGAGCGGCCTTCGCGGATCTCGTCCCGGATGCGTTCGAAGAACACGATGAACGAGTCCGCGGTGATACCGATCGCGACGATCGCACCGCAGACCGCCGGCAGGTTCAGCGCGAAGCCGATGCCGGGGCCGAGCAGCGCCATGATCACGTACGTGAGGATCGCGGAGACCAGCAGCGAGGGGATCGCGATGACCGACAGACCGCGGTAGAAGATCAGCAGGTAGATGACGACCAGCGCGAGGCCGATCGCGCCCGCGATCAGACCGGCGTGCAGCTGCTCACCGCCGAGGGCCGCGGTCACCGTGGTGACGCTGTCCGTCTTGAAGGTCAGCGGCAGGGCGCCGTACGACAGCATGTTGGCGAGGCTCTGGGCCTCCTCCTGGGTGAAGCTGCCGGAGATCTCCGCGCTGCCGCCGGTGATCGACGAGCTGACGGAGGGGCTGGAGACGACCTGGCCGTCGAGGACGATGCCGAACTCGTTCTGCGGGGCCGTGTTCTTCGCCAGTTCACCGGTGACCTTGGCGAACTTGTCGCCACCCTTGCCGGTGAAGTCCATGGTGACCTGCCAGCCGGCGGCGGTCGTCGTGTTCAGGACGGCCGCGGCCTTCTTGACGTCGGTGCCGTCCACGGCGGCGGGGCCGAGCACGTACTTGTACCAGACGCCCGAGACCTGACCGCAGGCCACGGTCGCGTCCTCGGCCTTGGCGTTCTTGCCGGCAGTGTTCTGGACCGACTTCTTGGAGCAGTCGAGCGCGGTGTACTGGGCCTCCAGCTTGGCGGCCGCCGCGCTGGCGGCGGCGCTGCTGCTCGCCGAGGGGGTGGCGCTGGCCGAGGCCGTGGCGCTGGGGCTCGCGGACGAGGTGGAGTCGGCCTTCAGCGCGTCGCTGGCGGCACGGCCCTGAGAGGTGGCGGTGGCCGTCGGGGTCGCGGAGCCGGTCGAGGAGGCGGTCGCCTTGGAGCTGGCCGTGCTCGACGGGCTGCTGGAGGCGCTGCTGGACGCGCTCGGCGACGGGGTCGTCGTCGCGGCGCCCGTGGAGGCCTCCGTGGCCAGGACCGGGCGGAAGTACAGCTTGGCCGTCGTACCGACCTGCTGCCGCGCCTCCTCCGAGTTCGTGCCCTTCGGGATGTTGACGATGATGTTCCTGGAGCCCTGGGTCTGGACCTCGGCCTCCGAGACACCAAGACCATTGACACGGCGGTTCATGATGTCGACCGCGGTGTCCATGTTGGTCTTGTTGATCGACGATGCCTCGCCGGGCTGGGCCACTGCCCGCAGGGTGATGCTCGTGCCGCCGGCCAGGTCGATGCCGAGACGCGGAGTGTTGTGCCCGGATGCGAACATGCCACCGGTGAGCGCCACGATGGCGATCAGGATGAGGGCCAGCGAGCGCCACGGCTTGCTCTGGGCGCTCGCGCTGCGGCCCCTCTTAGGTGCTGCCACCTTCTCGTACTCCCTCTCGGGCCGCTCCGCGCCGGGTCAGCGCGGCTGCGGCCATGACATGGTGTCGGGATCCCGTGCGAGCGACGCACGTACCCGGGTGCGCGGGGCGCGAGCGGGTCGCGCCGCGCTCCCGGGACGTTACTACTTCGCGTCAGTGTCGCCGTCGGACTTCTTCGGCTCTTCTTCCGTCTTCGCCTCGGCGGGCTTCGCCGGCTCCTCGGTGGCGTCGGCCGGCTCGTCGGCCGCGTCCTTCTTGCCGAGGTCGATGGGCTTGTCGTCGGAAGAGTCGGCGGCGGGCTCGTCGGTGTCGGTGAGGGAGGAGGCGTCGTCCGGGACGATGTCGGCGTCGTCCTTCAGGTCGTGCTCGATGCCGTGGACGATGCGGTTGTACTCGTCGTCGGTGAGGACGGCGCCGATCGCGTTCTTCGCGAAGAGAAGTTCGATGCCCGGGCCGGCGTCGAGGAGAACCGTCTCCTCGTTGACTTCCTTGACCGTCGCGTACACGCCCCCGATCGTGCGGACGCCGGTGCCGGGCTGCATGTCATTACGCATCGACGCGGCCGCCTGCTGCTTGCGCTTGGCAGAGCGGGTCATCAGGAACATGGCCCCGATGAGCACGATGAACGGGAGGAGGGTCACGATATTCACGGGACGGAATTTCCTTCGCACGACCGCGGCGGTGAGCGGCCTGGTGGATGGGGGTGGTCGGCGCCGCCCACAAAGGCGGCATCGGCGGAGTCTAAGCGAGTCCACGCTGATGGAACAACGCTCAGCATGGCACCGGGGTTCCTGACCCGGCCAGTGCCCCCGCCGTCACGCCCCGAACAGGTCCCCTTGTCCGTTTCCCCCGGTTGACGAGCGGGGCGGGGTGAGGCCCAGATGCGCCCACGCGGCGGGGGTGGCGACGCGTCCGCGCGGGGTGCGGGCCAGCAGTCCCTCGCGTACGAGGAAGGGCTCGGCCACCTCTTCGACGGTCTCGCGCTCCTCCCCCACGGCGACGGCGAGCGTGGACAGGCCGACCGGTCCGCCGCCGAACAGCTTGAGCAGGGCTTCGAGGACACCGCGGTCGAGCCGGTCGAGGCCGCGGCCGTCGACCTCGTAGACCTTGAGGGCGGCTCCTGCGATGTCCTGGGTGATGAATCCGTCGGCCTTGACCTGCGCGTAGTCCCGGACGCGGCGCAGCAGGCGGTTGGCGATGCGGGGGGTGCCGCGGGAGCGGCCGGCGATCTCGGCGGCGCCGGCGGGGTCGATCTCCACGTCGAGGAGGTTCGCCGAGCGGTGGATGACGCGCTCCAGCTCGGTGGGCTCGTAGAACTCCATGTGCGCGGTGAAGCCGAAGCGGTCGCGCAGCGGGGGCGGCAGCAGTCCCGCGCGCGTGGTGGCGCCGACCAGGGTGAACGGCGGCAGTTCGAGCGGGATCGCGGTGGCGCCGGGGCCCTTGCCGACGATGACGTCGACGCGGAAGTCCTCCATCGCCATGTAGAGCATCTCCTCGGCGGGCCGGGACATGCGGTGGATCTCGTCGAGGAAGAGGACCTCGCCCTCCTGGAGGGAGGAGAGGATCGCGGCGAGGTCGCCGGCGTGCTGGATGGCGGGGCCGCTGGTGATGCGGATCGGGGCCTCCATCTCGGCCGCGATGATCATCGACAGGGTGGTCTTGCCGAGGCCGGGGGCACCGGAGAGCAGCACGTGGTCGGCGGTGGCGCCACGCGCGCGTGCGGCGCGCAGGACGAGGTCGAGCTGTTCGCGGACCTTCTCCTGACCGATGAACTCGCCCAGGTCCTTGGGGCGCAGGGCGGCCTCGACGGCCTGGTCCTCGCGGTCGGCGACCGAGCCCACCAGCCGCTCGGCGGCGGTCTCGTCGGTCGTGTCGTCCCAGTTCACTGACGGTTCTCCTAGCGGGCGCGGTTCAGGGTCTGCAGGGCCGCCTTCAGCAACTGCCCGACCTGCGGCGTGCCCTCGGCGGCCTCGGCCTGCGGTGCTACGGCGGCCACGGCCTCGTCGGCCTCGCGGGTGGCGTACCCGAGGCCGATGAGGGCGGCGTGCAGCTGATCGCGCCAGCCGCTGGTGACCGGGGCGCCGATCGCCGGGGCGGACCCGACCGGTGCGCCGAGCCGGTCCTTGAACTCCAGCAGCAGCTTCTGGGCGCCCTTCTTGCCGATGCCCGGAACGGCCATCAGCGCCTTCTCGTCCCCGGCGGCCACCGCTCGACGCAGCGCGTCCGGGGTGTGCACCGCGAGCATCGCCTGCGCGAGCCGGGGTCCGACACCGGTCGCGGTCTGGAGCAGCTCGAAGATCTGGCGTTCGTCGTCGTCCACGAAGCCGTACAGGGTGAGCGAGTCCTCGCGGACCACGAGGGAGGTGGCGAGCTTGGCGGGCTTGCCGAGGCGGAGCGTGGACAGCGTGTTCGGCGTGCACTGGATGGCCATGCCGACACCGCCGACCTCCACCACCGCGGCGTCGGGGGCGAGAGCGGCGACCGTGCCACTGACGAAGGCGATCATGCGGTACGGCCTTTCGATGCGTGCGGGGTCTTCGGTGCTTGCTGGGCTTGCGGGGTTTTCAGCGTGCCGGCCGCGTGTTGTGCGACCGCCTGTTGCAACCGGTTCTGGGCGACGGCCTGTTGGAGGCGGTTGGTCGCGGGGCCGCGCCAGATGTGGCAGATGGCGAGAGCGAGGGCGTCGGCCGCGTCGGCGGGCTTGGGGGGCGCGTCGAGCCGTAGCAGCCGGGTCACCATCGCGCCGACCTGGGCCTTGTCGGCGCGGCCACTTCCGGTGACGGCGGCCTTGACCTCGCTGGGGGTGTGCAGGGCCACCGGGATGCCGCGGCGGGCGGCGCACAGCATCGCCACGGCGCTGGCCTGGGCGGTGCCCATCACCGTGCGCACGTTGTGCTGGCTGAACACCCGCTCCACGGCGACGAATTCGGGCCGGTGTTCGTCCAGCCAGGCCTCGATGCCCTGCTCGATGGCGAGGAGGCGCAGGCCCAACTCGGCGTCCGCCGCGGTCCGTACGACACCGACGCCGACCATGGTGAGCGGCCGGCCCGCGACGCCTTCGACGACACCGACACCGCATCGGGTCAGCCCGGGATCGACACCCAGTACCCGCATTCCAACCCCCCCCTTTTTTGCGGCTAAACCGCCGCCGCTCTCGCGGACCTGGCTGAGCACCGTCGGGGTTCCTCAATTGATGATTGCGGTCCGCGGTCGGTGATCTTTGACTTCCGCCAGGCTATCCGCTGCCACCGACAACGGCGGCGGGGGGGGGGGGGGGGGGGGGGCGGGCCCGCCCGCAAAACCACCACGCCACCCGCCCGGGCGGGCCGG
>NZ_JBICXA010000023.1:164656-200255 GCF_043200035.1 Streptomyces sp. NPDC048504
GTGCCTGGGGGGTCTTACCTATGTGTCGTCTGGGGCCCGGGGGTTTTTTTTTTTTCCCCGCCGCCTCGCTAGCCCCCCCCCCCCCCCGGGGGGGGGGCCGGGGGGTGGGGGCCCCGGCCCCCCGCCGAAATCCCGCTCAGCTCGCGGCAGCGCTACGCGTCGACCTTCTCCATGACCTCGTCGCTGACGTCGAAGTTGGCGAAGACGTTCTGCACGTCGTCGCTGTCCTCCAGGGCGTCGATCAGCTTGAAGATCTTGCGGGCGCCGTCCTCGTCGAGCTCGACCTGCATGGTCGGGACGAAGTTGGCGTCGGCGGAGTCGTAGTCGATGCCGGCGTCCTGGAGCGCGGTGCGGACCGCGACCAGGTCGGTGGCCTCGGAGATGACCTCGAAGGTGTCGCCCAGGTCGTTGACCTCTTCGGCACCGGCGTCGAGCACGGCACCGAGGACGTCGTCCTCGCCCAGCTCACCCTTGGGGACGATCACGACACCCTTGCGGTTGAAGAGGTACGAGACGGAGCCGGGGTCGGCCATGTTCCCGCCGTTGCGGGTCATGGCGACACGCACGTCAGAGGCGGCGCGGTTGCGGTTGTCGGTGAGGCACTCGATGAGCACCGCGACACCGTTCGGGCCGTAACCCTCGTACATGATCGTCTCGTAGTCGGCGCCACCGGCTTCGAGACCGGCGCCGCGCTTGACCGCGGAGTCGATGTTCTTGTTCGGGACCGAGCTCTTCTTGGCCTTCTGGATGGCGTCGAACAGCGTCGGGTTGCCGGACACATCGGCACCACCGGTACGGGCCGCGACCTCGATGTTCTTGATCATCTTCGCGAAGAGCTTGCCGCGCTTGGCGTCGATCACGGCCTTCTTGTGCTTCGTCGTAGCCCATTTAGAGTGGCCGGACATCTGCCTGTCTCCTTCGCGTAACCCAACTCTTTACGAACCCCAGAGATCCTACTAGGACCCTGGAGCCAGGTTCGCGCGCACCATGTCGACGAACAGGGAGTGCACGCGGTGGTCGCCGGTCAGTTCCGGGTGGAACGACGTGGCGAGCGCGTTGCCCTGGCGGACCGCGACGATGTGGCCCTCGTGTTCGGCGAGGACCTCGGTCTCGGCACCGACGGACTCGACCCAGGGGGCGCGGATGAAGACGCCCTCCACAGGATCGCCCTCAATGCCCCGGACGTCGACAGCTGCTTCGAAGGACTCGTTCTGACGTCCGAAGGCGTTACGGCGCACGATCATGTCGATACCGCCGATCGTCTCCTGGCCCGAGCGCGGGTCGAGGATCTTGTCGGCGAGCATGATCAGGCCGGCACAGGTGCCGTAGACAGGCATTCCGGCACGCACGCGTGCACGCAGCGGATCCATCACTCCGAAGAGGACGGCCAGCTTGGAGATGGTGGTCGACTCACCCCCGGGGATGACGAGACCGTCCACCTCAGCGAGTTCCTCGGGGCGCCTGATCTGCCTGGCCACTGCGTCGGCCGCGGCCAGGGCGATCAGGTGCTCCCGCACGTCGCCCTGGAGGGCCAGGACGCCGATGACAGGGGCTGAAGACACATCTGCCATGGGTGGTTACCAGCCGCGGTTGGCGTAGCGCTCGGTCTCGGGGAGGGTGTCGCAGTTGATGCCGACCATGGCCTCGCCGAGGTTCCGGGACGCGTCCGCGATGATCTTCGGGTCGTCGTAGAAGGTGGTCGCCTTCACGATGGCGGCGGCGCGCTTGGCCGGGTCGCCGGACTTGAAGATGCCGGAGCCGACGAAGACGCCCTCGGCGCCGAGCTGGCGCATCAGCGCGGCGTCGGCGGGGGTGGCGACGCCACCGGCGGAGAACAGCACGACCGGGAGCTTGCCGAGCTCGGCGACCTCGCGGACGATCTCGTACGGGGCGCGCAGCTCCTTGGCGGCGGCGTACAGCTCGTTGTTGTCGAAGCCGCGCAGCTTGGCGATCTCGTTCTTGATCTGGCGCAGGTGGCGGACCGCCTCGACGACGTTGCCGGTGCCGGCCTCGCCCTTGGAGCGGATCATGGCGGCGCCCTCGGCGATGCGGCGCAGGGCCTCACCCAGGTTGGTGGCACCGCAGACGAAGGGAGTCGTGAAGGCCCACTTGTCGGAGTGGTTGACCTCGTCGGCCGGGGTGAGGACCTCGGACTCGTCGATGTAGTCGACGCCGAGGGACTGCAGGACCTGGGCCTCGACGAAGTGGCCGATGCGGGACTTGGCCATGACCGGGATGGAGACCGCCTCGATGATCTCCTCGATCATCGTCGGGTCGGACATCCGGGCCACGCCGCCGTCCTTGCGGATGTCGGCGGGGACCCGCTCCAGGGCCATGACGGCCACGGCACCGGCGTCCTCGGCGATCTTCGCCTGCTCGGCGTTGACCACGTCCATGATCACACCGCCCTTGAGCTGCTCGGCCATGCCGCGCTTCACGCGCGCGGTGCCGGTCTCGGGAGTCTGGGCGGAGCTGGGGGTGCTGGACACGGGGTGACCTCACTCGGTGAAAGAGGGTTGCTGCGCTACCGAGGAAACGTCAGAGATGCAGGCCACAGCAAGGGCCAATGAACAGCCGGTGGATCGTTTTCGAACCGCTGTGCCCTACGGCGGTCTTCTACGGCTGTGTTCTACGGCCGTGCTGTACCGCTTTCTTCTACGCGGCCCGGTCCACCAGCGCAGCCGGTGGCTCGTCGTCCATCTCGAAGGCCATCGGGAAGGGCGCGTGTCCGGCCAGCCGGAACCAGCGGACCTTGCGGTGCCGGCGCAGGGCGCGGGCGGCGCGTACGGAGTCGTTGTGGAAGCGCCGGGCCATGGGCACCCGCCGTACCGCCTCGGTGAGTTCGCGGGCCGCAGCCTCTCCCCCGGGTGCCTCGCGGACGCCCTCGACCTGTGGGGCCTCCGCGAACACGGCACGCAGGGCCTGGCTCAACTCGCTCTCGGCGACCTCCCGTTGCTCCTCCTCGGCCTGCCGGGCGGCGTGTGCGGCCTCGTAGAGGACGATCGAGGCGGCCGGGTCGAGGACGCCGGAGGTGGCCAGTTCCTGGGTCACCGAGGCGCGGCGCAGCAGTTGGGCGTCGAGTGCCGCGCGGGCCGCGTCGATCCGGGCGTGCAGCCGGTCGAGCCGTCCCGCGGTCCAGCTCAGGTACAGGCCGATCGCCACGACGGCGACGAGGATCCAGATCAGGGTTGCGGTCACGGGCGGCAAGGCTACCGGGCCGTTCCACTGGGGTTGGCCGGGCATCCTGCGGGGTGTTGGTGTGGGCGTTGTGGGGGCTGCCGCCCCCACGCCCCCGCTTCGGCCTTGACGGCCTCGTCCTCAAACGCCGGACGGGCTGAGTGAGTCCGGCCTTGGCTGGGAGGGGCCGCCCGTCACATCGACGCGAGAACCCCGCAACCCTCAGTCGCGCGCCAGCCCGAACCTCGCCCGCAACCCCGTCCGTTCGTCGGTGGCGACCGCTGCCGCGCCCGCCGTCACCGTCTCGTACACCGACAGGATGTCCGCCCCGACCGTCGACCAGTCGAACCGCCGTACATGGGAGCTCCCGCTCCGCCGCAGCTCAGCCAGCCGGTTGGGGTCGCCCAGGAGTCGTACGGCCGCCTCGGCGAGTGCGTCCGGGTCCTCGTTGGGGAACAGCTCGCCGGCAACGCCCTGGTCGAGGACCTGGGCGAAGGCGGGGAGGTCGGAGGCGAGGACGGGGGCGCCTGCCGACATGGCCTCCACGAGGATGATGCCGAAGCTCTCGCCGCCGGTGTTGGGGGCGACGTAGAGGTCGATGCTGCGCAGGAAGCGGGCCTTGTCGTCGTCGCTGATCATGCCGAGGAACTCGACGCGTGAGCGCAGTTCCTTGGGGAGCGATTCGACGGCCTCCTCCTCGTCGCCGCGGCCGGCGACCAGGAGTCGGGCGTTCGGGCGCTCGGCGAGGATCTTCGGGAGGGCGTTCATCAGCACCGGGAGGCCCTTGCGGGGCTCGTCGATGCGCCCTATGAAGCCGATGGTCTCGCCTTGCCACTCGGGTTTGGGTTCGGCGCGGGCGAAGAAGTCGACGTCGACGCCGTTCGGGATGACGACCGCGTCGCCCCCTAGATGCTCGACGAGTGTGCGGCGGGCGTACTCGCTCACGGCGATCCGCGCGCTGATCTTCTCCAGCGCGGCCTGGAGAATCGCGTACGCGGCGATCATCGCCCGGGAGCGCGGGTTCGAGGTGTGGAAGGTGGCGACGATCGGGCCCTGCGCGGCCCAGCAGGCGAGCAGGCCGAGGGACGGTGAGGTCGGTTCGTGGATGTGGATGACGTCGAACTCGCCGTCGTGCAGCCAGCGTCGGACCCGGGCGGCGGACAGGAAGCCGAAGTTGAGCCGGGCCACCGAGCCGTTGTACGGCACCGGGACCGCGCGGCCGGCCGAGACGACGTAGGGCGGCAGCGGGGTGTCGTCGTCGGCGGGGGCCAGGACGGACACCTCGTGGCCGAGCCGGATGAAGTACTCGGCGAGGTCCCTGATGTGGAACTGGACGCCGCCCGGCACGTCCCAGGAGTAGGGGCAGACGATGCCGATCCTCACGAGGGCCCCTTGCTGGGGTCGAGATCCGCGAGCCACAAGCGCTGCAGCATGTGCCAGTCCTCCGGGTGGTCGGCGATGCCGGTGGCGAAGGCGTCTGCCAGCGCCTGTGTGATGACAGACGTCTTCTCGGCCCGGTCACCTGACTCGGGCACCTCGACCGGCGGATGGACCCGGCCCTTCATGACTGGAGAGTCGTCGTACCAGAGCGTCACGGGGAGCAGGAGTGCGCCCGTCTGCTGGGCGAGGAGCGCCGGTCCCGCGGGCATTCTGGTGGTCTCGCCGAAGAACTTGACCTCGACGCCTGAGGCAGACAGGTCGCGTTCGGCGACCAGGCAGATCAGGCCCCCGTCGCGCAGGCGGCGGGCGAGCGTGCCGAAGGCGGTGCCACCGCTGTGCGGCAGGACCTCCATGCCGAGGCCCTCGCGGTAGGCGACGAAGCGGTCGTAGAGCGTCTCCGGCTTGAGGCGTTCGGCCACCGTGGTGAACGGCGTCTCCAGCTTGGTGGTGACCCAGGCGCCGGCGAGGTCCCAGTTGGCCATGTGGGGCAGCGCGAGGATGACACCGCGGCCGGAGGCGATGCCGTCGGTCAGGTGGTGGACGTCCTTGGGCTCGAAGCCGGCCTTCACGCGCTCGGCACTCCAGGCGGGGAGCCGGAAGGACTCCATCCAGTAGCGCAGGTACGAGCGCATGCCCGCGCGCGAGAGCTCGGCGAGCCGCTCGGGGCTCGCGTCGGGCACCACGCGCGCGTAGTTGCTCTCCAGTCGCTGTACGCCCTTGCCGCGCCGCTTCCAGGCGAGGTCGGCGACGGTGCGGCCGAGCCGGACGGCGGCCGGCTCGGGGAGCTTCTTGACCGCGCTCCAGCCGAGGCCGTAGAGCGCGTCCGTCAGCCGCTCCTGGGCACTGGTCACGGAGTCGCCCCGCTGCTGTGCTGTTCCGTCGCCTCCTGGGCCGCCGTGGCGTCCGCCTCGGCGGCTTCCCGGCGGACCGTGACGACCCGCTGGATCAGCGTGACCAGGCTGCCGACGGCGACGATCCACAGCGCGATGGGCAGCAGCCACTGGATGCCCGGGACGCCGAACTTGTGCAGCCCGGCGAGACCGCACGCGACCAGCGAGATCACGAGCCGCTCGGCCCGCTCGACCAGGCCGTTGACGGCGACCGGCAGGCCGATCGACTCGCCGCGCGCCTTGGTGTACGACACCACCTGGCCGCTGGCCAGGCAGAAGATCGAGACGGCGCACAGGGCGATGTTGTCGCCGCCGCCCGCGTACCAGAGAGCCAGGCCGCCGAAGACCGCGCTGTCGGCGACCCGGTCGAGCGTGGAGTCCAGGAAGGCGCCCCAGCGGCTGGAGCGGCCCAGCTGGCGGGCCATGTTGCCGTCGACGAGGTCCGAGAACACGAACAGCGTGATCACGACCGTGCCCCAGAAGAACTCGCCCATGGGGTAGAAGACCAGCGCGCCCGCGACCACTCCGGCCGTGCCGAGGAGGGTGACCGTGTCGGGGCTGACGCCCCGGCGGATCAGAAACGCGGCGAACGGCGTGAGGACACGCGTGAAGAATGCACGCGCGTACTTGTTCAGCATGGCCTTCCCGAGGGTCGGTTTCGCCGCGCGGCCCCTGCTGGCCACCGGCTGGCCCATCGTAGCCACGCGCGCGCGTGGGCGACGGCCGGGCACCCGCGTGCCCATGTTGTGAATGGCTGCGGCACGAGGCGATGCCATCGGCGTCACGGCCGGATCGCGTCCGGTGTATGGACGCACCGTGACGGGAGTGGAAAGCTCGAACCACCGCGGGCGTCATCGGAGCCGCCACCGCACGCGGCTGCGTGTGTCCGCGCCCACAGTGACCTCACCGTGCACGGGAGGCAAGGCCATGGGCGACAAGGCGAACGCACACCCCGGAGCCGCCGGCAGGGCTACAGCGGCCGACCACCCCGCGTCCGTACGGAATGTGGTGCTGGTCGGCCACTCCGGATCGGGCAAGACGACTCTGGTGGAGGCCCTCGCGCTGACCGCGGGGGCCGTGAACCGGGCGGGCCGCGTGGAGGACGGCGGCACCGTCTCCGACTACGACGAGATCGAGCACCGGCAGCAGCGCTCGGTGCAGCTCTCCCTGGTGCCCGTCGACTGGGACGGGTACAAGGTCAATCTTCTCGACACCCCCGGGTACGCCGATTTCGTCGGCGAGTTGAGGGCCGGTCTGCGAGCGGCGGACGCGGCCCTCTTCGTCGTCTCGGCCTCCGACGGCGTGGACGGCTCGACCCGCATGGTGTGGGAGGAGTGCGCGGCGGTCGGCATGCCGCGCGCCATCGTCATCACACATCTGGAGTCGGCGCGCGCGGACTTCGAGTCGATGACCCGGTACTGCGCGGAGGCCTTCGGCGCGGACGACCCCGACGCCGTACTCCCGCTGTACCTGCCGTTGCACGGCGCGCCGGGACCGGACGGGCACGCGCCCGTGACCGGTCTGGTCGGGCTGCTGTCGCAGAAGGTGTTCGACTACGCCTCCGGGGAGCGCAAGGAGTCCGAGCCCGGGTCCGACCAGCTGCCGCGGATCGAGGAGGCCCGCAACCGGCTCATCGAGGGGATCATCGCGGAGAGCGAGGACGAGACCCTCATGGACCGCTATCTCGGCGGCGAGGAGATCGACGTCAAGACGCTGATCGGCGACCTGGAGCGGGCCGTCGCGCGCGGGGTCTTCTTCCCGGTTCTGGCGGCCGCTCCCGCCGCCGAGGGCGCCCGGCAGGGTCTCGGCACCGTCGAGCTCCTGGAGCTGATCACAGGCGGCTTCCCGACCCCGCTGGAGCGCGCGGCGCCCGGGGTCACCACGGTCGACGGCAGGGCGCGGGAGCTGAAGGCGTGCGACCCGAACGGGCCGCTGGTCGCCGAGGTCGTGAAGACCGCCTCCGACCCGTACGTCGGCCGGGTCTCCCTGGTCCGCGTCTTCTCCGGGACGCTGCGGCCCGACGCGACCGTCCATGTCTCCGGGCACGGGCTCGCCGACCGCGGGCACGAGGACCACGACGTCGACGAACGCGTCGGCGCCCTGTCCGCACCCTTCGGCAAGCAGCAGCGGGCGCTCACGCACTGCATCGCGGGCGACCTCGCGTGCGTGGCGAAGCTGGGCCGCGCGGAGACCGGGGACACCCTTTCGGCCAAGGACGACCCGCTGCTCATGGAGCCCTGGGAGATGCCCGACCCCCTGCTGCCGCTGGCCATCCAGGCACACAGCAAGGCGGACGAGGACAAGCTCTCGCAGGGCCTGAGCAGGCTCGTCGCCGAGGACCCCACCATGCGCCTGGAGCAGAACCAGGACACCCACCAGGTCGTCCTGTGGTGCCTCGGCGAGGCCCACGCGGACGTCGCCCTGGAACGGCTGCGCAACCGCTACGGCGTCCAGGTCGATCTCGTGCCGCACAAGGTCTCCCTACGGGAGACGTTCGCCGCCAAGGCGCAGGGGCGCGGCCGGCACGTCAAACAGTCCGGCGGGCACGGGCAGTTCGCGATCTGCGAGATCGAGGTCGAACCGCTGCCGGGCGGCACGGGCATCGAGTTCGTGGACAAGGTCATCGGCGGCGCGGTGCCGCGGCAGTTCATCCCGTCGGTGGAGAAGGGCGTAAGGGCCCAGGCAGCGAGGGGAGTTGCGGCCGGCCATCCTCTTCTGGACGTACGGATCACGCTCCTGGACGGCAAGGCGCACTCGGTGGACTCCTCGGACGCCGCGTTCCAGACGGCCGGGGCGCTCGCCCTGCGGGAGGCCGCGGTCGACGCGAAGATCCATCTCCTGGAACCGGTGGCCGAGGTGACCGTGCTGGTCGGCGACGACTACGTGGGCGCGGTGATGAGCGACCTGTCCGGGCGGCGCGGCCGGGTCCTCGGCACCGAGCAGACGACCGGCGGACGCACCCTGATCCGCGCCGAGGTACCGGAGATAGAGATCGGCCGCTACGCCGTCGACCTCCGCTCCCTCTCGCACGGCACCGCGCGCTTCAACCGTACGTACGCCCGCCACGAACCGATGCCTCCGCAGGTCGCCGAACGGATCCGCGAAGAGGCGGGCGACGCCTAGCAGTTGATGCCGGACGGCCCACTTGTGGCGTGCGGCGACCCACAAGTGGCCTGAATGGAACGATCACTTCCGGGTTGGCGGGCAGCTTCTACTGTCCGCCAACGAATGTCAGTGGCTGCCGATACGCTGATGACCTGATCAACAGGTGTGCGGAGCACGGAAGTCGGGAAAGCCGCAGAAGCGGGAGCAGCGGCGATCGGGGGCGGTAATGACCGTTGACAGCGGTTACGCGGACATCTTCGGACCACAGGTGCCGCGTACCGGCGACGAGGGGCAGACGGCGACCTTCGCGCTGGCCTCGGCGGCCTACCGGGACAACCCGGTGGCCGACATCAAGAAGGCCGACAACGAATGGCACCAGACGGCCGTCAACGAGGGCCGCAAGTGGGCGACGATCTTCCGCCCCAACCTCGGTGAGGCGTTCTCCGGCGCCCTGGTGGCCCGCATGCTCGGCCCCGGACGCAAGCCGCTCATCCAGTCGTTCGGCACCGAACCGCAGTCCGTCGTCGAGCACGCCCTGGCGGCCAACAACATCCGGCGCGCGCGGGACAACAGGCTGTCCATGATCATGGTGCTGTGCGGCCTGCTCTTCCTGCCCGGGCTCGTCGTCTGGCTGCTGGTCTTCCAGTTGCGCAGCCTGGTCGACAAGCGCACCCAGGCGAACAAGAGGGCCGGCGCGATCGCCACGACCCTGCTCGTCGCGGTGGGTGCCGTCGCCGTGATCTTCCTGATCAAGATGCCGTTCCACGGCTTCTGGTCCTGGTACGCACGCGCGTGCGTCATCCTGCCCGTGGTCGGCTGGCTGTGGGCCAAGCAGGTCTGCGAGAACACCGCGAAGGATCTGCGCGGACGCTGGGACAGTCTGCTGTCCGGCAGCAGCGTCGGCGCCAAGGTCCCCGAGGCGGTACCGACCAGCCCCGGCGAGACGCAGGCCGAGCAGCTCCGCCAGTCCCTGGCCAAGCTCAGCGCCGAGCAGCAGTCCAACTCCATCTTCTACGCCGGGCCCAAGGGCATCCTCGGCATGGGCACCCGCTGGGGCAGCTGGCAGCTCGCCGAGGACCTGATCGCGCGGGACGCCGACCGGGAGATCCACCCCTTCCGCAGCTGGGACGTCATCCGCAACATCCACGACGACCTGCGCATGCTGGAGCGGAACACGATCAACACCGGCGGCTTCCCGAAGGCGTCCATACGCCACTGGGTCGTCACGCCGATCGGCGAGGGCGCCAAGGCCGTGTCCCGGCCCGAGGGCACGGACGTCGACGCGTACCAGGTGAAGACGCACGCGATACAGGACATCTGCAACAAGCAGCAGTTCGGCGCCGGCGACCGGCACTACCTGGGCGTCCAATGGACGCTCTGGGAAGGGCAGTTGGTCATCACCATGATGATCACGGTCACCGTGCTGCACAAGACGCTGCGCATCGAGATCACCGGGCATGCCCTGGGGCCCGTGAACTCCCTGTTCACCGGAAAGCCCGAGGCCCCCTCGAAGGACGTCCAGAAGACCCTCAAGCCGTGGGAGACCCGCAAGGTCAAGCTCCCGCTCGTCCCCGCCGACGAGGTCGTACGCCTCGCCGTGCGCGCCCCGATCACCTGGTACCCGCCGCTGTTGAACTGGCTCGGCGGTTCCATATCCCTGCCCGAGCCGTTCGGCCTGCGGCACGCCTGGGCCGACCAGCCCTGGCGCCACCGCTTCATGGCGGACGACGCGCTGCGCGCCGCGACACCGGTCCTGCGCGTGGTGCACGCCGCGGCGATCCGCGTCCTGGACGAGAACGGCGTGGACACGGAGAAGTTCGGCAACCGCTCGTCGTTCCTCAGCACGAACGTGCAGGACGCGTCACCCAGGAAGGCCGATCTCTACGACGCGTAGGCCTCCGGCGGTTGAGCAGGTCGCGTGCGGGTACATCGGGGCCGACCTCTGGGGGCTGTGCCCCCAGACCCCCGCTGTCGGCCTGAACGGCCTCGTCCTCAAACGCCGGACGGGCTGGATGATGCCGACCCGAAGTTCAAGCCGCGTGGCTCACGCCGTGGGCCACGCCTCCGCCAGCATCTTCCGTGTGTCCGCGAGGAGTTGAGGCAGCACCTTCGTGTGGCCGACCACCGGCATGAAGTTCGTGTCGCCGCCCCAGCGCGGGACGATGTGCTGGTGCAGGTGGGCGGCGATACCCGCGCCCGCCACGCTCCCCTGGTTCATGCCGATGTTGAAGCCGTGGGCACCGGAAGCGGAACGCAGGGCCGTCATCGCCTGCTTGGTGAGGGCCGCCAGCTCCACGGTCTCCGCGTCCGTCAGGTCGGTGTAGTCCGCGACGTGACGGTAGGGCACGACCATCAGATGGCCGCCGTTGTACGGGTACAGATTGAGCACCCCGTACACCAGCTCACCCCGCCTGACGATCAGCCCGTCCTCGTCCGATTTGGCCGGAATCGAGCAGAAGGGGCAACCGTCGTCGGCACCGGGACCGGTCGGCTTGTTCTCGCCCTGGATGTAGGCCATCCGGTGGGGCGTCCAGAGGCGCTGGAACGCGTCCGGCGTGCCCACTCCGATCTGCTGCTCCGGCTCACTCGTCATGCAGGGAAGCATATGGCTTCGCTCGTTCGCGGCGTGTCGCCGGGGTTGCGCGAAACCCCTCCCGCGCCAAGCTGGGCCGATGGACGACGACAGCCGCAAGGCCCGCTGGGAGCAGCGCACGGAGGTCCCCCTCGCCGTGGCGTCGCTGGTCTTCCTCGCCGCGTACGCGGTGCGCATCCTGGCCCACGGTCTCCCGGACACCTGGCAGGACCTCTGCCTCGCCGTGCTGTTCGCCGCCTGGGCGCTCTTCGCCGTCGACTACGCGGTCCGCTGGCGGCTGAGCGGCCAGCGGCTGCGCTTCGTCCGCACACACTGGCTGGACACCCTGGTCCTGCTCCTGCCCCTGCTGCGACCGCTGCGCGTCGTCAGGGTGTACGAGGCCGTCCAGCGACGGCGCGGACAGCCCCGACTCGCCCTGCACGCGCGCGTGATCGTCTACGCCGGACTGTCCACCGTCCTGCTGGGCTTCGCCGGCGCCCTCTCCGTCTACCACGAGGAACACGCGGCTCCGGGCGCGACGATAAAGACCTTCGGCGACGCCGTGTGGTGGACCTGCGCGACCTTCGCGACGGTCGGCTACGGCGACGTGGCCCCCGTCACCGCGCTCGGCCGCCTCATCGCCGTAGGCATGATGGCCATCGGCCTGGCCCTGCTCGGCGCGGTCACCGGAACCTTCGCCTCCTGGCTGCTCCAGGTCTTCACGCGGGAGGACGACGAGAGGCCCCCGGGGATCTGAACTCCCCGAGAGCCTCCCGGACAACAGCGGACTCAGACCTGCAACAGCGGACTCAGACCTGCGCCCGGTCCGCCACGACCTGCTCGATCTTCGCGATGGCGTCGTCGAACGCGATGCCGTTCTCCTGCGAGCCGTCGCGGTAACGGAAGGACACCGTACCCGCGTTCATGTCCTCGTCGCCGACGATGACCATGAACGGGACCTTCTGCTTCTGCGCGTTGCGGATCTTCTTCTGCATCCGGTCCGAGGACGAGTCGACCTCGACGCGCAGCCCCTTCTTCTTCGCCGCTACGGCGAACTTCTCCAGGTACTCGACATGCCCGTCCCCGATCGGGATGCCGACCGCCTGCACCGGAGCCAGCCACGCCGGGAACGCACCCGCGTAGTGCTCGAGAAGCACCGCGAAAAACCGCTCGATGGACCCGAACAGCGCCCGGTGGATCATGACCGGCCGCTGCTTGGAACCGTCAGGACCGGTGTACTCCAGGTCGAAGCGCTCCGGCAGGTTGAAGTCCAGCTGGACGGTGGACATCTGCCAGGTCCGGCCGATCGCGTCCTTCGTCTGGACGGAGATCTTCGGGCCGTAGAACGCGGCCCCGCCCGGGTCGGGAACGAGCGGCAGCCCCTGCTTCTCGGCGACCTGGCGCAGCGTCTCGGTGGCCTCTTCCCAGACCTCGTCCGAGCCGACGAACTTCTCCGGGTCCTTGGTGGAGAGCTCCAGGTAGAAGTCCGTCAGGCCGTAGTCCCGCAGCAGGTTGAGGACGAAGGTGAGCGTCTTGTCCAGCTCGTCGGCCATCTGCTCGCGCGTGCAGTAGATGTGCGCGTCGTCCTGCGTGAAGCCGCGCGCGCGGGTCAGACCGTGCACGACGCCGGACTTCTCGTACCGGTACACGGTCCCGAACTCGAAGAGGCGCAGCGGCAGTTCACGGTACGAGCGGCCGCGCGCGTCGAAGATCAGGTTGTGCATCGGGCAGTTCATGGGCTTGAGGTAGTAGTCCACGCCCTCGTCGAGCTGCATGGGCGGGTACATGCCGTCGGCGTACCAGTCCAGGTGCCCGGACGTCTCGAAGAGCTTCCCCTTCGTCGCGTGCGGGGTGTAGACGAACTCGTAGCCCTCCTCCTCGTGACGGCGCCGCGAGTAGTCCTCCATGACCCGGCGGACGACACCGCCCTTGGGATGGAAGACGGCCAGGCCCGAGCCGATCTGCTCCGGGATGGAGAACAGGTCCAGCTCGCTGCCCAGCTTGCGGTGGTCGCGCTTCTCGGCCTCGACCAGGAAGTCGAGGTGCGCCTTCAGCTCCTCCTTGGAGGGCCAGGCGGTGCCGTAGATGCGCTGGAGCATGGGGTTCTTCTCGCTGCCGCGCCAGTAGGCGGCCGCGTTGCGCATCAGCTTGAACGCCGGGATGTTGCGCGTGGTCGGCAGGTGCGGACCGCGGCAGAGGTCCTTCCAGCACAGGTCGCCGGTCTTGGCGTCGAGGTTGTCGTAGATCGTCAGCTCGCCGCCGCCGACCTCGACGTCCGCGCCGTCGTCCGTGGACGCGGAGCCCTTGATGCCGATGAGTTCGAGCTTGTACGGCTCGTTCGCCAGCTCCTCGCGGGCGTCCTCGTCGGTGACCACGCGGCGCGAGAACTTCTGCCCCCGCTTCTGGATCTCCTGCATCTTCTTCTCGATGGCCTTGAGATCCTCGGGCGTGAACGGCCGCTCGACGTCGAAGTCGTAGTAGAAGCCGTCCTTGACCGGCGGGCCGATGCCGAGCTTGGCCTCGGGGAAGAGCTCCTGCACGGCCTGCGCCATGACGTGCGCGGTGGAGTGGCGCAGGATGTTGAGGCCGTCGGTGGAGGAGATCTCGACCGGCTCGACCTCCTCGCCGTCCTTCACCTCGTACGCCAGGTCCTTGAGCTCCCCGGCCACGCGAGCGGCGATGATCGAGCGCTCGCCGGCGAAGAGCTCCGCGGCCGTGGTGCCCGTCGTCACCGTGCGCTCTTCCCGCTCGGAATCGCGTTGGATGATCACACGGACGTCTGACACCGGTCTCTCCTGACTGCAGGGTGGATGCGGCGCCATACCGTGAGCGCGCGCAATAGGGGATCGTACCGACCCTACGGTGCCCACCGCGAAACGGTTGCCGCACTCCCCCCTCCCTCAGTCCTCCCCGGTGCACGCCTCCTCGAAGAAGTCGAGGTTCTCCTGGAGGGACTTCATCAGCCGGTCCCGCTCCGCCTCGTCCACCTGTACGGGTACGACCCCGGAGGCGCCGGTCAGCCGGCGGAAGCCGCCCCGGCTCTCCAGCCGCCCGTGCACCCGCACCGGCAGCCCGACGAGGTGGGCGTGCCCAGCTATGCGATACGACTCCTCGTCCAGGGTCATCCGGACGTGCCCGACCTCGGCGCCGGCGATCACCTGCATCCGTACGGTGCCTTCGCCGCGCGGCCCCGACCTGCGCATCCGCACCACCGAACCGGTGATGCGCACCGGCATGGCCGGCTCCTCGCGCAGATAGCGGGCCCCGGCCGCGCGCAGCACGGGCAGGTCGCCGGGCGAGAACTCGACGGCCTCGGCGGGCGCGGCACAGCCCTCGGGGACACCCGCGCCGGGCGCCCACTCGACGGCGATCCGGGCACCCTCCGTGCCACGCACGAGCGCGACGACGGCCTCGGTCAACTCCCGGCTGACGCCTGCCTCGACGGCTCCGTCGAAGGCGTCCATGCCGCCGGTGGCCCGCTCGTAGTCGATGGCCTCGCGGGTGGCGTACAGGGCCTGGTGGAGGCGTACGGCGAGGGCGCGGCCGGTATCGACGGGGACGAACGCGGTGAGCTGGCGGCCGCCGGGTGCGGAGCCGACGAGGACGTGTTCCAGGGATGCCGCGGCGGGGCGGCGGTGGCGGGCGCCGTAGTAACCGGCACGCGCGCGTGTGGCGAGTGCGGCGGCGAGCAGCATCTGGCGGGCGGCGGCGCGGAGTTGCTCCTCGACCGTCCAGGACGCGGCCCCTGCCGGTCCGGTCGGGATGTCGCGCCACCAGCGGATCTCGTCGCTCGGCACGGCGAGGCCGACGAGGACCTCGCGGGCGGAGGGGGTGTTGCTGCGGGCGAGCGCGATGAGCGCCTCGCCGAGGAGGTCGTCGCTGTCGGGGAAGGCCCGGCTCTCGGGGACCAGCAGGCTGGTGCCCGAGCCGCCGGGCCCGGGTGGGGTCCAGCGGCCGTACCGTCCGGCGGCGCCGCCGCGCCGCTGCCAGCCGTGCCGGCGCAGCAGGGCGGCGAGGACGCCGGGGTCGACCTGGGCGGGTTCGGGGGCGCGGTCCCACGCCGCGTCGGCGGCATGGTCGTCGGGATGCGGACGTACCGTCCGCAGGTGTTCCTCGACCGAGCGGTGCCTCATGGCCTGCCTCCCGTCCCGACCCGCGTCATGATCTCGCACAGCGCCCGGTCGTCGAAGATGCGCGAGGTCGGTATTCGCACGGTGGTCCGGGTCCTGCCGGTGATCGCGTGACCGGCGAGGTTGACCCAGTAGCAGCAGTGCCGCAGGTCGAGCCGGTCGTGGCTGGCGCGCAGCCAGTCGTCCTGGGAACGCGGGACGAGCATGACGACCAGGATCTTGTGCACCGATACCGGTGTGCGGGCGAGCTTGCGCAGATGGTCGTTGTCGAGTGTGAAGGAGAAGGAACGTCCCGGTGGATTCGGCGGGATCTGGTAAGTGCACTTGAGCTGCACTTTTATCGTGACCTCGTCGTCCACCGTGTGCCCGGGCGAGCCGTGACTGACGTGCCAGTCGATGCCGTTGTCCGGAAAGGGTTGCGACAGCGAGCAGCCGGCCGCAGCGGCGACGGCGTGCAGATAGCCCACCTGCAGTGTCTCCATGCAGGCGGTGGTGGCGAGCGATCCGCGATGGGGTGCCGTCCGTTCGGGCAGCAGCCCGCCCCGCTCGGGCTGCGCTATCACCATGGCCAACAGCCTTCCAAGTTCAGGTGAATTGCTGTGCTGAATGCCTGATCGGGTCGCTGAACTGCAAAGACCCGCACTCCTGTTGTGTCCTTCCGGCGTACGGCGCAAACAGCCCGGGTATCACCAAACAGGCAGAAGACGGTACGTCAGCTGCCGTGGGTGAACGAGGAGTTGTGTACGTATGACGTGCTGGTACGAGGGCCCGTTGGCCGCGTTCGACACGGAGACCACGGGCGTGGATGTGGAGACCGACCGCATCGTGTCGGCCGCCGTCGTCGTCCAGGACGCCCCCGGCACCCGCCCCCGGGCGGTCCGGTGGCTGGTGAACCCGGGGGTGCCGGTGCCCGCCGGGGCGACGGCGATCCATGGACTGACGGATGAGCATCTTCAGCGCAACGGCCGCTGGCCTGCGCCGGTGATGCGCGAGATAGCCGACGAGCTGGCCGAACAGGCCGCGATGGGACGCCCGTTGGTGGTCATGAACGCACCGTTCGACCTGACCCTGCTGGACCGCGAACTGCGCCGGCATCGCGCGTGCTCGCTGGACCAGTGGTTCGAGTCGACGCCCCTGCGGGTCCTGGACCCCCGGGTCCTCGACAAACACCTGGACCGCTACCGCAAGGGCCGCCGCACTCTCACCGACCTGTGCGCGCACTACGGCGTCGAGTTGGAGGGCGCGCACGACGCGGGCGCGGACGCGCTGGCCTCCCTGGAGGTGGTCCGCGCCCTGGGCCGCCGCTTCGCGACCCGCCTGGAACGCCTGTCCCCCGCCGAGCTGCACACCCTGCAGTCGACGTGGCACGCGGCCCAGGCACGCGGTCTCCAGGCGTGGTTCGCGCGCAGCGGCACTCCGGAGTCGGTGGACCAGTCGTGGCCACTGCGCCCGGACTTGACGGCGGAGGCCGCATAACCGCACAGGCACAACAAAAAGCCGGTCCGCTGCTGCGGACCGGCCTTTCCCGGTGGGCGATACTGGGTTCGAACCAGTGACCTCTTCGGTGTGAACGAAGCGCTCTCCCACTGAGCTAATCGCCCGGGAACGCACCGAACAATACAGGCCCCCGCCGGTTTCCTTCAAACCGCTTCCGTCAGACCGCTGCCAGGTGTGCGAGGAGCCCGCGCCGTCCGGCCCGCATCATCAGCGCGTGGTTGAGGCGGAACACCGGCCGCCCGGGTACGGCGAACCGCCTGAGCAGCGGTCGGTTCAGGTCGACCTCCTGGTCGTAGCGGGCGAGCGTGCCGGGGCCGTCGGCGGTGAGTGTCCAGCGCGCCCAGCCCACCAGGTCACCGGTCATCGCGATCTCCAGCACCCCGGCGACCGGGTCGCGCCGCACTTCGCGCGCGGTGAAGGTCAGGACGTACGGCAGGCTCGCGCGGATGCGGATGAGGCCGGTCGTGTCGTCGATCCGCTCGACCTCGCGTACCTGCGGCCACCAGCGGGGATAGTCCTCGGCCCGTTCCAGGACCGGGTACACGACGGCGGGCGGAGCGGGCAGGGACCAGCGGGCACGGAAGCGGTAACGGGTCCAGTCCATGGCGGGAGTCTGCCCGGTCCCGGGCCCGTCTCCCGGCCACCAGGCGCGTTTGAGTACGCGTACTCATGTCGTACGACGTGACGGGCACCACACTCCGAGTCATGACGCACATTCCGCCCCCGGCCGTGGAGCTGGGGATTCTGGACGCCGAGCTGCGCCAACTGGACGCGCGCCGCGCCCAGTTGCTGCACCGGCGAGCCTGGCTGCTGACCGCGCTCCAGCCGGTCCGGTCCGCGCCCGTGCTGTCGCCGCCCGCCGCACCACCCCGGCGGGAGGCCACCGCACCGAGCGTGCAGAACGTGCTGCTCCTGCTCGGCGCCACCCTGCTCACCCTCGCCGCGATCGCGTTCACGCTGGTCAGCTGGGGCAGCATGGGAATCGCCGGCCGGGCGCTGGTGCTCGGCGCGGTGACCTTGGCGGCGCTCGGCGCACCCGTCGTGCTGCTGTGCCGGGGCCTGCGCTCCACGGCCGAGTCGCTAGCGGGCCTCGGTCTCGTGCTGACGGTGCTGGACGCCTACGCGCTGCACGAGGTCGCGTTCCCGGCCGGGGACGGCGTGACGTTCGCGGCAGCGGCGGCGACGGTGCTGACGGCGGTCTGGGCGGCGTACGGCACCGGCCTCGCCGCGCTCCCGGGCCCGACCGTCACCCGCTCCGGTCCGACCACCGCACCATCCACCTCACGGCCCCTTCTCCTCCCCCTCCCCGCCGCGCTCGCGGTCGCCCAACTCCCCTTGCTTCTCTGGGCGATCGCGGTCGGCGGGGGCCCGCACACGATCACGGCCGCGCTGCTGCTGACCGCCGTGACCGACATGGTTGTCGCGCTCCGGGTCTCCCCGAAGGCCGTTCGTCTCGTCGCCGCCGGCGGCGCGTTCGGCATGGGGGGCTGGGGCGTGCTGGCAGCCGGCGTGATCTCTTTGGACGCGACCGGTCCGGGCGCCGCCGCCCGTGCGGCGGCGCTCTTCGCCCTCGCGGCGTCGGGCGCGTTCGGCGCCGCGTGGCTGGCGACCGGCCGGGGGCTGAGGACGAGTACGGCCGCGGCGGGCGGCCTGTTCCTGGTCGCCGCGCTCGGTGGCATGCTGCGTACGTCGCTGCCCGCCGACTGGACGGTTCCCGGGTATCTGGCGTGTGGGGTCGCCCTGTTGGCGCTTGTCCAGGGTCGGCTCCCCGAGCCCGTACGTCACGGTCTCGGCTGGGCCTCCGGCGCCGTACAGGCGAGCGCGGTGCTGTGGACGCTGCCGGTCGTCGGGGTCACACTGCTCGGTCCGGCCGCGTGGTTGTCGCACCCCTGGTCCGGTGTCCCGGGCGACGCCCGGAACGCGGCGGCGATGGGCGCCTTCTGGCCGGCGCATGCCACCACAACTCCCCTGGTGCTCGCGGTGGTTACGGCGGTCCTGGCCCGCACGGTCCGCAACGCCGAGTGGCAGCCCCAGGCGCGAATCGCCGCACTGACTCTGGCCTGGGCGACGGCGATCACTGTCCCGACCACACTCCAACTTCCGTACAGCGTCAGCCTGTTGACGCAGGCGCTCGCGATCATCGCCCTTCTCGCCCTCGCGCACCGCGCCGCGACACTCCTCGCCCTGCTCGCCTCCCTCAGCCTGGCAGCCCTCTCCCTGGCCACGGAGTCGGCCACGCTCGCCGTACTCGCGTCCCTGACCGCCGTGTTCGCGGTGGCCGCCCGACGCGGCCGACTCGCACCGGCGTCCGCCGCCGCCTCGATCGGGTACGCCACGGCCCTCGCCTGCGCCGTCGGCGCCGCCCTCGACTGGCAGCCGCAGCACATCGCGCTGCTGGTACTCGCCGTACCGGCGACCGCCGCACTGCTCGCCGCGCGTATCGGTGACCCGGCCACCAGGACGGCCGCCGAGATCACGGGGGCCGCCGCAGGCATGGTCGCGGTCGGTCTCGCCGGGGCCGAACTGCCCATGCTCGCCCTGGTGTTGGCCCTGTGCGGAGTGATCGCGGCCGGCACGGCGCTACGGCCCGAGCGCAGGAACCTCGGCTACGCGGCCGTCGCCCTGTTCGTCGTCGCCACCTGGGTGCGGCTGTCCGCGTGGGACGTCGGCAGCCCCGAGGCGTACACGCTGCCGGTGACCGTCCCGGCGCTGCTGGTGGGCGCGTTGCGCAGGCGCCGCGACCCGACCGCCTCGTCCTGGACGGCGTACGGCTCCGGGCTCGCCGCCACGCTCGCGCCGAGCCTCCTCGCGGCCTGGGCCGACGCGCACTGGACGCGCCCGCTGCTGCTGGGCACGGCCGCACTGCTGGTCACACTGATCGGCGCGCGGCACCGCCTCCAGGCGCCGCTCCTCCTCGGCGGCGCCACCCTCGTGCTGGACACGCTGCACGAACTCGCCCCGTACCTCGCCCAGGCCGTCGGCGCCCTGCCCCGCTGGGCACCTCCCGCCCTCGCCGGAGCCCTGCTGCTCGCACTCGGCGCGACGTACGAGCAGCGGATCCGGGACGCCCGGCGGGTGCGGGAGGTGCTGGGAAGGATGAACTAGACCTGTGCTAGGGCATCTTGTCGCCGAGCAGTGCCAGATTCTCGATGGCGGCGAGGCCGTACAGCGCGGTGTCGTTCGAGGACACCCACGCGGCCTCGCTGCCCGGGACGAGCGTTACCGGGCCGGTCAGCGGCTCCGTCTTCCACGGGGACGACTCCATGTAGCCGTCGGAGCCGTAGAACTTGGTCCACGCGCGCTTGGCCAGCGTCGCGTCGCCGAGCTGTACGGCGGCGTAGGCGTCGAGGCGTGAATGGCCCTGGAAGAGCAGCAGGGTGCCGAAGTTGGAGCCGTAGCGTGCCGCCTGTTCCGTCTTGGAGGCGTTGAAGTAGCGGCAGTAATCCATGTACACCTCCTTGAACTTGGGCATGTCGACCAGGTGGATCAGCTCCGCGCACAGCTCGTTGAGGCCGAAGACGGCCGAGAGGTGCGAGACGGAGACCACGGGCGCTGAGGCGACGGCGAACTTGCCGGTGTCGAGGTCGTACAGCCCGCTGCCCTGCACGAATCCGTTGGGCTGGGCGGCGATTGTCTCCATCGTCGACAGGACACGAGCCTTGGCCTTCTCCCACTTGGGTCCCCGGCGCTCCCACTCGGTCAGCCACGCCGACACCAACCCGCTCCAGTCCGTGCCGAATCCGATCGACAGGGCGTGCCGGTCCGGGGTGTACGGCGCGGTGCGGATCTTGCGGATCGGGTCGAGGACGAGGAACGTCTCGTCGGAATCGACGTTGGCGGCCATGAGGTCGCCGACACGTTCGTCGGCGGTGAGGAAGTAGTAGTAGCGCCGGTAGGTGGTGTTGGCGATGCGCTGCTGCTTGGCGCTGTCGGCGTAGTGCTGGACGCCGTGCCGGGTGCCCAACCCGGCCCACTGGCCGAGGTGGTAGACGTCGACCTCGCCGGTGTGCCGGGTGAGCGCCTCGGCGAAGCGGAAGATGTCCGAGCGGCCCGAGCGGATGTACGCGAACCAGAGCCAGATGTCCGGCGACAGCTCGGAGTTGTCCCAGGCGTAGCCGCCGATGTCGTACCGCCACTGGTGGCGCACGGTGTCGTACGAGTGCATGAAGTCGCCGTAGTCCCAGAAGCCGTACCAACGGCGTTGCGCCACCTGGTCCTTGTAGTAGGTGAAGAGGAAGTCGAGGTGGTCCTCGATCTTCGTCTTGGCGGTGGTGGAGCGGTCGGGCTCGGAGTAGAGGCCGGGGCCGAAGACCTTGGACTTGATCAACTGCTGTGGTGGGGCGGCGAGTTGGGGCAACACCCTGAGGGCGTCCACCTGTTGGGCGAGGGTCTCGGGTGTGGGCGTCGACTCGTTGGCCCAGAAGAGGAGTTCGGAGGTACGGGCGATGCCGTACGGGGTGCCGAACTCGGGCTCGTAGTCCTCGTAGGTGATCTCCAGGCCTTCGAGCTGCTTGGCGTACGTGTCCTGGCCCATGCCGTCGTGGTAGAAGCGCAGGTCCATCGGCTGGGCCTCGGGCGACCAGAGCCAGAGGGTGACCTCCGCCTCGTCGGTGTGGGCGTCGCGGATGTCGAGCTGCGCGGGGAACTTCTCCCAGAAGTCCCGCAGCCCGAAGGAGAATCCGCCGCTCGCCCCGCCGACGTACCCGAACCCGGAGGCGTGTCCGCCACCGCCGGCGGGGATCCAGCCGTAGCCCTTCGTGGTGCGCTTGCGCAGGGTGAAGCCGTCGGCGGAGAGCTGGGAGAGGGTGTAGTCGCCCCACTTGGGGATGTACTGGAGGCGGCTCGTGACGCGTTGGTCCCAGGTGGACGGATCGGCCAGCTTCCGGCCCGCGTACTGGGCCGCCTGGACGGTCGCGCCCGGGTCGCGGCGCAGGCCGGTGATGCCTTGAACTGCCTCCCGCAGCAGGCCGGTTCCTTCGCCGCCGATGCGGATGTGGCGGTCGTAGGCCGCGTCCCTCATCGGCACAGTGAAGCGAACCCCCAGGCCGCGAATGAAGTCGCCGCTGGCCTTGCCCGGTTCCACCGTGCCGTCGTAGGTGATCGTGTGCACCATGCGGAAGGAGTCGGCGCCCGCGTAGAAGTAGAGCCGGATCGAGAACGGCAGCCAACTCCGGCCGCCCTTGCGGTGTTTGCCGTCGATGCGGACGACGGCACGGACCGGCCCGTCCTGCTCGACGGTGACCTCGCCAATCACCCCGTCGAAGCGTTCGGTCTTCACCGCGCCCTGGTCCTCGTCCTCGATCTCGGGCTGCCGGATGAGGACGAGACGGCCGTTCTTGGCGATCTCCGTGCCGCCCCGGGTGACCGACTTGATGAGGGTGGAGCCGTTCTTGCCGATCTTCGCGGTGATGACCCCGGTCGACACGTCGATGGTGCCGCCGCTCTTGTCGACGGTGACCTTCTTGTCGGGGGCGGCCGTGTCCCCGGCTGTGAGGGTGAGCTTGCCGGAGCCCGAACTCACCGCGTGGGCCGTCCACTTGAGCGATCCGTCCGGCCAGTAGGCGATCGGCCAGGACTGCACCGGCACGGCCGTACCCTCGGCGTCCGTCAGCGCGAAGGTCTGGTCCTCCTGGTAGGTGCCCATCGGCCACGGCACACCGACCGTCGAACCGGGCGCGGCGCCGAGACCGCCGTCCTCCAGCCAGTCGAGGGTCACCGGGTCGCCGTCGGCCGCGGCGGCTCTGGGCGCGGCCTGGGCGTCCTTCGCTCCTAGCGCCCAGCTGAACTGCGCGGCGGCTCCGGCGACGGCGGCCGCCTTGAGCAGGGACCTGCGGGGAAGGGGAGACATGGCTTTCCTTTCCGTGCGGGAAGCGTTCGTCATGTGCGAATGGTCAGGGGCATGACAGATAGAGGTACGGCGCTCCGAACAGACGCGCGGACCTCGCTCGTCAGCGGTGCCGGTACCGCTCCTCGACGGCGACGGCCGCCGCGGCCACGGCCCCCAGCACGGGGACCGCCAACGGTGCGATGAGCAGGGCGGAACAGCCGACGAGGACCAGCCCGCCGACGAGCAGGAAGGAACCGGCAGGGTCGAGGACCGTACGACGGCCGGCTTCGGCGAGGAGCGCCCGCCAGGTGTCCCCCGGCGCCCACACCGCCGCCGCGCGCATCCCGGCGACGACGATCCCGAGCAGCGCGAACACCCCGACAGCGCCGACGAGTTGCCCACCGGGCAGCCCGGCACGCACGGCCTGGACGTCCACCCGTACGGCGGCCACCACGCCCCACCCGGCAACCCCGACGACCCACCCGCCGCGCACCGCCACCCGGAAGTCCGCGACGAACTCCCGCCAGCCGCCGCCCACATGACCCGTACGACGCCTCAAGTGCCGGGCCCCGGCGGCGAACGCGGCGGGATACGTGACAACTCCCGCCGACGCGACGGCGATCCACACCCCGGTGAGCAGACATTCGGCGAACACCCCGAACCGCTCGGCGAAGACCGACTCCCTGCGTGCCTTCACGCGTGCTTCGGCCACCGTCTCAGCCCTTCAGTCCGGAGGTCGCCATACCGTCGATCAGGTACCGCTGGAAGGCGAGGAAGAACAGCAGCACCGGCAGCAGCGCGACGAGGGACACCGCGATCATGCCGCCGTAGTTCGCGGCCACGCCGTCGGAGTCGCGGAACATCATCAGGCCCAGTGAAACCGTGTATTTCCCGGGCTCGTTGAGGTAGATCAGCGGGCCCATGAAGTCGTTCCAGGCGTTGATGAAGGTGAAGATCGCGCTGGTGATGAGCGCGGGCCGGCACAGTGGCAGCACGATCGACCAGTAGATGCGCAGGTGCCCGCAGCCGTCGAGCCGGGCGGCCTCGTCCAGTTCCTTCGGCAGGTTCCGCATGAACTGCACCATGAGGAAGACGAAGAAGGCCTCCGTCGCCAGGTACTTGCCGAGCAGCAACGGGACGTAGGTGTTGACCAGTTCGAGCTTCTGGAACATCACGTACTGCGGGATCAGCAGCACGTGGTACGGCAGCAGGAGCGTGCCGATCATCAGCGAGAAGAGCAGGTTGCGGCCGGCGAACCGGATACGGGCGAAGGCGTAGGCCGTCAGGGAGCAGGAGATGAGGATGCCGACGACCGAACCGAGGGCGTAGAAGAGGGAGTTCTGGAAGAAGGTCCAGATCGAGATGTCGGCGATGCCCTTGGCCAGGCCCTTGAAGTTGGCGAGGATCGGGTGCCCGGGGAAGAGCTGCAGGCTGTTGATGACGTCCTTGCTCGGCTTGAACGAGGCGCCGATGACCCAGACGACCGGGTAGAGGACGACGGCGAGGACGGCCAGCGCCCCGACGTGCCAGACGAGCGAGCCGGTGCGCTTGCGCCCAAGCCCCGGGGATTTCGAGACGGTGCCGGCACTCATCGGACGTCCTCCTCGTAGTGCACCCACTTCTTCTGCGACCAGAAGAGGACGGCCGTCACGAGCGCCACGGCGAGCAGCAGCATCCACGCCATCGCGGACGCGAAGCCCATCTGGGCGTTCTTGAAGCCCTGTTGGTAGAGGTAACAGGTGTAGACGAGCGTGGCGTCGGCCGGTCCGCACTGCGAGTTGGAGACGACGTACGCGGAGCCGAAGATCTGAAAGGAGTGGATGGTCTCCAGCAGCACGTTGAAGAACAGGACCGGGGAGATCATCGGCAGGGTGATGTTCCAGAACCGGCGGAAGGGGCCGGCCCCGTCCATCGCGGCGGCTTCGTACAGCTCCCTCGGGACCTGCTTGAGCCCGGCGAGGAAGATGACCATCGGTGCGCCGAACTGCCAGACGGTGAGCGCGACCAGGGAGTAGAGGATCCAGTCGGGGTCGCCGACCCAGCCGCCGACATGGGAGCCGAACAACGACTGCGTACGGTCCACCACGGCGCCGTCGGAGAAGAGCGTCCGCCAGACGAAGCCGATCGAGACGCTCGCGCCGATGAGCGAGGGGGCGTAGAAGGCCGCCCGGTAGAGGGCCTGGCCGCGGCGGCTCTGGGCGAGCAGCATGGCCACGCCGAGGGCGAGGAGCAGTTTCAGCGGGGTGCCGATGACAACGTATTTCGCCGTCACCTCGACCGACTTCTGCCACCGGGGGTCGTCGAACATTCGGGTGAAGTTGTCGAAGCCGATCCACTTGGGGCTGTTGAAGAGGTTGTAGTCGGTGAACGCGAAGTAGAGGGAGGCGACCATGGGGCCCGCGGTCAGCAGCAGGAAGCCGGCGATCCACGGGGACATGAAGAGGTAGCCGGCGAGGTTCTCGCGGCGCCCCCGCCGCTTCAGGTCGGCGGGGGCTGCTGAGCGGGTCGGCCGGGCGTCGGGCGGAGCGTCCTTGACGAGCGTCACGGCGGTTCCCATCAGGCGGAGAAGGCGGCCTGCGCCTCGGAGAAGAACTGCTTCACCGCGTCGCCGACCTTGGTCTTGCCCAGCGCCATGTCCCCGCCGATGCGCAGGAAGGCGGACTCGGCGGTGTCGGCGCCGGACGGGTGCGGGGTGATCGTCCCGAGGACACCGGCCTTGGCGGTGTCCACCTCGTACTGGGCGATCTCCTTCTGGACCGTGTCGGTCGGCTTGAACGCGTCGTACTGGTCGGTGGTCGCGAGGATGCCCCGGTCGTAGCCCATGATCTTGCCGACCGCGGGGTCGTGGACCATGAAGTCGATGAACTGGGCCACCTCCTTCGGGTGTTTGGTGCGCGCGGAGCCGCTGAGCATCAGGGACGCGAGGTACTGGCCGGTGTCCTTGCCGTCGGTGGTGGGGATCGGCGCGAGGCCGTAGTCGCTGGTGCCCTCCGCCGTGTAGCGGACGGTGAAGTTGTCCCAGGTGAATTCCGAGGCGCCGTGTCCGGCCGAGAGCGAGGACTTGGGGGTGTCCTGGGCGACGACCTTCGGGGAGGTGACGATCCCGGCCTTCACCCGGCCGTATCCGTCCGTCCACCACTCCATCAGATCCGACTCCTCGAAACCGAGTCCGTCCTTGGTGAAGAACGCCTTGCCGTTCTGCCGGAGGTAGAGGTCGTACAGGTACATGATGCTGAAGTAGCCCGTGTCCCCCGGGACTTCGGTCTTGTCGTGGATCGTCTTGAGGGCCTTGAAGTACTCGTCCCAGGTCCAGCCCGCCGTGGGGTCGATGCCCGCCTTCGCGTAGACCTTCTTGTCGATGACCAGCGCCATGGTGTTCGAACCGACCGGAACACCGAGCTGTTTGCCGTCGACCTCGCCGACTTTCACGACACCCGCGCGGAAGTGATCCAGGCTCAGATTCCCCGCGTCGATCTGTGGCCTGAGATCGAGCAGGATGCCTCTCTTGTCGTACTTCCGAAGAAATCCCACAGCGTTCTGGAATACGTCCGGTGGATTTCCGCCCGCGGCCTGCGTCTGGAACTTCTCCCAGAAAGAGGGATAGTCCTGGAAGTCCGTCTTCACCTTGATCTTCGGATACTTCTTCTCGAAGAGCGCGATGGACTGGTTGATCTTTTTCGCCCGCTCCTCGGCACCCCACCACGAGTAACGGATCGTCACATTCCCGTCCGCGGACGTGCCGTCGTTCCCGCCGCACCCCGTCGCCGCCAGCCCCAGCGTGACCGCCGAGACCCCGCCGGCCTTCAGGACCGTACGCCTCTCCACATTCGTGCCGGTTCCCATGATGGGCCCTCCCCGTAGCGTCGTTGCCACCTGCATGAATCGTTTCAAGTAAGCGCTTGCTGGCACAAGGTACGGAGACCCTCGGGGTGCGTCAATGATTCGGACAGGATTTTCTTGTGGACCGGCCGAGTGCTACGACGGCGCCGCCGGGCGCGTTGCCGGAGCGACGGGACGGACACCGCAGGTGAGGAGCGTGTGGCCGGTCGGCCGAACAGCAAGCGGCCCGCCGTGCCCGAACGCCGGGCGGCCGAAAAACGCCTGCGCGGTGGAGAGTTGACGGCGCGGTCCGGTGACTGAACGACGACGGCCCACCTGTGTGATCACAGGCGGGCCGTCGGTCCGGGTGGGCGATACTGGGTTCGAACCAGTGACCTCTTCGGTGTGAACGAAGCGCTCTCCCACTGAGCTAATCGCCCGGGCGCACGGAGAACATTACCCCATGTCAGCGGGTGCCCCGACCAGCACCGGAAGGCCTCCGGAGACCGTCAGCGGGTCACTGGTCCTTGATCTTCCAGGGCATCACGACGCCGAACTTCCAGACGTAGATGCCGACAAGGGCGACCACGATGACCAGGCCGATCGAGGTCAGGACGATGTTGCGGCGGCGTACGGCGGGGTCGAGCGCGCGCTGCGCCGCCTCGGTCACCTTGCGCTTCGTCCAGCGGAGCACCAGCTGGGCCCAGACGAACTCGGTCGCCCAGATCGCCATGCCGCCGAAGATCACGACCCAGCCGGGTCCCGGCAGCGGCAGCATGATGACGCCTGCGACGACGACCGCGAGGCCGATGACGAAGACGCCGACCTGCCAGCTCAGATGCAGCGCGCGGCGTGCCTTGATGAATTCCGGCGCCTTGGAACCGAGCCCGTCCCGCGCCCCGTCCGCCCGCGTCTCGTCGGCAGCCCCGTCCGACGTCACGACAACCTCACCCGGCTCGTCACTCCCCGTATTCATACGGACAAACCCTACCCGAGGGAAACCAGTCACCGGAATGGCCGCACCGCGCGATCGAGCCCTCGGCCGGAAGAGTTACGTAAAGGCACGCAAAACACTCAGAGGGGTTTACAACGGCACCGTAGGTGGCATGTCGATTTCGCCGACGTGCGAATCCCCGAGCGCACACTGAGCGAAAGGCCCTGGCGCTTATGAACACCACGGTCAGCTGCGAGCTGCACCTGCGCCTCGTTGTGTCGAGCGAGTCATCCCTGCCTGTCCCCGCAGGCCTGCGGTACGACACGGCCGACCCCTACGCCGTGCACGCCACCTTCCACACCGGAGCCGAGGAGACCGTCGAGTGGGTGTTCGCCCGCGACCTTCTCGCGGAGGGCCTCCACCGGCCCACCGGCACCGGCGACGTCCGAGTCTGGCCATCCCGTAGTCACGGTCAGGGCGTCGTCTGCATCGCGCTGAGCTCTCCCGAGGGCGAAGCCCTGCTGGAGGCTCCCGCGCGGGCTCTGGAGTCCTTCCTGAAGCGGACGGACGCCGCCGTGCCACCTGGCACGGAGCACCGGCACTTCGACCTGGATCAGGAGCTGTCGCACATCCTGGCGGAGAGCTAGAGCGAGGTCCCGACCAAGCCGCCCGGCGCCGTCCGAACTCGGGGAGACGGCTCGGGCACAGACAACCGCATAGGGCACACACCGGCGCCGTCGCCGCGATTCGTCGCGGGGGCGGCGCCGGTGCGCGTGCCGACCCGGGCCCCGGCGACTCCCCCGCGGTCCGTCGTCCGGGGGCCCTCCGCGGCCCGGGGAACCGCGACGGGCGCGGTGCCGTTCATAGAGACATGGGGCCGCCCTCCGGGAAGCCACTACCATCGGCCAGCATCGGCGGGCGCCCGCCCGACCCCCAGGCCAGGGAGCGAAACGTGCTGATCACCCACGACACCCGGTGCGCCCTCGACACCGTGGTCGATCTGGTGAACACCGCACCGGAGGACGCCGCGACGCCGGACGGACTGCAGGATGTCGCGCTGCTCGCGGATTTCGTACGAAACCACGAGATCAGCGATGTCGGGGTGCTGTCGGAGTTCGACCTCTCCGCCGTGCGCAAGATCCGCGGCCGGTTCACCGCGGTCTTCTCGGCCCCGGACCCACGGACCGCCGCCGGGCTGATCAACGACCTGGTCGCCGCCGCGGGCACCACACCCCGGCTCACGGACCACGACGGCTACGACTGGCATGTGCACTACTTCGCGCCGGGCGCCTCGGTCGCCGACCATCTCGCCGCGGACTGCGGGATGGCACTCGCCTACTTCGTGGTGGCCGGCGAGCAGGAGCGGCTGCGCCGCTGCGAGGCCCCGGACTGCCGGCGCGCCTTCGTCGACCTCTCCCGGAACCGCTCCCGCAGGTACTGCGACAGCCGGACCTGCGGGAACAGGCTGCACGTGGCCGCGTACCGGGCGCGGCGCAAGGAAGCGACGGGCTGACGCCCGGCCCCGCGCGGCCCGGCACGAAGGAATCGATGAGTTCGTGGCCCCCGGCGGGTGACGTCGGGGACCACGAGTACGGCTCACAGCATCAGCAGGTCGTGCAGCGAGGCCATGAGCAGCAGACACCCGATCACCGCTAGGAAGATCATCAGCGGTGGCTGGGAAAGGGCGAAAAGGCACCCGCGCGGCTCGTCCTTCGGCGGCGCGGCGTCGCTCTGTGTCGTGTCCAGCATCTCGCGGCGATGATGACGCAGCCGAGGCCCCTGGCGCGATCAACACGCCCGCTATGAGAGGGAGTTCGCCGAATTCCGTGATGTCCGTTTCGAGTCGCGACGACTCCTGAACGCTTACCGGCGGACCTGGCTCGCTCTGTGTCGTTTCAGGCGCGGTCCCGTCCGACCGTCATATGCCGTGCTTCTTCAGGATGGCCTCGATGTCGCTGAAGTCGTCCCCGCTCTGCGCGCGGGGCGCGGCCGCGGGCCGGTTCGCCGGGCGCTTGGCCGGACCGAGGGAGGGGGCGGAGGCCGCCGGAGCCACCGCGTCCGGCTGGGCCGAGGCCCGGGCCGCCTTGCGTTCCTTGCGGGTGCCGCCACCGCCACGACGGCGCTCCACGGCACGCGTGCCCATGAAGAGCAGCCAGGCGCCGCCCAGCACGACGAAACCCGCCCAGGCCGTAGGACTGAACGCGGTGTCGGCCACCCAGCCGACGACCCCGGTCATCACCAGGCCGACCGGCACCAGCGAATAGGCGGCGATACGGGCGGCGGAGAGAAAACGCTTGCGATACGCCGTGACCGCCGCGATGCCCAGGCCGGCCGCGGAGACGGCGGAACAGACGGTCTCGGCAATCATCCGGTCCTCCAGGCATCGTTCGGTCTGCAGATCTCGGTCGCGCCCGGTCCGGCCGGGCACGCTCCCGTCACGCGGGTGCGAGTCGGGCACGTTCAGTCCACACGAGCGCCGGTCGGGCACGTTCGGGTCGGGCAGCGTGCGGTCGGTCGGGCAGCGTGCACTTCGTCCCTTCCATCCTGCACCGTCCGGTCCCCGCGAGGCCATGCCCCGGTAGGACATCAGGGACATCTCCGGGTCGCATCCTCCCCAGGTGCCGGTCGACGTCGTACGAGTGCGGCCCGTGGTCCCGGTTGGGCGGCGCGGCCGGGGCTGGGAGACTGGGCCCATGAGTGACCTCCCCTCCGTGCGCACCCCCGTCCTCGACGTCTGGTGCGAGCTCCAGTGCCCGGACTGCGACACCGCCCTGGACGATGTACGCGCCCTGCGGGCCCGCTACGGCGACCGGCTGGAGGTGCGGCTGCGGCACTTCCCGCTGGAGAAGCACAAGCACGCGTTCGCCGCCGCGCAGGCCGCCGAGGAGGCCGTGGAACAGGGGCGGGGCTGGGACTACGTCGAGGCCGTGCTCGGCCGGGTCGCGGAGCTGGACCGTGAGGGAGAACCCTTCCTGGTCGAGGTGGCCGGTGAACTCGGTCTGGACGCCGAGGAGTTCGACACCGCCCTGATCGACGGCCGGCACATCCTGATCGTCGACGCCGACCAGGCCGAGGGCAAGGCCATCGGCGTCACCGGCACCCCGACGTACGTCATCGGCGGCGAGTTCCTCGACGGCGGCAAGAGCCAGGACGGGCTCCGCGCCCGCATCGAGGAGATCGCCGACCGGTTGCTCGCCGGGGGCGAGTGAGCCTCGGACCGAGCCTCAGAGCAGGCCCTTGTACAGGTGGTAGGTGACCGTCTCGTAGCCGAGTGACTCGTAGAGCCGCTCGGCCGGGGTGTTGCCCGAGAAGACGTTCAGCCGGATCGCCGGCAGACCGGTCGCGATGCCCTGCGCCTCGGCCAGGAGCATCAGGGTGCGGCCGTGGCCCCTGCCCCGATGGCGTGCGTCGGCCTCGACCTTGTAGACGAAGGCCTTGCCGTCACGGGGACCCGTCCAGAGCGTGCCGACCGCGGTCCCCTCATGCTCCAGGACACTGAAGACCATGTTCGCGGTGTCCACTCCGTGGGGCAGCAGGGTGGCGTTGCCCCGCAGCGCCTTGGTCCGGGCCTCCGACTCGGGCACCCCGCGCTCGGTCCAGCTCTGGATGAAGGACTCCGTGTCGAGCTCCTGCCAGGGACCGAACTCCTCCTGGGTCATCGGCCGCCCCCGGCTCCCCGCGGGCAGTTCGGGCGCGGTGTCGCCGAGCAGCTTCTCCATGTGGCGGTTGCGGACGACGTAGCCGAGGTTGGTCGCCATCCTGAGCGCCACCTCCGCCTCCGCGGGCACGGATGCCTCGATCCGCTCGCAGCCCCAGCCCCGCGCCACCTCCTCGGCGGCGAGCGCGGCCACGGTGCCCCGGCCGCGTCGGCCGTCCTGCTCCTCGATACGCAGGTCCAGGATCTGGGCCACCGAGTCGCCGAAGAACGGACTCGTGCCGAGGTGTATCGAGCCGACGGGACGGCTGTTCACACACACCTGGTAGCGACGTGAACGCGTCCCGTCGGCCTCGCGCTGAAGCGGCTCGGTCGGCCGCAGGGTCGTGGTCATCAATGGTGTTCTACCCGGCCTGGAGCCCCAGGTCAGCGGAATATATTCAGCATTTACGGATCAAGGTCGTCGCCCGACCGCTCGTCGAACACGCGCATGGCCTTGGCTGTCACCGGCCCCGCCACACCCGGGAGTTGACGCTCGTCGACCAGGTGGACGGCCTGAACGTCCCGCAGCGACGACGTGAGGAAGACCTCGTCGGCGCGTTCCAGGACGTCCAGTGGCAGGTCGGTCTCCTTGGCGCCGGTCCATTCGACGGTCAGGGCGCGGGTGATGCCGGCGAGACAGCCGGAGGTGACCGGCGGGGTGTGGAGCTCGCCGTCCAGGACGACGAAGACGTTCGACCCCGTGCCCTCGCAGAGTTGGCCGACCGTGTTGGCGAACAGGGCCTCGGAGGCGCCGTGTTGGTGGGCGCGGGCGAGGGCGACGACGTTCTCGGCGTAGGAAGTCGTCTTGAGGCCGGCGAGGGCGCCGCGTTCGTTGCGGGTCCAGGGGACCGTGACGGCGGCCGTGGAGTCGGGGCGGCGGCTCGCCTCGCCGAGGGCGATCACGAGGGTCGGGCCGTGCTCGCCACGGTCGGAGCCGAGGGGGCCGTGGCCTCCGGTGTACGTGATGCGGAGCCGGCCGAACGGCATCGGGTTGGCGTCGAGGACGGCCGCGCAGCCGCGCCGGACCTCGTCCAGGTCGGGGTCGGGCAGCCCGAGGCCGCGCGCGGAACGGGTCAGCCGGTCGAGATGGCGGGTCAGCGCGAACGTCTTGCCGTCCGTCGCCTTCACCGTCTCGAAAATGCCGTCGCCCACGGTCAGTCCGTGGTCGAAGACGGAGACACGGGCGGACTCGATGTCCTGGAGCCCGCCGTCGAGCCAGATCTTCATGAAAGAGCCTCTCCGCTCACCTCGTACGCTCCCGACGCTATCGCGAGCAGCCGTGACGCCTTCAGCTCGGTCTCCCGCCACTCCCCCTCGGGGTCCGAGCCCCAGGTGATGCCCGCGCCGGTGCCGAAGCACAGCATGCCGTCCGCGCGGTCGATCCAGAACGTGCGGATGCCGACGGCCAGTTCGCCGGTCCCCCGGTCCGCGTCGACCCAGCCGATGCCCCCGCAGTAGGGGCCGCGGGGCGCGGTCTCCAGGGCGTCGATGATGCGCAGGGCACTCGACTTGGGCGCGCCGGTGACACTCCCGGGCGGAAAGGCGGCGGCCAGCAGCTCCGGCCAACCGGCAGCGGCGGGCAGCTCTCCTCGTACCGTCGACACGAGGTGGACCAGCCCCGGATGCTTCTCCACGACGCACAGGTCGGGGACGGTCACGGTCCCCGTGGCGCACACGCGTCCGAGGTCGTTGCGGACCAGGTCCACGATCATCACGTTCTCGGCGTAGTCCTTCTGCAGCAGGTCCGGCTCCGTCCGCCCAGTGCCCTTGATCGGACCGGACTCGACGACCCGCCCGGTGCGGCGCAGGAACAGTTCGGGTGACGCGGTGGATATCTCGACACCGTGCCCGGGCAGCCGGATCGTTCCTGCGTACGGCGCCGGGTTCCCGCGTGCGAGCAGGGCGGTGAGGGCGTCCACGTCCGCGTCGGCAGCGACCGGTGCGGACAGGACGCGGCACAGGTTCGCCTGGTAGACCTCGCCGGCCGCGATGTGGTCCCGGATGCGGCGGACGCCGGCGGTGTAGGCGGCGCGGTCGAGGGAGGAGGTCCAGGCCTCGGTCGCGGGGCCGTGCCAGGCTCCGGGGACGGGTGCCGGGACCGGTTCGTGCCGTACGTCGCGGAAGCGCGCGCAGGTCAGACGGCCCTCGAAGTCGGCCGCGACCGCCCAGAAGCCGGTGGAGTCCAGGGCCGCGGGATCGCTGGTGACATCGAGGAGACCGGTGGCGACACGGCCGCCGAAACGGGCGAGAGGGGTGAGGCGGGACACGCCGTCGAGTCTATGGCGGGTGTCTCACGGGTTGCCCGGCCATGTCACCGCGGGTGCCCCGACCATGTGTTCCCGTAGTCGCAGGCCAGCACGCTGCACAAACGCGTTTTTGTGCTGGCCCCGGAATCCGCTAGAGTTCAACTCGTCGCCGCGACGCGCAAGCCGAGCGGAAACGACAAGCGGACGTAGCTCAGTTGGTAGAGCGCAACCTTGCCAAGGTTGAGGTCGCCAGTTCGAACCTGGTCGTCCGCTCGCAGGAAGTGGGGGATCTTCCCGAACCCCTACGCTCCTGGTGGAGTGGCCGAGAGGCGAGGCAACGGCCTGCAAAGCCGTCTACACGGGTTCAAATCCCGTCTCCACCTCCAAGGACGATTAGCTCAGCGGGAGAGCGCTTCCCTGACACGGAAGAGGTCACTGGTTCAATCCCAGTATCGTCCACTGGTCCGCAAGGATCCCCGCGCGATTAGCTCAGCGGGAGAGCGCTTCCCTGACACGGAAGAGGTCACTGGTTCAATCCCAGTATCGCGCACGCACCGCCCACGATCCCCGGATCGTGGTCCCGAGGACGATTAGCTCAGCGGGAGAGCGCTTCCCTGACACGGAAGAGGTCACTGGTTCAATCCCAGTATCGTCCACACACCGAAGCCCCCCGGCGCTCACCGCGTCCGGGGGCTTCTCCGTGTGCCGGTCAGCTGGAGAACAGCATGTGGCCGAAGCTCTTGTGCCGGTGGTGGCCGCCGTGACCGCCGTAGTGGCCACCGCCGTGACCGCCGCCGTGCGGGGCGCCCCAGGCGGGCGCGGACGGGGCGGGGTAGGCCTGCGGGCCCGGGGGCGGCGGGGCGGGCTGCTGCCACTGCGACTCCACGCGGGTCAGCGCCTCCAGCTCGCCGTAGTCGAGGAAGATCCCCCGGCAGTTGCTGCACTGCTCGATCTGGACACCGTTGCGGTTGTACGTGTGCATCGGCGCATGGCACTTCGGACACTGCATGCTCGGCTCAACTCCTCGCCCGTCGGTACATCTTGGTGTTTCCCCAGGACAGACTCCGTCCGACCCCGGTCGGTTGCACCCTACTTCGCGGATCCGGGCGCCAACTCGGCCGGTACGGAACCCATTCGGTCACACGCGTCCACGACCGCCCGCTCCACCTCGTCGAGCGGCCGGTCCGCGGCGACCGCCTTGACGATGGCCAGGGCGGCGGTCTGCACGGTGAGGGTGCGGGCCGGGACGTCCAGGGCGGGCCAGGGGTCACCGGTGCTGGGGACCGCGGGGCCGCCCGCCGCGCGGTACGCGGCGAGGAAGCGGGACCACTCGTCGGGTGGGAGCAGGCCGCAGGCGTACCAGGCTGCGGGGCGGGCGAGGTCCCAGGCGGGGACTCCTACGCCCAGGTCGTCGACGTCGATCAGGAGCCACGGGCCGTCGGGGGCCGGGTGGCGGACGAGTTGGCCGAGGTGAAGGTCGCCGTGGCAGAGGGTGGTGGTGTCGGGCTGGAGGGCCTCCGCGCGGGCCCAGGAGGGGAGTCGCGTCCAGGCACGCAGGACGGGGGCGGCTGCGGGGTGGGGGCCGGCCTCGCGGAGCCTGGTGATCGCTCGGACCGCCTTGAGGGGGCCTCGCATGGGTGGGAGCGGGGTGGGGGCCGGGGTGCGGTGGAGGTGGGCGAGGAGGGTGGCCGCCGCTTCCCAGGGGGCCGCGTCCGGGTCGTCCGGGTCCACGGGGATGCCGTACGGCCAGCACGTCACCAGGCGGTCGTGCAGGTGGAGGGGGGTGGGGTCGAGTGGGGGCAGGAGGATGCCGGGGAGTCGTGCGGCCGTGGTGAGGCGGGCGGTGAGGTCGGCGGGGTCCGTGTGCGGTGCGTGGGCCTTCGCGACCGTGTCTTCGTGGCGGACGACTGTGCCGTCGGGGCGGTCAGTGAGGGTGGTGGTCGCTCCGCAGGGGCAGGGGGCCGTGCGCGCGTGGGCCGTGGTCCTGGCTCGGGCGGTGAGGTCGGGGAGCAAGGGGGTGGCGGTCACGGGGCATCCTGGGGGGCGGGCGACGGGTCTCGTCGTGAGCGTACGGGGTGGTGCGGGGGTGGGGTTCTACGGCGGGTTCGGGTGGCCTGTGCGGGTGGGTGGGCCGAGGGGTTTTCGCCCCCGCCGCCCCTACCCGTCCCATCCTCCAGGGGCTGCCGCCCCTTCGACCCCGCCTGGGGCTGCGCCCCCCACCCCCCAACGCCACGAACCCCAACCGCCGAAAACACACCCCCGCCG